>JAZPXN010000033.1:0-33262 GCA_045543655.1 Eubacteriales bacterium
ATCGTGTTAATAGAATAGAAATCTTTTTTGTAAAGACGAGCCAGAAAAAAACTCCTTGAGATTTTTCAAGGAGTTTTTTTCAATGATATCCGTTCTCCCGGGAACGGGTGATATCCCTTCGGTATGATATCTGCCTAATGACGATATGCGACGCTTCGTTTTGATGACGAAATCCTTGTTTTTGATATAGGCTTGGGTATCGTTGACACGTATTCCCCCTCTTGACAGATTTCGTCATATCTGTTATAATAATGTTGCAGTGATTCTGCTTTGGGAGGGGTATTTGTTGAAACGCTTCGTTGTCGTTCTGTTTTCGGCTTTGTTTACGCTTGCGTGCTTTGCGTCCTGCTCCGGGACTCCGACCGTCTCTTTTTCGGAGGATCTCTCTTCTCTCCGATGCGGCCCCGTGACTCTGCAGGCGGTGGAGCCGGGCGATTATTCCCTTTTCGTCCCCCCGGAATTTTGCGTCTACGAGCAGCGTGAAATCTTCCGGCGAGAGGCTTATACCGTCCTTTCCTCCGTCGATCGGCAGATCGTCGCCCTTGTGGAGGAGGATCCCTTTGCCGAGGATTACGAGCCCGAAGAGAGTTTCCCCATCTCTGCCGTCTATGCTACCGGCGACGCCTTGTCGTCGTTGAATGATTTCAGCAACGGGATCTACGGCTCTTACGCTCTGTTTTCCCGGAAAATGGATACCCGGGCCGACGTCCCCTCCGATCTGTTTACCGAAAAGTATCTGGAGGCCGAGCCCACCGAGATCAAGGCCACCAAGTTGGGTGAAATGCAATGGCGCACGGTCTGGGGATACGACGCAACGGAGACCTTTACCCGCCCCGTTGGGGTTGTTCTGAAGGCAAAAGACCGATATTATTATTTCGATCACGCAGAGTATGACTATAATCGGATGCGAGACGGAGGCTGGGTGAAAATCATCGGCGGCCTTCCCACCTCCGTCCGGGAATTTAACAAGGAGGGTCGCAAGCTCTTCGACCGGCTGCAGGAGAAGGAGGTTGACTCCTCCACCGCCTTGACCCTGCCTTCGGTCGCCGAGGCCTGCCGGAACGATTTTCTGCCCGCCGTGTACGAGGCCGCCTCCCGGTTTTGGAACCGATGCGTGATCGCAACCACGCTGGTTCCTCGGCTGAATGGCGTAATCGTTCTTGTCCTCGTCCTTTGTTTTCTCCGTGCCGAATATAAAAAAGGAGACCTACGATGAAAAAGCTTTTAACCCTTTCCCTTACGTTGATCCTTGCTCTTCTCTGCTTTACCTCCTGCGATAGTAAGAAGAAGCCTCCCTCCGTCAAATTTTCCGAAGACGGGAAGACCATGCGCGCCGGCGGGCGGTCCTACGTTCTTGCCGATCCGGGGGAGTATACCTTCTTTTTCCCCGAGTCTTATAATATTTACGGAAAAAAAGAGGAGATTCCCAACGGCGTGTCTCGCACGCAGGTCACGTCCTCGCTTTCCCAGAACGTCATTTCCTTCGGCGAAGTTCCCGGTGAATCCCGGCCCGTGACTCCCGTGAAGGTCTACGTTTCCGCAAAATACGAAAAATACGTCGATGATTTTGCCGCCGGGAAGTATGCTTCTTATTACATGTTTAACACGGAATTTACCGAAGGCTACCAAATTCCCGGTAAAATCTTTTCCGAAGACGCTCTTGCGGAAGAGGATGAATTTTCCTTGTCCGATTTCCATTCCTCCAAGCATTATATCGTCTACGGCTACGACGCCACCGACACCTTGGCCCGCCCCGTCGGCGTGATTCTGCAGAAAAAGTACAAATATTATTACTATGAACATAAAGAATTGTCCTACGGTGATATGACCTGGCTTGGAGACGTTTACGGTTCTTCCGGGAGGACGCCCGTCCGGCTTCTGTCCAAGGATTCCATCGCCGCCCTGAGGGACGTTCTCGACGAAGGCCCCGACCGGGGCGTTGCCGACCGCGTCCTGCGCGCCAATCTTCACGATGCGCTGAAGGAGGATTTCAAGCCTCCCGTCGCCTCCGTCGTGACCCTCGTGGTCTCCGTGGTTGTCATCGTGGGTGCCGCTCTGTTTCTTTTGTGGTATTTTTATCTTTATCGCGTGGCTCCCAAAATGGCTTTGTCCTTCCGTACCTACGTGGTGCTGCTCGGCCGGTTCTGGAATTGGTTTATCGCCCTGTTCCGGAAGAAAAAGCAGGAAGACGTCTCCAAGGAAGAGTTTAAGGGCATGAATATTTCCCTGACCAAGGAGGATCTGACCTGGAAGCCGGAGGATCTGCCCGAGGATAATACCGAGGCCCTCAACCGCTCCTTCTGTCCCGCCTGCGGCGCCAAATGCGACTGGACGAAGCCCACCTGCGGCGCCTGCGGTGCTCCGCTGATTCTCGGCGACCGCTACAAGGGCATGGTCAAATTCGAGCAGGATCGCACCGTCCACTCTCCCGATGGCCACGTGGTGGATCTTTCCACCGTCACCCGCAAGGTCTATCTGGATCATTACGCTCCCACAAAGTTGAAAAAAGCCTTGAACCGACACGCTTTTTGGTTCTATCTCATCGCCTCCGAATATCTGCTGACCTTCTTCATCGTCTTCGTGGAGCTGATGACTCTCATGCAATCCTTCTGGGCCGCCTCGTGGATCCTTGCCGGAGCTTTGGCCTATCTCGGTTGCGCCGTCTCCTTCCATCGGAACAAGGGGCTGGCCTCTACGGTGATCATGTGTGCCGGAACCTTATTGTGGTGCATCATCTCCTTCTGCAGCATTGGAACGCTGGTCGGCCTTTATCCCGTCCCCTATATCGTCGTCGAATGCATCGCCTACGCGGTGCCCGTTTTCGCCGCCGGTCTTGCTTTGTACCGGGTCATCCTCCTCGAGCAGGGGTATCGGGATTTTATGGCCGGAAAGATCTATCAGTAAAATACGAAAAGGACAGAGGTAATCACTCTCTGTCCTTTTGCTTTTTGTTTCTTATGCTTCTCGCCCCAAGCAGCGTCTTTTTCTTCTTCCGGGGCAGGAAAGGTGACGGAATTGTTATTCCAAAGTCACCGCAGCGTCACTTTTCTGCGGTAAAATAGAGACGTTCGAAAATACTCTTTCGTTTCAGATCTCGATTTCCGCCCGCAACGGATAATGGTCCGCCGCCACGATCGGCACGACCTCGCTTCTCAGGGGCGTTGCGTTTTTTACGAAGATATAATCGATCTTCCGGTTCGGATCTGCCGATGGGAAGGTCAGAAGATCGCCTGCGCCTACCGCCGCCGTATCGGTCAGCTTTTCCGCCAGCCGTGCGATTTTTTCCTCCTTCGGCTGCAGGTTCAGATCTCCCATGAAAAGCAGGGGAGAGGTGATCCCTTCCGCCTCCCGCAATACGGTCTGCACCGCCTTTTCCTGCTCGATATCGTTGAGTCCGAAATGACAGGAAAATACGGTGATCTCCCGCCCTTCGGCCTCCAGCGTTGCGATCAGAAGCACCCGGTCCTCGTAATGAGGGGCGCCGTCCCGCTCTTTTGCCGTGGTTTGAATGGGTACTGCCCGAACCTCCCGGATGGGGAACCGGCTTACGATTCCGTTGCCGTAAAATCCGTGCTTGATGGCGATGGCCGGCACGAAGGCCCAATGCCACCCCAATTCCGCGGCGATGGCTTCCGCTTGATTGCAAAGCCCCGCGCCCGTCTGATTCCGCACCTCGTTCAGCCCGCAGAAATCCACGTCCATCTTTCTTACCGTTTCTGCCATCAGGCCGAGATCAATGCGCTCTCTGCCCGTATCCAGAAAATACGGATAATCTTTTCCGTGCTGAATATTAAATGTTCCGGCTTTGATTCTCATAAGGCGCCTCCGTTTTTTCTTTATTATAGCACGGTTTCTTCCCGTTTTCAACCCCTTTTCCCAATCTTTTTCTCTCTAAGTTGACATTTTCGCCGATTTGTGATACAATAAAGGTATCAAACGAAAGGAGCGGCATCATGACGGTCGTTATTACCTGCCTTCGCTGGCTTGCGTTTCTCGCATCCTTCTGCGGCTGGATCTGCCTCGTTTCCCGCCTGACCGGACTGCGCCCCGCGTTTCTTCCCGCCGTCACTGCCGCAACCTTGACGGTTACGCTGTTTTTTTTCGGTTTGTTCCATTTTCTTCAGCTCGCCGCGTGGATTTTGTATTTCGGAGGCCTTGGGCTGTTGATTCTGTTTTTCGTGTTGGCTCTTCTGCGGAAATTTTCCTTTGCTCCCTTCTTATCTCCGGGCGTCCTGTTTTTTGCCGTTGCTTCCGCCGTCTTCGTTCCCATTCTTTGGGGGGCCCATTATTATCATTACGATAATTTCTCCCATTGGGGGACGGTTCTGTCGGAAATGCTGGCCTTCGACGAGTTTCCCACCGCCAAGACCGTAGTGGTCTTTCGGGATTACGCCCCCGCCTCCGCTTCCTTTCTATATTGGTTTTGCTCCTTCGTTGGCAGGAGTGAGGACGTTGCCCTGATGGGGCAGGCAATGCTTTCCTGCGCTATGCTTTCGTCTCTGTTTTATCGGGTCAGGAAGGTGTTCTCCTTTCGCTTTTTCGCAACGCTCGTCCTGGCGCTGGTTCTGACCTGCCTTTTGGTCTTTGACGACGGAACTCTGCAGGTCTATAATCTGCTGGTGGACGCGCTGATCGGCTTTATTGCCGTCGCCATCTGGTTTTTGCGGGAAGAATACGGGAATCCCTTGTACGCCTGGATCGTGCAGACCCCCATGATGATCCTTTTGCTTCTCATGAAGAGCAACGCCGTGCTTCTTTTGGTCTTTTTCTTCCTCTTTTTTGCCTACGACGCCCGGAAAAACGCCTCGCTCGGCCGGAAAAAATGGGCTTTTCTCCTACCCTTTGCCGGAGCCGCCGGCTTCTATTTCTTATGGAAGATCTACCGGGATCTGACCTATGGCGCGGCTACCAATTCCTACAATCTGCAATCCTTTTCGGAGCGGGACGGTTCCTTTTATCTGGGGCTTCTCAAGACGTTGTGGCAGAAGATCTCCGACCTGTCCCAGATCTACGTCAGCGTCTTTCTGCTGCTGAATCTGCTGGTCTTCGTCGCCCTGCTTCTTTTGCGTCTGAAAAGGCGTCCCCGCCGCGCTCTGCGCCGGATATGGATCGTTTCCAACGGTATGATGATCGGTTATATTTGCGCATTGATGTTTATGTACGCCTTCATTATGGCCACCGGGGAAGCCCGCCATCTTGCGGCCTTCGAGCGCTATGCCGTAACGCCGCTGATCCTCTTCGTCGCCATGCTTTGCGACGGGCTGTTCTCCGCTCTCGACCAGGTGCTTCAGCGACATCCCTATGCCTTGAAAATGCTGCCCCTTTGCGTGTCTCTTCTGCTCTTCGCTTTGATCCCAAACCGGGCGTATCAACTGATCTCCCGGCCGGATTTTGCCTCCACCGAGCGGGGTATGGTTATGGATACCCTGCAGCAGGCGGCTGAAATCATCCCTCGTAATTCCCGGGTCGCCATGTGCAACGGGGAGCGGGGACGCCGGGATCTGTATTACTATCTGATGATGTACGAGCTGAAAACCCGGATCTGCTTCGATCTGGATTTCCGCCATCCCGAATACGGCATTGCCACCGACGTACAGATGCTCCGACATTACGATTACCTCGTCATCTCCGCAAAGCATTATCTCATCGTCTCCGAGCTGCGCCGGGCAGGGTATACCGTTCAGTGGAACAAGGATTGCTCCGTCTATCGCATCAAGACCATGGCGGACGGCTCTCTGTATATCTATCCTGCCACCATGGTCCGCCCCAACTGAAATTCAATCCCCGAAAAGCCTCCTGCCGGTTTTTCGGGGATTTTTCTTGACAAAATCCCCCTTTTGTGGTATTATATAAGAAAAGAAGATTTTCTCCCTTTCCGTTTTGCTGAAAAAGGCGATGGAATCAATGAAAATTGCGTTTATATTCTTTTTCTCCCTCTGGAAGAAAAGAATATTTGCGCCCTATTCGATACTATTTCGGTTGAATTGTCTTCCTTTGTATGATACAATAAGAAAAGAAGGTGCCCTATGATCCTGCGGGAATCCCATATCGCTTCCGACGACGGAAATCTCCTCGTTAAGGTCTGTGAGCATTCTCTGACCCCAGAGGATAAGGATCTGTCCCTGCCCTCCCGGTCGGAGATCGAGCTGGTTCGCATCCAATCCGGCGTCGGTATTTGTCTTTCGGATAAGGCTGAGGCCGACGCTCTGCCGGGGGATCTGTTCGTGTTTCCCGGGCACGCCGCCCACTCCTTCCGGGCCGCCGAGCCGGAGTTTCGCTTTCTGCAGATCCGCTTCGACCCCCGCTTTATCTGGGACGGCGCCGAGGGATCCTACGATTTCCGGTGCGTTTCCTTTCTTTTACGCCCCACCGCCGGCGTTTCCGCCCGCTTGCCCCGAGCCAATCCCGCCAACGCTACCGTCGGGGGATTGATGGAGCGCATTGCCGCCGCCGTATCGGAGGAGGAGCCCTTTTCCGATCTGGAGGCACGGGCGCTGACGATGCAGGTGCTGACGCTTCTTTTGCGGCATTACGATTATCCCGACCGCACCCGCTCCGGTACCCGCGGCGTTTCCGACGCCGAACGGGGAATGCGGTATCTCAACGCAAATTTCCGGGAGGCCGTTACGGTGGACGAGGCCGCCGAGGCTGCCGGAATGAGCAAAAGCTACTTTATGAAGGTCTTCCGGGATCTGAACGGCGTTTCGCCCTGGGAATACGTCCTTCTGAAACGGGTCGCCTACGCTACGGCCCTTCTGAAAAATACGCAAGCTTCCGTTCTCGACGTTGCAATGCAGAGCGGATTCAATACAAAATCAAGCTTTAACCGCGCCTTTCGCCGGGTCATGAAGACCTCTCCCGCAGAATATCGGGCGGCGGTGCGGAAAAGCGAAGGATACGGAGGGAATCTATTGAAACAGTACCATCTCGCCGTCGATCTCGGCGCATCCAGCGGCCGGCTGATTTTGGGCGGCCTGGAAAACGGAAAGATCGTTCTGGAGGAAGTCTACCGTTTTGAAAACAACGTCGTCCGCAGAGACGGCCACCTGTGCTGGGATTACGACCGGCTTTTCACCCAGATCGTCAACGGTCTGCGTCATTGCAAGGATATCGGCAAGATCCCCGTTACCATGGCCATCGATACCTGGGGCGTGGATTACGCCCTTCTCGATGAAAAAGACCGGGTGCTGGGGGAGACCTACGCCTACCGGGACAGCCGAACCGTCGGCATCCCCGAAAAATTCTTCGCCCTCATGTCCGAGGAAGAGCTGTACGCCCGCACCGGGTGCCAGGCGCAGGCGATCAACACCCTTTTTCAGTTGTACGAGACCAAACTGCGGGAGCCGGAGATTGCCGCCCGCACCAAAACCTTCCTCATGCTCCCCGAATACCTCAATTTCCTTTTGACCGGCGTGAAGATGAACGAATATACCAACGCCACCACCACCAATATGATCAACTGCGAGACCGGGACCTGGGATGAAAAGATCCTCGATCTGATCGGTTTTCCCAAGGAAGCCTTCGCCGCCCCCCATCAGCCCTGCCGTGAGGTGGGCGTTCTGAAGGAAGAGATCGCCGAAAAGGTTGGCTTCTCCTGCCGGGTGATCCTTGCCGCCAGCCACGATACCGCCTCCGCCGTCCTGGCCGTCCCCACGGTCAAGGAAAACGTGGTCTATATCTCCAGCGGGACCTGGTCCATCTTCGGAACCGAGCTGGATCGGGCCAACACCTCCAAGGCCGGGTTCGAAGCCATGTTCACCAACGAAGGCGCCTGCGGCGGCCGGATCCGTTATTTGCGCAATATCAACGGGATGTGGTTCGTGCAGTCGGTCCGCCGGGAGCTGGATAAGAAATATTCCTTCGGTCAGTTGGCCGATATGGCCATGGAAGCCAAGGATTTCCCCTCCGTTGTGGACGTCTGCGACCCCCGCTTCCTCGCCCCGGAAAGTATGATCACCGAGATTAAGGAATATTGCCGGGATTCCGGTCAGCCCGTTCCTTCCACCGTCGGGGAGATCATGCAGGCCATCTACGCCGGCCTTTCTTCCGCCTACGCCAAATATTTCAACCTGCTCAAGGAGATCACCGGTCAGCCCATTGAATGCATCCATATCGTCGGCGGCGGCAGCCGGGACGAATATCTCGACGGGCTTACCGCCAAGGCCTGCGGTGTTCCCGTTCTTGCCGGGCCTACCGAGTGTTCTTCCATCGGCAATATCCTTTCCCAGATGATCGGGGAAGGAGTCTATACCGATATAACGAGCGCCCGTAAGGCCGTGGCCGACAGCTTTGAATTGAAAACCTACGAAGGAGAATAAGATATGAACCGCTACGAAAGTGCAAAAGAACAGTACCTCGCCCTGGGAATCGATCCCGAAAAAGCTCTGGAAACCCTCAAAAATATTCCGATCAGCATGCATTGCTGGCAGGGGGACGACGTCAACGGCTTCGACCGTCCCGACGCCGGTCTTTCCGGCGGCATCCAGACCACCGGTAATTATCCCGGCCGCGCCCGTACTCCCGAGGAGCTGATGGCCGACCTGGAAGTGGCCTACAAGATCATCCCCGGCAAAAAGCGCCTCAATCTTCACGCCTCTTACGCCATCTTCGAGGACGGCGAATTCGTGGACCGGGACGCCCTTGAACCCAAGCACTTCGCCAAATGGGTGGAATTTGCCAAGAAGCACGACGTCGGTCTGGATTTCAACCCCACCTGCTTCTCCCATCCCATGGCCGCCGACGGGCTGACGCTGTCCCATCCCAACGACGAGATCCGCAATTTCTGGATCCGTCATTGCATTGCCTGCCGCCGTATCGCCGCTTATTTTGCCAAGGAGCTGAATACCCATTGCCTGGTCAACGTCTGGATTCCCGACGGATATAAGGATATCCCCGCCGACCGTCTCGGCCCCCGGATGCGGCTGAAGGACGCCCTCGATCAGGTCTTTGCGGAAAAGCTGGAGGGCGTCGTTGACTGCGTGGAAAGCAAGGTCTTCGGCATCGGCGTGGAATCTTACACCGTCGGCTCCGGCGAATTCTACGTCTCTTACGCCGCCTCCCATCCCGGCGTTTACTATCTGCTGGATAACGGTCATTTCCATCCCACCGAAGTGGTCAGCGATAAGATCCCCGCGCTCCTGCCCTTCTTCGATAAGATCCCCCTCCACGTCTCCCGTCCCGTCCGTTGGGACTCCGACCACGTGGTGATCTTCGACGACGAGCTGAAGGAGATTGCCAAGGAGATCGTCCGTAACGACGCCACCGAAAAGGTGCTCATCGGCCTCGACTTCTTCGACGCCAGCATCAACCGCATCGCTGCCTGGGCCGTCGGTACCCGCAATATGCAGAAGGCTCTGCTCTTCGCTCTGCTTCAGCCCAACCTGAAGAAGGCCCAGGACGAAGGCAATTTCACCGATATTCTGGTCTATACCGAAGAAGCCAAGACCCTGCCCTACGGGGATATCTGGGCCGAATACTGCCGCAGAAACGGCGTTGCCGTCGGCGGTGAATGGCTCGACGACGTCCGGGAATACGAAAAGAACGTTCTTCTCAAGCGCGTTTGATTATATAATAAAGGAGATTTTTGATCATGTCTATTTTTGATACCAACGTAATGCAGGGCTACATCCGCCTCGGAAACGAAGGCTGGAAGCAGGGCTGGCACGAGCGCAACGGCGGAAACCTCACCTACCGTATGAAGGCCGAGGAAGTGGAAGACTGCCGTCCCTATTTCTACGCTCCCGGCGAATGGATCTCTCTGGGGATGACCGTCGCCAACCTGGCCGGCGAATATTTCCTCACCACCGGTACCGGTAAATTCTTCCAGAATTTCACCGTTTCTCCCGAATTGGCCATCGGCATTGCCGAAATCAACGATAAGGGCGACGCCTACCGTCTCGTCTGGGGTCTGAACGAAGGCAAAGACCGGCCCACCAGCGAATTCCCCAGCCATCTGGTGAACCATTCCGTCAAGAAGGCCGCCAATCCCGAATACCGTACCATTTATCATTGCCATCCCGTGGGGGTTATCGCCCTTACCTTTGTCCTTCCTTTGGATAACAAGACCTTCTCCCGGGCCCTGTGGTGCACCATGACCGAATGTCCCATCATCTTCCCCCACGGCGTTGCCGTCATTCCCTGGATGATGCCCGGCGGTCTGGACATTGCCAAGGTTACCAGCGATTACATGAAGGAGTTTGACGTTGCCATCTGGGCGCATCACGGTATTTTCGCCGCTTCCACCGATTTTGACAATACCTTCGGTCTGATGCACACCGTGGAAAAATCCGCACAGATCTACCTGAATATCCTCCACACCGGAATGCCCGTCCTACAGACCATCACCGACGAGCATCTGCTGGCCATCGAGAAGGATTTCAAGATTACCCTCAACCACGATTTTTTGAACTAATTGCAAAATCCCTTGACAACCCCCGGTAAATTCAGTACAATATAATTATAATTCACCCCTTCGTATTTTTCGGAGGGGTGAAACACTGCCCGTGAGGAGGACGTATTATGTCTGAGTTTCTCATCAAAGACGACCGCTTTGAACTGGACGGGAAACCCATCCGGCTCATTTCCGGTGCCATTCACTATTTCCGCACCGTTCCGGAATATTGGAAGGATCGGCTGACCAAGCTGAAGGCCTGCGGTTTTAACACCGTGGAAACCTATATCCCCTGGAATCTTCACGAGCCCAAGGAAGGGCAGTTCAATTTCGAAGGAATTGCCGACGTGGAGCGGTTTATCCGCACCGCCGGGGAATGCGGCCTTCACGTCATCGTCCGTCCCAGCCAGTATATCTGCGCAGAATGGGAATTCGGCGGTCTTCCCGCATGGCTTCTCAAGGACCGCAATATTTCCCTGCGCTGTTACGATGAGAAATATCTTGAAAAGGTTGACGAATATTTCAGCGTTCTCATCCCCAGGCTTGCCGCCCTCCAATGTACTCAAGGCGGCCCTGTCATTATGTGCCAGATCGAGAACGAATACGGCTCTTACGGCAACGATAAGGAATATCTGGCTTTCCTGGAGCGTAAAATGCGGGAATACGGTCTGGATATTACGTTGTTCACCTCCGACGGGACCAATCATATGTATCTCCACGGCGGAACCCTTCCCCACGTGTTCAAAACCGGGAATTTCGGCTCCAAGCCCCGGGAACGCTTTGACGAGCTGACCTCCTATCCCACCTTCTTCGGCCCCAAAATGTGCGCCGAATACTGGAACGGCTGGTTCGATCATTGGGGCGAGGAGCACCACGTCCGGGAGCCGGAGGAAGCGGTGGCTTGCTTTAAGGAGATGCTGGATATGGGCGCCTCCGTCAATTTCTATATGTTCCACGGCGGCACCAATTTCGGCTTCATGAACGGCGCCAACTGCAACGGCGACCGGGAATACCTGCCCACCGTCACCAGCTACGATTATTGCGCTCCTCTCACCGAGGAAGGCAATATTACCAAAAAATATCAGCTTCTCCGGAAGCTTCTCAAGGATTATCGGGAGGATGAGGATACCTACGGGGAATTCCCGCCTGCACCCGTGGCTGCCTACGGCAAGGTGCTTCTGACCGAATCCGCCCCCCTGCGCCTTTCCGCCGATCTTCTGGCGGAGAAGCAAACGTCGAGACCCATCCTCCCCATGGAGCAGTACGGGCAGAACGGCGGCGCCATTCTCTATCGCACCCACGCCCCCCGAATGGATTCCCTGAAGCACCTGATTCTCCGGGACGTCCACGACCGGGCCCACGTCTTCGTCAACGGCAAGCGGGTGGCCACCGTCTACCGCAACGACGAATCCTACAACGTTCCCGCTGCCTTCCCCGAGGAGGATAACGTCCTCGAGATTATCGTTGAAAACATGGGACGCATCAATTTCGGCCCCTATCTCCACGATGAAAAAGGGATTACCGACAGCGTCTGTACCTGTCCCATCAATCAGCACCTCTTCGGCTGGGAGGTCTGGCCTATGGAGCTGGACGATCTTTCCGCCCTCACCTATGAAGACGGCGTGTCCTGCGAGCTGCCCGCCTTCTTCCGTGGAACTCTGACGATCGACGGGGCGCCGAAGGATACCTACCTGGAGCTGACCGGCTTCGAGCACGGCTCGGTCTGGATCAACGGCTTCAATCTGGGACGGTACTGGCTCTCCCGGGGGCCTCAGAAGACCCTTTACGTTCCCGCTCCCGTTCTGAAGGAAGGGGAGAACGAGATCGTCGTTCTGGAATACGATTCCGTCTCCGAACCCCTGGTCACCTTCGTGGATAAGCACGATATCGGTTGATTTTCCCTTTTGACTAAACAGATATTGAAAAGGATGGATCTATGCCTTATACGCACTCTCACGGCGGCCACCGTCAACGGCTTCGGCGCCGATTTTCGGAGAATCCCGGAAGCCTGGAGGATCACGAGCTGATCGAATTGCTTCTGTTTTACGCGATTCCTCAAAAAGATACCAACGCCCTCGCTCACGATCTTCTGAACCGCTTCGGTTCGGTCTCCGCTCTGGTGAACGCCGATCCGGAGGAGATCCGGCAGGTTCCGGGAATGGGGGAGACCTCGTCTCAGCTTCTTCCCGTTCTTCTGGAGGTTTTTCGCCGTTATCTTTCGGAGCGCTTTACACTCACGCCCGGTGCCTACGATCCCGGTCGTCTCGGCGTCCGCTATCTGCCCTATTTTCTGGGAATGCGGGACGAGCAGGTCCTGGCCATTGCCCTTGATGAAAAGGGAAAGGAAAAGGGGACCCGCATCATCGGAGAAGGCGATTTCAATTCTTCCGTCATCAATACGTCGGTTTTGAACTCCTTCGTGGTGCGGCACCATCCCTGTTCTATCGTCCTTGCCCACAATCACCCCTCCGGCGTTGCCCTTCCCTCGGAATCCGATATGGTCACCACCGATCTGCTGGCCGGATTCCTTCAGGAATGCGGCTCGGCGCTGCTGGATCATCTCATCTTCGACGGGAAGGGAGATTTCGTGTCTCTCGGCGCCGACGGACAGCTGCAGGGGAGGAACCGATATTATTACCGGGTCTCTCAGCGCCCTGCGGAAGTTCCCGGCGGCGTGGATTTTTCGGTGCACCGCACCCGCCTGACCATGGAAATTTTGACAAAAAAGCAAATTCCGCAGTATTTCTCTTGACAATCCCCGGAAAGTATGCTATAATATGCAGGTTCCTAAGACAATAGGTGCTTTTGAAGCTGAAATATGCCTATCGAGGATGCAAATAAAGGATAAAAGCCGTGCTCCGGCTTGTCATGCTCTTTTGCTCCTCGTTTGGTGCAAAAGAGCATTTTTTGTTGTCCACGTCTTTTCTCGGAGGTGAAAATAATGGCAAGTGAAAAGATTCTTGAATCCAAGAAGCAGGTCGTCAACCAGATCACCGAGCGTCTTCAGGGCGCGAAAGCCGGTGTGTTCGTTGATTACAGCGGCATCAACGTCGCTGACGATACTCAGCTTCGTCGCGAGCTGCGTGCCGCCGGCGTTGAGTACACCGTCGTCAAGAACACTCTGACCAAGTTCGCTCTTAAGAACGTCGGTTACGAGGCCCTCGACGTTCATATGGAGGGTACCACCGCTCTGGCTACCGCTACCGACGACGTCCTCGCTCCCGCAAAGATTCTTTGCAAATTTGCGAAGGATCACGAAAACTTCAAGATCAAAGCCGGCTTCTGTGATGGCGAAGTGATGGACGAAAACGGCGTTAAGGCTCTTGCGGCCGTTCCCAGCAAGGAACAGTCTCTGGTCAACCTTATGTACGTTCTCCAGGCTTCTACCCGCAACCTGGCTGTGGTGTTGAATCAGTACGTCGAAAAAATGTCCGAACCCGCAACCGAAACCACCGAAGCGTGATTTTAGTCATCGTCACGCAAATTAAAATCTTAACTATTCAGGAGGAAATTTAAAATGGCTAGCGAAAAGATCACTAACATTGTTGAAGAACTCAAGACCCTTACTATTCTCGAAGTTGCTGAACTCGTAAAGGAAATCGAAGAAGCTTTCGGCGTTTCCGCCGCTGCTGCTACCGTCGTTGCCGCCGCTCCCGCCGGTGACGCTCCCGCCGCTGCTGAGAAGGATGAATTCGACGTCATCCTCGCTGACGTTGGCGCTTCCAAGATGGGCGTTATCAAGGTCGTCCGTGAAATCACCGGCCTGGGCCTGAAGGAATCCAAGGAAATCGTTGACAACGCTCCCAAGGCTGTCAAGGAGAAGGTTTCCAAGGCTGATGCCGAAGCCGCTAAGGAAGCTCTCGAAGCTGCCGGCGCTAAGGTTGAACTGAAGTAATTTCACCTCATGCCAAACGAACGGCACGATCCCATTGGGTCGTGCCGTTTAATCGTGTACGGAGTATATTATGTTTGATACCTTTCGGGCTACCCTTTCTCCCATGCTCGTCATGTTTTTGTGCATGGTCATCGGTTACGTAGCCAATAAGAAAAAGCTGATTCCCGACAACGCCGCGACCGTGCTGTCGAAGCTGGAGAATTATTTTCTCGTCCCCGCCCTCGTCATCAATACCTTTATGCGTTATTGCACCGTAGCCTCCATCCGGGACCAGTATCGGTGTATTATCTATTGCTTTATCGTTTTCGCGGTGGCGCTTTGTATTTCCCTGCCCCTTTCCCGGGTCTTTGCCAAGGGGGATTACGAGCGGAATATTTATAAGTATGCTTTGACCTTCGGAAATTTTTCCTTTATGGGCAACGCAATCGTCCCCGCCATTCTCGGCGACGATGCTCTTTATCCCTATATGCTCTACATTCTGCCGATCAACGTGGCGGTCTATACCTGGGGGCTCGTGATTCTGATCCCGAAGGGGGAGAAGAAGCAGAATCCCCTGAAATCTCTGCTGAATCCCATCTTCATTTCGATTCTGGTCGGTGCCTTTCTTGGCCTTACGGGAATTACGCAGTATATCCCTTCCTTTATTACCACCACCATCGGAAACTGCGCCGCCTGCATGGGGCCTCTTGCCATGATCCTGACCGGCTTCGTCATCGGCGGTTACGATCTGAAAAAGCTGCTGACCAAAAAGAGGATCTATCTGGCGTCCTTCCTGCGGTTGATCCTGCTTCCCGCCCTCTTTATCGGCCTTTTGATGCTTTTGAAGGCGGATAAGCAGGTGCTGGTGCTGACCCTTTTTGCCTTCGGTACGCCTTTGGGATTAAATACCGTGGTTTTCCCCGCGGCCTACGGTGGCGACACCTCCACCGGCGCCTCCATGGCCATGATCTCCCACACCCTCTGCGTCGTAACCATCCCTCTTATGTACGCTCTTCTCAATCTTCTCATCCCATGATCCCGGAAAGGGGAGAGACGGACGTTCTTTTTCTTCCGGAATGAATTGATAACGAAAGTCCACCTGAAATTTCCAGGTGGACTTTTTTCTTGTGTTCCTTATTTTATATCCTTCTGATGCTTGGCTGCCCGTGCTTTCCGGTATTCTCCCGGCGTTTTCCCGGTGTGCCCGCGGAAGGTCCTTGTGAAATAGGTCTGATCGTTAAATCCGCAGGTCCGCCCGATTTCTCCGATGTTCATCGTGCTCTCCGTTAACAGTGTCTTTGCCTTTTCGCATCGCACCGCGTGCAGGAACGATATCATGGACTGTCCGGTATATCTCCGGAATTCCCGGGCCAGATAACACTTGTTCCACCCCTCCGCCCTTGCGATTTTGTCCAAAGAGATGTCGGTATGGCTTTCCTTTTGAATAATACCGATGATTCTTTTGATCGAGGAGTGGATTCTTTTATCGGATTTCGGAAGGGGAGTGGTGGCACTGTATTCCTTGCAGAATTTCAGAATGATCTGCAGGACAATGCATCTCAGCTGCTGGGTGCGGTAAGGGGTTCCTTCGTCAGACAAATATTCTTTTTCAAATTCATTCAGCAGTTGAAGAATCTTTTCGTCCCGGATCAGGGGCTGAAAGCGAAGGTTGTTGCTGTCCAAGCCGTTCTGCAGGAAAAACGTCCGGTCGATGATCAGAAAGCTATACCGCATCCAATCCTTCTCATTGGAATAGATATCGTGGATTTGGTTCATATTGACCACGCAGATGTCTCCGGCCTTCACCGGATATTCGTTGTCCTCCAGCCGAAAGGTTCCCTCCCCCTTCGTAATGAACAGAATTTCAACGTTTTCGTGCCAGTTGCAGATGCAGGAACTATGTCCCTCCCGGGTGTGGGATGTGTTTGCGAAGATGAATGGGGTTTCCTGCTCTGCGATGGTGTGAGCCTCGTATCTTTGCATGAAAAAATACTCCTTGTCAATATAGTCCGAAAAATAGGCAATAATACCAGTTGAAATTTTCTTTTTTTTATTGTATCATATTTTTAAGGGAAAATCAATACCCTAAAAGAAAAAAGGAGGATTTTTTATGAAAAAACTTTTTGCACTCGCTCTGTGCATGGCGTTGGTCTTCGGTCTGTTCGCCGGTCTTACCACCGGTGCCGAGGAAACCGGCCGCGAAGTTACCCTCGATTGGCAGAACGGTAGCTTCTACTCCGGTGCTGCCCCCACCGTCGGTAGCGCCAATCGCAAATTCACTACCATCAAATGCAACGAAGGTGACGTTATCACCTTTGCATCCCCCACCGGTAACTGGACTCTTTGGGCTTATGCCGCTGATGAGAACGGTTACATCACCGATAGCGGTTACCTTGAACTGAAGGCTGATAAGAATACTTCTAATCAGGCCATCAGCAAGACCTACACCGTCGCTAAGATCGGTGAAAGAACTCCCACCACCCTGCGTCTGACCGTTGCTCCCTCGTTCTATGACGAGGCCGCCGGTGAAAGAAAAGACAGCAACATTTCCGATCAAATGTGGGCTCAGTTTGACCTTAAGGTTTCTGTTGTTTCCAATACCGGCTATGCCGCTGACGGAAACTACTGGCTTAATGGTGCGAACTACAACGGCACCGTTACTGCGAACACCGAAACCACCCGCAGACACCTGATCCTTGATTGCCAGAAGGGCGACGTTCTTGAAATCGCCAACAACAGCGAATTCTGGGGCTTCTGGATCTATGGTATCGATGCCAACGGTCAGATTATGATCAACGATGGCGCCAAGACCTGGATCGAAATCAAAGAGGCATCCTACCTCTTCGAGGTTAAGGACGTTGCTGGCAGAGTTCCCGAAAAGCTTCTGATCACCACCTTCCGTACCCAGGAACAGGCTGGTGACCCCGGTATTTCTGCTGCTCAGTGGGCTAACTTCACCGCTTCCGTTACTCTTTACGGTCACGTGACGGATGCCAGCGGTAACGTTTGGGCTCCCGGCTCCAAGTACGACGCTCCGGACGACAACGGTCCCGACCTTACCGGCATTCAGTACAAGTCCCGTAAGTACACCGAAATTGATTGCCAGGAAGGCGAGACTCTCGTCTTCAATTTCGACACCTCCAAGTGGAACATCTATCTCTACGCTGCCAATGGTGACAACTACGTTACCGGTTCCGGCTACAAGACCCTGACCGACGGCTTTGAATACGTCGTTCCCACCGGTGTTGACACCCTTCGTCTGACCCTGTGCCCCAAGCAGGATGGTGCTATCTCCAAGGCTGATCTGGCTACCCTCGACGTCAAGGTCACCCGTCCTACCGATGACGATGATACTCCCCTTCAGGACGGCGTCCTGGAAGATCTGACCTGGAACAAGGGTGCTATGTACGATACCTTCAAGGATCTCCCCGTTACCCGTCGTTATACCGAGATTGCTGTTAAGGGCGGCGATAAGCTGTACTTTAAGATGCCCTCTGAAAACTGGACTCTCTGGCTTTATGCTTATGACGATGCCGGCTACATCAAGTATTACGATGCGTGCGAAATCGATTCCGTCTACACCATGGATGCTGTCAGCGGCAGAACTCCCACCAAGGTCTACGTGACCGCTGTTCCCAATCCCGACCGCGAGATGGAAGACAATCAGTGGAACTTTGATTTCCAGATTTCCCGCAACGTTCCCTTCGAAGGTCAGGAAGAGGAAGACGGAGGCAACAAGCCCGATGCCAGCGGCCTTATCTGGAATAAGGGTGCCTTCTATGACACTCCCTCTCCCAACACCTCTCTTGCTACCACCCGCAGATACACCGTTATGGAAGTTGCTGAAGGCGACGTGATCAAGTTCAACCTGCCCAGCAACAAGTGGAATATTTGGGTTTACCCCGCTGACGAAGTCGGTGCCATCAACTACTTCCAGGTGAAGAACGGTCAGGAATATACCGTCAAGGCCGTCAGCGGCAGAACTCCCACCACCCTGCGCATCACCGCTATCCCCAATCCCGATAGCTCTATCAGCGAAGCTATGTGGAAGGCCTTTGACGTTACGATCTCCAAGACCGCTGCATCGGGTTCTGCTCCCGTTATTCCCGAGAATCCCAAGACCTCTGATTTCTCCATCGCTCTGCCCATGGTTGCTCTGATCAGCTCCGTGGCTCTCGTTTCCGGCGTTGTTGTTCTCCGGAAAAAGCGCGAGATCTGAGCGTAAGAAATTAAACGAAATACGGTAACGTATCGTTGCACCGGAAAACGGTTCTCCGTTTTCCGGTGCTTTTTTCGTGAAAATGCCCCTTTTTTCGCACGGTGTCAAGAACGTCCTAAAAAAAGGCAAAAAAAACACTTGATTTCTTACGATTTTTACTGTATTATAAAAGAAAGACCCTGTCTTTAAGAAAAAAACGAGGAGTGTATGTATGAAAAAGATTTTTGCTCTCGCTCTGGTTTTGGCTGTCGCTATCGGAATCGTCCCCGCGTTTTCGTCGCTGCAGTCTGAAGCCGCGATCGGCGAATCCTCCGACATCCAGATCAACTGGAAAGTCGGTCAGCTTTACGATCAGCCGGAGTCCCAGGCTGTCATCACCCAGAAGAGCCGTTACGCCGTCATCAGCGGCCTTGAGCTCGGTGACGTGATCCAGTTCACCCTTCCCTCCAAATGGGGTATGTGGTGCTATCCTGCCGACGAGAATGGCGTTATTGATTCCGCCTCTTACTTTGCCGGTAAGAACGGTGGTGTTTACACCGTCAGCACCATCAACGGACGGGTTGCCACTCATCTTCGCGTTTCGGTCTATTCTCAGCCCAAAGTAGCCGATATTACGGATAAGATGTGGAGTGATCACGGTATTAAGCTTACTAAACTTAAAGTTGATCTGAGCAAGAATATCATCCCCAGAGACAAGTGGAACAAGGGTGCCTTCTATGACACCGCCACCCCCAACACCAACCTTTCTGAAACCCGCAGATATACCGTCCTCGACGTTGAGCCCGGTCAGATCTACGAGTTCCTCGTTCCCCTTAAGTGGACCATTTGGGTCTACCCCGCCGATGAAAACGGCTCCATCAACGGTACTTACATTGAGCTGGTCTCCGGCTCCCAGTACATTATTAAGCCCGTCAACGGCAGAATGCCCACGCAGCTGCGCATCACTACCTGCCCCAAGCCCGACAGCGTGATCTCGGAGGCTATGTGGAGTACCTTTGATGCTGTCTGCCTTCTGTCCGATGAAAAATACGAGCTGTCCAACACCGCTCCCGGCAAGAACTGCCTTGCCAGCGCGAAATGGCTTCCGGGCGCTTACTACGATAACGCCGTTCACACCGCTAAGAACAGTCGCTACGCCGTCATCCCCTGCGAGCTGAACGATACCTTCGAATTCAACTTCAAGGACTCCAACTTCGGATTTTCCGTTTATTATTACGATAAGAACGGCGAGCTGAAGGACTTCGGCCACGACACGATCACCAAGAACGGTAAGATCACTATCACCGAAAAGAACGGCAAGGTTCCCACCGAGCTGCGCATCACCGCTTACACTACCGGCGGCGGCGAGATCACCGATGTCCTGTGGAATAAGCTCGGCGCTACCTGTATCCATTCCTCCGATCACATCAAGGTCGGTACCATGAACTACGGTCTCTGGAACGACGGCGGAACCAAGTACGTTCCCGATGAAAAGGTTGATGAAGTCCTTGCCAAGTGGAAGGATATGCTCGACGATCACGAGCTCGACATCATCGGTGGTCAGGAATATCTTGAATATTTCGACCGTGCCAACAAATTTACCGCTGAAGAACTCGTCTTCTCCTATAAGTATCCCTATCAGTATACTTTCCCCGCAATGAAGCACTTCGCTTCCAAGATGGAGATCACCGATCTCACCGTCGTTCCTCACAAGAAGGACTCCAGCCGTTCTTACGTCAAGGGTTATACCATGATCAACGGCAAAAAGGTCTGTGTGATCAACGCCCACTGCTCCATCCAGACTGACGCCACGATTGCCCGTAAGTCCGAATTCGCCGAGTTGATCGAAGTCATGAAGAAGGAAGAGTACGTCATCATGTTCGGTGACTTCAATGCCTACTCCACCTACGAATTCAAAGACTTTACCGATGCCGGCTACAAGGTTGCCAACGCCGGGGCATTCGGTAAGTTCAGAACCTGGACTCACTTCGATACTCCCTCTTCCTGGGGTAATATGTGCATCGACAATATCGTCGTCAGCCCCAACATCCAGATCGTCAGCGTTGAGTGTGACCGCAGAGATCTGTCCGACCATAACCTCCTCGTCGCCGAGCTGATCCTGAGAGACGGCCCCGTGGAGGACACTCCCCCTGCCTCCACCGACACCTCCTCCGATGAGACCTCCGGCACCACCACCGATACCACCGATACTACCGATGGTTCGGACGCCACCACGGACGTCGTTCCCGATGGAAACACCGATTCCAACGTCGCCACCGGCTCCGATTCCAACGTTGCCACCGGATCCGACTCCAACGTCGCTCCCTCTGTGACGGATGACGCTGATCCTGCAGAGGATCCTTCCGGTGTCAGTATGGTCGTCGGTATCGTTGTCTCCGTCGCTATTCTTGCCGCCGGTGCCGCAGCAATCTTCTTCATCCTCAAGAAATTTAAGACCAAATAAAGAAGCGAAAGCGTCTCCTTGAACTCATGAAAATTGCAGAAGTGCCGGGGATAAATCTATTCCCGGCATTTCTTATAATCGTTTTGAGTTTCGGCCTGTTGGAAGCGGTCTGGATATGAGCTCGAAAAAGGTCTCAAAATTCGTTGTGGGCTCTTATGCCTCCGGTTTCATAATCGCAAAGGCAATCAACTGAAATATCCCCTGAATTCTCTCTCTCTTAATGAAAAAAGGCAAGACCGCGGCTTCAACAGCGGTCTTGCTTGGGGCCGGCATGAATATACCGGTTATCCGCTCCCCGAAAAGATTTCGGACGTCCATAACGGAATCCATTATTTCCAGCCCGGATATAACGAAATCGGCGTGGTTTCCGCTAAAAATGCGGCTGCCCACTTCGGGTGCGCAAAATAATTTTGCTTATTCCAAAAGATTTTGTATCTCTCCTAAGAAAGAAACGAACCGGCTTGTGCTTTCGGAGCATTTCGGTTCGTTTCTTTCATTTTGCGTTTCAAAAATCAAAGCTCAAATTCCATGCCGTCGTAGACCAGCGTCATGGGAAGAGGTTTCAGGGCCTTTTTTGCCTCCAAAAACTGCTCGTTGGGGGCGAAGTGATGGGTGATTGCCACGGCCTTGATGGGCTTGTCTTTCAGCAATTCCACGTATTTTAGCGTAGAAAAGTGCGCCGATTCCCCGATCAGCAGATCTGCGCCGGCCGCCGCCGCTTCGTGGGGGAAATCCTCTGCCGTCCCCGTCAGGTCTCCCGTATAAAGCACCTTTTTGCCATCTGCTTCCAATACGAATGCGTAAGAATTTCCGCAATGCTTCGTGGGGATGGCCGTCACCTTCAGCGCGCCGTCGTCAAAGATCACCCCCGCCGTATACGTTCCGATGTCCATCGGCCGCATCTCCCGTCCTCCCGACATCATGGAAGCCCATTTTCTCAGCATCTCTTCCACGCCGTCGATGGGAAAGCGGATTTTGGGATTGCATCCCGTTGCATACCAGTTTGCCAGCTCCACGAAGGCAAAAATGCCGTTGCAATGATCTCCGTGAGGATGGGAAACGAAGATCCCCTTCACCGATTTCATGTCGATATTCCGGGTCACCAGCTCCGGCACCACGTCGCATCCGATATCAACCAGATATCGATTCTCTCCCACCGTTACCAGCACTGCAGAGCATTTTCTTCCCGGCTCGGGAACTCCGTGACTGGAGCCCAAAAACGTAATTCTCATAGGATTTTCTCCCTTCCGTATCCCGGATTTTTCTTTATTATAACACATTTCCTCCCCGCTGTCAACGCATTTTTCAAAAATCCAAACTCTCGTTACACCATTCCTCATTCCGTGCTTTTTATCCGTCTTTTTGTCCGAAAAAAACAGGGGAGACGCCCACGGGCATCTCCCTTGTATTTATTCGCATATGATCGGTTTTCAGGCTTCTTCCACCTTGTTCAGCCGCACCGCTTCGAAATCTTCTTCCACCTCTTTTGCGGGCTTCCTGCTGAGCAGAGAGACCACTACGATGCAGAGGGCAGAGAAGAGGAAGGCGGGGAGCAATTCGTAAATGCCGAATACGCCGCCCAGCTGGCTCAGCCCCAGCTTCCACAGAAAGACCATTCCGGCGCCGCTCACCATTCCGGCAATGGCACCGGCCTTGGTGGTGCGCTTCCAGAAGAGCGAGAAGATCATCAGCGGCCCGAAGGTAGCGCCGAAGCCGGCCCAGGCAAAGGAAACGATCTGGAAGATCACGCTGTTTTCGTCCAGTGCAATGACGATTCCGATGGCCGCCAGCACCAGAAGCGTGATGCGGGAGACCCACATGACCTGCTTATCCGTCGCCTTCTTTTTGCAGATGCCCTGGAAAATATTTTTCGCAAAGGCCGAGGCCGCAATCAGCAGATAAGAGTCGGAGGAGCTGATGGTTGCCGCCAAAATCCCGGCCATAACGAAGCCGGCGATGAGGGGCGGGAGAGAATGGGTGGAAAGGGTAATAAAGATATTTTCCGCCGCGGATTTGGTCAGATGCTCCGTGGGGTAGATCTGCCGTCCGATAATGCCGATAAATACGGCAACTGCAAGGGAAATCGCCACCCATACCATGGCGATCCGGCGGGATCTGCCCAGCTCCTTTTCGCTGCGGATTGCCATAAACCGAAGCAGAACCTGAGGCATCCCGAAATAGCCCAGTCCCCACGCCATCATGGAGCAAACCGACAGCCAGCCGTATTCCGCCGCCGCACCGAAGACCGGCTTGCCGGCCTCCACGATCTGCTGACCGTTTGCGTCCAATACCGGCGTGGCAAGGCCGAAGAATTCCAAAAATCCGGGGATCTCCTTTGCGTTTTCCACCACGGCACCCAGGCCGCCGGCCTGCACCGTGCCCAGAATCACGATCAGCGTCAAGGCCACGATCATTACGATGGCCTGCATGAAGTCGGAAATGCTTTCCGCCAAAAATCCGCCCAAAAGAGTGTAGAGCAATACGAATACCGCCCCGATGATCATCATCGGAACGTAGGGGAGATCAAACAGCGTGGAGAACAGCTTCCCGCAGGTGACGAAGCAGCTTGCGGCGTAAACCGTGAAGAAGATCAGAATAAAGGCCGCCGCGATGAACATAATGGTCTTTTTCTTCTCCCGGAAGCGGTTGGAGAAAAATTCCGGCAGCGTGATAGCGTTGTTGGCCCGCACGCTGTACCGACGAAGTCGCTTCGACACGATCAGCCAGTTCAGATAAGTACCCACCGCCAGACCAAAGGCCGTCCAGAAGGCGTCCGCAAGGCCGCACCAATAGGCCACCCCGGGCAGACCCATCAAAAGCCATCCGCTCATGTCCGAGGCTTCGGCACTCATGGCCGTTACCCAAGGGCCCAAAGACCGTCCGCCCAGAAAATAGGCTTCGGAATTTTTGTTGGCCCGCTTTGCGTAAAGCACACCGATAATGATAACCGCGGCCATATAAACGACCATGGCGATCAGAATCTGCACGGTATTCCCGTTCATGTTTCGTACCTCCAAAGTGCATATTTATGAAATTATAATAAAATACTTACCTATTATACCATACTTTTTCCCATTTGTAAAGAGGGTTTTTACAAATATATTCAGTTTTTTTGCAAATTCAATGAAAAGTCAAAGAAAAACCTGCAGACTCCTGAGAATCTGCAGGTTATTTATGAAACTTATTTCCCCCAGCGCCGGAGTCGGATTTCATCACGAAGTGATTTCATCCCACGATAGTGGGATTTATCCCGTCCGAAAGGACGGATTTAGTTGAAAAAAGCACTTGCTTGCGCAAGTGCTTTTTTCTGTGGTTGGCGACCGAAATAGATGACATTATTTTTTTGCCCAATCGGATGGATGCTCTCCCATTACAAAATGGAGTTCTCCTCCTGCGTTGAGCTGCTCGTGAGTCAATTTGCAGGTGTCGAGTGCCTTGCCCTGCCACGTTGCAGATTGAACGTAGATTTTTTTCTCTCCCACGTTTTCACCGGTGATGCGAAGCGTTCTTCCGTTGCCTAAATGAAAAATGATCTCCTCAACCCGTGTGCCATGCAGATAGTAGTTCTCCGTTGTTGCATATGGAAAGAATCCGCACATCAAGAACACATAATATGATGACATTCCGCCGTTATCCTCGTCGCCGGGATAATCATTCTGCTTTGAAAATCGCTTGATAACTCCGTCGATCACCCGTGCCGCCAAGTCAGGACGTCTGATCTCATCCGTGCAAAACAGCCACGGAATATGGAAGGAGGGCTCGTTTGTGAAATTGAGATATCCCTCTTTCCCCTTGTCGTCGTTATAATAATTTACACTGTGCTCACACGCCCAAAGAAGACGCTGGGTAAAGAGCTCCGCTCCACCCATAGCTTTTATTAACCGTCCCGTGTCGTTATAATTGACGTAAGATGCATCCCAAGCGGTCATTTCATAGAAATGAGAGTTGTACCCGCCGTGAGGGTCAAAGCCCTCATCAAACGTGCCGTCCTCATTTCGAATTTGCGGAAATCCGAAAAAACCTTCACTTTGGTTTTCAAAATTCCACACGTTAAGCCAATTTGCTGAACGAGTATCGTATTTTTTATATTCCTCTGTCGTTCCGAGCCTGTATGCCATATTAGCAACCGCTTTATCGTTGAATGCAAACCCCTGCGTAACGGAGGTAGGCTTAAATCTCCACGTATACGGAACACCGCTCGCCGTCTTTTTGTTTTGGGTGGCAAAACCATTTTGGATATATTCCGCAGAACGCATACACTCTGCACTCCTGAGAAGTACAGAATAAACGTCCTTCCAAGTATATCGAGTTAATGGAACATCCTTAATATATGCATCAACGATGACGTTTTCAACGTCGTTTCCACCTTGTCCTGCAAGCCCTTCCTTAGCCGCCACATATTCGTCTGCGATAACTATGCCGTTGCCAAGACGCTCATTTTCCTTTGCTCTATCGATCATGGATTCCACGATTGCACCCATTTTTTGGGGATATAGTAAGGAATACATCGGAAACACTGTTTTCCACGTATCCCACACGGTGTGAAAATCATCCCATTTGCCGTGATCACTTTTGCGATCTCGCGGCTGAATGTTCATGTGATATATGGCTGTATAAAATCGTCGAAGCAATGCGGTGTCGTTAGTGCGAAGCTCGATTGCCCCCAGGACGTCGCGCCAAGTGTTTTTTGCATTTTCTTTGACACGGTCGTAGTCAAAATCGGGGATCTGCTCTGACAGAAAGCTTTGGGCTTTTTCCATGCTTGTGAAAGAGATGGAAAGCTTAACCTTGACTCGTGAGCCCTTGGGAAATTTCACGTAAGCTCCCAATCGTTTTTCGGTGTCTATGGAAACGCGCGCAGGCTCTTCACCCGATATTGCGAAAGGCACATCACCTTCAAATATTCCAATATCCTCAAAATTTGTGTCAAACTTCATAAAAAAATACATATCCCAATCTAAACCGTTCCAGTTTCCAAAGAAAGTACCGCCGCCGGATATGCTTTGATTTTTGGGATCAACGGCAACAAATCCGCGTTTCATACTCGCGTCAATGTCAAGCTTGTGTGCTGCGTCTATGATCAAATACGCTTCTTTGTCGTCAGGATATTCAAAGGAATAAATTGCCGAATTATGAGTCGGTGTTACTTTGGTGCGAATTCCGTTTTCAAGCAGAACCTCGTATTGATAGCACCTTGCACGCTCGGTTCCTTTTGTTGCAAATACGGCTCTTCGGCTATGATCAAGCTCGATTCGATCAACTGTCGGCGACAACAAAAAGTTGCCATAGCATTTAGTCCCTCCTGATCCTGATGTGTAGGCGTGTCCAAAGCCGATGATCGGCTGATCTCGCAAATATCCTCCGCAATCCTTTTCTAATGTTTCGGGACTTGGATGAATTGAGCCAGAGGGAAGCGTAGGACCGGCAGAGGTAGCACTGCCAACGCCAAACAGCGGATCTGCATAATCGGTTGGATCAAACGGTTTCAAAAAAACAGCCTCTTTCCCCATCATAACGAACCTCTCTTCAAATTGGTAAGTACACTTTCTCTTTTATTCTGCTTCACATAATTACAAACCTTGATGATCTGCAAAGCAGATTCTTTAGATTTCGTAATTAACGGACTGTCTGCCATAGCCTTACCACCTTTCACCTTGATAGTTTAATTATACCATAAAATCTATTACTTTTCAACCTATATAACAAAAAATGCTTTTCGTATAACAAAAAATGCTTTTTGCCAAAGCGAAAAGCCACCTCACTTATTACCTCTTACCTTTTACTTAATACTTCAAAAAAATCCTGCCATTCAAGGTAAGAGTGAAGAAGTAAGAGGTAAAAAGTAAAAATCCCGCACTTTCGTGCAGGATTTTTTGTCTATGGGCTACGAAAAGATATTTTTGCCGTTTTGCGTATGAATTCGAACTCTCACGGTGTCGTCATAGATTTAACAAAACCAGTGCTACCACACCGAATGCAAGGCCACACCACTGCATAGGGCGAAGCTTCTCGCGAAAGAACAGCAAAGAAATGCTTGTCGTGATCATAAGTCCACCCACAGCAACGCCGGGATAAATGATAACGGGAGACATATCGGACTTTACAAGAAGCAATATGAAAACGTTGGAAATTGCAGAGCTGAAACCCGTTAAAGCCGGATACATCCAGGAAGTTTTAAGAGCGGTAGTCCAATTACTTTTATCTTCTCTCCGTGCAAGCAAACAACACACAACGGAAGAGAAAAACACGCCAAAAAACATAAACATATTCTTATGCTGATAATCAAATGCCATTTGCTGATATCGCTGAATGATAGAGCACCCGGCATTGCCAGCAACGATCAGCGCAGCAAAGCAGAGCCATTTGAAGATGTTGTTGGTATCTGTTCTTTTTTCTTTTGTGATCAGGCAAAGAGAAAGCGAAACAACGATCAGTATGATTCCAATTACGCTAGTATATGTGAAACGGGTGTCCCAAAAGACGAAGCCCCAAACAGAAACGCCTACAAGCGCCACCTGCTTTACAAGCGCAGTAAGTGATGTAGAGCCTACCTTGAGTGCATTAAGCATTCCGATAGTAAAACAACTGTATCCCACCCCATATAACGCGGAATACGGAAGCACCCTTATATCGAAAGAAAAATCAAAAAGCCAAATCACAAGCCAGGTAAGAGAGGCAAAAATCGGAACAAGCATATTATAAAGACCGGATGCATTTGCAAGGTCTTTGCTTTTGTTATTATAGAGCCGTCCTCCAATAGTTATCATTGCCGAAAAAGTCATAGCCAAAGCGAGGTAACAATATGACATTTTCTTTTTATCTCCTTTAGAGAAAATCAGTTTATTATACCATTGCTACACAAAATACGCAAGAAACTTTTTCTTGAATCACGTGTTAAAAGATATGATCGGCACCTTTGCGATTTAGTAAAAAAAAGATATTTTTGCTGGGTTTGCGTATAAATTTGAACTTTTACATAACCGTTCGTTTTTAGTGAAATCGTTCGCTTACGCTCACGGTGAAATAATTCACTTCGTGAATTGTGAAATTTTCTGCTACCGCAGAAAGTGAAATTAAATCCACCCACTCGCTGCTCACAGCGAATTTCACACGCCGCAGGCGTATTTCACATTGCGAAGCAATATTTCACCCACCCGCAAGGGTGGATTTAACTGAAAAAAGCACCGACAAAGTCGATGCTTTTTTCTGGCTGGGGAATAGGGATTCGAACCCCAACAAACAGAGTCAGAGTCTGTCGTGCTACCTTTACACAATTCCCCAATATTCAATCGGGTCTCTCAAGACCTCGAATATTATACCACGACTTTGGGTGTTTGTCAACGGTGTTTACAAAAAGTTCAAATGTTTTTTTTATATTTCGGTTCGTTCCTGCCGAGGATTCCGTTTTCCCTCTTGTCAAATCCGCTTTTTTGTGTTATAATATCGCTATAAACGGCAAGGAGCGTACGATCATGAACCGCATCGAACACAGAGAATCTCATTGGAAGTTCCCCTTCGTGGAATATTCCTGCGAAAAGACCGATAAAAAACTCCCCCTGATTCTGCAGCTTCACGGCGCCGGTGAGCGCGGGGCGGGCGGGGAAGACCTGAAAAAAGTGGAGGTCCACGGCTTTCCGAATATGGTCAAAAACGGGGAATACGAATGTATTTTTATCTTCCCCCAATGTCCCTGCGATTCCTTCTGGGCGGCCCGGGTGGAGTCGATCCTGCAGTTTATCGATCAGCTGAAGGAAGCCTATCCCGTCGACGGGGACCGCGTTTATCTCACCGGTCTCAGCATGGGCGGCTACGGCACCTGGTATACCGCTATGGCCAAGCCCGACCTGTTTGCGGCTATCGCCCCCGTCTGCGGCGGCGGTATGGCCTGGAATGCGGGGGTTCTGAATATGCCCATCCGCACCTTTCACGGCGCGGAGGACAACGTGGTCAACCCCCGGAATACCGACGAAATGGTGGAAAAGCTGCAGTCCCTCGGCAAGGACGTCACCTATTCCCGGGTGGACGGCGTCGGTCACAACGTGTGGGTCAACGCCTATAACGAGGATCTTTACCGCTGGCTTTTGAGCAAAAAGCGGGATTAAAGGCCTAACGGGGCGAAAAAGACCGGAAATTCCCTCAAAATTCCATCTTTTTCGCCTTAACCCCCTTGACAAACGGGGAAAAATATGATATAATCATACCAATTATGGATAGAGGCGCATTTTGCCATCAGTATTTCGTCTTTCAACGCTTGTCCGAAGCGGGGCGGAAGAAAGGGGCGGATGCCGAAGTCGGTCTGCGGAACAAGGCCGTGCTGGCAACGGGAAATAAGATTCCCGCTGTTGTCGCAGAAATGCGGAGCGCTATCAATACAACCGAATGAGCGGCGTGGGAGATTTCCCTGCCTTCCTTTCTTGTGATAGTTTGCCGTGTTTTGTGCAGACTGTCATTTTTTTATTTTATTGAAAAGGAGTTTTTCCGATGAAAGAAACGATTTTTCAGGGCGTTGCTACCGCCGTCGTTACCCCTATGACCAAAGAAGGAGTGGATTACCCCACCTTTGCCCGTCTGCTGGATTGGCAGATTTCCGAAGGGGTCAACGCTCTCGTTATCGCCGGCACTACCGGGGAAGGTTCCACTCTCTCCGACAAGGAACACCGTGACGTATTGAAATTTGCCGTGGATACCGTCAAGGGGCGGGTCCCCGTCATCGCCGGCACCGGCTCCAACGATATTGCCTACGCCATTGACCTGACCAAGTACGCCTGCGAGATCGGCTGTGACGCTATGCTCGTCGTCACTCCTTATTATAATAAGGCCACTCAGAAGGGGCTGATCCGTTCCTTTACCGAGATTGCCGACGCCTCCACCAAGCCTCTGATTCTTTATAACGTGCCTTCCCGTACCGGCTGCAATCTCACTCCCGCTTCCTGCGCAGTGCTGGCCGATCATCCCAATATCGTCGCCATCAAGGAAGCCTGCGGCAATATTTCCCAGATTGCCGAACTGGCCGCCCTCGTCCGGGGGAAGATCGATATCTATTCCGGCAACGACGACCAGATCGTCCCCGTCCTTTCTCTGGGCGGCAAGGGCGTGATCTCCGTCCTTTCCAACGTCCTTCCCCGGCAGACCGTGGAAATGTGCGACGCCTTCTTCGCCGGAGACCTGGAAAAGAGCCGGGATCTGCAGTTGGATCTTCTTCCTCTTATCAATTCCCTCTTCTGTGAAGTCAATCCCATCCCCGTCAAGGCCGCCGTGGCCGCAATGGGATTTGGGGAAAATTATCTGCGTCTGCCCCTCACCCCCATGGAAGAAGGGAACGAAGCCAATCTTCTTGCTCTCATGCGGGAGCAGGGATTGAAGGTCTGAGAGGAGTTTTCTCATGTCTTGTGAAATTCTCGTTTACGGTATGGGCGGCCATATGGGCCGGGAGGTTTCCCGCCTTGCTCTGTCCGGATACCGAGGCTGTTCTTTGGCCTGCGGTGTGGACGTTAACGGATTCGACGGCAACGCCGTCTGTCACGCGTCTTTGGCCGACGTGACCGAAAAATGCGATTGCATCATTGATTTTTCCCATCATTCCGCTACGGCGGAGCTGTTGGATTACGCCGTGAAAAACGCCCTTCCTGTGGTTCTCTGCACCACCGGCCACACCGACGAAGAAAGGGCGCTGATCCACAAGGCCGCGGAGTCGATTCCGCTGTTTCTTTCCGCCAATATGTCCGTAGGCGTGGCCCTTCTGGTGGAGCTGGCCAAGAAGACTGCCGCCGCCCTGCCCGATGCGGAGATCGAGATCGTGGAATCCCACCACGACCGGAAGCTGGACGCCCCCAGCGGCACCGCGCTTCTTATTGCCGAGGCGTTGCGGGAGGTCCGGGGCAAGGTTCCCTTCGTTTTCGGCCGTCACGGTCAGTCCAAGCGCACCAAGGAAGAGATCGGAATCCACTCTTTGCGTATGGGGAACGTGGTCGGGATTCACGAAGTCATCGTGGCCACCGAGAATCAGACCGTTACTCTGAAGCACGAGGCTCATAACCGCGCGCTGTTTGCGGAAGGCGCCGTTGCAGCTGCTCAATTCCTCGTCGGCAAGCCCGCCGGCGTATACGATATGAATTCTATGTTGTCCGAATAAGGAGTCTGTTATGTTGAAAGTATTGAAATTCGGCGGTTCCTCCCTGGCCGATGCGGATCATTTCCGCAAGGTTGCCGCCATCGTTAAGGCCGATCCCGCCAACCGTTTCGTTGTGGCTTCCGCTCCCGGCAAGCGTTTCCCCGAGGATATTAAGGTCACCGACCTGCTTCTGGAATGTTACCGTCTTGCCCGGAAAAAGGAATCCATCGACGAACCCTTCGAGCAGATCGAAAACCGTTTCCGGGGCATTATTGCCGATCTGGGCATGAATCTGTCTCTGGAATCGGAATTTGCCACCATTCGCCTCGTCATTAAAAACCGTGCGGGACGGGATTACGTGGCTTCCCGGGGGGAATACCTGAATTCCATGATCCTTGCGGAATATCTGGGATACGCCTTCCTGGACGCGGAAGACGCCATTTTCTTCGGAGAAGACGGCACCGTTGACTTGAAGCGTACCGACGAATCTCTGGAAATTCTCCTGGCCGAGGCCGGCAAAGCGGTTATCCCCGGCTTTTACGGCTCCATGCCCAACGGCACCGTCCGCACCTTCTCCCGGGGCGGGTCGGATATTACCGGATCCATCGTTGCCCGTGCCGCAAAGGCCGATCTCTACGAAAACTGGACCGACGTTTCCGGGATGCTGATGGCTGACCCCCGCATCGTCAGCGATCCCGAGCCCATCCCCTCCATCACCTATCGGGAACTGCGGGAGCTTTCTTATATGGGTGCCAGCGTTATGCACGAGGACGCTATTTTCCCCGTTCGGAAAGCGGGCATTCCCATCAATATCCGTAATACCAACTGTCCCGAGGCCCCCGGTACCATGATCGTACCCTCCGGGGAGAAGGCTGCAAAGCCTCCCCATCACGTTACCGGCATCGCCGGCAAAAAGGGCTTTTCCGCCATTTACGTGGAAAAATCCATGATGAACGGCCAAAAAGGCTTCGGTCGCCGGGTTCTGCAGGTCCTCGAAGAGCACGGCATCAATTTTGAGCATCTTCCCTCCGGCATCGATACTATGTCCGTGGTGGTCAACACCGCCGAGCTGGAACCGGAACGGGACGCCGTTATCAAGGCCCTCGAAAAGGCCGTCGATCCCGATAAGATCGATATTTTCGACGATCTTGCCATGATCGCCGTGGTAGGACGCGGCATGGTTCGCGCTCACGGTACCGCATCCCGGGTCTTCAAGGCCCTGGCCGCCGCCGACGTCAACGTGCGTATGATCGATCAGGGCTCCAGCGAGCTGAATATTATCGTCGGAATCAACTCCTCCGACTACGAAGCCGCCATCGGTGCCGTATATAACGAATTTGTGAAGTGATTCTATGATCTGTAAAAATCTCGAAAACCGGGACGGAGTCCTGTATTTCAACGGTCGCAACACCCTGGATCTTGCCCGGGAATACGGAACGCCTCTCTATCTGACCGACGCCGACCGCGTCCGGGAAAACTGCCGGGCCTACCGCGCCGCCATGGCGGAATTCTTCGGACCCGACGCCCTGCCCTGCTATGCGGGGAAGGCCGCTTCCTTTACGGCCTTGATCCGCATCGTCAAGGAGGAGGGCATGGGGCTGGACGTGGTTTCCTGCGGAGAGATTGCCACCGCCGTTAAGGCCGGCTTCCCCATGGAAAACGCCTATTTCCACAGCAACAACAAGACCGACGCCGACGTGGCCTACGCCATCGACCGCGGGATCGGCTATTTCGTTGCCGACAACGAGGAAGAGATCGACGCCGTCGACCGTATCGCAGGGGAGAAGGGCATCCGTCAGAAGGTTCTTCTCCGTCTGACCCCCGGCATTGATCCCCATACCTACGCCGCCGTAGCCACCGGGAAGGTGGATTCCAAATTCGGCTCCGCGATTGAAACGGGACAAGCCGCTCAAATCACCGAATATACCCTCTCCAAGGCGCACGTCGATCTTGCCGGATTCCATTGTCACGTAGGCTCTCAGGTCTTTGATTCCGACGTGTTTTTTCGGGCCTCCGATATTATGCTGGAGTTTATCGCCGAAATGCGGGATCGCTTCGGCTATACCGCAAGGATTCTTGATCTTGGGGGCGGATACGGCGTCCGTTACGTGGACTCCGATCCCGAGATCGATATCCCTGCCAATATTGCGCAGGTGGCAAAGGCCGTCAAGGCGAAATGCAACGCCCTTTCCCTGCCCCTTCCCGCCGTCCGTATGGAACCGGGA
>JAZPXN010000034.1:0-62257 GCA_045543655.1 Eubacteriales bacterium
GGGGGCGGATACGGCGTCCGTTACGTGGACTCCGATCCCGAGATCGATATCCCTGCCAATATTGCGCAGGTGGCAAAGGCCGTCAAGGCGAAATGCAACGCCCTTTCCCTGCCCCTTCCCGCCGTCCGTATGGAACCGGGAGGGAGCATCGTTGCCGACGCCGGGCTTACTCTGTATACTGCCGGCACCGTCAAGAGAATTCCCGGGTATAAGAATTACGTTTCCGTGGACGGGGGCATGACCGATAATCCCCGCTTTGCCCTCTACGGCTCTTCCTATACCGTGCTGAACGCAGGGAAGCTGAACGAGTCCCCCGATTTCGAATGCTCCGTGGTGGGGCGTTGCTGTGAGAGCGGCGATATCCTGCAGGAGAACGTGAAAATGCCGTCCTCCGTCTGCCGGGGCGATATTATTGCCGTCTGCACTACCGGGGCCTATAATTATTCCATGGCCTCTAATTATAACCGCATTCCCCGTCCTCCCATCGTCGTGATCTCCGACGCCGGCGCCTCCGCCACCGTGGCCGTCCGCCGGGAAACCCCCGAGGATCTGTTGCAATTTGATCAGGAATAAAAAACGTCTCCGGAAAAGCAATGCTTCTCCGGAGATCTTTTTGCACCAAAATCCCTGCCCGGCATATAAATGGAATGAGCAAACGTCGTTTTTGCCACTATGATTCAAGGAGGAATCAGGGAAATGCCGACAAACAGAAGCACGACTCCCTCGACCAACGGGTCGGAATTCCGGGAAGCGGTGTGCGTCAACGTGGACCGCGTTTACGATTGCTGTAAGGACCGGGATTGCATGCAAGATCTGCGGGTTTATCTTTCCGACGCCGATCAGCAGATTCTGGAAAACGCCGTGGCCGTCAAGGCGGAGAGGGCAGAGATTTTGTGGTCCTACATAGACGTAGAACCGCTGGCCTTCAACAACGGATTTTATACGGTGGACGTCCGGTTCTTTATCCGGATCTGCTTTGAGGTGTGCCTCGGGCAGGGGAGACCTCAGCATATCGAAGGGTGCGCCTCTTTTTCCAAAAAGGCCATTCTTTACGGAAGCGAGGGCGGAGCAAAGATCTATTCGTCCGAATACGCTCCTCAGGGATGCGACCGCAATTCCGAGGTGCGCAGTAACCGCCCCAGAGCTACGGTGGAGGTTCTGGATCCCATCGTTCTCGCCTCGAAGATCTGCGACCCCTGCGACCGTTGCGGATGCGATACCGTCGACGTCAATTCCATCCCCGGCTACGTCTGCGCTTGCTTCGAAAGCGATCTTACCGACCGGGAGGGCTGTCGCCGTCTCTACGTGACCCTCGGGATCTTCTCCATCGTCCGCCTCATGCGGGAGGTTCAGCTGCTGATCCCCGCCTGCGATTTCTGCATCCCCGAAAAGGAAAGCTGCTATCCCGACGAGCAGGACCCCTGCGGTCTGTTCGGACAGATGGAATTCCCCCTCGACCAGTTCTTCCCGCCCAACAAGAACGGAAACTGCGCCGAAGAGTGCTGATCCTGCCCGTTTTCCGGCGAAAAAATACTCCTCATGATTTCATGAGGAGTATTTTGTTGTACTTTGATTATTGCTCTTCCGCCGTCTTTTTCTTCAGCTTTTTGTGGCTCATGTGATAGGAATAAATGATGGAGCAAAGCATGGCCGGCAAAAAGCCCAGCAGCAGATACATCCAGAAGGGCTCGATGCGGATGGCGGGCAGGAGCAGGTCGGTGCCGTAAGAGTAAAGACCGCAGATAACGAAATAGTACAGGAAATAAAGAAGCAGATTTTTCTTCATCCCAATATATTTGCCGACGGCCTTGACCCCCTGCATGATCAGGTGCATTCCCGTACCCAATACCACCGTAATGCCCATCAGCATCAGAATCTGCAGGAAGGACATATCGGGCAGATAGGTGTCCGCATAATAGAAGTTATAGGGATACAGAACGGCCGAAAGCCAATAGGATCCGACGCAGATGATCCAGCAAAGGATCGTGCGCAGCTTGAACAGTTCTTTCATATCGGAAATTCCTCTCTGAAAATGCTCTTTGACTTCCAATAGTATACCACATTTTCCGGGAAATGTCAAGGGCTGGAATTATTTGCCGAATTTCCGCTGGAAGAATTTCACGACCTCAACCACGGGAATTACCAGAACCGCAAGGCCCATAGCGGTGAAGTATTCAGCGAGGGAAACGGTGGTGAATTCGAAGATGGTCTTCAGGAAGGGGATATAGATGACCGCCGTAGTCAGCACCAGGGAGGCCAGCATTGCGGCGAACAGCAGTGCGTTGTGGGTCTTCAGGGCGAAGATGGATTTCCGCTGGCTTCTCATGTTGAAGGAGTGGAAGATTTCCGCCATGGACATGGTCAGAAACGCCATGGTGACGCCGTGCTCGGGATCTCCGTGGGATTCCACGATGCCCAGGAAATAAGAGGCAAGGGTCAGGATGGAGACCAGAATCCCCTGATAGGCCACGTCAATACCAAGTCCGCCGGAGAAGATCCCTTCGTTGGAATTCCGGGGCTTCCGGTTCATGATGTCCGGTTCGCTCTGTTCTACTCCCAGGGCAAGGGCGGGGAAGGTGTCGGTGATCAGGTTGATCCACAGAATGTGGATGGGATGCAGGATCGTAAAGCCGAGAATGGTGGCGGTGAAGATGGAAATGACTTCACTCAGATTGGAGGCCAGCAGGAACTGGATGGCCTTGCGGATATTGTCGTAGATCTTCCGGCCTTCCTCTACGGCGGTGACGATGGTGGAGAAGTTATCGTCGGCAAGAATCATGTCGGCCACGTTCTTCGTAACGTCGGTGCCGGTAATGCCCATGCCGATGCCGATATCCGCGCTCTTGATGGAGGGAGCGTCGTTGACGCCGTCGCCGGTCATGGCCGTAACCTTGCCCTTGGCCTTCCACGCCTTAACGATGCGGACCTTGTGTTCGGGCTGAACCCGGGCGTAGACCGAGTATTTTTCTACAATGGTCTCGAATTCTTCTTCGGAAATATCGTCCAGCTGAGCCCCGGTGATGGCCTGGGAGGCGTCGGTGATAATGTTCAGCTCTTTTGCAATGGCAACGGCCGTGTCGATATGGTCGCCGGTGATCATTACGGGACGGATGCCGGCGGTGCGGCATTTTTCAATGGCCGCCTTCACTTCGGGACGGACGGGATCGATCATGCCCGTAAGACCTACGAAGATCAGGTCTTCTTCCAGATCCTCCGGCTCGTAGGAGGCGGGAGCGCTTGCGTGGGGCTTCATTGCCAGAGCCAGAACGCGCAGAGCCCGGTCGGACATTTCCTTCTGGGCGGCGAGGATCTCGCTTTTTACCTCGTCGTTCATGGGGATCTTCTGCCCGTTCTTCAGCACTGCGGTGCAGTGGGACAGAATGATATCGGGAGCGCCCTTGGTGAACTGAACGATGCCTGCGCCGGTCTGATGAACCGTGGACATCATCTTACGGGAAGAGTCGAAGGGAGCTTCTCCGATCCGGGGAGAAGCCGTTTTCAGAGCGGGCTTTTTCAGATCGAGGCTTGCGGCGTAGTTGACCAGAGCGCATTCCGTCGGTTCCCCTTCGGCGCCCTTGTCGGTCCATTCCGCATCGGAGCAGAGGGCCATTCCCTCCGCAAGAAGGGTTTCGTTGTCGCCGTAGTGATCCACTACGGTCATTTTGTTCTGGGTCAGCGTCCCGGTCTTATCGGAGCAAATGACCTGAGTGCAGCCCAGAGTTTCCACCGCCGTCAGCTTCCGGATGACTGCGTTGCGCTTGGACATCTTCGTAACGCCGATGGAAAGAACGATGGTAACCACCGTCGCCAATCCTTCGGGGATGGCGGCAACCGCCAGAGAAACGGCGATCATAAAGGTTGCAAGGATATCGTCCCAATGAATGCCGTCCGCAAAGATCACGCCGGCGTCCTTGATAATGGTGAATGCGAAAATGAATACGCAGATGCCAAGCACCAGCCAGGTCAGAATCTTACTGAGCTGGGCCAGCTTCTTCTGCAGGGGAGTCTGTTCGTCTTCGGCCTGGGAAAGGGCAGAGGCGATCTTACCCATTTCGGTCTCCATGCCGATGCCCGTGACCACGGCCTTACCCCGGCCGTAAACTACGGTGCTGCCCATGTAGGCCATGTTCTTGCGGTCGCCCAGGGGGCAGTCTTTCCCGGTCTGGGGCAGAACGTCCGCCGTCTTCGTGATGGCGTTGGATTCCCCGGTCAGGGCTGCTTCTTCCACCTTCATGGAGGCGGATTCCAGGATGCGCACGTCGGCCGGTACTGCGTCGCCCGCTTCCAGGAGAATCACGTCGCCTACCACCAGGTCTTCACTCTTGACGTGAACCATTTCCCCGTCCCGCAGGACCTTGGAGGTGGCCGCCGTCATTTCTTTCAGGGCTTCCAGCGCTTTTTCCGCCTTGCTTTCCTGGATCACGCCCAGAATGGCGTTCAGAAGCACCACGAAAAGGATGATAATCGTATCGGTGGGGAATTCCGGTTCGGGGCCGAGGAAGGACGTGACCCCGGAAATCAGCGCCGCCGCCAACAGAATGATGATCATCGGATCGGTCAGCTGATTGAAGAAGCGCATCATGATCGAGATCTTTTTGCCCTCTGCCAGCTTGTTCTTGCCGGTACCCAGCTCTGCGGCGCGCTGGGAGGTGAGACCGTTTTCGTTGGATCCGACTTCCTTCAGCACCGCCTGGGCGGTTTCGAAATAATGTTTCATTTTCACAGACCTTTCTTTAATTTGGTTATGTAAATTTTTTCTTCGCAATAAAAAAAGACCTTCGCAGTAGAAAAATACCGCAAAAGTCTTGCTGATACCGGATTTGCAGTATCTTACGGCCCGGGATTTGCTCCGTATTGACGGTCCGTAATGAGTCTTTCGACTCCGCTACTCCCTTTTACAGTCTTTATTTTACCATTTATTCCCCGTTTTGTCAAGAGCAATTTGCGGAAAACTCTTGAATTTTTTTTGATAATGTGATATACTGATAACGCACCGACGACGGTTCCCTTTTATCTTATGCTCTTTTTTCTTTCATTATACGGAGGTTTCATGGATCAATTCGCTTCCCTCACGTCCCCCTTGCTTTCGTGGTTCTCCCGGAACGCCCGCTCCATGCCCTGGCGGGACGATCCCACCCCTTATCACGTCTGGATTTCCGAGATCATGCTTCAGCAGACCCGGGTCTCCGCCGTGATCCCCTATTACGAGCGCTTTCTGCGGGAATTGCCCACCGTAGCCGATCTTGCCGCCTGCGACGAGGAACGGCTCATGAAGCTGTGGGAAGGATTGGGGTACTATTCCCGGGCAAGAAACCTACGGAAAGCTGCCATTAAAATTATGGAAGAGTTCGGCGGCGTTTTTCCTTCGGATTACGCTTCCGTCCGAGGCCTGCCCGGCATCGGAGATTATACCGCCGGCGCCATTCTTTCCATCGCCTTCGGTCGTCCCGAGCCCGCCGTGGACGGAAACGTTCTTCGGGTCTGGACCCGCATTCTCGGAAACGATTCTGACATAATGGCCGAGGATACCCGGAAGGCCTGCCGGGAGCATTTGCGTGCCCTGATGCCGGAGGGGAAGACCTCCGAATATACCCAGGGGTTGATGGAGCTTGGCGCCACCGTTTGTCTGCCCAACGGCGTTCCTCTCTGCGACCGGTGTCCTGCGAATTGTTTTTGTGTTGCAAAAGAAAAGGACCTTATCGACCGTCTCCCCGTGAAATCGAAGACCAAGCCCCGTCGGATTGAAGAGCGAACGGTTTTCTTCTTTTTCCACGACGGCAAGGTGGCTCTTCGCCGCCGCCCCCGGAAAGGGCTCCTTTCCGGACTATGGGAATTCCCCAATGAATTACGGGGCTTCGACCCTGCAGAGTGGGGGATCTCCGATCTTCCTTCCGTTGGAGGGGAATCCTCTTTTGGTTCGAATAAGCACGTTTTTTCTCATATCGAATGGCATATGGATTCCCGGGTCTACCGTCTTCCGTCTTCCGATCTTCCCGCCGGCTTCGTTTGGGTGTCTGCGGAAGATCTCCGGGATTCTTACGCCGTCCCCGCCGCCTTTCAAAGCTTCCTTCCCCAGGTCTTCCGGGAACTGTAACCCTCCTGTTCTTCCAAATCAAAAGACGCCTCCGTGAACGGGGCGTCTTTTTTCTTTTGTTTCATTTCTTTTCCATTTTCTTTCGAATCGCCGCCTCTCTATTGTTTCAAAAGAATGAAAGGTTTGTGAAAAAACTTCAAAATGGGATTGACAAACCCGCCGTCTGCGGTTATAATATATAAATAAAATTATACATTATTGAGGTGCACTGTAATGATTCGAAGCATGACCGGCTACGGCCGGGCACAGCGCGTCGTGGGAAGCCGGGATATCACCGTCGAAATCAAAGCGGTCAATCACCGTTATTTCGAAATGAACGCCCGCATTCCCCGTGCCTATCTCTCCCTGGAGGATCCCATCCGCGGGGAACTGCGCCGGCTGATCGTCCGGGGCAAGATCGATCTCAATCTTTCCGTCAAGCGGGAGGAGGGGGACGATACCGACGTTACCGTCAACCGGGAGCTGTTGGACAAATATATTTCCGTTCTCCGTTCCGCCGCCGAAGAATACGGTCTGAAGGACGATCTTACCGCCTCCACGCTGCTCCGTCTTCCTTCCGTGATTTCTGCGGATACCGCCGAAGAGGATGCCGCCGAAGCCTGGAAGGATATCCAATCCGTCGTGGCCGAAGCCCTTGACGCCTTTATCGCCCAGCGGGAAGCAGAGGGCAAGCGTCTTGCCGACGATATCGTCGCCAAATGCGGCGAGCTTACCGATTACGCCGCGAGGGTGGAGGAAAATCTCCCCGCGCTCATGGAATCCTACGAAGCCCGCCTGCGGGCCCGGATGGAGGATCTTCTCGGGGATCATCCCGTGGACGAGGGGCGGATTCTGACCGAGGTTGCCGTCATGACCGACAAGACCGCCGTTGACGAAGAGCTGGTTCGCCTCCGTTCCCATTGCGTCGCTTTGAAGGAAATGCTGGAAAAGGGCGTTTCCAACGGCAAAAAGATGGACTTCATCGTCCAGGAGCTGAACCGGGAGGTAAATACCCTCACCTCCAAGATCGGCGACCTGGAGATCACCCGGATTGCCATTGAAATGAAGTCGGTCATCGAAAAGATCCGGGAACAGATCCAGAATATTGAGTAAAAAGGGGAGTAGACTATGCAACTGATCAGTATCGGCTTCGGTAACGTGGTTGCCGCCAACCGCATCGTCGCCATTATTTCCCCCGATTCCTCCCCCATCAAGCGCCTCGTGCAGGATGCCAGAGATAAGGGGACCCTCGTGGACGCCACCTACGGCCGCCGCACCCGCGCCGTGGTCATTACCGACAGTGGCCACGTGATCCTCAGCGCTCTGCAGCACGAAACCATCGTCAATCGCGTCCCCGGGGCGATGAATCCCATGGACGACGAGCCGGAAGGAGAAGAAGAATGAGCCGCCCCCGTTTGTTTATTATCTCCGGGCCCTCCGGAAGCGGAAAGGGGACCCTTCTTTCCGATCTTTTGGCCCGCCACCCCGACGTTTTTTACTCCATTTCCGCCACCACCCGCGCCCCTCGCGCCGGCCTTGAGGTGGACGGAGTCCATTACCATTTCCTCACCCACGAAAAATTCGAGGAGATGATCGCCGATAACGCCTTTATCGAGTATAAACGCTATTGCGGCAATATCTACGGCACTCCCCGTAAGCCCGTAGAAGACGCTTTGAAAGCCGGACGCAGCGTGATTCTGGAGATTGAGACCGAAGGGATGCGGGACGCTTACGCCCAATACCCCGACGCCGTCACCGTCTTTATTTCGCCTCCGTCTCTGGAGGTCCTTGCTCAGCGCCTCCGGGGCCGTAAGAGCGAAGAAGAAGCCGTGGTCCTCAAGCGGCTTCAGCAGGCCGAAGCGGAAATGGCCCGCAGCGGCGATTACCGTTATACCGTCGTCAACGGAGATCTCGAAACCGCCCGGGAGGAATTGAACCGGATTTTCGAAGCCGAGACCGCCGATCTTTAATACGCAATTTTCATTTTCTGAAAGGAAGTTTTATCATGATCTACCCCGCAGTCAGCAAACTCATCAAAGAAGAACGGCAGTGCCGCTATTCTCTCGTTATCGCCGTGGCCAAAGAAGCCCGTATCATCGCCGAACGGGCCAATAACAATAAAGAACGCCTCAGCGAAAAGCCCATCAAGATGGCGGTCAACGCCTTCGCCGAGGGGAAAGCCGTCTACGCTGAGCCCAACGGCTCCGAAGCCGAAGAATAATCCGATCCGAATCATCACCGTTTCCGGGAGTTTTTTGTCATGGTCTCTGTGGGCGTTGCCGTGGAGGGGATTCCCCGTTCTGCGGATAAGTTATACGAATATCTGCTCCCCGAGGGTGTCTCTGCATCCTTGGGCAGTATCGTTACCGTCCCCTTCGGCCGGGGCAATAAACCGGTACGGGGCGTGATTCTCGGCCCCGCTCCCAAGGACGGCACTCCGCCGGAAAAGCTGAAAACCCTTCTTTCCGTGGGGGAATGCTACCTTTCCGAGGAAGCGTTGGCCGTTATCCGTTATATGCGGGATCGGTATTTCTGCACCTGGTTTGAGGCCGCCCGCTGTCTTCTTCCCACCGGCGTGTTCGGCGGAAGCGCAAAATCGGTGCTTTCCGCATCGGTCCCCGACGAAGGAGCCGCCGCCGCGTATATGGAGGCTCATTATTCCAACCGCAAGCATTGCGACGTTTTGGGCTTTCTCCTCGAAGAAGGGCAGATGACCCTGAAGGAGCTGACCTATATGGCCGGCGTGTCGGAATCGGTGGTGAAAACCCTGGCCAAAAAAGGCTTGATATCCCTGGAAAAAGCGGAGGTATTGCGCAATCCCCTCAAGGATCGCCCCGCCCCCGAAAGGCCGCCGGAGGTCCGTCTCAACGACGAGCAGACCAAGGCCGCGGACGCTCTGATCTCCGATCTGAACAGCGGTCGCTGTCATCTTCTCTACGGCGTTACCGGCAGCGGTAAAACCCACGTTTTTATCCGCCTTATCGACGAAGCACTGAAGCAGGGGAAGCAGGCCGTTCTGATGATCCCGGAGATCTCTCTGACCCTCCAGATCGTCAACCGCCTTTACGCCCATTATTCCTCCTCTCTGGCCGTGTTGCACAGCGGTCTTTCCATGGGGGAACGGTTCGACGAGTGGCGCCGTATCCGCTCCGGGGAAGCCCGGGTGGTGATCGGAACCCGCTCTGCCGTCTTCGCGCCCGTGGCGCCCGGCGCTCTGTTCATCATTGACGAAGAACAGGAGCACACTTATAAATCCGAAGCCTCTCCCCGCTATCACGCCCGGGAGGTGGCCGCCTACCGTGTGGCCCGGGGGAAAGGGCTTCTGCTTCTCGCTTCCGCTACCCCCTCCTTTGAAAGCTTTTATCGGGCGCAGACCGGGATTATCGGCTTTGAGCAGTTGACCGAACGGTTCAACGGCCGCCCCCTCCCCAAGGTTCTCGTAGCGGATCTGCGACGGGAAATGATGTCCGGAAGCCGTTCCTGCATCGGCCGCACCCTGGGCATTGAGCTGGAGAAAAATCTTCAGCGAGGAGAGCAGGCCATTCTCTTTATGAACCGCCGGGGCTATCAGTCCCATATTACCTGCACCCAATGCAATACCGTGGTTAAATGCCCCCATTGCGGCATTGCCATGACTTATCATTCGTATAATAACCGGGTGGTCTGCAATTATTGCGGGTATTCCACCGGCTATCTCTCTTCCTGCTCCTCCTGCGGCGGCAAGCGTCTGCTTTACAGCGGCGTGGGCACGCAGAAGGCCGAGGAGGAATTGCTGAAGCTTTTCCCCGATCTCCGGGTCTGCCGTATGGATGCGGATACCGTAGGCGGGAAATATACCAGAGAAGGAATTCTGAACGATTTCCGGGATAAAAAGTACGACGTTCTCTTAGGCACCCAGATGATCACCAAGGGCTTGGATTTCCCCGACGTGACCCTCGTGGGGGTGCTGAACGCCGATATGTCCCTGTATACCTCGGATTTCCGTGCCTTTGAAAAGACCTTTTCCCTGCTCACTCAGGTGGTGGGGCGGGCCGGCCGCGCGGAAAAAGAAGGCCGCGCCGTGGTTCAGACCTTTTCCCCCACCCACTACGTGCTCAATTATTCCTTTTCCCAAAATTACAACGCGTTTTATCAGGAAGAAATGGCCCTGCGCAGATCGCTTCTCTATCCCCCCTACTGCGACCTGTGCCAGTTCTGTTTTCTGGCCGATAACGAGGCCGAGGCCTTCCGGGCCGCCAACGATTTTTCCGAAAGCATCCGGGAAGCGGTCGGCGACAATCCTGCCGGATTTCCCATCCGTCTGATCCTCCCCAAGGTCACCGCCGTGCCCCTTGTGGGGGGAAAGACCCGGGTGCGGGTTCTGATGAAATGCAAGGATACCAAACCCCTCCGGCAGACGGTTTCCGATCTTCTCGACGCCTTCCGGGCACGGAAGGAAAACCGGGAGATTTCCGTTACTGCCGATATGAACCCCGTTAATATTCTTTAACCCCTGAAAGGAAGGTACGCTATGGCTCTGCGTAATATCGTAAAAGAAGGGGACGAGATCCTTTCCAAGGTCTGCCGTCCCGTCACCGTGTTTGACGACCGTCTCCGCATGCTCGTGGAGGATATGAAGGATACTCTGGCCAAAGCCAACGGCGCCGGCCTTGCCGCCCCTCAGGTGGGCGTGCTGAAGCGGGTCGCCCTGGTGGTAGACGATAACGAAGAGGTTCTCGTTCTCGTCAATCCCGTTATCACAAAAACCAAAGGAACCCAGACTCCCACCGAAGGATGTCTTTCCGTTCCCGGCGTGTGGGGCAAGACCGTCCGTCCTGCCGAAGTTACCGTAGAGGCGCAGGACGAATACGGCAATCCCGTCAAATATACCCGCACCGGCATCGTCGCCGTCTGCTTCTGCCACGAGACCGACCATCTCGACGGCCATCTTTACCGGGAACACGTCACCGAATATATCGAGATCGAAGATTGAGGAATACCGATGAAAATCATGTTTATGGGGACTTCCCCCTTCGCCGTGGAAAGCCTTTCCGCGCTTCACGGTTCCGGTGCCGACGTGGCCTGCGTGGTCACTCAGCCTGACCGTCCCAAGGGGCGCGGGTACAAAATGACCTGCACTCCCGTCAAAGAATTTGCCTTGGAAAAGGAATATCGGGTGGAAACTCCGGAAACCCTGAAGGATGAGGCCATTCTTCCCCTGTTGAAGGAGGTCGACCCTGATCTTATTATCGTCGTGGCTTACGGAAAGATCCTTCCCGCTTACGTTCTCAATTATCCGAGGCTGGGCTGTATCAACGTCCACGGATCCCTTTTGCCCATGTACCGGGGCGCCGCTCCCGTCAATCACGTTCTGATCGACGGACGGACCGAAACCGGCGTTACCACCATGTATATGGACGAGGGGCTGGATACCGGGGATATGATTCTGAAGGAATCCACCCCCATCGCCCCCGACGATACCTTCGGCACGCTCCACGACCGTCTTGCCGTCATCGGCGGGAAGCTGCTGGTCAAAACCGTCGCCATGATCGCCGACGGCACCGCGCCCCGGATTCCTCAGGAAGGGGAGACCTGCTACGCTTCCATGATTACCAACGAGACCCGCCGTCTTTCCTGGGATCAGCCCGCTTCCGCTCTTCATAACCGTATCCGCGGCCTTGCTCCCGCACCCGGCGCCTTCGCCTTCTGCGGCGGGAAGAATATCAAGATTCTGGAGGCGGAGCCCGTCGCCTGCTCCCTTGACGTTCCCGTGGGTACCGTGGTGGATAATAAGCATCTCGTCGTCAAGACCTCCGACGGAGGCCTTCGCCTCAAAACCGTTCAGCCGGAAGGGAAAAAGCCCATGTCCGGAGAAAGCTTCTGTGCGGGAAACCGCAACGACCTGTTTGAATAAGAGGTTTTTCGTTTATGCCCTTTGATTTTTACTATTTTTCCGGTTACGGCGGATATCTTCTCTGGATGCTGCCCCTTATCGTTCTGTCCGCCATCGCCTCCGGGGCCGTTCAGGCGAATTATCACAAATATTCCAAGGTTCTGAACCGCCGGGGGATTACCGGCGCTCAGGTTGCCGAGCAGATTCTGCAGGCCAACGGCATCTACGACGTGGGTGTCACGAAGATTTCCGGCAATCTGTCCGACCATTATCACCCTCAGCAGAAATATATCGGGCTGTCGGAGGGCGTCTACGACTCCACCTCCGTTGCCGCCCTTGGGATCGCTGCCCACGAGGCGGGACACGCCGTGCAGTACCACGTGGGCTACGGCCCCATCAAGCTCCGCACCGCCATTCTTCCCGTCACCAATTTCGCTTCCAAGTTCTCTTGGATTTTGATTTTCGTGGGGCTTCTTCTTCACGAGATCGTTGCCCTTGCGGGAATCGTCCTTTTCGGGATCACCGTTCTGTTTCAGCTGGTTACGCTGCCCGTGGAATTCAACGCTTCCCGCAGAGCCGTCGCCGTGCTGGAGCAGGGGTATCTGGACGAAGACGAGCTTGTCGGCGCGAAGAAGGTGCTGACCGCCGCCGCCATGACCTACGTGGTGGCGCTGCTGACCTCGCTTTGGCAGCTGTTCCGGTATATTCTTATGATTTTCGGCGGAAGACGCAGGAGATAAATTTTGGATAAGACCGATCTTTCTTCCCTTACCTTTGAGCAATTGTCCGAGGCCGTCAAGGCCTTCGGGCTTCCCTCCTTCCGGGCGGGACAGATCTACCGCTGGTTGGCCCGGGGCGTGCAGTCTTTCGACGAAATGTCCGATCTTTCCAAGGATCTTCGGGCAAAATTATCGGAAGAATGCACCGTGGCCTCGGTCACCGAAGCCACCTGCAGCGTTTCCTCCGACGGTACGAAAAAGTATCTGTTCCGTCTCTCTGACGGCAATCATATCGAAACGGTTCTGATGCGGTACGAGCACGGCAATTCGGTCTGCATTTCTTCCCAGGTCGGATGTAATATGGGCTGTCGCTTCTGCGCCTCCACCCTGAAGGGGAAGGTGCGGGACCTCACTGCCGGGGAAATGTTTGCCCAGATTGCCTATATTCACCGCACCGACCCCGTCTCTCACGTGGTGGTCATGGGGGTGGGCGAGCCGCTGGACAATTATGAAAATCTCGTCACCTTTATCCGCAATCTTACCTCTCCCAAGGGGTTCGGTATGAGTCAGCGGCATATTTCGGTTTCCACCTGCGGCCTCGTCCCTAAAATCGATCGGCTGGCCGCCGAAAACCTTCAGATCACCCTGTCGGTCTCCCTCCACGCGCCGGATAACGCCACGAGAGACCTCCTTATGCCCGTCAATAAAGCCTATCCCGTAGAGGAATTGCTGGCCGCCTGCGATCGCTATACCGCCGCTACCGGCCGCCGCATTTCTTACGAGTACATTATGATCAACGGGGTCAACGATACCCCCGACCACGCCCGGCTCCTTGCCCGCCGCCTCGGCCGTAAGCTGGCCCACGTCAACCTCATTCCCATGAATCACGTGGATGAACGGGATTTTCAGCCCTCGACGCCCGACCGGATCCGGCGGTTTTCGTCGATTTTGTCCGATCAGGGCATTAACGTCACCTGCCGCCGCAAGCTCGGCAAGGATATCGACGCCTCCTGCGGACAGCTGCGGGCCCGGTTTGAGAAAAAAAATAGCGATGCCTGAGTTTTCTTTTTCGATTTTTTACTTCCCAGAAAGGAAGGGATCTGCATGAAATTTGATATCATGACCGACGTAGGGTGCCGCAGAGCGTCCAATCAGGATGCGTTCTGCCGTGGAACTCTGCCCAACGGCGTGGAATTTACCGTTCTTTGCGACGGTATGGGCGGTCATCGGGGCGGAAACGTGGCCTCGGAGATCGCAGTCCGCGCCTTTCATGAGATCTTGACGACCCGGCTTTCCGGCAGCTTCAAAACCAAGGATCTGAAGAATATTCTTCTCGGCACCGTGGTGCGCATCAGTCTGCTGATCGCCGACGTCGCCGAAAAATTCCCGGAATACGCCGGTATGGGCACTACCGTGGTGCTTGCCGTGCGGCAGGGAAAGAAGCTGTGTATTGCCCACGTAGGCGACAGCCGTGCCTATCTCTTCCGGAATGGAAAGCTTACCCGTTTGACCAAGGACCATTCCCTGGTGCAGGAGATGATCGATCGGGGAGAGATCACTCCCGAAGAAGGGGAGAACCATTCCCAACGGAATATCATTACCCGCACGCTGGGGTATGCGGAGGACTGTCAGCCGGAGATCCTCCTGTCCGACGTCCGTCCCGGGGATCTGTTCCTGCTTTGCAGCGACGGGCTTACGGTTCCCGTAAGGGATCCCGTGATTGCGGATATTCTGACCAATACCGAAAAAGACCGCATCGCCCGGACGTTGGTTTCCCGGGCTCTTGCCTGCGGCGGCCCCGATAACGTCACCGTTGGGATTCTGTACGAAGAGGAAAGAGAGGAAGACCGATGAAACAACTGATCGGAAGCATCGTCAATAACCGTTACCAGATCCGCAGTACCCTTGGCATCGGCGGTATGTCCGTGGTGTTCCGGGCCTACGATCTGCTGGAGGATCGGGAGGTTTCCCTGAAGGTCCTCCGGGCTGACCGGCTGGGGGATCAGGAATCCCGTCGCCGCTTTTATAACGAATCGAGAGCCATCGCTCTGATGTCTCACCCCAATATCGTCAACGTCCACGACGTCAATTTCGAAGGGCGCATCCAGTATATCGTCATGGAATACGTGGACGGCGTCACCCTGAAGGACCGCATGGATCAAAAGGGCGCCCTTTCCCCAGAGGAAGTCACCCACTATCTTCGGCAGATTCTGTCCGCTCTGTCCCACGCCCACGAGCGGGGGGTGATTCATCACGATATCAAACCCGAAAATATTCTGCTCCTCTCCGACGGTACGGTAAAGGTTACCGATTTCGGGATCGCCTCCGTTCCCAATTTCGAGGACGATTCCATGTCGGACGAAACGGTCGGCTCAGTGCACTATATTTCCCCCGAGCAGGCCAAGGGAGACGTTACCGATAACCGTTCCGATCTCTATTCCGTGGGCGTTATGATGTACGCCATGCTCACCGGGAAGCTGCCCTTCGACGCAGCCTCTCCCGTGGACGTGGCCCGTATGCAGGTGGAAAAGCCCCCTTATCCTCCCTGTAAGATCCTTCCCGAATTGCCCGTCGGCTATCAGCAGGTGATCTTCCGTGCTATGGCAAAAGCCCCCTCCCGCCGCTATCAGGACGCCGCCTCCATGCTCTACGATCTGGAGAAGCTGGACGACTCCCCCGAAACGGTCTTTCCTTATCCCAAGGAATACCGCCTTGCCTCCCGGAAAAAGAAAAAATGCAAGGGAGTTGCCGGCTTTTTCCGCTCCATGTATCCCGACGACGAGGATACCTATCTGCACGCCCGTAACAGCCAGCTTGCCGTGGTTTGCGCCCTTCTTTTGTCCGCCCTTCTGGTCTTTGCCGGGGTGGGCGTTATGGCCGCCGTGGTTTCCAATCTGTACCAGGAATACGTCAACGTTCCTCAATACGTAGGTATGGCCTACGACGATATCGAAGCGAATTACGACGTTGCCAAGAATTTCCGCTTTACCGTTAAATACGAATACGATAACGCCGTGGAAAACGGCATCGTTCTCGAGCAGTCCCCCGTTTCCGGAGAATCGGTGGTTTCCGGGTCTGAGATTACCTTGGTCGTCAGTAAGGGCGGCCGCACCCTTGCCGTACCCGACCTTGCCGGAAAGACCGAAACCCAGGCTGTCGCTGCCCTGAAAAACGCCGGGCTTACCTATCAGCGCCGTACCGAGGTGGGCAACGTGGCCGTGGACGAGGGGATCGTTCTGCGGTGTGAGCCCGTGGAGGGGACGGAGGTGACCGAAGGCACCACCGTTATTATCTACGTCAACGTTCGCGCCGCCGTCACCGAGGCGATCATGCCCCAGCTCGTGGGCTCCTCTAAGGAGACCGCCGTTACTGCTCTGTATAAGAAAGGGCTGACCAACGTTTCCATTAACGAAGTTTACGACGATTCCGTCCCCGAAGGGCAGGTTATTTCCCAATCTGCTCCCGCCGACGCCGTGGTTCCTCTCTCTGATACGGTGACGATCACCGTCAGTAAGGGATCCCAGCCTGCGGAAGAGTAACCGCCCATGGAAGGAATCGTGATCCGGGGCCTTGGAGGTCTCTACGAGGTTCTGTCGGAAGGGGAGATCTTCTCCTGCCGTGGCCGGGGCGGTCTGAAGCGGGATCGCAATATTTTATATGTAGGCGACCGGGTGGAATTCGGGGGAGGCGCCATCGAAAAGATCCTTCCCCGCCGCAACGTTCTGCCCCGTCCTGCCGTGGCCAATCTGGACAGGCTTTTTATCGTCGTCGCCCTCGCCGATCCTCTGCCAAACCTGTATACGCTGGATAAGCTGACCGTCATTGCCGAGCATTGCGGCGTTCAGCCCGTGCTGGTCTTCAATAAGACCGATCTTGAGGATCCTCTGTCGGTTCGGAAGATCTATCCCGCCGTGGGATACCCTTGCTTTTCGGTCTGCGCCCGCACCGGAGAAGGGGTGGAGGAGCTGCGCTCAATGATGGCAGGGCAGACCTGTGCCGTCGCCGGCCTTTCCGGAGTCGGAAAGTCCACTCTCATCAACGCTCTTTCCCCGGATATTACCCGGCAGACCGGAGAGATCAGTCACAAACTCCAGCGGGGCAAGCATACCACCCGAGCGGTGGAGCTGTTCCCCTTTGAGGGAGGCTTTCTTGCGGATACGCCGGGCTTTTCCGAATTGGAATTTCATCCCTGCGGTCTTCACGACCGCTCCCTTCTCGCGGATTATTTCCCCGAATTTGATCCCTTCCTGGGGGATTGCTATTTCCGGGATTGCGCCCACGGGAAGGAAAAAAACTGCGCCGTCCGCGCCGCCGTGGAGGAGGGGAAGATCCCCCGCTCCCGCTATGAAAGTTATCTTCGGATGTTCGAGGAGATCGGCCCTCTGCGTCCCTGGGAGGTCCCCAAATGAGATGGGTTATTTTCTGTTGGTCCGATTCCGACCGTCCCCCGGAAGGGCTTCGTGACGACGACGTGATCGTCTGCGCCGATTCCGGCATGAATTACGCCCGCCGTTGCGGCATCCGTCCTCATATCGTTCTGGGGGATTTCGATTCTTATACCGGCACTCTTCCCGCCGATACGGAGATCCTTCGTCTTCCTGCGGAAAAAGACGATACCGACACTGTATTTGCCCTTCGCCTCGGTCTTCAACGGGGAGTCAAGGAATTTCTCATCGCCGGTGGGATCGGCGGCCGCCTGGACCATACGCTGGGCGCCGTGCAGACCTTGAATTTTGCTCTGTCCCACGGGGCGCAGGCCCTTATGAGCGACGGAAAACAGACCGTGCAGGTGCTGGAGGGCCCCGTCGAGGTCTCCTACGCCGCCTCTTCCGCAAAATATTTCTCCCTCCTTGCCCTGACCCCCAAGGTCTCCGGCATTACTCTGAAGGGATTTAAGTATTCTCTTTCCGATGCGGAGCTTACTTACGATTTCCCCCTTGGCGTCAGCAACGAGATCACCGCCCCCACCGCTGTCCTTTCCCTTTCCTCGGGTCGGGTGGCCGTGATCCGCACCTCCGACTGATTTCACACAATCCCCCGCCTCCGCATAAGATGGCATGAACGGAGAAGGCGAACTTCTCCGGAATATAAGGAGGCTTTCTTATGATGAACAACAATTATTACTTCTGGACCGTCCTCATCGCCGCCGTGATCATCTTTGCGGTCTACGGCAACAACGGCTGCGGCTGCGAAAAAGACAATCACTGCTGCTGATTTCCAAGCATAAAAGACGTCAAAACCGCCGGTATTTTGCCGGCGGTTCTTTCTTTATGTGGAAGTCCGCGTGTCACTGAGGGCACGCGGACCTGCGTTTTTATGCGTTGCGCTCTTCCCTGGACAGGGGAGAGGTCTCCAGCCCGAAGCTGATAGAGATGGCGCGGTCCACCCGCTCCATGGCCTCCCGGTCAAGGTGTCCCATCCGCTCCTTCAGCCGCCGTTTGTCCAGCGTCCGGATCTGCTCCAGCAGAATGATGGAATCCCGGGCAAGCCCGTAATTCCGGGCGTCTACCTCAATGTGGGTGGGTAACCGGTTTTTGTGGATCCGGCTGGTAATGGCGGCGGCAATGACCGTGGGGCTGTGCTTGTTTCCCACGTCGTTCTGCACGATCAGAACCGGCCGCACGCCGCCCTGCTCCGACCCGACCACCGGGCTTAAATCCGCATAATAAATATCTCCTCGATGAATCATCGGCATTCCTTTTTCCTCCTGTGATTTTCCATGTATCTTCGCTTTCGTTTCCTTATGGGGACAGTTCTATTTTCTTCCGTTTCCGGGATTTTTAATCATCCCAATTTCCGGAAAATTGTTCCCACGTTCCATCATACGGAAAAGCGACTCCGGTTGACAATCGGAAAAAAATATGCTATAATAGCGTCGTATCCCGGCGTTAAATCGTATTATGATTCGGAAAAGAGGTATATTTCATGCAGGTGCAGGAAAAAAAGTACGGCTATACCCCTGCGCAATATCGAAAATTTGTAAAATTTGCCTGGTTAATGCTTCTCAGCTTCGGCCTTACTTATCTGTTCTTTTACAACGGCCGTCAGAACATCAACCTGGTGCTGACCCAGATGGGAGAAGACCTGGGCGGCGGGAAAGACGCTATGGGGATCGTTTCTTCCGCATTTTTCTGGTGTTACGCCTTCGGTCAGCTGATCAGCGGACGGTTGGGTGCCTATTTCGGTTATAAGAAATTTATGATCTTCGGCATCGTTGCCTCTGCCATTCTCAACGTGGTCATCTCCTTTCAGACCTCCATTCCCTTCATTGCCGTTCTTTGGGGCGTCAACGGGTTCTGCCAGTCCACCGTCTGGGCCAACGGCGTGGGAGTTCTGAACAAATGGTGGCCTAAGGAGAAACGGGGCTTCGCCTCCGGGCTTGCCACTGCCTTCACCGGTATGGCGCAGGTCGTTACCTATCTCACCATCAACTGGTGCCTTGCGCTGAATCCCGATTGGGGCTGGCGCGCCGCCTTCCGCTATCCTATGGTCCCTATGGTGCTGATTCTCGTTGCCTTTATCGCCTTCTTCAAGACCAAGCCCGAGGACGTGGGTCTTGCTCCCTTCGAGGAGGCCAACGAAGCGCTGAATCAAAAGGATCGGGCCCTTGCGGAGCAGATTGAGAAACGGGGGTATTTCTATCCCTATAAGCTTCTCTTCCGTCAGCCGAAGGTGATTATTTTCTGTCTGATCTCCGCCATTGCCGGGATCGGCCGATACGGACTTCTGACCTGGGTTCCTTCCTATTTTATGGAAGAAATGGGGCTGTCCGTGAAGGACGGTATTTTCAGCACCATCCTCCTGCCCCTCGGTCACGCCTTCGCCATGTTCCTCTTCCCCCTCATCACCGATAAGGTTTTCAAGGGAAAGCGGGAGCCTATGCTGATTATTGCCTCGGTCATCACCTTTTTCGGGATGATCACCTTCCCCTTCATCAAGGAGCAGGCTTTGGCCTCCGCGATGCTCTTCGTCGTCGGCGTTTCCTGCATGGTCACCGGCGTGATCTGGGCCATTGCCGGGGATATGGGCGGCCGCGCCCTTTCGTCTACCGTGGTGGGGGTGCTTGATTGGGCCGTGTATATGGGCGCCGCCATTCAGTCCGCCCTCTTCGGCTTCGTGATCGAGTCCTTCGGTTGGCCCGCCATCTTCATTACGATCGGCGTTCTTTACGTGATCCTTCTCGTTCTGACTCTCGTTGCCCGCAAAATGAAAATGAAGGATCTGTAACCTTCTTTGGAATCAAAAATCCGTCCGTAATGAAAGCGGCACCTTTTTATGGAAAGGTGCCGTTTTTTATGCAAAAAAAGAGGAAGGAGACTCCTTCCGGAGTTTCCTTCCCGTAGATTCTTATTTCGACTCGGGTTCCTTTTTGTTCTGGGGCTTTTTGTTCTTGTGGAAATTCTTTTTCTTGTGCTTCGGCCGGGGCTTTTGCTCGGTTTTCGGAGTCTGTGCCGGGGCTTCTTCGGTCACCTCGGGGATCTCCTCCCGAATCTTGCGCTCCGGAATTTCATCGGGCGCGTTGGGGTCTGTCAGCTCTTCCTTCTTGTAGAAGGAGGGCGCTTCGTCGGGCTTATCCTCCAGCCGTACGCGAACTCCCTGCTTCAGGGCGTTGATTTCGCAGACCGTCCCGCATCCGTTTGGGGTTTTTACGTATTCTCCCATCCGGGGAAGCTCTTTATAGTCCGCCTCGTAGGCCTTCTGCTCGTAGGAAAGACAGCACATCAGCTTTCCGCAGGGCCCGGAAATTTTCTGGGGAGAAGAGGAAAGCCCCTGGTCCTTCGCCATTTTTACGGTGATCTGATCAAAGTCGGTCAAAAACGCCGCACAGCAGACCTTCCGGCCGCACAGCCCCAGCCCGGCTACGGTCTTGGTCTGATCCCGTACGCCGATCTGCCGTAACTCGATGCGGGTCTTGAAGACCGACGCGAGGTCCTTTACCAGATCCCGGAAATCTACTCGGCCGTCGGCTACGAAGCAGAAAACGATCTTCGAGCAATCAAAGGTGTATTCCACGTTGATCAGCTTCATTTCCAGCTGATGCTTCTTGATCTTCTCTTCGCAGATCTCAAAGGCCTTCGCCTCTTTTGCCCGGTTGTCCCGGTCCTTTTTCAGGTCTTCTTCCGTGGCAAGCCGAAGGACGGGAGACAGATCCTTCACGTTCTCCGATTCGTCGATCTCCCGGTTTCCCAGCGCCACCGTCCCGATCTCCGTTCCCCGGACGGTCTGAACGATAACCTTCTGGCCGGGCTCGGCGATAATTCCGTTGGGCGCAAAATAATAGATCTTTCCCGCAGAGCGGAAACGGATCCCCATGATCTCAATCATTGGAAAAGTCCTTTCTTTTATAGTGATCTGCGGCTTGCCTTCAGGCAGAGCCGCGCAAGGTTGGTGCTCCAGCATTTGACGTTCACGTTGGTTTGCATTCCGTCTCCCGCTCCGTCCCACAGTGTGGCAAGATCGGCAAAAAACCGCCGCTGATTGGGGGGACAGTCCCGAAGACGCCGCTTGACGTGCAGCGAAAAGGCTTCGTAAAAATCAACCAGTCGTTCCCGTTCTTCAAAGGTGAAGATCCGGAAGACCTCCGCCTTGTCGCCGGCCAAAAGAGCCCGCTCCAGGGCTTCGCTCTTTTGAATATCTCCGCCGCCGTCGGCTTCGTAGATCTCCAGGGCCTTCCCCAAAAAACCCGCCGCCAGCAGGGTGGCCGCCCGGGCTTTTTCATCGTATTTCCCGAAGGCTTTTTCAAAATGCGCCCGGATGATTTCTTCCGGCAAAGGCGCCATCGTCAGCGTCTGACAACGGGAACGCACCGTTTCCAGAACCCCTTCCTTCGAGGCGCAGGTCAAGAGAAATACGGCGTATTGAGGAGGCTCCTCCAAGGTTTTCAGCAGTAGATTCTGGGCTGAAATATGCAGGTTTTCCGCTCCTTCGATGCGGTAGACCTTGTGCTTTGCATCGTTGGGGGAAAGCACGATTCCCGCAAGCAGCTGCCTCAGCTCGTCTACCGGCAGATCCGCCGGAATATCAATGATGTCCGGGTGGCATTTTTCTTTAAATTTATAGCATTGCCGACAGACGCCGCAGGGACCGTTTTTATCGTCGCAGACCAGAGCGTTCGCGATAATATCGGCAAGAGTGCGCTTCCCCGATCCCCGGGGACCTTCGATAAGATAGGCGTGGAATAAATGGGAATTCAGCGCTTTTTTGATGGGTTCGTTCCCGTAAAGTCCGTTGAAATTCATCAGGCGACCTCAAAACCGCAGTTGACCGAGCGTTCGAATACGCCGCGTGCGTATTCCAAGACGCTTCCGTAAAAGGGACGGGCCTCGTAGGCAGCCGGAGCTCCCGTTTCCGGCTTCACGAGCCGGGGGATCTGCCCCCGCAAAGACTCAAAGCGGTCTTTCATGGCCGTCATTACCCCTTCGCCGTGGTCCTTCCGCCGATACAAAACGATATGGCGGAGTACGGTCATCCCTTCTCTCTATTTTAGAATTCCTCTCTATTATAACACAAATTGCGGACAATTGCAAGAAAGTTTGCTGAAATTTAAAATAAAGTTGCATATCCGTACTGGAAATTCCGCAAAAAATGTGGTACAATGGTACTATCAAGTGATTTTGGAGCCGTTTTATGGGTTATCTTACCGTCCGCGGCAATGCGGAATACGAATTTACCGAAAAAAAATCCCGCTTCATCGGCCGGGTCTTCTATACCCCCACCGAGGAAGATGCGAAAAAGGCCGTTGCCTCCGTCCGGGCCGGAGACCCGGAGGCCCGCCATCACGTCTTCGCCTACGTTGTCCACGGAGGAGTCGTTCGCATGAGCGACGACGGCGAGCCCTCCGGCACCGGGGGAGCCCCCACCCTCAACGCCATTCAGAAGAACGGATTTGAGGACGTCACCGTGGTGGTTACCCGTTATTTTGGGGGGATTCTTCTGGGCGCGGGCGGATTGGTGCGTGCCTACGCCAAGGCCGCCGCCGGAGCGTTGGAAGCGGCAGAGAAGACCGAAACCGCCGAGTTTATCGATTTCACCGTTTCCTTTTCCTACGCCAAAACCGGCACCGTCACTTATCATGCGGAAAAATTGAATATCCCTATCACCGACCGGGTCTTTTCCGACGGCGTGGTCTTTACCATGACCGCCGAGCAACCCGCCCTTGACGCCTTCAAAGAGGCGCTGAGCGAGGATATCTCCATCGCGTTCGAAGAGATCGGCCGCCGCACGGCTCCCCGTTGACTTCTTCTATCTGCAAACAGAAGGTTTTCTTGTATGGAAGACCTTCTGTTTTGTATTTTCGTCAGGTTTTTTTCTCTCCCCCTCTTGACATCCTGGCTGATTTGTTATATAATATATAATAGAATTATTATAATAGCGGATTCTATACTTTTTTGAGAGAGGTGTATATTGTATGGCGTTTTCCTTCCGCGGCGGGATCCATCCGGATTACCAGAAAGAAAAACCCGCCGCCAGCGTCATCGTCAGCAACCTTCCCCAGCCGGAAACGGTGGTCATCCCTCTGTCCCAGCATATCGGCGCTCCCTGCCAGCCCTTGGTGAAGGTGGGAGACCGGGTTCTGGAGGGGCAGAAGATCGGCGACTGCGAGACCGGCCTCTGCGCTCCCATTCACGCTTCCGTGGCCGGCGTCGTTAAGGCCGTGGAGCCCCGTTGGAACGTCTCCGGCGTCAAGGTTCTGTCCGTCGTGATCGAAAACGACGGCAGCGACGAAAAGGTGGATCTCCAGCCCTACGAAGGGGAGATTTCCGATCTTACTCCCGATCAGATCATCGCCCTCGCCCGGGAAGCGGGGATCGTCGGCATGGGCGGGGCGGCCTTCCCCCTCCACGCCAAGCTCCGGACCGCCATCGACCGGAACGTGACCTCCGTGATCATTAACGGTTGCGAATGCGAGCCCTTTATCACCGCGGACCACCGGGCTATGGTGGAATATCCCCGCTTTATCGTTACCGGCGCGGAGCTGATCCGTCACTGCCTTGGGGTGGACGACGTGGTCATCTGCGTGGAAAACAACAAGCCGGACGCCGTGGCTACCATGCGTGCCACCGCCGACGGGACGGGCATTTCCGTTATGGAGTTGCCCACCAAATATCCCCAGGGCGGCGAAAAACAGCTGATCCGCGCCGTCACCGGACGGGAGGTTCCGCCGGGCAAATTGCCCATGGATATCGGATGCGCCGTTTTCAACGTGGATACCTGCGCCTCCCTTTACCGCGCCATTTACCGGGCTCAGCCCCTCATCAAGCGGGTGGTCACCGTCAGCGGCTCCGCCGTCGCCAATCCGGCCAATCTGCTGGTTCGCATCGGCACCTCTTACCGGGAACTGTTCCGTCATTGCGGCGGATTCGTTTCCGAGCCCTACAAGATCGTCACCGGCGGCCCCATGATGGGAACGGCCCAGCATTCCCTGGATATCCCCGTGGTGAAGAATACCTCCTCCCTTCTCGCTTTTGCGGAAAACGGAGGAGAGGAGTCTTTCCCGGAGAACGACACCTGCATCCGCTGCGGCCGTTGCGTCTCGGTCTGTCCTATGCGGCTCCAGCCTACCAAGATCTACGAAAACGCCGTTCTGGACAGATTCGCCGAATGTGACGCGCTGAACGTTCGTGATTGTATCGAATGCGGCTGTTGCGCCTACGTTTGTCCCGCAAAATTATATCTGGTACAAGCCATGCGGATGGCCAAGAGCCAGATTCCCAGGGAAGGAGGAAAGAAATGAGCAATCAGTTTTTGGTCAATTCTTCTCCCCATTACCGCAGTAAGGATTCTACCGCGACCATCATGCGGGACGTGATCCTTGCAATGATCCCCATTCTGGTCGGAGCGATCATTTATTTCGGATTTCGTGCTCTGACCCTGACCTTGGTCTCCGTGGGGTCCTGCATTGCCTGTGAAGCTCTCTTCAATTGGATCACCAAGGGAAAAAATACCCTGAGCGATCTTTCTGCCGTGGTTACGGGGATGCTTCTTGCCTTTAACCTGCCCGTGGTCACTCCCTATTGGATGGTTGCCGTCGGCGGATTTTTCGCCATCGTCGTGGTGAAATGCCTGTTCGGCGGATTGGGGAAGAATTTCCTGAATCCCGCCCTGGCCGCCCGGGCCTTCCTGTTCTCCTGGCCCTCCATTATGACCGCTTTCACGAAGCCCTTTAGTGACGTCTGTTATAAGCTTTCCTTCGTTTTCGGCGAACCCATGTTCACCGACGGCGACGTTCCGGAAAGCCTCGTGGACGCCGTTTCCGGCGCTACCGCGCTGAAGAGCCTGAAGGAGGGCGTTCTGCCCGATATCGATCTGTGGGATCTGTTTATCGGCAACGTCCCCGGCTGCATTGGTGAAACGTCCACGCTGCTCATTCTCGTGGGGTTCGTCTATCTGCTTTGCCGCAAGGTCATTACCTGGCATATCCCGGTCTGTTATATCGGCACCGTGGCTCTTCTGACCTATCTTTTCCCCGTGGGCGGCATCGATAATCTTACTTATATGGCCTACGAGCTGATGAGCGGCGGACTGATGCTCGGCGCCGTGTTCATGGCTACCGATTATACCACCTCGCCTCTCTCCAAAATCGGAAAAATTATCTACGCCGTAGGCTGCGGCGGGCTTACCGTATTGCTTCGCACCTTCGGGGATCTGCCGGAAGCGGTCTCGTACTCGATTCTGATCATGAACGTGGTCACCCTGGTACTTGACCGTTATATCAAGCCTCGCCGTTACGGGATCGGAGGGGAAAACGCATGAAAAATTATCTTTCTCTGGGGCTCCGCCTCGCCGTTTTCGTCGCCGCCGTGGTTGCCATGCTTTCCGTGGTTAATATGCTGACCCGGGATACCATCGCCGACCGTCAGCGCATCGCCGGGCAGGAAGCCCGTGCCGCTTTGATGTCCGGTGAATTCACCGAGCTTACCGATTTTACCGTCCCCGAGGCCGAGGCCGGCACCGTTACCGCCGTCTATCGGGGCGAGGAGAACGGCACCGTCACCGGTTATTGCTTCGACGTTACCGTCAAGGGCTATAACGAGATTACTATGATCGTGGGCGTCAATCCCGATCTTATCGTCACCGGAGTTCGGATCCTTTCTCAGACCGAAACGCCAGGCATCGGCTCGAAGGCCGTGGACGAGGCCGGCGTCTATCTGCCTCAGTTCAAGGGCGTGTCTTCCCGGAATCTGGATTCCGTGGTCACCGTCAGTGGGGCTACCGTCTCCTCGGAAGGCATTAAGGGTGGCGTCAAGGCCGCCGTCAGCGTCTGTTCCGTGATTCTCGAAGGAAAGGGGGAGTAAGCCGTGGCAAAGGATAAAGTCTCCGTCGGCAAGATCTTCAAGGACGGTCTTCTCGATCAAAACCCCATCTTCGTTCAGCTGCTGGGAATGTGCTCCACCCTCGCCGTTTCTACCAGCGTCGTCAACGGCATCGGAATGGGTCTTTCGGTTACCTTCGTTCTCGTTCTTTCCAATCTGTTTATCTCTCTTCTGCGGAAATTCATTCCCTCCAAGATCCGTATTGCATCCTATATCGTTATCATTGCCGGCTTCGTGACGGTGGTGGATATGCTTCTCCAGGCCTACGTGCCCTCTCTTGCGGAGTCGTTGGGTCTGTTTATTCCCCTCATCGTCGTGAATTGCGTGATCCTCGCCCGGGCGGAAAGCTTCGCCTCCAAGCACGGCCCCCTTCCCTCGGTGCTGGACGGTCTTGCGATGGGTGCCGGCTTCACCGTTGCGCTGGTCGTCGTTTCCGCGATCCGGGAGTTGATCGGCAGCGGTTCTCTTCTGGGCTTCCGCATCATGCCCGAATCCTATTCCCCCGCAGTGCTCGTCATCTCGCCCGTGGGCGGTTTTCTGATCCTCGGCGCACTCATCGCTCTGGTGCAATGGATCAAGAGCCGTGCCAAAAAGAAGGAGGACTGAGTTATGGCCAATATTTTTCTTATTGCCCTCTCGGCAATTCTGATCGAGAACTTCGTTTTCGTTAAATTCTACGGTATCTGCCCCTTCCTCGGCGTGTCTCAGAAGACCGAAACCGCCGTGGGTATGGGTCTTGCGGTTACCTTTACCATGACCATTGCCTCCGCTCTGACCTGGCCTCTGTATCACTTCGTTCTGAAGCCTTTGCATATTGAATATCTTGAGACCATCGCCTTTATTCTCCTCATCGCCTGCCTCGTGCAATTTATCGAGATGTTTCTGCAAAAGGCCATTCCCTCTCTGTATTCCGCTCTGGGGATTTATCTTCCCCTCATCACCACCAACTGCGCCGTTCTGGGCGTGGCTTTGCTTAACGTGCAGAACGATTATAATTTCATCGAATCCACCGTCTACGGCTTTGCCGCCGGTCTTGGGTTTTTGTTGGCCATCTTCCTGCTGTCCCTCGTTCGGGAACGGTTCGAATTTGCCCGGATTCCCAAGCCCTTCCGGGGGGTTCCCATTGCCTTGATCGCCGGCGGGCTTCTGGCCCTCGCCTTCAGCGGTCTGCGGCTGTCGTTTTAAAAGGGGGAGGATCTATGATGCTTGCAATGCCGGTTTATATTGAAATCCCCGTCACCATCCTCGTCCTTGCCGCCGTCGCCTTTCTGTTCGGTCTTCTTCTGGCCGTTGCCGCCAAGAAATTTGCCGTAAATAAGGATCCCCGTATCGACGCCATCGCCGAAAATCTTGCCGGCGCCAATTGCGGCGGATGCGGATACAGCGGCTGCGGCGCATACGCCAAAGCCATCGTGGACGGCGAAGCGGAGCCCGGACTCTGCCCCGTGGCCGGGAAGGAGGCCAACCGCAAAATCGCGGAAATCATGGGCGTGGAGATGAAAGAACCCGTCCGGATGCGGGCCCAGGTCATGTGCAGCGGCAATCACGCCACCGCCAGCTATAAATATCTCTACCGCGGCCTTTCCGATTGCCATTCGGTTTCCCGTCTCGGCAACGGTCCCAAGGAATGCAGCTACGGATGTATCGGCCTCGGCTCTTGCGTCAGCGCCTGCGCCTTCAACGCCATTAAGGTGGAAAACGGCGCCGCCTTCGTGGAATACGACCGTTGTCGCGCCTGCGGGATGTGCGTTACCGCCTGCCCCCAGAATCTGATCGAGCTGGTCCCCTTCGATTCCCGTTATTGGGTCGCTTGCAAGTCGAAGGACAAGGGCGTTACCGTTCGTTCTCACTGTCAGGTCGGGTGTATCGGTTGCGGAATCTGCGCCAAAAACTGCCCCAACAACGCCATTACCTTCGTGGATAATATTGCGCATATTGACTATGCGCTCTGCGATCATTGCGGCCTTTGCGCCTCGAAATGCCCCCGGAAAATTATCCTCGACGGCCTTGCCGACGAGACGGAAGCGCCGGAATCTCCGGAGGTCTCCCAATGAGACGGGAATGGTCCTTTCACCGGTCTACCCGGCAGAAAAAACGGATTCCCTGGCTCATCCTGTTGGGCGTTGTGCTGTTTATTCTCGGCTTCTTTGCCGCCCGTCCCATCTGCCTCCTTCTGGGGCTCGTGTAAAACGAAAAATCTTCTTTTTCCCCTCTCCGGAGCATAAACTCTTCGGGGAGGTGTTTTTTATGAAAAAAAATTATTTTTATACAACGGTGGGGGAGGAGCTTTCCCTGCTTTTGTCTGCCGTCCGTTCCCGAGATGACGATGAAATTTCCGCCCTTCGTCATTCCTGCGCCGCTCGGCACACGGCCCTTTGCCGACGCCTTCTGACGGATTTTATTACCCCCGTCGAACGGGAAGATCTTTACGAGATCTCAAAGGGGATTTTGGCCGTATTTTCAAGCCTTTCCGGCCTTTCCGCCGCCGAAGCGGGCGTCGCGGAGCAAGGGGTGATGCTGCTCTCCGCCGCCCCCTTCCGCTTCGACGCTTCCGTCTTGCGCCGCCGGGAAGAATGGGAGCGCCTCTGTGCCTCCGTCCCCCACCCTTCTCCCGCCGGCGCCTCCTGCTTCCGGGCTTTGGACCGTTTATGCGAGATTTTGATCGTTACCGCTGTAAAAAATGCATGAACAAACGCTTATGCATATTGTATTTTATCACGCAAAAATGTCTTGCGAACATTCGTTTTTTTACCGTCGAACGACAAAAAATCCCATGATATCATGGAATTTTCCATCTTGTGCAAAATGCCGAAAGGTTTTCCACCGTTGAATATACAAAACGGTGGATAACCCTGTGGATAATGTGTAAAACCGCTGATTTGACTGGTTTTTCCAGCCTCGGGAAATTTCGGGAAATGTTCCGAAAAAAGTCATTGACATCGAAAAACCGTTGATACAAGGGGAAAAATTAAGTTTGTCCAACTTTTTGTGCGACCCTCACAATGGGAAATATATGCAAATTTATTTTCCGCCCCGCAATACCGAAACGGTATAAAACCTTGGAAAACCCTGTGGAGAAGTTTGAAAACCCGATGAATTCAAGGCTTTTGCGTCTCCGAAGGCTGTGGAAAACTTTTTCGTCCTCCAAAAATCGACCCCCGGGAAAACCCAGAATGTGAAAATTACGGAAAATCTGATTAATTTCGCATTTTTCTCTTTACAAACGGGAAAAAATGTGTTATAATATAAAACAGTATATATAATAAATAGTATTCCTGCGCCAAACCGGCGCCAGGATCCGAAAGGAGAACTCCTATGAAAATCAAAATCACCGCAGAAAGCACTCTGGATATGACCGAAGAGCAGCTTCAGAAATACGGGATCGTCAAGATTCCTCTGAAGGTTCAGCTGGGGGAAGAGACCCACACCGACGGCGTGGATCTGGATGCTCAGGGCATCTACGATTTCGTTGAGCGCACCGGCATCTTGCCTAAGACCTGCGCCATCCCTCCCGTGGAGTTTGAGGATTTCTTCACCGAACAGCTGAAGGACGCCGACGCCGTGATCCATTTTTGCATCAGTTCCAATCTTTCTTCCTGCTATCAGAACGCTTGCCTTGCCGCCGAAGAAGTGGGGAACGTCTACGTCGTGGACACCTTGTCTCTTTCTACCGGGATGGCCCTTCTTGCCATCGAAGCGTCTGAAATGGCCCGGGAAGAAAATGCAGATGCCGCCGCCATCGCCGAAACCTGCCGTGCGCTGGCCGGAAAGCTGAACGTCTCCTTCGTACTCGGCGATCTGGAATATATGCGTAAGGGCGGTCGCTGCTCCGCCGTGGAAATGTTCGGCGCAAACCTGCTCAAGCTCCGTCCCGTTCTGGAAATGAACGAAGGGAAGCTGGGCGTTTGCACCAAGCTTCGCGGACCTCTGTCCAAGGTGAACGAGACCTATATTGCCTCCCGCCTCGCCGGGAAGACCGTCCGCAATAGCCGGGTCTATTTCACCACCACCTGCGTGGAAGACACGATTCCCGAGCAGGGCCGCAAAATTCTGGAGGATATGGGGATCTTCTCCGAGATCCTGGTCTCGAAAGCCGGTTGTACCGTTACCTCCCACTGCGGTAAGGACACCTTCGGCGTTCTGTTTATCGAAGAATAATATCGCAAAAACACGTATAAGGATTGAATGTTATGAGAAAGCTCTTTACCTCCGAATCGGTCACCGAGGGGCATCCCGATAAGATCTGCGACCAAATCTCCGACGCCATCCTCGACGCTATCCTTGCGGAAGACCCCACCGCTCGGGTGGCCTGTGAGACCTTCGTTACCACCGGCCTCGTCAACGTGATGGGGGAGATTACCACCTCCTGCTACGTTGATTTTCAGAAAATTGCCCGGGACGTTATCCGGGAGATTGGCTACGACCGTGCCAAATTCGGCTTCGACTGCGATACCTGCGCCGTGCTTTCCGCCATCGACGGTCAGTCCCCCGATATTGCCATGGGGGTAGATCGGGACGGCGCCGGGGATCAGGGGATGATGTTCGGTTACGCCTGCAACGAGACCGATACTCTTATGCCCCTTCCCATCTACTACGCGCATATGCTGGCAAAGCGCCTTACCGCCGTCCGTAAGGACGGAACCCTGCCCTATCTGCGGCCCGACGGGAAAACCCAGATTACCGCGGAATACGAAGACGGTAAGCCCGTCCGCATCGATACCATCGTTATTTCTTCTCAGCACTCTCCCGACGTTACGCTGGAAAAAATCCGGGAAGATCTGATCAAAAACGTCATCAATCCCATTATCCCCGACTATCTGTTGGACGAGCAGACGAAAATTCTCGTCAACCCCACCGGAAAGTTCGTCATCGGCGGACCTCAGGGGGATACGGGGCTGACCGGCCGGAAGATTATCGTCGATACCTACGGCGGGACTGCCCGTCACGGCGGCGGCGCCTTCTCCGGCAAGGACCCCACCAAGGTGGACCGCTCCGCCTGTTACATGGCCCGCTACATTGCCAAGAATATCGTTCGTGCCGGTCTTGCCGACCGCTGTGAGGTTCAGCTTGCCTACGCCATCGGTGTGGCCGAGCCGGTCTCGGTCTACGTAGATACCTTCGGCACCGGTACCGTCTCCGAAGACAAGCTTACGGAAGCCGTTTACAAAGTCTTCGATATGACCCCCAAGGGGATTATCGAGACTCTTGATCTGCGCAAGCCCATTTACCGCCCCCTGGCCGCCTACGGTCATATGGGCCGGGAAGACCTGGGCGTGAAGTGGGAGCTGTGCGACAAGGTCGACGCTCTCAAGCACGCCTGCCTTTAATTTCCGAAAGTGAGATGCCATATGGATAACAGAGAAAAGATCCTTCATTATCTGGAACAGAACGCTCGGTTGACCCCCAAGAACATCGCCGACGCCCTTGATCTTGAGGAAGCCGCCGTGGCTGAGATCATCTCCGCCGCCGAAGCGGACGGCACCATTCGCGGGTATCACGCCCTGGTCAACTGGGATAAGACCGCCCGGGAGCACACCTGCGCCGTTATTGAAATCAAAGTGCACATCCATCACGGAGAAGGCTTTGAGGAGGTGGCCAAGCGCATCTGCGCCTACGAAGAGGTGCAGGATCTGTATCTCATGTCCGGCGGTTACGATCTTATGGTGGTCATCGAAGGGAAGACCCTTCGGGACGTTGCCCGCTTCGTGGGGGAAAAGCTGGCCGTTATCGACGGAGTTACCGGCACTGCCACCCACTTCGTTCTCACCAAATACAAGGATAAGGGCGTGATGATGGACGTCGCCTCCACCGATCACCGCCTCATCAGCGAGATCTGACCTATGAGCATGAATTACCAAGAATTACTGAATCCCGTCGCCCGGGATATCAAGCCCTCCGGCATCCGGAAATTCTTCGATCTTGCCGGATCTATGGAGGACGTGGTCACCCTCAGCATCGGGGAGCCGGATTTCAAGACGCCCTGGCATATCCGGGAGGCCGGGATCCGCAACCTGAACGAAGGAAAGACCGCCTATACCCCCAACGCCGGATTGGTTCCTCTTCGGCGGGCCATTTCCTCCTATATGTCCCGGCGCTTCGGCCTTACTTACGATCCCGATAAAGAGGTCGTCGTCACCGTCGGCGGCAGTGAGGGAATCGACGTTTGTCTGCGGACGCTGCTCTGCCCCGGGGACGAGGTCCTTATTCCCGAGCCCTGCTTCGTCTGCTACGCCCCTCTGGCTCAGATGGCCGGCGGCGTGCCCGTCTCCCTTCCCACCTACGAGAAGGATGCGTTCCGGTTGACGCCCGAAAGCCTGAAGGCCGCCATTACGCCCAAAACCAAGCTTCTGGTTCTTTCTTATCCCAACAACCCCACCGGTGCCGTTATGTCCAAGGCCGATTACGAGGCCCTTGCCGCGGTGTTGCGGGGAACGGATATTTTCGTTCTTGCCGACGAGATCTATATTGAGCTTGCCTATACCAAGGAGCCCCTCGTATCCTTCGCTTCCATCGACGGAATGCGGGAGCGGACGGTAGTGGTCAACGGCTTTTCCAAGGCCTACGCCATGACCGGCTGGCGCATGGGGTATCTCTGCGGCCCCCGGGAAATTCTGGCGCCGGCGCTGAAGATCCATCAGTTCGGCATCATGTCCGCTCCCACCACCAGCCAGTATGCGGCGGTGGAAGCCCTGGAGCACGGGGAAGACGACGTGAAGATGATGCGGGAAAAATACAATATGCGCCGCAAATTCCTTCTTCGCACCTTTGAGGAATTGCAGATCCCCTGCTTCGAGCCCCTGGGAGCCTTTTACGTATTCCCCAATTTCAGCCGTTTCGGACTTAGCTCGGAAGAATTCTGCCGCCGGTTTCTGGAGGAGGAAAAGGTTGCGATGGTTCCCGGAAGCGCCTTTGGGAAAAGCGGCGAAGGCTTTGCCCGGATTTCCTACGCCTACTCGATGGATCATCTTAAGATCGCCATGGATCGGCTGAAGAAATTCATCTCCCGTCTGGAGGAATCGAAGTGATTACCGAGGCCTTCGCAAAAGTCAATCTGACGCTGGATATTACCGGAACCGACGAAAGGGGATATCATCTCCTTTCTTCGGTTTTTTCCGAGGTTTCCTTATGCGATACCGTCACCCTTTCTCCCACCTCCCCCGGGACGGGTCTTACGATGACCTGTACCGAGCCGGGCATCCCTACCGACGGGCGGAATCTTTGCATCAAAGCCGCCCAAGCCCTGCTGAAGGGGTTCGATCTGCCGGAGCGGGATTTTCGCATTGACCTGGTTAAACGCATTCCTTCCTGCGCCGGTCTGGGAGGCGGATCCTCCGACGCTGCCGCCGTCCTCCGGTTGCTCTGCGGTTATTTTAAAATCGATCCCGCCGATGGGAACGTGGCAAGGATCGCTCTCTCCGTGGGCGCCGACGTCCCCTTCTTTCTGAAGGGCGGGTGCTGTCTTGCGGAAGGCGTCGGTGAAAAATTGACACCCCTCCCGGCATTGCCCGATCTTTCCCTGGCCATTGTCAAAACCGACGAGGCCGCCTCCACGCCGGAGATCTTCCGGCGATACGATGAGGATCCCATTCCACAGCCCCGGAAAACGCCGGACTTTCTGTCTGCGTTGCGGGCAGGAGAAACGGTCTGTCCTCACGTGTCCAATCACCTTACTACCGCCGCGTCCGGTCTTTGCCCCTCGGTTCGCCGCCTGAAGGACGAATTGCTTGCGCTGGGGGCGCTGGCTGCCGAGATGTCCGGCTCCGGCTCCGCCGTTTACGGTCTGTTCCCCAATGAGACCGAGGCGGAAACTGCTCTGAAAAATATCGACGCGTCTTTCCGTACGGTCTGCCGCTTCGTTCAAAAATAAATCCATCCGAAAATAATTACTTCTTGAAAGGAAGACGAATACAATGCATAGCATGGGTCTTAACGAAATCCGGGAGAAATATCTCTCTTATTTTGAAACGAAAGGGCACCTTCGTCTGCCCAGTTACCCCCTCGTTCCCATTAACGACAAATCCCTTCTCCTTATCAATTCCGGCATGGCTCCCATGAAGAAATTCTTCACCGGTGAGGAAGAGCCTCCCCGCCGCCGGGTCACCACCTGCCAGAAGTGTATCCGCACCCCCGACCTGGAGCGGGTAGGGAAGACCGCCCGCCACGGTACCTATTTCGAAATGCTCGGAAACTTCTCCTTCGGCGACTATTTCAAGGAAGAAGCCATCGCCTTTTCCTGGGAATTTTTGACCAAGGTTCTGGAAATTCCCGAAAATCTCCTTTGGCCCTCCATCTATGAGGGAGACGAAGAAGCCTACCATATCTGGAAGGATCAGATCGGCGTTCCCGAGGAACATATCGTCCGTCTCGGCAAGGCCGACAATTTCTGGGAACATGGCTCCGGCCCCTGCGGCCCCTGCTCCGAAATCTATTTCGACCGGGGCGAGAAATACGGTTGCGGCTCTCCCGATTGCAAGCCCGGCTGTGAATGCGACCGGTATATGGAGATCTGGAACAACGTTTTCTCCCAGTTCAATAACGACGGCAACGGGAATTATACCGAGCTTGCCCAGAAGAACATCGATACCGGGATGGGTCTGGAGCGCCTCGCCTGCGTCATGCAGGGCGTGGACAATATGTTTGAGGTCGATACCATCCGGAATATCCTCAACACCGTTTGCCGTATTTCCGGCAAGAATTACGGGGACGACGCCGACGACGACGTTTCTATCCGCATTATTACCGACCACGTCCGTAGCGCTTCCTTTATGATCTGCGACGGCGTTCTGCCCTCCAACGAGGGCCGGGGCTACGTTCTGCGCCGCATTATCCGCAGAGCCGCCCGTCACGGCCGCCTGCTGGGCATCGACGGTGCGTTCCTGGGCGGAGAATTATGCGATATCGTCATCCGGGACAACGAAGGCGCATATCCTGAATTGACGGACAAGGCCGCTTATATTAAGAAGGTCCTTTCTCTGGAGGAGGAGCGCTTTGACGCTACCATCGATCAGGGGCTTTCCATTTTGTCCGAAATGATCGCCGAGGCGGAGGAAAAGGACGCGAAGACCCTTTCCGGCGCCGACGTGTTCAAGCTGTACGATACCTACGGCTTCCCCATTGACCTGACCCGGGAAATCGCCGAAGAAAAAGGGCTTACCGTGGATGAAGAGGGATTCGACGTTCTGATGCAGGAACAGAAGACCCGCGCCCGCGCCGCCCGCGCCAATATCAGCGGCTGGTCCGATGCCACCAAGTCTGCCATCACTGCCCTTCCCAAAACCGATTTCGCCGGTTATACCGAGGAGTCCTGCCAGGGTAAGGTCCTCGCTCTGTTCGTGGATGACGAATCCGTGGAAACGGTCTCCGAAGGGGACTGCACCGTCGTTCTCGACCGTACCGTGTTCTACGGGGAAGGCGGCGGCCAGGTGGGTGATACGGGTGTAATTTCGGTGAACGGGAAAAACGTTGCCCAGGTTACCGATACCAAGAAGACCGAAGGAGTTTATCTCCATCTTTGTACCGTAACCGACGGTACTTTGTCCGTGGGAGATTCCGTTTCCGTGGCGATCAATCCCTTCCGCCGTGCCGCAATCCGCCGGGATCACTCTTCTGCCCATCTGCTTCAGTCCGCGCTGCGGAAGGTGCTTGGGGATCACGTGGCCCAGGCCGGTTCTTACGTGGACGAACATCGGATGCGTTTTGATTTTACCCATTTTGCAGCAATGACGCCCGCAGAAATCAAGCAAACCGAAGCGATCGTCAACGAATATATTTTCTCCGCACTTCCCGTTACCGCAACCGTAATGCCCATTGAAGAGGCGCAGAAGGCCGGTGCCATCGCCCTCTTCGGCGAAAAGTACGGCAAGGAGGTCCGGGTCGTGAAGATGGGGAATATTTCCACCGAATTCTGTGCCGGAACCCACGTCGCCAATACCTCTAATATCGGTGTGTTCCATATTCTGTCCGAATCCGGAATTTCCGCCGGCGTCCGCCGGATCGAAGCGGGTACCGGATTGAACGTTCTGAACCTTCTGGAGGAAAAGGAAGGGGTTATCGTCCGTTCCGCCGCCGTCTTGAAGGGCAACGCCGCCGATCTGGAAGGCCGTTGCGAATCGGTCATGAACGATCTGAAATCTGCCCAGAAGCAGATCACCGAGCTGAATGAAAAGCAGGCCTCCGCCTTTGCCGAATCCCTCTTTGCCAAGGCCGAGGAGATCAACGGCACTCCCTTCGTCTGCGTGACCGTGGACGGCGACGCCGCCTTCCTGCGCTCCGTTGCCGATCAGATGCGGGCAAAGAACGCCGACGCCGTCATTCTTCTCTCTGCTGCTGCGGACGGTAAAGTAATGTTCGCTTCCGCCTGCGGTGCCAATGCTGTGAAGAAGGGCAATCACGCCGGAAATCTCGTCAAGAAGGCCGCAACCCTTTGCGGTGGCGGCGGTGGCGGACGTCCCGACTGTGCCGCTGCCGGCGGACGGGATGCCTCCAAGCTGGCCGAAGTCCCCGCCGCAGTCCGGGAACTGATCAAATAAGGAGTGACCGGTATGTGTATTTTCTGCAAGATCATCGCAGGGGAGATCCCCTCGAAAAAAGCCTACGAGGACGACGACGTTCTCGCCATCTACGATATCAATCCCCAGGCCCCCGTTCACATCGTCTTTATGCCCAAGGCTCATATCCTGACCTGTGCCGACGATATTAACGAAGGCAACGCCGAGATTATCGGCAAGATCTTTGCGGCCATCGCTAAGGTGGCCAAGGATCTGGGACTGTCCGACGGCTATCGCATCATCAATAATTGCGGCCCCGCCGCCGGGCAGACCGTTCAGCACATCCATTTTCATCTCCTTGCCGGCAAAGAAGGCATGAGTGAAACGATGATCTGATTTTTCTTCGTGTTCCCCCGTTTCCCCGTTTTCATATCGAAAGGACTCCCTATGAATTTCTTCCGACGTATTGCCCACAAGCCTCTTCCGTGGATTTTGTCCGCAGGCGCGTTGATCACGGTTTTGGCCGTCGTGGCTTTATGTTTCCTGTTTGGACGGCCCGTTTCCATCGATTCCATCCGGCTCGATAAAAAGGAACTGACCTTCCATTCCCTTGCTTCTACCTATCAACTGACCGCTTTTACCGTCCCTGCCGACGTGCCGGGGCGGTATTTGGTCTGGACTTCCTCCGACCCTTCCGTTGCTACCGTGGACGAGAACGGCACCGTTACCTCCGTCTCCAACGGCAAGACCGTTATTTCGGTCAACGGGACCCAGGGGACCGGAATTGCCCATTGTACCGTCACCGTTGCTCAGATCACCTCTCTCTCTTTCCGGGAAAAAGAGGTTTTGATGGGCATCGGCAAAAGCCGTCAGCTGCACTATACCGTAGACCCCGTCGAGGCCGACGTTTCCGGGCTTGTCTGGACTTCCTCCGATCCGTCCGTGATTTCCGTGGATGCTTCGGGCGTTCTGACCTCCCATAAGGCCGGGACCGTCCAGATCGTTCTGTCTACCCCCGACGGCGGAATGAACGCGGTCTGTACCGTCCGCGCCGCGGAAGATCTTCCCATTCAAGGGCTCTCCTTTACGATCACCGAATACGTTTTCGATTCTCCCGACGACGTGTTGATCCTGACCCCCGTCTATACTCCGGAGGATACTACGGAGCGGGAATTGACCTGGCTCTCCACCGATCCGTCCATCGTCACCGTGAATCCCGAAAGCGGGGAGGTTACCCCCGTTTCCAACGGGGTGACCACCGTCATTGCCAAGAGTATCTACGGAGATTATTCTGCCGTCTGCACCGTGGTCGTGGATATGAATATCCCCGCAAAGGGCCTTTCCCTTGCGGTGAATTCCTATACCTTCAAGGGGCTGAATCAGACCTACCTCGTACGCCCCGTTTTCGATCCCGTCAACGCCAGCAATCAAAAGGTCTTTTGGGAATCCTCCGATCCCTCCGTTGCCAAGGTTTCCGATCAGGGCATGGTCACGTCCTTGAAAAAAGGGACTGCCACCATCAAGCTGACGTCGGAGGATGGCGGCTTTACCGCGGAATTTAAGGTTACCGTAGATCCCGACACCCGCATCCCCGTCACCGGGATCCGCCTGGAATCCTATACCGCCACGTTGGAAAAAGGTGCCACCTGTAAGATCTCCGCTTCCGTTCAGCCCTCCAACGCCACGGAAAAAGGAATTACTTATACTTCGAAAAACCCTGCCGTTGCAACGGTCTCCTCCAACGGAACCGTCACCGCCGTCGGGTACGGTACCACTCAGATCACCGTGTCCTCCAAGGACGGTAAATTCAGCGAGAACTTTGCCGTCACCGTTCCCATGCCCGTGGTGACTCCTCCCGACGAGCCGGATTCTCCCATCGTGGAAAGTGATTTCGTCCGGGGCGTCTGGGTGGCAACGGTGGCCAATATCAATTTCCCCTCCAAAAATTCCCTTTCCGCCGATCAGTTGAAAAACGAGATCGACGCCATCATGGATAATATCGTCCGCATGGGACTGAATACCGTCTATTTCCAGGTGCGCCCCTCCGGTGACGCCCTGTATCCCTCGGCCTATTATCCCTCCTCCGCTTACGTGGTAAAAAAGCAGGGGGATGCCCTTCCTCTGGATATTCTTTCCTACGCCATCGAATCGGCCCACGAGCGGGGCATTTCCTTCCACGCCTGGATCAACCCCTACCGGGTCACCAATTCCACCACCTCCACGGCCTCCCTCGCCGCATCCAACCCTGCCGTGAAAAATCCCTCTTGGGTCGTCAAAACCAATAAAAAGCTTTACATGAATCCCGGAATCCCCGAGGTTCGTCAGTACATCGTTGACGGAGTGATGGAGATCGTCGAAAAATACGACGTAGACGGCATCCATTTCGACGACTATTTTTACCCCAACGATGCGGATGAGCTGAAGACGTGGGACGATTCCGCCGCCTACGCCCAATACGGCAACGGACTCTCTTTGGAGGATTGGCGCCGCTCCAATAACGACGCTCTGGTCAAAGCCGTTCACGACGCGATTAAGGCTAAGAAATCCTCCGTGGATTTCGGAATCAGCCCCGCCGGCGTCTGGGGGAAGAAGAGCTCTGCGCTTCCCAACGGAACTGAGAATATCGGCAACCCCATGCAGACCTATTACCAGGGCTTTGCCGACACCCGAAAATGGGTGGAAAACGAATGGCTCGATTATATCTGTCCCCAGATTTATTGGGAGATCAGCCACACTGCCGCCCCCTTTAAGCCCATCGTTGATTGGTGGAACGATCTCGTCGCCGACAAGGACGTGGATCTTTACGTGGGCGTGGCCGCGTATAAGTGCGAGACCAACGAGAATTACAAGTCCGGCAAGGAAATCCCGGCGCAGTTGGATTATCTGGAAAGCAAGGATCACGTTTCCGGGATCGTCTTTTACAGCTACGGCTCTCTGACGTCGAATTTCGCCGGCGTGGGAGATCAGGTCAAGGCCCGGTATTACAAAGAGCCGGTCAGTACGACCCTTCAGTTCAGCCAGCCGTCTATTACCATTGACGCATCCTTTACCAACACCTTCGTGGTGGGCGTGTCGGATCCCAATTATCCCCTGTATGCCAACGGGGAGAAGGTTACCCGCACCGTGGAGGGATATTTTGCCCATCCCGTCACCCTGACCGGGACCAAAACCACCGTCCGCTTCACCCACAAGGGGCAGACCGTGGATTACGTCATTACCCGAACTTCGTCCGCAGGGGGCGGCGGATCCAATTATCTGTCAGCCTTCGGGTTTGATAAGAATTCCTTTACCCCCTCCTACGATACCGCCGACCGTTCCGGTGCTACCGTCACTTTTTCCTGCGTAGCGCCCGCCGGATCCGACGTTTCGGTCAGTATCGGAAGCTATTCCATGACGCTGACCACCTCTACCAAGGATCCCGGCAACGGAAAATATCTCAAGGCCACCTATTCCGGCTCCATGACCCTGCCTCAGACCGACGACAACGGAAACGCAACCCTCGGCTACGTAGTCTTCCGGGCATCGAAGGGATCGGAGAGTGCCACCCATTCTCCCGGATGCCTTCTGGAGGTCATCAACGATCCTGCTTCTTACGTGATGCAGGTCACCGGGGACAAGCCTGACGTGATGCCCAATTTGGAAGTGAAGCCTACCTTTTATTATATAGCCACCGAAGGCGCCAAGGTCAACGTGGTCTCCAAGGCCGACGGAAAAGCCAAGCTGACCAACGGGATGTATCTGAATCTGAAGAATCTGAAAAAGGTCACTGGTTCTCATCTCCCCGTCAAGGTCACGTCTGCCACCGCCGCCGTGTCCCAGAAGAATACGGTCTTCGCCTTCAAGGTCTCCGATTCCCTCTTCCATACCGTGTGGATGGATACGGATTATGCGGAAATCACCCTGTATAACGTCTCCGGAGAGATTCCTGCCCTTTCCCTGGGCTCCAACCCCCTGTTTTCTGCGGTGAAGACCGAGCGGATCGACGCTACCACCGTCCGCATCGTTCTCACCTATAAGGCGTCCAGGCATATTTACGGCTATACCTGCAATTTCGATAACAATACCCTCTATATCAATTTCCGCAATCCCGTCACCCTCGCTTCCGGGGACAAGCCTCTGACCGGCGTAGTCATTTCCCTCGACCCCGGTCATTGCGGCTCTGCCGATCCCGGCGCCATCCGTTATTATAACGGTAAGGCAATTTATGAATCGACGCTGACCTGGAAGCTGGGCAACCTCGTTGCGGATAAGCTCCGGGCAAAAGGGGCCACCGTAGTTCTGTCCCGAAAGGAGAATCAGACTTCCTATTCCCTCGACGAGACCATCGCCGGCTTTCGTGCTCTGAACCCCGATCTGAACCTGTCCATTCATTTTAACGCCGTTGAGAACGATTCCCCCACCGCCACCGGCACCGAATCCTATTGGTGCTACGGCAATAGCCAGCTGCTCAGCGACGTGATCACCCGTTCCTTTACCGATTCTACCGGCTTTAAATACCGGAAATCTGCCCGGGATTATTATAAAGTGTCCCGTCTCTGCGAATTCCCCTCTGTCCTTCTGGAGACTGCGTTTCTCTCCAATGCAAAGGATCTGGCCTGGTTTATGAACGATTCCAACATGGACAAAGCCGCTACCGCCATTGTCGAAGGACTTATGGACTATTTCAACGAGCAAAACAACTGATAAGGAGATTTTCTTATGCGCGATCTTCGTTCGTGGTTTACCTGCTTCCCCTCCGTGGTTCCCGTGGGAAAGGAGTCTGCCGTTTCGGTGGTTCCCCGGGATAACAGCCGACGCTTCCGAGGCGATGTGGAATATGAAATGTGCGTCCTTGCCATCGGTGAGGATCAGGAAAGTTACCATTCCCCCCTGTCTTACGAGCATCCCGTTACCGTGGAAAAGGGGTGTCTCTGCTTTATCCACACCTTCGAGCGGGAGCAGGAATATGAAGTACGTTTCCGGGTGAAAGGGCAGACGGAGAGCCATATCGTCTCCCTGTACGCCGTGGAGGAGGACCTCTACCGTCTCCGTCCTTTGAAGGGGGAATTGCATACCCATACCTACTATTCCGACGGCAACGACGGATTTACCGTGACTCCGGCCGACTACCGGGAAGAAGGCTTCGATTTCGTCTCGATCACCGATCATAACCGCCGCTACACCTCGGTGCTGGCCGCAGATCTTTATAAGGACGTCAAATTGGGGCTTTGCCTCATTCCCGGCGAAGAGGTCCATACCCCCGGCTCTCTTTTGCATATCGTCCACGCCGGCGGGAAGGAGAGCGTTGCCGCAAAATACGTAGATCATCCCGAGGAGTTCCGGGCTGAGGTGGACGTCATCGAAGCCTCCCTGCCCGATACGGTTCCCGCCCTTTACCGCCGCCGCCTCGCCATGGCCAAATGGGCCTGCGGAAAGATCCACGATGCGGAAGGAATCGCCATTTTCCCCCATCCCTTCTGGCGTCCCCGGGCCTATAACGTCACCGAGGAGTTTTGCGATCTTCTCTTTGACGAAAAGATTTTCGATGCCTTTGAGCTCTTTAACGGCATTGAGGATCGCTACAATAACCTGCAGGTCGGCCTCTGGCAGCAGCAGCTGATCAAGGGCAATCCGATCCCCGTGGTGGGCAGCAGCGATTCTCATAATCACGACGCCGCCGTCAACGGCACCGCCCGTCGCTTTACCTTGGTCTTTGCTCGGGATAATACCACGGAGGCAATCCTCGACGCCATCCGTAAGGGCAATTCCGTGGCTGGATTTATTCCCTTGGGTCAGCGCAATGAAGGAGGAACCGTTCCCTTCGCCGACGGCACCGTTCAGTTCTTTTCCACCCAATTCCGGTTGGTCAAATTTGCTCATTTCCTTTATCGCACCTATTTCCACGAGACCCGCCGCCTTTGCTTTGGAGAAGGCGTTCTGATGCGTCGCTACGCCGAAGGAGAGGACGTAGGGGAGACCCTTTCGTCTCTTGCCGATACCGTTTCGGAGTTCTATCGGAAATTCTACGGTATCACCCCTGCCCCCTCTGTTCCCTCCCATATCGAAGCGATCCTCGACACCGGTCTGGAGCTTCAGCGGAAGGGACCCACCACCAAAGGATCCAGCCTCATCGGCAATACCCGCAGAGAGTGATTTTTCCAAGAAAAACGAGAGCCAATACGATTCTTTCGTATTGGCTCGATTTTTTTATACTGTTATAATTCAATGCCCATTCCGATGGCGTCTTCCACCGGCTTTTGGTAAAACCGTTTCCGGCGCCCGATTTCCGAAAAGCCGCATTTTGCATAAAGCCTCCGGGCTGCCTCGTTGGATTCCCTCACGTCCAGATAGGCGATCTTTGCCCCGTCGCGGCGCAGATATTCCAGCAATTGAAGCAGAAATTCCGTGCCGATTCCTTTTCCCCGCAGGTCGCTGCGCACCGATACGGAGGTGATCTCCGCTTCGTCCATGACCCGGAAAAGAACGCAATGCCCAAGAATCTCATCTCCATCCTTCCAGACGATAATGCGGAAGGTTTCGTTTTTCAACAGCTTGTGCAATTCTTCCTCCGAAAGAGGGAAGACGAAGGTTTTCTCCAGCTTCGCTACCGTCGGCAGGTCTGCCGCTTCAGCAAGTTTCAGTTCCATCCAGTTCTTCTCCCAGGGCCTCTACGGCCTTTTTGATCTCTTTTGCGCAACTTCGGTATACTTCCTCCGACCCGCCGTAAGGATCCGAAATCCCTTCGGCCGTCAGGGGAAGTATTTTTTTTTCCTTGACCAATTGATTCAGAAGATAGGCCTGGGCCGGCGTCATCGTGTAGACGCGTTCCGCTTCTTCGATCATCTCCAGCGTCAGTTGACGGGCCCGGTGGGCGGAGACGTCCACGCCGTATTCTTCTGCCGCCAGGATCGAAAATTCGCTGGCGCCCCCATCGTCCGCCGAAAGACCGGCGCTTTTTGCTCGGTAGCAAAGCCCCCGTTTTTTAAATTCCGCATTGGCAAACCCCTCTGCCATGGGGGAGCGGCAGGTGTTGCCGGTGCAGACGAACAGTATCGTTTTCATCATTTCGCATCAAACCAATTCTTTGCCGTTTTTGATTCTACCGACAGAGGAACCTTCAGTTCCGCCGCGGATTCCATTTCTTCCCGGAGCAGCTTTGCGGCCTTTTCCGCCTCTTCGTCCGGTGCTTCCAGAATCAATTCGTCGTGGATCTGCAAAATCAGACGGGTCTTCATGTTTTCTTCCTTCAGCCGACGGTCGATCTTTACCATGGCGTATTTGATCACGTCTGCCGCCGTCCCTTGAATGGGCGCGTTCATGCAGACCCGTTCCCCGAAGGCCTTCAGATGTCCGCCCGCCTTCAGCTCCGGCACGTACCGCCGCCGATGGAATACCGTCTCCACGTAGCCGTGTTCTTTTCCGAATTCTACCGAGGCCGTCATGAAATCCCGCACGCCCGTATAGGTCTCCAGATAGGATTCGATATATTGCTTCGCTTCCTTCCGGGAAACCTGCAGGTCCTGTCCCAGCGAATAATCGCCGATGCCGTAGACGATGCCGAAATTGACCGCTTTTGCCCGGCGCCGCAGCTCCGGCGTGATCATTTCCATGGGCAGATCGAAGACCTGAGCGGCCGTTGAGGTATGAATATCCTCTTCGTTGATGAAGGCCTGTTGCATGGCCTTATCGTCGGCAATATGGGCAAGGATGCGCAGCTCGATCTGGGAATAGTCCGCGTCTACCAGGCAATGCCCCGCCTCCGCGGAAAAGGCTTTTCGCAGCTGCCGTCCCAGATCCGTGCGGATGGGAATGTTCTGCAGGTTAGGCTCTACGCTGCTGATGCGTCCCGTCTGGGTCACCGCCTGCATGAATACCGTATGAATCCGGCCGTCTTCCTCCACCTTTTCCGCCAGTCCGTCGGCGTAGGTGGACTTCAGCTTTGCCACCCGTCGGCAATCGATGACCGCTTGGGCAATGGGGTGATGCTTGGTCAGCTTTTCCAGGGTGTCGTTGTCGGTGGAATACCCCGTCTTCGTCTTTTTCCCCGCAGGAAGCAGAAGATCGGTGAACAAGACCTCGCTCAATTGCTTGGGGGAATAGATGTTGAATTCCTTGCCGGCAAGATCGTAGACCGTTTGCTCGTATTTTACCAAAAACTCCCCAAGCTCTTTGCTGAAGCCTTCCAAAAATTCCTTATCTGCTTTGAATCCGACGTCCTCCATACGGGCAAGGACGGTGCAAAGGGGCAATTCAATTTCGTAGTATAAAAATTCCGCGCCGTTTTCCTTCAATTCCCCTTCCAGTTTTTCTTTCAGGCGGGGGAGAAGGGCAGGAAAATCCTCCGCCGTTGCGGTGACGCCCAACTCGTTTTCGCAGATCGCCTCCGGCTTCTTCGACGCCCGGGAGGGATCGAGCACGTAGAGGGCCAGCATGGTATCGAAGACGCATTTCCCTTCGTATCCCCGGTGCGTCATTTCCCGGATCAGGGGTTTTGCGTCGTGGGCGATAAATTCCCGCCCCGACAGCGCCCTGAGAAGATCTTCGCCGAGCTCGGCTTCAAAGATCTTATCTTCCATATACAGATAGACCCGGTCCTCGTTGATAAAGACGGCGGGAATTCCGGTGATTTTACCCTGCCACGCCTCCCGGGCAGGGGAGACGAAGGACCGTTTCGGTTCCGCGCCTTCTACGGCTACGTTCAGCTTTGCCGCCAGCTTTGCCAGCTGATATCGGTTCAGAAGCTCCTCCAGCTGAGCCGTCGGGCCTTTGACTTCCAGATCTCCCGGATCGATCTCCGATTCCGTGACGATGGTGCCCAGCTTTTTGCTAAGATAGGCCGATTCCCGGCCGTTTTCCATCTTCGTCTTCAAGGCGCCCTTTAAATCCTCCACGTGGGCGAAAACGTTATCCAGGTCTCCGTACTGATGCAGAAGATTCAGCGCCGTCTTTTCGCCTACCCCGGCAACTCCCGGAATGCGGTCGGAGGAGTCGCCCATCAACGCCTTCAAGTCAATCATCTGACACGGTGTAAGTCCGTATTTTTCCATCAGCATCGCCTTGTCGTAGAGGGTGTCCGAAGGACCTTTTGGCGTGGTGGTTGCAAGACGAACGATCACGTTATCGCCGATCAGCTGCAGAGTGTCCCGGTCTCCCGTGACGATCACGCACCGCTCGCCCCGTTCTTCCGCCCGGTGGCTGAGAATTCCAATAATATCGTCTGCCTCCAGTCCTGCCTGTTCAAACCGGGCAATGCCCATCGCGTCCAGAAGCTCCTTCACGATGGGAAACTGCTCCCGCAGCTCGTCGGGCATGGTCCGCCGCCCCGCCTTGTAGTCGGCGTACAATTCGTGCCGGTAGGTGGGGGATTTTACGTCGAAGGCTACGCACATCCCGTCGGGCCGGTCTTCCTCCATATGACGCAATAAAATATTGAAGAATCCGTATACTGCGTTGGTGTGGATCCCCTCCTTGTTCGTCAAAAGGGGAATTCCGTAAAAGGCCCGGTTGAGTATACTGTTTCCGTCTACGAGCATTAAGGTTTTCATCGGCAGACCATCCTTGTTTCTTATTATCCTTATTATACTCCATTTCGTGCAAAAAAGCAATACCTTCCGCGTATCGTTCGAAAAATCGACCCTATTTGTTCAATTTTACCAACCTCCGCCCTCCTTTTTCCTCCCGGATCCCCGTAGTTTTGGGCGGATTCCCCACCCTTTTGGTCTCTTTTGAACGAATTTCGAACAAATATCTGTTAAAATGCCGATTTTGCCCGTTTTTCGAACATTTATTTTGTGTATCATGACGGAAAAGACCCTGTTTTGGATCAATAATTTCTCAACCCCCGTCAAGGGGGAATTTCCCAATAGACCTTGACTTTTTCCCGGAAATACTGTATAATATTATCAAGGTGGGGAAAAAGGGAGCGCCAGGGATGAAAAATACAGTGCGCGCCCAAAAAAATACCCCTAAAAACTGCTTTTGAGAAGGGAGGAGTCTCCGTTGGCATCGCAAACCCGTCTGTACGGCCGTTACGAAATGAATATCGATGCCAAGGGGCGTCTGTTCTTCCCCGCAAAGCAGCGGGAAAAGATCGAAGGAAACCTTCTCCACGTCACCAAGGGCTTTGAGGACCACTGTCTTCTGGTCTTCACCGAATCCCAATGGGACGCTTTCATCGAAAAGATCGGCACCCTTCCCTCCATGAAGGCCCGGGACGCCGAGATCTACTTTATCGGCAACTCCAAAGACGTTGAAATGGACGAGCAGGGGCGCATCAAGGTTCCCGGCAAGCTCCGGGAAAAGGCCGGACTGGAAAAAGAGGTTACCCTCGTCGGTCTCCGTTCCTGGATGGAGCTTTGGGATACGGAACGTTGGGAAGAACGCAACGACGCCCTTTCCGGAAACGCCATCAAGTCTCTTCTGGAGGAAATGAACTTCTGATATGGAATTCAAACACGTTTCCATTATGGTTCCGGAGATTCTGGAGGCCCTGCAGATTCGCCCTGACGGCGTTTATGCAGACGGTACTGCCGGTGGAGGAGGCCACTCTCACGCCATCGGTCAGCGGCTTTCGGCGGAAGGCACTCTGATCTGTAACGATCGGGACGCCGACGCCCTGAAGGCCTGTGAGGAACGGCTGAAGGATCTGACCTGCAACGTCCGCCTGATCCGGGGAACCTTTTCCGACCTTCCCGAAAACGCCGCCGTCCCCTTTGACGGAGTTCTTCTTGACCTCGGCGTTTCTTCCTATCAGCTCGATTGCGCCGAACGGGGCTTTTCTTATATGCAGGACGCTCCGTTGGATATGCGGATGAACCGTGAGGACAGGCTGTCGGCCAGAGAGGTCGTCAACGAATGGTCCGAGGAGGAATTGACCCGCATCTTCTTCGAATACGGCGAAGAACGTTATTCCCGCCGTATCGCATCTGAAATCGTACGCTCCCGGGCGCGCAAGCCCGTTGAAACCACCTTTGAATTGGTAGATATCATCAAATCGGCCCTTCCGAAACAGGCATTGAAGGAAAAGCAGCATCCTGCCAAGCGGGTGTTTCAGGCCATTCGCATCGCCGTAAACGACGAATTAGAGCAGGTTCGCACCGCGCTCGACGCCATCGTTGAAAACATGAACGACGGCGGACGGATTGCGGTCCTTACCTTCCATAGCCTGGAAGACCGCATCGTAAAGACTGCCTTTGCCCGTTACGAACGGCCCTGCACCTGTCCTCCCGAATTCCCCGTCTGCGTCTGCGGCAAGAAATCTCTTGGGAAGGTCATCGTCAAGGGCGTTTCTCCTTCCCAAGCGGAGATCGCCGAAAACCCCCGGGCCAGAAGCACCCGCCTTCGGGTCTTCGAACGCCGCCGGGAAGAATAAACCCCGAACGACACAAACGTCAACGGAAACGTCCGAACAACACAAACGTCAACATAAACGTCCAAACAAAACACAAACGTCAGCAACCGTCACCCAAACACACACAACGCGCCCCAAAATCTTTAAGGAGGAAAATCCCCATGAAAAAACACGCTCTCCAATTCGATTTCTTCAGCATCTTCGTGATTCTGGGGATTCTGATCCTCGTCGTTCTGACCGTCACCTGCGACGTGATGCAGAACGAGAAGAACCGCCAGCTCAACGAAGCCAACCGGGCTTACGACAACGCCGTCAACGAAGGCGTTCGGCTTCAGATCGAGATCGACCGTCGGTCGGACTTCTTCTCCGTCGAACGGTACGCCACGGAAGAGCTGGGGATGCACAAGCTGGAAAAATACCAGATCCAGTACATCCGCTACGACGTCACTGGCACCGCCGAGCTTCTGAACCGGGAAGAGGACGAGGATTTCTTCGGTCAGGTCTCCAAGGCGTTTTCCGCCATCGGCGACTTCTTTGCCGATTGACGTTCTGTCCCTCTCCCTGCGGGAATATAATATTTCGTGTAACCTCTGTGTCTGCCCCTGCTCCTGCGGATGAGAAAGGATCCCCGATATGAAAAAAAGAAAGCTTCCTAAAACAGACCGATTTTATTTGCGCTTCGCCCTGCCGTTCGTGATCGCTGCGGCATTCCTCGGTCTTGCCGGGAGGCTTTTTTATTTGCAGGTCGTTTCCCACGATAAATACGAAAGCCTCGCCCTGGATCAGCAGACCTGGGAGATTGCCATCGAGCCCTCCCGAGGGTCCATCAAGGACGTCAACGGCGTGGATCTGGCGGTCAGCGCTACCGTGTATCAGGTGCTTCTCGCTCCCAAGCAATTCGGCGAAAACAGCGAGGAGATCCGGCAGGAGGTGGCTCATCTCCTTGCCGATACGCTGGACATGGATTACGACGAAATGCTGAAAAAGACCCTCCAGGACAGCCAATATATCATCATCAAGCGCCGGCTCGATAAAGAGGTTGTGGATCCCATCAACGAATGGCTTTCCAGAAATAAAAAATACGCTGGAGCGCTCTGGGTCAGCGAAGATACCAAGCGTTATTATCCTTATAACAATCTTTTCTCCACCGTGATCGGTTTCGTTGGGGGAGAGAATAAGGGGTTGGAGGGTGTGGAATATTCTTACGAAGAATACCTCTCCGGGACTCCCGGAAAGATCACCTCCATCCGAACTGCCAGCGGTGGGGCAATGCCCTACGAGTACGAAACCCGGCAGGAGGCCGTTGACGGCTACGATCTTTATCTTACCACCGATATCCAGCTTCAGTATATTCTGGAAAAGCATATTTCCAACGCCCGGGTGGAGCATAACGTGCAATCCCGTATTGCCGGAGTAATTATGAACGTCAAGACCGGCTCCGTGCTTGCCATGTCCTCCAAGCCCGATTTTGACCCCAACGACCCCTTTACGATTACCGACGAAATGACCCTGGAGAAGCTGATTGCCGAGTACGGAGAGAATTCGGAGGCCTACGAGGCTGCCTACAAGGCAAAGCAGCAGGAATATCGCAAAAACAAGATCATCACCGAACAGTGCGACCCCGGTTCTACCTTTAAAATTTTCACCGCCGCCATGGCGTTGGAGGAAAACCTCGTTCCCCTCACCGAAACCTTCCATTGCAGCAGTCAGATCAATATGGGCGCCATCACCTACCACTGCGCCAAGAACCGTGCCCACGGTAAGGAAGACCTGAAGGAGGCCATGGCCAATTCCTGCAACGTCGTTTTCGTGCAGGTGGCCGACCGGGTGGGGGTGGAGCGCTTTTACCGCTATTTTACGTTGTTCGGCTTCCGGCAGAAGACCGGCGTCGGTCTTCCCGGAGAAGTTTCCGGCGTATTTTTCGACGAAGAAAAGATGACCAAATGGAATCTTTATTCCTCTTCCTTCGGTCAGACCTTCCAGATTACGCCCATTCAGCTGATCACTGCCGTCAGCGCCATTGCCAACGGCGGGACCTATATGAAGCCCTATATCGTGGATCGCATCGTCGATCAGCAGGGGAACGTGATCTTGCAGAACGAACCTCAGGCCGTTAGCCAGATCGTTTCCGAATCCACCTGCGAGACTCTGCACGATTTTCTGGAATATACCGTGGTCAAGGGCAAATCCGGATATCTGAAGGGCTACCGTATCGGCGGAAAGACCGGTACGTCCCAGAAGCTGGCCGGCGGGGAATACGGCGAAGAAAAGGTTATCGCCTCTTACGTTTGCTTTGCTCCCGTGGACGATCCGGAAATCGCCATTCTCGTCCTGGTCGACGAGCCCAACGCGACCGTCAACTTCGGTTCTTATATCGCCGCTCCCCTCGGGCGGGATATTATGGGCGAATGTCTGGAATATCTGAATATTGAACCGGATTATGAGGACGACGGCGCCGTCACCTCCGTCACCGTTCCCGATCTGAAGGGAATGTCCGTGGACGAAGCGGCCGCCGCAGTAGAAGACGCCGGACTGATCGCCAAGATCGTGGGCGACGGCGAAAAGGTCGCCTCTCAGCTGCCCGTCGCAAAGACCGTTCTTTGCACCGGAAACACGGTTTTGATCTATACCGATTCCAATTCCGACGTAAAGACCGAGACTGTCGTCCCCGATCTGGTCGGCAAAACCGCCGCCGAATGCAACTCCCTGCTTCAGCAGGCGGGGCTGAATATCAAGGTGGTAGGGGATAATCTGAATTATTCCACCACCCTTGCAGTTTCTCAAAGCATTGCGAAAAATACCGTGGTGCAAAAAGGAACGTTGATTACCGTCAAATTTGAAGGACAAAAGCAGGAATGATTTATTCCCACGGACGTTGAAACCAATCTAATTCGAAAGGTTTGATGTCCCGTGAAGCTGTCTCTTCTTTCCACCTCCGTGTTCTCCTGCGATCCCTACGGGGATCTTCGTATCACCTCCGTCACCGACCGCAGCGACCGGGTGATTCCCGGTTCGTTGTTCGTCGCCATTCCCGGGCGTACGCGCGACGGCCATCGCTTCCTTTCCGATGCGCTGTCGAAGGGCGCCGCCGCCCTGGTGGTGTCCGAACCCGTGGGGAATCTTCCCGTTCCCGTCTTCCGGGTGTCCGATCCCCGTTCCGTATACGCCCGCCTGTGCGGCAATTTTTACGGAAATCCCGGGAAAAGCATGACCCTAATCGGCATTACCGGCACCAACGGGAAAACCTCCACCGCCTGTATGCTGGAATACTGTCTGCGTTCCTGCGGCGTTTCCACGCTGATGATCGGAACCGTCACCGGCGCCGAATACGGGCACGGATCCATGACGACCCCCGATCCTCTGGATCTCCATCGCATTTTTTCCGATGCCCTTAAGGCGGGGAAGACCCACGCCGTTATGGAGGTGTCTTCCCAGGCCCTCGATCAGTCCCGCACCGCCGGAATGGAGTTCGATCTCGGCGTATTCACCAATCTTTCCGTGGACCATCTCGATTACCACGGCTCCATGCAGGCTTACCGGGATGCCAAGCTGAAGCTTTTTTCGCAATGCCGCAAGGGACTCGTCAACGCAGACAGCGACTATGCGGCGCCCTTTCTCGCCCTGCCCGGCGTATCGTCCTTTTCGGCCTCCCACGCCGCTGATTTCCGGGCAGAACGGGTCTATATGACCGGAGAAGGGGTTTCCTATTCGCTTCGTTCCCCCTCCGGGCGGCGGGAGGTTTTTCTTCCGGTCTGGGGGCGGTTCAGCATTTATAATTCTTTGGCCGCTCTTGCGGCGGCGGAGCTGCTGGGGCTTGACCCCGACCGATGCGTCCGGGCTTTGTCCGGTTTTCCCGGAGTTCCCGGGAGGATGGAGCCGATCCGCACCGATCTGCCGTTCCGTTTAATGATTGATTACGCTCATACCCCCGACGGACTGGAAAATCTCCTGCGCTCCGTTCGGGAAACCACCAAAGGCAGGGTCATCGCCGTGTTCGGATGCGGCGGAGACCGGGACCGGGGAAAGCGGCCGGAAATGGGCCGTATCGCCACCCGTTACGCCGACCTTGCCGTCGTCACCTCCGACAATCCTCGCTCCGAAGATCCTATGAAAATTATCGAAGAGATCCTGACCGGGGCGGAAGGGGAGAAGGTGCGCGTCGTCCCCGATCGCAAGGAAGCCATCCGCTTCGCTCTGCGGGCCGCAGCCCCCGGCGATGCGGTGATTCTTGCGGGGAAGGGGCACGAGAGGTGGCAGATTTTCGCCGACGGCTCCGTCCGTTGCGACGAAAGAGAAATTGCGCAGGAAATACTCAAGGAAGAAGGTTATTGAACGTGTTTCGCTTGTCCGATTTTGCCCGTATCGTGGGCGGTACCTGTCTGAAGGACGGGGAGTTTAACGATTTTTGCATTGACTCCCGGAAGGGAAAGCCCGGCGATCTTTTTATCTGCCTTAAGGGTGCCCGGGTGGATGGTCACGATTATATCTATAAGGCCGCCGAAAAGGGCGTTTCCGCACTTCTCATTGAGCGGGAGGTCAATTCCGACCTGCCCCGGGTTCTGGTTCCCAATACCCTGAAGGCTCTGCAGGATTACGCCGCGTGGTACCGTAGTCGCCCCGATCTGAAGGTGGTTGCCGTCACCGGCTCCGTAGGGAAGACCACCACGAAGGAATTTATCGCCGCAGTGCTGTCCCGCGCTTTCCCCACCTACAAGACCCAGGGGAATATGAACAGCGAGACCGGCCTTCCTCTGACCCTGCTCCACGTTTCCCCCGAGGATAAAGCGGTGGTTGCCGAAATGGGAATGTGTAATTTCGGCGAGATCAGCGAGCTTTCCCGTATTGCCCGGCCGGATATCGGCGTCTTGACCAACATCGGGATGTGCCATATCGAATATCTCGGCTCTCAGCAGGGGATTCTGAAGGCGAAAATGGAGATCGTGGACGGCATGAGCGACGACGGCGTTCTCGTCGTCAACGGGGACGACCCCTTCCTTGCCACCGTCACCGATACCAGACAGAAGCGGGTCACCTACGGGCTTCACGATCCTTCCTTCGATTATTACGCCTATAACGTGTCCGTTCTGACCGAGGGCGTCAGCTTTACCGCAAAGACTCCTCTCGGGGATCTGGACGTAAATCTTTCCATCGACGGAATTCATAACGTCTATAACTCCCTTGCCGCTATCGCCGTCGGCGTTTTGTGCGGTATGGATCTGAAATCGATCGGCGAAGGACTTCACCGGATGGAAAAGGCTCCCATGCGGCAGAACGTCCGCAAGGAGCGGGGCATGACCCTCATTGAGGATTGCTACAACGCTTCCCCGACCTCCATGAAGGCCTCCATCGACGTATTGAAGAGCAAGCCCGGCCGGAAGATCGCCGTTCTGGGCGACATGCTGGAGTTGGGAGAAAACGCTGCGGAATATCACCGTCAGGTGGGAACCCTTCTTGAGGGTGTTTCCGCTCTCATTGCGTACGGAGAATACGCCAAATGCTACGGCGACGGCGCGGAAACGGTTGGCGTCAATCAGCGTATTTTCTGCCGCACCACCGAAGAAGCGGCTCTGAATCTGAAGCTGGTCGCACGGAAGGGCGACGTGGTCCTTTTCAAGGCCAGCCGCGGAATGCACGCAGAAGAGGTTATTGAATATTTCCTGAACGATACTACGGAACAGGAGGATCTGTAAAATGCCCGATTATTTGTATCCGATCTTAGGCTTCGTCTTGGCCGCCGTTATCGGCCTGATCATCATCCCTCTGATGATTCCCCTTCTCCGCCGATTGAAATTCGGCCAGCAGATTCTGGTGCAGGACGGCCCCTCCTGGCATAAGAAAAAGCAGGGGACTCCCACGATGGGCGGCCTTGCCTTCATCGTAGCCACCGCCGTTTCCTTCCTTTTGTTCGGCTATAAATTCTACGCGCCGGGGGAGACCGTAGGGTCCTTCCAGGGCCCCTCCGTCGCTATGACCGTTCTCGTGTTCTCGGTGCTCTTCTCCATGATCGGCTTTGCCGACGACATGACGAAGATCCGCCGGAAGCATAACGACGGTCTCACGCCCCTTCAGAAGATCATTTTCCAGGGAATTCTCTGCATCGCCTTTCTTCTCTACGTCGGCGCCCGCAACGGATTCTCCACCTCTCTTCTGATCCCCGTCTTCGGCGTGGTGTGGAATTTCTCCATCGTTTATTATCTTATCGCCATTCTTCTGATCGTCGGCTTTGTCAACGCGGTGAATCTCACCGACGGAGTGGACGGCCTTTGTACCACCGTCACGCTTCCCGTGGCCGCCTTCTTCTGCGTTACCGCCGCTCTTATGAAGCTGACCGACGTTTCGATCCTCGCCGCCTGCCTTCTCGGTTCCTGCGTGGCCTATCTGGTGTATAACTGGTATCCCTCCAAGATCATGATGGGGGACACCGGCTCCTTTTTCCTTGGTTCCATGGTGGTGGGGCTTGCCTTTGCTCTGGATATGCCGCTCGTCATTCTTCTCGTCGGCATCGTCTATTTCTGCGAGGCTCTGTCGGTGATGATTCAAGTGGTGTATTTCAAAATTACCCACGGCAAGCGCCTCTTCAAGATGACCCCCATTCATCACAGCTTCGAGCTTAGCGGCTACTCCGAACGGCAGATCTGCTTTATGTTCGGCGGCTGTTCGCTTCTGGCCTGCGGCCTCGTGCTGATCTGGGTGTTTTCCTATTTTGCCTGATCTTAGCGCATTTTTCAATCATATGAAAGGAGTTTTGGTATGAAAAAGGGGAATCTTGCCCACCGTCCGTGGTGGAGACAGCCCAAATTTGATATGCCCTTCTTTTTCGGCGTGATCCTGCTACTGGTCATCGGCCTTGCGACCGTCTATTCCGCCAGTTTTGCCAAAGCTCTTCAATCCAAGCAGGACAGTTATTACTTCATTATTCGTCAATTGATCTTTGCGGGGATCGGTCTTGCGGCCATGTTTCTTGCCTCTTGGTTCCCTTACCGCTATTTCCGAAAGCTGGTCCCCCCGATTTACGTCCTTTTTCTCATTCTTCTCGTGGTCGTTTATTTCGTTCCCACCGAAACCGAGCGCCGCTGGATTTATATCGGATCCTTCCAGTTTCAGCCTTCGGAGGTGGCCAAGGTCGCCGTTCTGATCCTGATGGCCGCGTGGTTGAGTAAGGAGAACGTAAACCCGCGAAGCTTCCTGAAGGGCTTCGTCGTTCCCGGCATTATTTTTGCCGTTCCCATGCTTCTCGTTTTGTTTGAAACGCACCTCTCCGGCGCCATTCTCATCGCCTGCATCGGGATCTCCATTATGCTCGCCGCCGGCTGCCGCTGGTATCTTGTGGGCGGGGCGACGCTGCTCGGTGCCGTGGGAGGCGTGATCTTTGCCTTTACTCAAGGCTATATGACCGACCGCCTTACCTCCTGGGGACAGCCGGAAGCAGACGCCGCAGGAAAGGGCTATCAGGCTCTTCAATCGTTGTACGCCATCGGCTCCGGTGGACTGACCGGCCTCGGATACGGAGAAAGCCGGCAAAAATACATGTATCTGCCCGAACCTCAGAACGACTTTATTTTTTCGATCTTCTGCGAGGAAATGGGATGGATCGCCGCCGTCGCCGTGATGGGACTCTTCTGCTTCGTTATTCTGCGGGGGCTTTATATTGCAAAGCAGGCCCCGGATAAGTTTTCTTCGCTGATCGTCATCGGCATTATGACCCGTCTTGCGGTGCAGACCATTTTCAATATCTGCGTGGTTTCCGGGGTTTTCCCCGTTACCGGAATCTCCCTTCCCTTCTTCAGCTACGGCGGCACGGCGCTCGTCGTTCTGCTGGGCGAGATGGGAATCGTGCTTCATATCTCCCGCTATGCGAATCTTTCAAAGGATCCGCCCCTGACGGAAGGAAAAAATAAAGTAGAAGAGGCGTAATTTATGAAATTTCTGTTTGCTTGCGGAGGAACCTCCGGACATATCAATCCCGCCCTTGCGATTGCGGGAGAATTGCGGCGCCGCCATCCCGACGCCCAATTTCTGTTTATGGGCACTCCCGATCATCTCGAGGCCGATCTCGTCCCCCGGGCCGGGTTTGATTTCGAGACCATTCAGGTCACCGGCCTTCGCCGCAGCCTTTCTCCTTCCGCAATCAAGTATAACCTTGCTTCCGTGTCCCGCTTTCTGTCTGCCCGCCGGAAGGTTCGGCGGATTATTCGGGAATACGGGCCCGACGTGGTCGTCGGCACCGGCGGATACGTCAGCGCCCCCGTTCTTTCTCAGGCGGCGGCCATGAAGTGCCGCACCCTCATTCACGAACAGAACGCCTTCGCCGGCATTACCACCAAAATGCTTGCCCCCAAGGTGGACCGGGTTCTTCTCAGCTTCCCCTTGGCAAAGCCCATTAAATGCGACGCTGAGAAATGTACCGTCGTCGGAAATCCCGTCAAGGAAGAGTTTTTGAAGACCACGAAGGAAGAGGCCCGCGCCCGTCTCGGAATTGCTCCCGACGCCGTCTACGTTCTCTCTTACGGAGGAAGCCTCGGCGCCCGGAAGGTGAACGAAACCTTCGTGGAGTTAGCCCGTCTTGCCGCTCCCGAAGGGGCTATGACGCTTTATCACGGCGCCGCCCGGGATTACGAATACGTGTGCGATCAGCTGTCCGGCCTTCTGTCCGAAGCCGGCCCCGTTCAGGTCCGGGAATATATCTACGATATGCCCCTGCGGATGGCCGCCGCCGATCTTGTGATCGCCCGCTCCGGCGCTATGACCCTTACGGAATTGGCCGCGCTGGGCAAGCCGTCCATCCTGATCCCTTCCCCCAACGTCACCGAAAACCATCAGTTTTTCAACGCAAAAACCTATTCCGATGCAGGAGCCGCCGTGCTTCTGGAGGAATCCGAGCTTTCCGGAGAGTCTCTGTACGCCACCCTGTGCGATCTGGTCTTCGATCGGGGGCGTCTCTGCGATATGGAGCGGGCCGCCCGCTCTCTGTCCCATCCGCTGGCCACCGCCCGCATCTGCGACGAGGTGGAGGCCCTGCTGAAGTAACGATTCACCCTTTCTTTTCCGCGGCATAATATGGAATGAATTCCGAATAAAGGGGTACGTATTATGCCGAAGTTCCGGATTGAGGGAGGAAATTCCCTTTGCGGAGTCATTGATATCCAAGGAGCGAAAAACAGCATTCTGCCCATAATGGCCGCCACTTTGACCGCCGAAGGGGAATGTGTGATCGAAAACTGTCCCGATATCAGCGATACCCATACCGCCCTTGAGATTCTCCGATCCTTGGGCGCTCTCGTCAAGCACCGGGGCAATACGGTGTGGGTGGATTGTAAAAACGTCGTTGATTACGAGATTCCCGATCTTCTCATGCGGAAGATGCGTTCCTCCGTGATTTTTCTCGGCGCGCTGCTGTCCCGTCATGGGAAAGCCGTGATCTCGTTTCCCGGCGGATGCGAGCTTGGTCCCCGCCCCATTGATCTGCATCTTTCTGCGTTGGAGAAGATGGGCGTTATCATCCGGGAGGAGTACGGGTGCTTGTTTTGTGAAGGCAAGATCCTTACCGGCTGTGAGATTCCCCTCGCTTTTCCCAGCGTCGGGGCGACGGAAAACGTCATGCTTGCCGCCGTTCGTGCCAAAGGCGTTACCGTGATCACCAACGCCGCCCGGGAGCCGGAGATCGAAGATCTTCAGAATTTTCTCAATTCTATGGGAGCCTGCGTTTCCGGAGCCGGGAGCGATACCGTGGTCGTCCGGGGCGTGGATTCTCTCCACGGATGCCACCATAAAGTCATTCCCGACCGCATCGTTACCGCTACTTACCTTTGCGCCGTTGCCGCTACGAAGGGCAACGCTCTTTTGCGCAATACCTGCCCCCGGCACAACGCCGCCCTTCTCTCCGCTCTGCGCCAGGCCGGCTGTGAGATCGAAGAAAGGGGAGACGTGATCCGCATCTCCTGCGATTCTCTTTCTGCCGTGCGTCGGATCCGCACCATGCCCTATCCCGGATTTCCCACCGACGCCCAGGCGCCCTTCATGGGGTTGATGTGCGTGGCCAAGGGGAGCACCGTCTTCGTGGAAACCATTTTCGAAAGCCGTTATAAGCATATTGCCGAGCTTCAGCGTATGGGAGCTCATATCACCCCCGAAGGCCGTGTCGCCGTCGTGGAGGGGGTAAAGCGTCTGAAGGGAGCTCCCGTTTGCGCGACCGATCTTAGGGGTGGCGCCGCGCTGATCGTTGCCGGACTTGCGGCAGAAGGCGTTACCGAAATTTCCGATATCTATCATATTGACCGCGGATACCAGCGCCCCGAGGAGGTTCTGAGCCAATTGGGTGCCCAAATCCGACGGATCTGACCCCCGACCCTTCGGGGGAGAAAGGACAGGCCCATGAAAAGCGAAATTGAAAAACTCAGAGAAAAGCAGCAGCGCCGCCGCAGAAAGCGACTCGTTCGGATCCTTCTGATCTCGCCTCTCATTGCGCTGGTTTTCGTTGCGGCCCTGTCACTTCTGAGCCGGATCAATACGGTGGTTCTGCGTAATTCCACCGTCTATTCCTCCCTGGAAATTGCGGAAAAGCTTCCTTTCTCCGTAGGGGACAGCCTATTTGCCTTTCAGCGGGACAAGGTCTCCGACGAGATCACCGTCAATTGTCCTTACGTCAAAGAAGCCCGCATCAATTACGCCTTTCCCACCGATCTCACCATCGACCTGACTCCCGCTACCGTGGCCTTCGCCGTCCGAACCGAAAAGGAAGTCCTTCTGATTGATCGGGATTTTAAGGTTCTTGAAGTCGTTGACCGTCTTCCCGAAGGCGTGGTTTCCATCGACGGGCTGGATCTGGTCTCGTATACCGTAGGATACCCGTTGAGTGAGGACGAAAATATTCAGGTGTCCAATCTGCGGGAGATGCTTGCGGAATTGGATCAGCGGGGAATTTTATCCCATACCGCTTCCATCGATATGAGCAAAAAATATAATATTTCATTGCAGATTTACGACGTCATCACCGTCTATCTCGGCAACGCCGAGGATCTGGACGCAAAGATGAATATGCTCGTCAAAATTCTGAATGAAAACGACCTGACCGTTCCCGCGGAGATCCGGGTGCGCAATCCTGCCGAAGGGCGTTACGCCCGCCTCGACCTGCCCGATCCTCCCGGTGACTCTTCGACGGATTCCGACCAAAACGACGATATTTCTACTGAAAACAGCTGAAAAATACCAAATTCGTAAAAAATTCAGAATATTGTCAAAAAAAAGACGCGTTAAGAACTTTTCTTTTGTTTCAATCTGTGATATAATAAAATAAATATAAACACAAGCAAACAAAGTAAACCGTTTGATTTGAAAGGAAGTAATGAGATATGGCTTTCAGAAGCATTGAGGAACCCGAAGCTTTGGTATCGATCAAGGTGATCGGTGTGGGCGGCGGTGGCGGAAACGCCGTGAACCGCATGATCCAGGACGACGTGAAGGGCGTCGATTTCGTCGTTGCCAATACTGACTCTCAGGATCTCGAAGATTCCCTTGCCTCCAACAAGATTCTCCTCGGTCAGAAGGTGACCAACGGCCGCGGTGCCGGTGCAAATCCCGAAGTGGGTCGCCGTGCCGCCGACGACAGCCGTGAGCAGATCTCCGAATCTCTGAAGGGGGGAGAAATGGTCTTCATTACCGCCGGTATGGGCGGTGGTACCGGTACCGGCGCTGCTCCTCTGGTGGCTGAAATCGCCAAGGAAATGGGCCTTCTTACCGTTGCCGTCGTGACCAAACCCTTCGGCTTTGAAGGAAACCTGAAAATGAAGCGTGCCGAAAAGGGGATTGAAGATCTCCGCAATCACGTGGACTCTCTGATCGTGATTCCCAACGAGCGTTTGAAATACGTCGCCGACGACCGGATTTCCCTGGTCAACGCCTTCGCTATGGCTGATAGCGTCCTGAAGCAGGGCGTTCAGTCGATCTCCGACCTGATCCAGGGGCGCGGCGTTCTGAACCTGGACTTTGCCGACGTTTGTGCCATCATGAAGGATGCGGGCTACGCTCATATGTGCGTTGCCAGCGCCAAGGGGAAGGACAAGGCGGAAGAGGCCGCCCGTAAGGCCATCGTTTCTCCCTTGCTGGAAACCTCCGTTTCCGGAGCCAAGGGAATTATTATCAACTTTACCGCCGATCCCGAGGTTGCGCTCGATGATATTTATCGTGCCGCCGACATTATCCGGGAAGAGGCTGATCCCGAAGCGAACATCATCTGGGGCGTTGAACTGAGCGACGAGCTGGAAGACGAACTGCACATTACCATTATCGCCACCGGTTTTGACGAGCCTCAGAACGCCGGCAAGATGCCTCAGGCTCAGACCGCGAAGTCTCCCTCCGGCTATACCTTCAAGACCTACGAGCAGGCCTCTGCTCCCAAGGCTCCCGAAGCCGCCGCAGTTCCTCCCGCCCAGACGGCTCCTGCCACCAACGCGGGGGACACCTCCTTCCTCGATGATTTTACCGCCTCCGCCGGCGCTTCTAACGTCAGCACCTCTACCGATGACGCCGACGCCGATTTTATGGCTCTGCTCAACGAGATTACGAAGGGTAAATAATTTTCTGCAATCCGTACGGTGCGATCTCGGTCGCACCGTATTTTTTTGTACAAAACTTGACAGATGTCTTGACATCTGTCAAGTTTTGTGTTATAATGTTCCGGAACGAAAAATGCGCAACACTATTTTTATAAAGAAGGCAAATATCATGAAACAGCGAATTCAACAGTTGAAACGGGAAAAGAACGCCGTTATCCTTGCCCATTATTACGCGCCTGCCGCCGTGCAGGAGATCGCGGATCACGTGGGAGATTCCTTTTACCTTGCCAAGGTTGCCAAGGAAAGCAGTGCCGATATTATCGTCTTCTGCGGCGTTTCCTTTATGGGGGAGAGCGCAAAGATTCTCAATCCCGACAAAAAGGTTCTCATGCCCGATCTTTCGGCCGATTGTCCCATGGCCCATATGGTAACGCCGGAAAAAATCGCCGAAATGCGGGCGAAGTACGAAGACCTGGCCGTGGTTTGCTACATCAATTCCACGGCGGAATTGAAGGCTTTCAGCGACGTCTGCGTCACCTCCTCCAATGCGGTGAAGATCGTTCGCAATCTGCCGAACCGCAATATTTTCTTCATCCCCGACCGAAATCTTGCCCGCTTCGTGGCAGAGCAGGTTCCCGAAAAAAATATCTTGATCAACGACGGCTGCTGTCCCATTCATGCCGCCGTGACCGCCGGGCAGGTTTCTGCGGCGAAGGAGGCAGACCCCGACGCTCTCGTTCTGGCGCACCCGGAATGTGAGCCGGAGGTTCTGGCGCTTGCGGATTATATTGGGAGTACGGCCGAGATCCTTTCTTATGCGAAGACCTCTTCCGCCGCCGCTTTTATCGTCTGCACCGAGGAGGGAGTTCGCTACCCTCTCGAGCAGGACAATCCCGGAAAACGCTTCGTTTTTCCCGAGCCTACGCCTCTTTGCGAGGGGATGAAGCGCAATACGCTGGAGACCCTCCTTTCCGTTCTTGAGCGGGAGGACCGTGAGGTGAACCTCTCTCCGGAAGAGCGGTCGTCTGCCCTTGATCCCCTGAATAAAATGCTGGATCTCGCAAAATAAAGGAGTTATTATGATTGCGGATATTCTGATCGTTGGCTGCGGCGTTGCGGGGCTCTATTGCGCGCTGAATCTGCCGAAGGATAAAAATATTATTATCGTCACCAAAAACAAAGCCCGCCGGAGCGATTCCTTTCTTGCCCAGGGCGGCATCTGCGTTCTGCGGGATGAGCAGGATTATAAGCCCTTTTACGAAGATACCATGCGGGCGGGGCATTATGAAAACAACCCCGATTCCGTGGATATTATGATCCGTTCCTCCCAGCAGGTGATCGAAGACCTCGTCAATTTCGGCGTCCGCTTTGAGAAAAACGGCGAGGAATTTACCTATACCCGGGAGGGCGCTCATTCCAAGCCCCGGATCCTCTTCCACGAGGATGAGACAGGGAAGGAAATCACTTCCCAGCTTCTCAAAACCGCAGGAAGCCGCAAAAACATCACGTTGATCGAGAATTTTACCATGGTGGATCTGATTTGTGAAGACGGAGAATGTCGGGGCATTGTGGGCCATGATGCAGATGGCAATTACGAGAATATCTACGCGGATTACACGGTTCTCGCTACCGGTGGTATCGGAGGCCTTTTCGAGCATTCCACCAACTACCGTCATCTGACGGGGGATGCTTTGGCGCTGGCGTTGAAATATGATATCAAGCTTCAACACATTGATTACATTCAGATCCACCCGACGACGCTCTATACCACCAAGCATGGAAGGGAATTTCTGATCTCCGAGTCTGTACGCGGAGAAGGGGCACTCCTTCTGAATGCCAAGGGCGAGCGATTCGTAAACGAGCTTCTTCCGAGAGACGTGGTGGCCAACGCCATATTTGACGAGATGAAGAAG
>JAZPXN010000035.1:0-73427 GCA_045543655.1 Eubacteriales bacterium
TCAGCCATAAGGTAACGCTTGCACGGGAATTCCATGACTAAGGTGTTGCCTTCGTTTTCGATAATTGCTGTAAACATTTTTTCTCCTTTCTTTATGATATTTATGCCAATCTCGTTCGTAACGAGGTGGATGTCCAAGACACAAAGAATTAACAATTATAAAAACAAAAAAGGGGCATATCTGACGAGAAAATATCGTCAAATATGCCCCTAAAGTGCCTATTCTTTGGTTCAGATCCCTCCCGACGGTCGAAAACCGAGGTTTGCATCTTTTTAACCGCAATGTTATTCGATTTTTGAAAAATCGAGAAAACGCGAGAAAAATAAAGAGAACCCGAGGAAACCTCGGGTTCTCTCCGGTGCATCTTTTTTGGCACCGGTACTTGGTTGCGGAGGCGGGATTTGAACCACACGACCTTCGGGTTATGAGCCCGACGAGCTACCGAGCTGCTCCACTCCGCGATATTTAATTTGGTGCCGGAGACCGGGATCGAACCGGCACGGGATTGCTCCCACGGGATTTTAAGTCCCGGGCGTCTGCCAATTCCGCCACTCCGGCAAATCGACCGACTTTTTCTGGTGCTTGAATAGTATACCACAAAAAAGACGGTTTGTCAAGCCCTGATTTGTGTCTTTTTTAAAACAAATGCAAATACTCTTCGCTTTTTTTCGAAAAAACCCTCTCCTCTTCCCGGAAAATCGGCAAAAGGAGAGGTGTTTTTACAATCAGAGACGGCAGATCCTCCCGGGGTTTTTCCCCGTCACCCGCTTATAGGCCAGGCGGAAGGAGGTTTCGTTCCGGTAGCCGCAGGCAAAGGAGACCTCGGAAACGGTCATTCCCCGGCGCAGGAATTCCTCCGCGCGCTCGATACGGTACTGCGTGAGATATTGATAAGGGGATGCCGACGTATATCGCCGGAAGAGCCGGATCAGATACCGTGGATCCACGTGCAGAGCCCCGGCCAGGTCGGCGTTTCGGATCGGCTCGGCGTAATGATCCCGGATATACTGCAAAGCGGCCTCGATCTTCTCATTTTCTACGACGGAAAGGCCGTAGGTGCGGCAAAGATAAGAGACCGCGGCAGACAGAAGATCCTCCAACTCCGAAAACACCGGCAGATCGGCCGACGGAAGATATTCCCCGTCCTTGCAGAAAACGCCTTGCTCAATCAGGATCCGGGCGGTCTCAAAAAACGAGGTAACAACGGGATCCTTTTCCAGGGGAATTGACAGGATCTCCCGGCTGAGCAACGGCGGAGTGCATTGAAAATCGAAATAGAGATGACGATAATTACTCCCGGGGATCTGCAGAAGATCCTGAGAATACCCGTTGATCAAAAGATATGCGCAACCGGGCGTCAGAAGCCGCAATTCGGAGCCGTCCCGGTAATGAGCCCGGCCGGACAGCGGGAAATGAATCCGATTGACCCGATAGCCGGTGGCCCGCCAGTTTCGGGCGCTGGCCTCGCAGATCCCTACGTGAGACAAACGAACGCTGCAGGCGCGAGACACGGCAGATCACTCCTGATATTCCACGACGGCCATGGCGTGGATCTCGATTTTGGGGACGGTGAAGCGGACGGCACCGTTTGTAACGGTAACGTCCAGCGCTTCTCCCGAGGGGGCAAGAGATACCTTGCGGACGGGACGGCGGGTGCGCAGAGTCACGGGAACATGGCAGAGGGGCACGCAGTCTTCAATAACCTCAATCTTTTTGGTGCCCTTCACCGTCCGGGGGGCGTACAGAAGATGGAGCACCGAGCGGCCTTCCGAAGGCTGATCCATCAGCGTCACGATCCCCTGGCCGGGCAGATCGACGGCAACGGTCTTCTCGGGCAAAAGCCGATCCAAGGCAAAGAGAACGGCCTGCTTTGCGATCTGAGGACCGATGGAGGCGTATTCGTAAAAAATACGGTTGGCAATATAGATACCGTTTTTCCCTTCCGCCATTCCGACGCCGGCCACGTCGGGGGCTTGGGGCGCGTGGGAGTGGGAGCAGAAATGCTCCGGCGTCCGGACAAAATAGGGGAGCTTCTGATCTGCAAGAGCGTTGCCGCCGTCGGTCAGAGAAACCCGCTGAGAGGGGGCGTAGAGCACGTAATCCGCAACGCCGCAGACTCCCATAGGCTCGGTCAGGGAAAGATAGACCGGCTCCACGGACTCCTCACCCTCGTATTTCACGCCAAAATCATAGGCAAAATCTTGGGAAGCAAGACCGGAAAGGCCGCTTGCCAACAGTTTTCCGCCGGCGGAAACGAAAGCGTCCAGCTTTTCCTTCAGATCCCCGTCGATGCGAATGCCGTCGGGCAGTACGATCACCTTATAGGGAGAGAAATCGTCCTCCAGATCCAGCACGTCAAAGAGATAATGACCTTCCAGCAGAACCCGCAGAGCGCCGATATCCGAGGATTTCGCATTGCTGAAATCCACCTCCGGATGGGCCCGGAGCCAGGCCTGACAGGACAGAAGCCCGATATCCGCCACGGGAGTCACGCCTTCCAGCCAGGGCTCCCGTTCCTCGATGCGCTTGTAAGCCTCGCCAATGATTCGATAGGTTTCGGGATCCATGACCCCGGAGGGGTGCAATTGATCTCCCACGGAGCATTTGGCGCCGTTTGCCACCGCAAGAGCGGTTTCATAGATCAAGGCGTTGGGATGCTTGAACCCGCCGAATTCCCCCCAGGTGAGATGGAATTTTCCGGTCATACCAAGATAGCTCCGGCCGTCGTGGGACTGAATATTCCGGGCGGTGAAGGGAAGATCGTCATACCCCCAGCCCCCGGTGGGCAGAGATTCGATCTCCGAGTGAGAGCTGCGGTATTCCCAATCCCGGCGTCCCGGAGGCGTCGTTCCTCCGTTGTGATAAATGGGAAGCCCGGGCTTGACGCTGTCTACCGCCTCCCGCATCGTCTCGGTATACCGGGCAAAAACCTCTTCCCCGAATTGAAGGGCCGTGGCCTCGTCGTAGGGATCCAGCCCCTGGGCCCGCATCTCGTTGACGCAGTGATGGCAATAGCAGGGGCGGGGTCTTACGATATCGAGAAAGACGCCGTCCACGTCGTAATTGCGGCACATTTCTTTTACCTGCTCCGCCAAAATTTTGACGTAGGGCGAATTGAGACAAAGCTGATGATACCCGGCCAGGTTCGCTCCGCGCAGGGGGCTTCCGTCGGGACGGCGGCAAAGATCCTCCGGATGCTGACGGACGTATTTTTCATCGTAGCCGGCAGAAATATAGCCGGGCGCTTTGACTCCGATCTCGTGGCAGGCCTCGATCTGCGCCTTCAGAAGATCAAACCTCAGCCCCGGGTGCATTTGGTTGGTCTCGGTGGGATGATAGGACCATCCGTGATGGCATTTGGAAAAGACGGTGATGGAATTCACGTGCCCAAGCTTCAGCATCTCCTGAAACTGCTTTTTGTCAAACCCATCGCCGATGGCTTCGATCTTTTCTCCGGTGTGGAAATCCAGATGAACCTGACGGAATTTCATAACGATACCTCCGTATCCTCTTTTTCTTTCAGTATACCATAAATAAAAAGGCTTTTCAATAGCGAAAAAAGGCAAAAATCGTAAAAAAAGTAACTTTTGCAAAAAAAAGCACGGGCAGATCCGAGGATCTGCCCGCAATTCACAGATACCGTTCTCAATCCCACGCAGGGATTGGTTGGCCGTCGCTTACTTTTCGGTTCTTTTCCACTTTCGTAAAAGGAAAAGAACACCGTCCCCCGTCACAGATCCTCCACGTCCAAAACGCGGAATCCGGCTTTCAGCAGTTCTTCCGCAAAGAGACCGTGACCGGGGATGCGCACGCCGGAGAAGGTGCCGTCGTAGATTTCGTTCACGCCGCAGGAGGGACTGCGGGATTGCAGGATCACCAGATCAACCCCCTCCTCTTCGGCAAGGCAAAGGGCTTTGCGAACGCCCGCAAGGCAGGCCTCGTGAACGTCTTTGCCGAATTCGTCAAAGACCCGGCCGCGCACCCGCTCGATACGGGGACGGGGCGTGGGAAAGCCGGCCAATACCTCCGGACAGACCTCAATTACAGTCTCGTTCCGCAAAAAATCCGCCAGTTTTTGGGAATAATTGTTCCCGCCGTTGTATTTACAATCCCGCCCCATCAGGCAGGCGCTGACCATAACCTTCATTCCAAATCCTCCGGATTTTTTCGCTTTTCTTAAACCGTTTCGGTTTGTTTTTCAGACGAATTCAATGGGTAAAAAGGACATTTTTCCTTGATACACTGGGCGTTTTTCGGATAATGGGAGCATCGGATCTCCGAAAGCTCCATCTCCACCCCAAGATGCTCCTTGACGAAGGCCACCGCCTCGGTAATGGCAAGATAAGAATCCCTCTTACAGCACCGGGGGCCCCCTACGGAGCCAATGGCGTCCAGCGCCCGGGCGGTCATCCGGTTCGAGAGCCCCCAGGTACGGCCGGACAAAGGGGTGGTATCGGTCAGCACCGACAGGAACGTTCCCGTACTGATCCCCGCGCCGCAGGCACCCCAGAATCCGCAGACACCGCCGGGAACCTGCTGCCCCCGGGAAAGCATCTCTTTCAGCGCCGCAGGAAGATCCACCTCTCCGCCCACGTTCCGGAAAGCGGTCAGAAGGGCCGCCCCCACCATCACGTGATGCTCCGGCCCGTGCATATGACAGAAGGGCAACGCCGCAAGATCGGAAAAGATCCGAACGGGATCCTTCGACGGATGCGCAAGACAAAGACCGACGATCCGGTCAAGACCTTTGGTATGACAGGCGTCGCATACGTAATGACCGTGGATACAGCGGGTCTTGGACCGTACGGTTTTTCCGCACAGTTCGCATACCATCTCCCGGTCAGCCGAAAGATATTCCAGAGGCCCTTTGCAGATCAGACATTCTTCCCTCATTTTAATTCCAATCCGTCCCGGAAGGCGTTGCCCACCTTCTCGCCCAGCACCAAATAGGCGTTGTTCATGGGATCGAAGGTGATGGGGCGCAGCTTGGCAGGGTCAATCTTGCCGTCGGCATTGAGAACGCTCTCGTCGGCGCAGACGTTGACGATCTGCCCCACGAGCCGGCAGGTATCGGGATCAAAAGAGATATATTTGCACTCCAAGGCCATGGGCAGCTGGTCGATCAAGGGTGCGTTGACCCTTTCCGCCTTGGTGACCGTCCAGCCGATCTGCTCCAGCTTTGCGGGAACGTGATTACCCGAAACGATGCCAACGTAGTCGCACTGCTTCACCTGATCGGCGGTCCCCATGCTGACGGTGAAGGCCCCCGTTTCCTGCAAATTTTTCAGGGTCTTGCGGCCGGCGCCGATGCAGAGGGAGATCTCGTTCTCCTCGCTGATGCCGCCCCAGGCGGCGTTCATGGCGTTGGCGTTGCCCATATCGTCGTAGGCGGCCAAAATAAAGACCGGCTGAGGATAACAGACCGGTGCGGAACCGAAGCTTTTTCTCATATCAGAATCTCCTTATCGAATAAAATTGGTGGATTTGCGGGGTTCTTTTTCCGGAAGGCCGAATTCCCGTTTTCCAAGCTCGATGCTCTTCATCAGGAAGGTCATATTCCGGGCCAGCGTCCGCATGGTCTGCAGTCCTTCCCCGTCGGACAGCGCCTCCCCCGGCTTTCCGCCGTGAACCGAATTCCAATACTGGGAGGACGCCACCGGCATCCCGCAGATGGTAAAATATTTGTTCAATTCGTCGAAGGTAGCAGAGCATCCGCCCCGACGAGCCACCGCAACGGAGGCTCCCACCTTCATGGTCTTGTCGAAATTACTGCTGTAAAAAAGGCGATCCAGGAAGGAAATCAAAGTGCCGTTTGCCGATGCGTAATAGACGGGGGAGGCCAGCACAAGTCCGTCGCAGACCTCGAATTTTGCGGCGGCCTGGTTGACGATATCGTCAATGGCGCATTTCCCGGTCTTATAGCAGGAAAAGCAGGAAACGCATCCCCGCACCGGCAGATGACCCACCTGCAGAATTTCGGTCTCAACGCCCTGGGATTCGAAAACCTTCACCATTTCCCCCAACGCGACGGCGGTATTTCCCGCCGCCTTCGGGCTTCCGTTGATCAGTAAAACCTTCATCGCTTATCCTCCGTATACTTCCGTTTCCAGAATCCTTGCAAATTCCTCCAGCCCCACCCGGTCGGCCTCGGTAAAGCGGTCGAAGACCGGACTGTCCAGATCCAGTACCCCCACGGGGCGGCCGTTTTTCCGCAGAGGGATGACGATTTCGGAATTGGAGGCGCCGTCGCAGGCGATATGGCCGGGGAAGCGATGGACGTCGGGCACCAATTGGGTCTCGTTTTTCGCCACGGCGGTGCCGCAGACCCCCTTTCCCACGGGGATCTCAATGCAGGCGGGCTTCCCCTGAAAAGGCCCTAAGATCAAGGTCTCCCCCTCCAGCAGATAGAACCCGGCCCAGTTCAGATCGGGCAGAGTACCGTACAAAAGAGCAGACGCGTTGGCAAGATTGGCAACGGCGTGATCAACGCCTCCGACGAGGGCGGCCAACTGCCGGTTCAGAGCGGTATAATCGGTCATAAAAAACCTTCCTTTGCTTCATTGCTCTTATTATACCACATTTTGCCGCAGATTGCAATAGATTCCGCAAAAATTATCCCGGTTTTTCTCCCCGGTTTTATACCGATAAGGAATAAAAAATCCGGGGAAATCCCACGGAATGCGGGATTCTCCCGGATCGGCGCTTTCGGTTATCGGTCCAAAAGCCGGCCGTCGGTAGAAACGGTGACCACCTGCCAGGGAAGAAACTTCCCGGAGGCCATCAGAGCGTTTTTCACCGCCGCCTCGATCCCGCCGCAGCAGGGAACCTCCATGCGAACCACGGTGACCGATTTGATCTCGTTGCGGGCGATGATCTCGGTCAGCTTTTCGGTGTAGTCCACGGCGTCCAGCTTGGGGCAGCCGATGAGGGTGATGCGGTTGCGGATAAACTCGTTATGGAAATTGCCGTAGGCGTAAGCGGTGCAATCGGCGGCGATGAGAAGATGGGCACCGTCGAACCAGGGGGCGTTTCCCGGGGCAAGCTTGATCTGTACCGGCCATTGGGACAGCTGACTGGCCGCAGACCCGGCGCAATCGCAGGCCGTAGGGGCGGGCGCAGTGGGGCGGGCAAAGGATTTGACGTTGGTGCCGGGGCATCCGCAGGGCAGTTTTCCGGCGGTATTTTCCGCCTTTGCCTTCAAAACGGCGGCCTCGTCGTAAGCGGGGGCTTCCCGTTCTTCAAAGGTGATGGCGCCGGTGGGGCAGGCGGGCAGCCAATCCCCCAATCCGTCGCAATAATCCTCCCGGGTCAGCTTCGCCTTTCCGTTGACCATCTGAATGGCCCCCTCGTGACAGGCGGCGGCGCAGGCCCCGCAGCCGTTGCATTTTTCTTCGTCGATCTTTATCATTTTACGGATCATAATCGCTCTCCTTCGCAATTTGTCATACTTTTTTCCTTGACCTTACGGGGATATTATACTATAATAGAGGCAGAATGTATGTTGAATTTTCAACAAACGGAGGAGCTATGGAGCAACTTTATCCGATTTTGAAGCGTTCTCCCTTATTTTCGGGAATCGAAGAGGAGAATCTTTCGGCCATGCTGGGGTGTCTCGGCGCAAAAAAGAGGAAATACCGCAAGGGAGAGACCGTCTTTGCAGAAGGGGAGCCCGCCACCCACATCGGTCTTCTCTGCCGCGGGGCCGCTCAGATCGACCGGGTAGATTACGACGGCAACCGCTCCATCGTATCGGAGGTGGAGGAAGGGGAACTTTTTGCCGAATCCTTCGCCTGCGCGGGGGTGGAGCATCTGCCCGTATCGGTGACGGCCACCGAAGAAAGCGAGGTACTGCTCATCGACAGCCGCCGCATCACCCAATCCTGCTGCAACGCCTGCGCCTTTCATCAAAAAATGATCTATAATCTTTTGAAAATCACCGCCATGAAATCCATCCGTCTCCATCAGCGGGCGGAGATCATCTCCCACCGCACCACCCGGGATAAGCTTCTGGCCTATCTGGATTTTCAGGCAAGGCTGAAAAACAGCCGCCGCTTCTCGATTCCCTTCGACCGGCAGGAGCTGGCCGATTAGCTGGAGGTCGACCGCAGCGGCCTTTCGGCGGAGATCTCCAAGCTCCGGAAGGAAGGAATCCTGAACTGCCACCGCAGTGAATTCGAACTGTTATAATTTTCTTACGCTTTTCACTGCAAAACCTTCTTGACGGAGGAGATTCCCTTTGTTATACTGAAAAAAACGAAGCAAAAGGAGCATGTCCATGAAATTTCTTCTTTTTTCCGACCTTCATTATTGGCCGGGCGCCTGGATCACAGATTGGAAACATCTGCATCAACTGCAAGCGCGGGCAGAGGAAACCGGCTGCGAAATGATCGTCCACGCCGGAGATTTTTGCCACGGAGCGGAGCGGGTAAAGGACTTCGTAGACGCCTACAATGATTTTCCCATTCCCTCCTACCACTGTTTGGGGAACCATGACACCGACCACACGTCTTTCGAAGAAACGCTGAAATATTATCGGATGCCAAACAACTACTATTTTCTGGACAGGGGCGGATATCGGTTCGTTTTCACCGATCCGAATTACTACAAAGACGGAGAGGAATTCGTACCTTATTCCTTGGGGAATTACTATGCACATCCCCATACCCGGGAATACATGCCCCCCGAACAGCTTCAATGGCTGAAGGAAACCGTGGAATCCTCCCCTTACCCGTGCATTCTGTTCAGCCACCCTTCCTTCGAACGGTGTGACGGCGTGCAAAACCGGGAAGAGATTCTGAAGATCATCGACGAGGCAAACCGGCGCAAACCCAACAGCGTTTTGATGTGCATCAACGGCCATCATCACCGGGATTTCGTCCGGCTGAGGAATAACGTCATCTATTTTGACGTAAACTCCGCCACCTACGACATTCTCGATACCCCTCACGATCTTTACCCCAAAGAAGATTGTGAACGGATGAAGAATCTCCGGCACACCGTCTGTTTCAACGACGCGCTGTCCGCCGTAGTGACGTTGGACGGGAACACGATTACCGTGGAAGGGATGGAATCCGCGATGTATCGGGGCATCACCCGAACCATGACCGGAAACAGCGAATTCGATCCGGCAGGGAGAGACGTCAGACCGGAAATTCAATCCTTCAAAATTACATTAGGTTAAAAGAAAAGCAGAGTCATCCGACTCTGCTTTTCTTTTAACTTTCTGTTTTATTTTTTCTTGAACGGCAACAGCATCCGTGTTTCGGACTTATACTGTTCAAAACCGGGTTTTCGGGATTGACGGCGGTCGGCCATGGGGATGCTGACGAAGAAAAAGAGCAGGGTATTGGCCAATGCCCCCGCCGAAAGATACCACAGATGGGGTGCAGAACAGACCACCGCAAGAGCGACGCCCCACCACGTCAGAATCTCGCCGAGATAATTGGGATGTCGGGAATAGCGCCAAAGCCCGGTGCGGAGAAATCCGCCGGTCTTCCCCTTACGGAAGCGGTGCATCTCAACGTCCGCCACGCCCTGCATCACCGCCGCCCCCAACGAGAGCAAAAGGAACAGAACCCCTTGAACGGTCAACTCAACGCCCTCCCGAATCGCCGTCACCGCCGGCAGTACGCAAAGCCAGACGATCAGCGTGGGCACCAGATGGATGCCGAAAAGATTGACGAGGGGATAGAAACCCCCGGTCTTCTCCCGGAGCATGGTATAGCGCCAGTCCTGCCATTGCAGATTCTGAAAGGTATACGCCCAGTTGGCCGTCAGGCGGATGCCCCAGAAAAAGACGACCGAAAGAAGAAAAATGCCGAAAAGATTCAGGGGATGCAAAAGGGCGGCAACGGCCAGAATCACCATGGGCTGAACGCTCCAATAGGGATCGTAGACCGAAGCGTTGCCGAAAATCACGCTGAAAAGATAGACCACGAGGGTGGCAAACACGTCGGCCAGCAGAAAATTCAGCCACCACCCGAAGGGTAGAAAAAGATACAGACCGACGCCGCCCGCCCCGGCCAGCAGATAGACCAGAGTCACCGCAAGAAAGGACAGCGCCCGGTTTTCTTTGAATTTCATAGCGCCTCCTTATCCCAGAAGCACGTCGGAGATCAGCATCAGACAGAATCCCGCCAAAAGAGCGTAGGTGGCGCCCCGCTGACTTCCGTGGGCGTGAGTCTCGGGAATCATTTCGTCGCTGATAACGTACAGCATCGTCCCTCCCGCAAAGGCCAGCGCAAAGGGCAGAATGGCGGCGGAAAGAGATACGGCGAAATAGCCAAGCAGGGTTCCGATCACCTCCACAAGGCCGGTCAAAAGGGCCAATACCAGGGTTTTGCCCGGCTTTACGCCCGAAGCCAGCATAGGGCCGATGATGACCATGCCTTCGGGGATATTCTGCAGAGCAATCCCCCCGGCAATCAGCAAAGCCTGCTCCGTATCCCCGGACCCGAAGCCAACCCCGGCGGCAATGCCTTCGGGCAGATTGTGAATGGCAATCGCGGTGACGAAGAGCAATACCTTACTCAGCTTTTCGTTGCTTTTGTGGGATTCGAAATCCGCCCCGGCCAGCTTGTGAAGGTGGGGCACCAGCTTATCGATCAGATTCAGACAGAGCGCCCCGGCGAAAATCCCGGCAACGGTGATGACAAGGCCGTATTTCCCGCCGTATTCCACCGAGGGCAGCACCAGTCCCAGCACCGCCGCCGCCAGCATCACCCCCGCCGCAAAGGACAGGATGATATCGCTGAAGCGGTGAGACATTTTCTTAAAGACGAAGCCGATCAAGGCCCCTACGGCAGTGGCTCCACCCACGCCCAGGGCCGTTAAAAGAACCATTTCCATAAAAAACCTCCGAAATTTTTTTTCTCTCTTATCTTTCTTCCAGCTTGACCAAAACCCGCCGGTCTGCCGTCACTTCCCCGGGAATCACGCGGCAATCCACCGCCAGTACCTCCACTCCTGCGGCGGCGGCCCGACGAAGAGCGTCCCCAAAGGCCTTGTGGGTGGCGTCGTTGGGGCGGAGATACGAGATCTCCTTCATCTGAATCACGAAAAGCACGCAGGCCCGGTATCCTTCGGCAAGGCAGGCGGTCAACTCGTCGAGATGCTTGACACCCCGCTCGGTGGGCGCGTCGGGGAAGGAGGCCACGCCGTCGGTCTCCAGCGTCACGCCCTTAACCTCCAGAAACGTCCGTTCTTCCCCGTCCTCCACGTAAAAATCGAAGCGGGACTTGCCGTAGGTCACCTCCCGGCGGAAGACCGCACGGGGCGAAAACAGGCCGCTTTTCGGCAGCCATTCGGCGGCGATGGCGTTGGCGGCCTGGGAATCCATATTCACCGTAAGGGGCGGACGACCGGGGCGAAGCTTTTCCACCGTCACCAGATCGTAGGCCGTTTTCCGGGCGGGGTTGAGGGATCGTTCCAGATAGACCGAACACCCCGGGATCAGCAGTTCCTTGCACCGTCCGGTATTTTTGACGTGGACGGTCTCTTCCCGTCCGTCGATCTCCACGTGGGCAATAAACCGATTGTCCCGCCGGAGAAATTTTGCCGAAACCACGTTATTATACTTCATTTTTTATACCGTTTTGGATTAAATCCGAAAGAAGCGCCTCGCATCCCCGCAGGATATCGGCGTAGGCCACGTCGAACCGATCGGAATACCAGGGATCGGCCACGTCTCCTCCTCCGGCGTAGTCCAGAAGCCTGCGCACCTTTCCCTTCGGATCAGAGCCGAAGATCCGAAGCGCGTTGCGCAGGTTTTTTCCGTCCATGCAAAGAAACAGATCGTAGGCCTCGTAATCGCTTTTTTTCAGTTGTACCGCCCGTTTCCCGTCACAGGAAAGGCCGTGGCGGGCCAACTCCTGCCGGGCGGGAGGATAGACGGGATTCCCTTTTCCGTTCCAGATCTCCTCGGTGCTGGTGGCGGAAGACGCGACGGAGATCTTATCCCCAACACCGGCCTTTTCCGCCAAATCCCGGAAAATAAATTCCCCCATGGGACTGCGGCAGATATTGCCGTGGCAAACGAACATAATTCTCATATTTCTTAAACCGTTTCGGTATTATCCGTAAGCTCCACCACGGTATATCCGTGACCGACGGCGGGAAGAAAGATCTTCAGAAGATCCTCCGTGGGAATGCGGATCGAGGAGGTGTTGATGCAGGGATGACATCCGATCAGCGTTCCCCGAAGCACGTCCTTGTCGATCAAAAGCCGGACGGATTTCTCCGTGTCGTTCATCAACCCCATGACCGACACCGATCCGGGCGTGATATCCAGATATTTTTCCATATCCTCCGCCGAAGCAAAGGAAAGCCGGGAGGAGCCGATCTGAGCCGAAAGATCCTTGGTCTTAAAAGGCTTCTCCCCGGGCATCATGAGCAGATAAAAATCGGTCTTCTGCCGATTACAGAGAAAGAGATTTTTGCAGACGGTGGCGGCTAAAACTTCGTCGATGGCGGCGCAGGCCTCCATGGTCATAGCCACCTCGTGATCCACCCTCTGGTAGGGGATGCGCAGGGAATCCAACAGATCGTACACCCGAATCTCTTTGGCCAGTCGCCCTTCACAGGAGGCAGGGCGCCCTTCGTGCAGCGTCATAAAAGCACTTCCTTTTTCAAGATGCTCTTATTATACCATAGAATTCCGGAAAATGCAAGGGGCGGAGAAATTTTTGATTGACCGAAAGGTCCGAAAGGGATTTCCGCCCGTCGCCAGGTTCCCGATCGCGGCACGGTTTTTCGGATACAAAACCCCCACCCGCGCGGTGACGGATGGGGGCGTTCGTCCGATTTAAGGGAGGGGGATCAACGGAGGCTGAGCGTCAGGGCAAGCACGCCGGCCTTAGGCACGGTAACGGGCGCCGAAAGATCCACGGTGATCGCTCTGGGGGTCACGGCGTCGGGGGCTTCGAAGGTATTGTGATCCCGCATATCGGCAGAAGCAAGCACCGAAGCGGATACGGAAAGGATTTCCCGATCCAGCCCCAAAAGCTCCAACGAAACTTCCGCGTCTTCCCGGCAGGAAAGATTGGCCAGGGTCACGGTCATAACGTCGTGATTTACCGAAGCAGAAACCGAAACAGCAGAAGAAATTTCGTCGTTATTGGAAATAAGCGTCCGCAAAGCCTTGCCGCCCTGATGGCCCTTGTAGAGGTCGAAAACGTGGTAGGTGGGGGTGGTGATACAATGCTCCCCGCCCGCCAGGAACAGGCAGTGCAGGTTATTGACCAGCTGAGCCACGTTGGCCATCTTGACGACGCCGCAATGATTGTTGAAAATATTCAGCGTCAAGGCCGAAACCACCGCGTCCCGCATGGTAGATTGCTGTTCGAAGAGGTTATATCCCTTGCTGGGGCCGGAGCCGTCGGGATGCCAGCAGCCCCACTCGTCGACGACCAGCTTCATCTTATCCTGCATCCCGTGGGCCACGGTGAAGGCGGAATGGCGGTTGATCAGAGTCTCCATCCGGGTGGCTTTTTCGATGAGGATATCCCAGTCCTCCTCCGTATAATCCACGCAATCGCCGGATTTGCCGCAATAATAGTGGAAGGACATTCCGTCCACGGGAATATTCCCTTTTGCGTGGGCCAGATTGGAAACGAGGCCTTCGGTCCAGTTATAATCCGCGCCGTCCGCGCCGCCGACGATGACCTGGGCGCCGTAATTCTTACCGAAATTATGCAATACCGTGGCAAAACGGCGATATTCCATGGCGTAGTATTCCGGGGTCATATTTCCGCCGCCGCCCCAGTTTTCGTTCCCGATGCCCCAATAAGGAATGTCGAAGGGCTCGGGGTGACCGTTCTTTTCCCGCTCCAGAGCAAGGGTGGTGGTTCCCCGGGGAGAGAGACAGTAATCCATCCAATCCAAAGCCTGCAGAGGGGTGATGGAGGTGACGTTGACGGCGAAATAAGGCTTGGCGCCGATCAACTCGCACAGCTCCACGAATTCGTGGGTGCCCACGGCGTTGGATTCGGTGCGGCCGTCCCGGTGCTGCCACCAATTGGTGCGCACGGGGCGGTTTTCACCGATACCGTCCCGCCAGTTATAGGCCTCCGCGTAGCATCCGCCGGGCCAGCGCAGGACGGGAGGATGAATGGCCTTCAGCTTTTCCACCAGGTCCTTGCGGAAGCCGTTGATATTGGGGGTCTCAGAGTCCTTGCCCACCCAAAGGCCGTCGTAAAAGACTCCGCCGATATGCTCGGAAAAATGACCGTAAATTTCGGGAGCCACGGTGCCGATGACCTCAGGGCAAACGATCGTAACTTTTTTCATATTTCAGTCTCCTTCTTAGTTATCCAAAGGATAAATTCGGTTTATCATGGGATATTTCGCCCCCGCAAGCTCGTTATAGGGCAATTGCTCCCAAGGGCAATCTCCCACGAACCGGCGGATCGCCTCAAGATTTTCCGCCCCGTCGGTATATCCGGGGATAAGAGGCGTGCGGAAGATAAAATCCTTGCCGCTTCTTTTCAGATACCGGGCGTTTTTCAATATCGTTCCGTTGCTCTGCCCGGTGGCACGGAAATGGGCGTTTGGATCCATAATTTTCAGATCCATCAGAATACAGTCCACGGACTCCACCACCGCCCGAAAGATCTCGAAGGGAGCGTGTCCGCAGGTCTCCACCGCCACGTGAATGCCGTTTTTGCGGAGAAGATCGGCGCATTCGCACAGAAATTCCCATTGCGTCAGGGGCTCTCCGCCGCTGAAGGTCACCCCGCCGCCGGAGGCGGTCAGGATCTCTTGAAACGGAAGGATACGGCCCACCAGCTCTTCGGGGGTAAGATCGGTGCCGGCCTCGGTGATCAAACCCTTGGGGCAGGCTGCGGGGTCCCGTCCGTAACGGAGGGAAAGCTCGCTCTCCTTGGGGCGAAGGCAATTGCCGCAATTCTCACACAGGGCGGTGCGGATCATCAATTCCTTTTCCGTCGTCTGCCCCTCCGGATTGTGGCACCACAGACACCGCAAGGGGCATCCCTTCAGAAAAACGGTGATCCGGGGACCGGGACCGTCGTGGACGGAAAATTCCTTGACGTCAAAGATCCGGCCGGTCACAGAGAATACTCCTGCCGGGCGATGACGTGATCCTGGAATTCTTTATCCAATTCGGTAAAATACGCGCTCCAGCCCCAGATGCGGACGATCAGCCCCCGGTAGGCCTCGGGATTCTTCTGAGCGTCCCGCAGGGTATCGGGATTGACGGCGTTCAGCTGCAGCTGATGACCGCCCGCCTTCACGAAGGATTGCACGAGCAGAGCAGTCTTGCGAACCCCCTCGTCGGTATCAAAGACGGTGGAAGAGAATTCCATGGTCAAAGGGCCGCCGTTGCAGACCCGCTTCAGATTCGGCTTCGTAAAGGAAGCGATCACCGAGAAGGGGCCGCCGGTGCGGGCGAAAAGAGAGGGAGAATAGTTGGCGCCGTAGGGCTCACCCTTCCGCCGGCCGTCGGGGGAGGCGGGAAGATCCTCCACGTGGCGCAGATAGAACATGGCAGACCCGGTGCCGGCGCGCCAGCACCCGCCCATGCAGTTCTTCCGCCCCTCCAGAGCATCCGCGAAAAAGTCCAAAAGCCGGACGGCGGCAGTGTCGGGATAGTCCTGATTCTGCCCCATCTTCGGCGCGTCGTACCGCAGGGTGTGGAGCAGCTCCGGCTCGCCGGCGAAATCCGAATCCACGGCAGCCAGCAACCGGTCAAAGGACACGGTTTTTTCTTCAAAGACGTATTTCCGTAGCGCGGCCATCGAATCGGCGGCGGTGGCAATCCCGGTGCCGTGCATCCCGAAATTATAATATTTTGGGCACATCATCGACTCCAGGAAGGGAGACGGAACGAACCAGACGTGAATCCCCTCTTCCGCAGAAGCCTGATAATGCAGGTGATGTCTCTCGATAAGCCGGTCGCATTCAGCAAAAATTCCGTCCTTCACCGCATTCTCAAAAGCGGCGTAATCGGCAAATTTCCGGCCGGAATGAAGAACGTCGTTGATCACCTTCGGGAAATTCAGCGCAGAGATATTATCGATATCCATCCCGTATTTCGGCACGATCAGCTCCCAGCAGGCAGCAACCACGTAATCCCGGGCGTCTTCCGGATCGTATCCCTTGGCGATCAGAGCGTCGATGACGATATCGTCGTTGGAATACTGGGGAAATCCCAGCCCCACCTTGGTCAGCTCGGTGCCCAGCTCGTAGATCTCCGTCGGCGTATCCGCAGAGACCCGCAGGTTGATCTTGGGGTCGATCATCAGATTCTCCCGGCTGGCCTGCAGACACAGCTTGGACAGCAGATTGAAGGCAGGCTTCCCTTCCCGGGTCACACCGCCCAGAACCATGCTCTGGCCGTTGTCCCCCTGCTGAACGCCGGGATAAAGATCGTTATCCTTATTAAAGGACAAAAAGAAATCCTTCACCAGCTCCAACGCCTCTTCCTCGGTCAACCGGCCGGCCTCGAGATCGGCCTTCAGGTAAGGCCAGGCGTACTGATCGAAGCGCCCCACGGTAATGTGGTAATTGCCCTCCAGCCACAGGGCGAAATGGACGATGCGGAACAGCTGCAGCGCCTCTCGGAAGGTCGTCGCCCCCTGCCGGGGAATCCGGGTAAGCAGATCTGCGATATCGTCTCTCCCCTGCCGGCGAGCCTCGTCCCGGTAGCGGTCGGAAAGATCCAGCAGCGCGTCGATCTCCCGGCGGACGAATTCGTCTCCCTTCTCCCGGTGCGCCAGGAGCCCCTCCCGCAGGATGGTTTCGTAATCGGGGGAAACGTTGGAAAGGTAACCGAGCTCGTGAATAAAGCTTTTCTTCTTCTGCTCTTCCCATTCGGCTTGCGTGAAGCAGTCGGGAATATTCGCCACCGTCCGCAGAAAAACGATCTGCTCTCCCGGAAGGATCACGGGGCGTTCCAGAGAGATGAGATACTCGAAACGGCGGGTCATCCGTTCCCGGGCAGAAAGCCCCAGGGCGGAAAACTCGGCCCCCAGATCCCGATCCACGGCGCGGCGGAAGGCCCGGTGCTTGCGGTCGATCAGATACTGTCTCAAGGTTTCCATAGGCAGGCACTCCTTTTTTGGCATAAATTACTATCTTCATTATAAGAAGAAATCCTTGACATTTCTCGCAATTTATTGTATAATATTAGACAGAAGTTAACTTTTTCGGAGGACGTCATGATCCTTTATCAATCCCACAACTCTTCGGTGCCTTACAACTACGACGCCGTAGATTACGACAATTTCGAATACATCCCTCATTTGCATCGGGATCCGGAGCTGGTCTGCGTGCTGGAGGGGGCCGTCGAGGCGGTCATCGAAGACCGGACCGAAACCGTCCGGGCAGGACAGTTTGCATTGATTTTACCCAATCAGGTGCACACCTTCCGCACGCCGGAATTTTCCCGGGCCCGGGTCATCGTTTTTTCGGAAGAATACGTCCGGGAATTCCGGAAAAGTCTGGGAGACCGGGAGGGGAAAACCAGCGGCTTTACCATGCCCGAAGGGGATCGCACTCTGTTTCTGGAGCGCATGACGCTGACGCCGCCCCACCGGATGGACATTTGTGCCTGCCTGGCGTTGGCCTGCGGAGCGTACCTGAAGGAAAAGGAGCGGGAGGGAATGATTCCGGCCCGGCGAAAAAAGGAAGATCTGATGCACAAGATCCTTTCCTATATCGCCGGTCATTACACCGAAAACGTGACCTTGACCGCCATGGCGGAGGCTCTGGGATACGAAGAGCATTATCTTTCCCGGTGCTTTCATCGGCTGTTCCGGAAAAACTTCAAGCAATTCGTCAACGAATACCGCATTTATCACGCCCGGCAGCTTCTGTCCGACTCCGACGATCGGAGGACCCTGACAGAAATTGCCTTTTCCAGCGGATTTCAATCGGTGCGGAATTTTAACCGCGTCTATCGGGATCTGATGGGATGCGAGCCCCGGAGGCAGAAGCCTACGAACGGCCCGGCTTAATCAAAAAGAAAGGAAGCTTATGCGCAAATTCGATACCAAAGTTCAACATTTAAAATACAAAGTTCTGAGAGAGGTTTCCCGGCAGGCCTGGAACGGAACTCTGCTGGAAAATCTGCTGGATATTCCCAAAACCATCGCCCCCGGACGGGAGCCCACCGTCCGCTGCTGCGTTTATAAAGAGCGCGCCATTCTCGAAGAACGGGTCAAGCTGGCCATGGGCGGCGAAAAAGAGAACGATCACGTCATCGAGGTCATCGATATCGCCTGCGACGAATGCCCCGTGGGCGGCTACGAGGTGACCAACGCCTGTCGGGGATGCCTTGCCCATCGGTGCGAGGACGTCTGCCGGAAGGGCGCCATCACCTTCGACCATAATCACGTAGCCCATATCGACAAAAGCAAGTGCGTGGAATGCGGCCTTTGCGCGAAGGTCTGCCCCTTCACCGCCATCGTTCACCGGAAGCGGCCCTGCCAGTCGGCCTGCAAGATCAAGGCCATTTCCATGAACGAGCACAAGGCCGCCGCCATCGATCAATCCAAATGCACCGCCTGCGGTGCTTGCGTATATCAATGCCCCTTCGGCGCCATCAGCGACCGCTCCCAGATTCTGAAGGTGGTCGATCTGCTGAAAAATAAGCCCGGAAGGGTCTGTGCCATCGTGGCGCCCTCCATTGCAAGTCAGTTCCGATATGCGGAGCCGGGGCAGGTGATCTCCGGGCTGAAAAAACTGGGCTTCGACCGGGTGGTGGAGGCGGCGCTCGGCGCGGACATGGTGGCGTGGAAGGAATCGCAGGAATTGGCAGAAAAGGGCTTCGTCACCTCCTCCTGCTGTCCCGCCTTCGTGTCCTACGTGGAGACCGCCTTCCCGGAATTAAAAGAAAATATCTCCCACAATCTTTCCCCCATGGCCACCATCGCAAAGCACCTGAAGGAAAAGGATCCGACCCTCCGCAACGTCTTCATCGGCCCCTGTACCGCAAAGAAGGCAGAGATCCGGCGCCCGGAGGTCAAGCCCTGGGTGGATGCGGTTTTGACCTTTGAAGAGCTGCAGGCGCTCTTCGACAGCCGGGAGATCGAGATCACGGAGCTGCCCGAAAGCCCCCTGGACACGGCCTCCTATTTCGGCCGCATCTTTGCCCGGTCGGGCGGCGTGGCCGACGCGGTAGCCCAGGCGCTGAAGGAGCAGAAGATCGATTTCACCGTCAAGCCCATGGTCTGCGACGGCATCGAGGCCTGCCGGACGGCCCTTCTGAAAAAATCCAAAAACGCCCTGGACGCCAACTTTATCGAGGGGATGGCCTGCTCCGGTGGATGCATCGGCGGGGCGGGGTGTCTGACCCACGGCGACCGCAACCACCTGCGCATCGACGCCTACGGCGAAGAGGCCCACGCCAAAACCATCGCCGAAGCCCTGAACGACTTGGAGGAGTAAGACGGGAGATGGGGAAATAAAACGGCGTTCTTTCCTTTCACGAGAAAGGAAAGAACCAAAGGAAAGCGGCGGCGGACGAATTTCATTCGACCGGAAGATTACGAAAAACGTTCTGCTAAAAAACGGAGCCGGCTCAGATGAGCCGGCTCCCGATCTTTAAGATCATGTTCAGTTTACGGAGATAACGGTTCGTCCGTCGGTTATTTCACGTCGATGACGGTTTCCTTGCCGATCTCGCATTGGGCGATCAGCGCACCGTCCTTGTAGATCTTGCAAGCGTGTCCCCGCTCCATTTCCAGGCAGATGCGGTGGCCGCCCAGATGCCAGCCGTCGAATTTCAGATGAGTCAACTGGCCGGGCAGGGTGGGAGTGACGGAATATTTGCCGTCGCCCAAAGGCCACAGCTTGAACAGCCCTTCGGGAATAATACGGCAGAACAGGGCGCTCTCTCCGCTCAACTGCCGCCGCCCTCCTTCGGGATAGGCCTCCACGGCGTAGGGAACCCGTTCGCCCAAAAGGCGGGTATGGATATATTGCTTAAAGGAATCCCAGGCAGGATTCACCCGGTCGGCAAGGAAAGACCCCTTGAAGCCGAAAAGGGTGGAGCGATCCCAGACCGTATCGTTCTTATTTTCCTCGCCCCGCTCGCAGGTCAGCATCCCGTGCTTCGTCCACAGATAGGGAGAGAACAGAGCGTTGAGGGTATCCTCCTTCCGGTCGAAGATCCGCATACACAGCGGCAGACAGATCCAGGAGCGGAGGGTATCGTGCCCCTTGGTGTAGCGATAGGTCTGAAATCCGTGCATATCCTCTCCGAAATAGGTCTCAATGGCGTCCCGCAGGCTTCCGGCCCAGGCGCGGTATTGGGCGGCAAGGTCGGGTTCTCCCAGCTGGTCGGCCAGATTGGCGATCAGAAGATAACCGCCGTAAGCAAGGCAGGAGGTGGAGAGATTGGCGTAATTGTCGGTGGGGAAGCGGCCTTCCAATTCATCGGAATCGGAGCAGATCACCCCTTCGGGCGCAGTCTTGCGGTGGCAGAATTCGGCGCACCATTTCAGGGCGGGCCAGAGGCGCTGAACGTATTCCTCGTTGCCGCAGACCAGCGCGAAGAAGGTGCCGCCGAAAAGATACATCGCCCCGTCCCCCCGGTCGCCGGCGCCTTCCCAGATATCCAGCCCCTCAGCGATGACCGACGAAGGGATGGGGGTATAGGAATCGCTCATAAAGGGCATATAATGACCGTAAGCGTTCATGGAGGCGTTCAGGTCCACCTTATCGCCGGTCTGGGCGAACCAGGGGCCTGCGTATTCCACCTGATCGTTGCACCAGGAGGCGGCGAAGAAATTCGTTCCGCCGGGGGCGTGAATATCCCCGGTGATGGTGCGGAAAATATTTTCCCCCGCCCGCAGACAGGCAAAGCGGAACATGGTATCCAGCTCTTTATCGTCGGTGGTGAGCGTAACGGCGTTCATCAGCTCACGGCAGCGGCGGCGACGGCGAGCCTTTTCCTTTTCACCGTCCACGATCACCCGTGGCTCGTTGGCCTTCCGGGCGGTGCAGCAAAGATCGAAGGTCAGGGCTTCTCCGGGCAGAAGGATTTCGTCCACGCCGTCGTGGAGAACCTCCATCTGGTACATCCCCTTCGTGCCCCGCACCTCCGCGTCGAGAAGAACCTCGGGGGTGGACAGAGTCAATTGCACGGGACGGTCGGTAATATTTCTGACCGTCGTCCGTTCCACGGCGGCAAGGGCCAGCTCAGCGGGGAAAAATTCCCGGATGATCTCGTAATCCGGCGTTCTGGTCTTGGCGGTCAGAATGCCGTCGATGGTATAGGACACCGCCCGTTCCGGCTCGGCCCGGCCGTCGGCCAGAAGGACGGGGAAATTTTTCTCGTCGTATTGCTTCCGAAGAGAGGCGCTGGTATTATTGGGAATCAAGCGCAGCGTGGGGAATACGCAATAGCGCCGCAGAACCGCAGTCCCACCCTCGGCGACCCCGTAGGTAATCTGGTCGGAGGTAAAAAATCCGGCCATTTCCAGTTCGTCGGTGTGAACCTGCCCCTTACGGACGGTCCAGCGAATACCGTTTTTGCAAAGCTTGAAATAATCCATAATCTATACTCCAATCACGAAGATTTTTGTTTTTCTTCTTCCTCCAGCACCCGGTAGGCCACCTTTCCCACCAGAGTTTTGGGCAATTCCCGCCGGAATTCGATCTGCCGGGGCAGAGCGTAGCGGGCAACGTATTTGCGGCACCGGGCAAGGATCTTTTCCTTGGTTTCTTCGCTTTCGGGCACGCCCGGCTTCAGCACCACGAAGGCCTTCACCGCCCGGATGCGCACCGGATCGTCCACGCCGATCACGCAGGAAATCTGCACTTCCTCCATAGAATCGAGAACGTTTTCGATCTGCGAAGGATAAACGTTGTGTCCGTTGGTAACGATCATCCGCTTGATGCGCTGACGGAAATAGACGAAGCCGTCCTCGTCCATCATCCCAAGATCCCCCGTATGGACCCAACGCAGACCGTCGGCGTGAACCTGCAGAGCGTCCGCAGTCTCCCCGGGACGGTTGAGATAACCAAGCATCACCGTGGGCCCGGCAATACAGATCTCCCCTTCTTCTCCGTACGGGACCTCCTCCCGGGTGCCGGGGCGGACGATCTTATAATAGGTATCGGGGAAGGGGATGCCGATAGAGCCCTCCCGGTAGGCGTCGATGGGCGTGAGGCAGGAGGCGGTGACGCACTCGGTCGTACCGTACCCCTCCCGGATGGGGACCGTCGATCCGTGGGCCTTCAGAAAGGCGTCAAAGCGCTTTTTCAGCCCCACGGAAAGGGAATCCCCGCCGCTGAAAACCCCCTTCAGGCAAGAAAGATCGGCGTTTTCCATGGAATCTTCCCGGAGCAGGGCCTCGTAAAGAGAAGGGACTCCGGCAACAAAATTACATTTCTTCTTTCGCAGTAATTTCCCGTAGCTCTTCACCGTAAAACGGGGAACGAGAATGCACCGACCACCGTGAAAAAGCATGGAATGAATAGAAACGCCGAGACCAAAGCCGTGAAAAACCGGCATAACGGCCAGCATTTTGTCCCCCGGCCGAAACATGGGATTGGCGGCGATGACCTGCTGGGCTAAGGCGTTGAAGTTCCCGTTGGACAGAAGGATCCCCTTGGTGGTCCCGGTGGTGCCGCCGCTGTAAAGAATTACGGCGGGATCCTCCGACCGACCGGAGGGAAGATTTGGTTCCGAAAGAGCGCTCTTCCAAAAATCCTTCCAAAGTAAAACCGGAAGATTTTTCGGTATTTCCGGGATTTTTCGTCCTTCCGTCAGAGCGTATCCGATCCCGGTCAGAAGAGGCATCGCATCGGCTACCGAGGTAACGATCAAGGTCTGCAGAGGCGTATTTTCCCGGACGGCGGCAAATTTTCCGCAGAATTGATCCAGCGTCACCGCCACCCGGCTTTCCCCTTCGTTGAGATAAAATTCGATTTCCTTTTCCCCGGAAAGGGGGTGCACCATATTGGACACGGCGCCCAACGCGTTGACGGCGTAAAACAGCACTACCGCCTGCGGGCAATTGGGAAGACAGAGCGTCACCCGATCTCCCGGACGAACGCCTGCGGCGGACAACCCTCCGGCGCAACGGAGCACGTCCCGGCAAAAATCCCCGTAAGAGGTGGACTTGCCCATAAAATCATAGGCAACAAAATCCTTATATTTCTCTCCAGCCCTTCGGACTCCCTCCCACATCGTGCCGGAAAAATAATCCAGCCGGGCCGGGATCGGTCCGAAGGAAGCGAGCCATGGAGCTTTTGGGGGGGTCGGTGCCATACGCAGGTCCTTTCGACAAAAAAATACTGCTCAATTTCAATCGTTTTCTATTCAAAGTATAGCTTTTTTTCCAGTACCTGTCAAGACAATTCACATTTTTTTAAAGAATTATGCGGAGCAGGCGTTGATGTCAAAAAAAGTTTGTAGTTTTCTCTTGACATCGCGGAAACGATGTGATATAATATATAAAGTAATTTAATAGGACAATCTTTAAGACGATACGAGAGATCGGCAAGATCGGTTCCCCCATCCGGACGGTGCAAAACTACCGTCGTTCTGTTCTGCCGTCCTCGGGCAGAATTTTTTTTATACGGAGGGCCTTATGGCACAGGAAAAACCTACCCGCAACCTGAATATGCAGTACCTTCCGAAGACTCCTTCGGATCGGATGATCCGTTCCCTTCTTTCTTCCGTTGCCGACGATTCAAAAGAATATACGCTTCTTCCCGGCTTTTGCGACGTGCACGTTCATTTTCGCGAGCCGGGTTTTTGCTGCAAGGAAGATATCGCCTCCGGCTCGGCGGCCGCGGCAAAGGGCGGATATACCGCCGTCTGCACCATGCCGAACCTGGATCCGGTGCCCGATTCTCCGGAGCATCTGAAGGTCCAGACCGACGCCGTTGAGGCAAAGGCGAAGATCGCCGTCTATCCCTACGGCGCTATCACCGTAGGCGAGCAGGGAAAAACGATGGCGGATCTGGAGGGAATGGCAGAAAACGTCGTCGCCTTTTCCGACGACGGGAGAGGCGTGCAGAGCGACGAAATGATGGCCGACGCGATGAAAAGAGCCAAGGCTCTGGGGAAAATCATCGCCGCCCATACGGAGGTGGACGCCCTGAAGGGAGGCTGCATCCATCAGGGAGAATACGCAAAAGCCCACGGGCACACCGGGATTCCCTCCGCCTGCGAATATCTGCAGATCCAACGGGATCTTGAGCTGGTGAAAAAGATCGGTTGCGCCTACCACGTCTGCCACGTATCGGCAAAGGAAAGCGTGGAAATGATACGGCAGGCAAAAAAAGCCGGACTGGACGTCACCTGTGAAACGGCACCCCATTATCTGATTTTCGACGATTCCCATCTCCGGGAGGACGGCAAATGGAAGATGAATCCCCCCTTGCGGGCCGCCGCCGACCGGGAAGCGCTGATCGAAGGAATCCTGGACGGAACCGTGGTTATGATCGCCACCGACCACGCCCCCCATACGGCGGAAGAAAAAAGCCGGGGGCTGGAGAAAAGCCTGTTCGGCATCGTGGGGCTGGAAACCGCCTTCCCCGCAACGTATACCCATTTCGTCCGGACGGGAATTATGACCATGGAAAAGCTGCTGGAGCTGATGGTCTACGCTCCCCGCAAGCGCTTCGGCATTCCTTTGGGAGACGAGGATTTCTCCCTGTGGGATCTCAATGCGAAATATACCGTCGATCCCTCCACCTTCGCCACCCGGGGACGGGCAACGCCCTTCGAAGGCGCGGAGCTGTACGCAAAGCACGTCGCCACGGTATTCGGCGGCAAGGAACTCAAGTAATTTTTTAACGATTGAATATATTAAGGAGGCCACGAAAATGCCCAAAAGAACAGATATCAAAAAGATCCTCATCATTGGCTCCGGTCCCATCGTCATCGGCCAGGCTGCCGAATTCGACTACGCCGGAACCCAAGCCTGCCTCGCCCTGAAGGAAGAAGGCTACGAGGTCGTTCTCTGCAACTCCAACCCCGCTACCATCATGACCGATACCTCCATTGCGGACAAGGTCTATATGGAGCCCCTGACCCTGGAATATATCGCCAAAATCATCCGCTACGAGCGCCCCGACGCCATCGTCCCCGGCATCGGAGGACAGACCGGACTGAACCTGGCCATGCAGCTGGAGCGCAAGGGCATTCTGAAGGAATGTCAGGTGGAGCTTCTGGGCACCTCCAGCAAATCCATCGAGCGGGCCGAGGACCGGGAGCTGTTCAAGGAGCTTTGCCAGTCCATTAACGAGCCGGTCATTCCCTCGGAGATCACCTACGATATTGAACAGGCCAAGGCCGCGGCAGCCCGCATCGGATATCCCGTGGTTCTGCGCCCCGCCTTTACGCTGGGCGGCACCGGCGGCGGCTTTGCTTACAGTGAGGAAGAGCTGGTCGAGGTCGGTCTCAACGCCTTCAAGCTCTCTCCCGTGCATCAGGTTCTGATCGAAAAGTCGGTCAAGGGCTACAAGGAAATCGAATTCGAGGTCATGCGGGACTCCAACGATCACGCCATCACCATCTGCGGCATGGAGAATATCGACCCCGTGGGCGTGCATACCGGGGACTCTCTGGTGGTCGCCCCCATCATGACCCTGAGCGAGCACGACCAGAAGATGCTCAACGATTCCGCCATCAAGATCATCAAGGAACTGAAGATCGAAGGGGGATGCAACGTTCAGTTTGCCCTGAACCCCCATTCCTCCGAATACTATCTCATTGAAGTCAATCCCCGGGTCTCCCGGTCCTCCGCTCTGGCCTCCAAGGCCTCCGGCTATCCCATTGCCCGGGTCACCGCAAAAATTGCCGTAGGCATGGCGCTGGAGGATATCAAGATCGCCAACACCAACGCCGCCTTCGAGCCTCAGCTGGATTACGTCATCGCAAAGCTTCCCCGCTTCCCCTTCGACAAATTCACCTCGGCCACCAACAAGCTGGGCACCCAGATGAAGGCCACCGGGGAAGTCATGGGCATCGGCGCCAACCTGGAGGAATGTCTGCTGAAGGGCATCCGCTCTCTGGAGATCGGCGCCAACCATATTTATCTTTCCAAGTTTGACAACATGTCCGTGGACGAGCTTCTGGACTATATCAAGGAATTCCGCTCCGACAACATCTTCGCCATCGCAGAGCTGTTCTATCACGGCGTTTCGGTGGAGAAGATCCACGAGATCACTCAGATTACCGAATTCTTCCTGGAAGCCATCAAACGCATCGTGGACATGGAAGAGACCCTGAAAAAGAACGTCAAGGATCTCGATACTCTGAAGTCCGCCAAGAAGATGGGCTTCGGGGACAAATACATTGCCCGGATGTGGAACTGCACCGAGCTGGACGTTTACAACTTCCGGAAGGAAAACAACGTATTCCCCGTCTTCCGCATGGTGGACACCTGCCATACGGGGGCGTATATCCCCTACTTCTACTCTTCTTACACCGGCGAAAACGCCTCGGTCATCACCGATAAGAAGAAGATCGTCGTTCTCGGCGCCGGCCCCATCCGCATCGGCCAGGGGGTGGAATTCGACTATTCCACCGTTCACGCCGTGACCACCATCAAGAATTCCGGCTACGAAGCCATTATCATCAACAATAACCCCGAAACGGTCTCCACCGACTATACCACCGCCGATAAGCTGTATTTCGAGCCCCTGACTCCCGAAGACGTGATGAACATCATCGAATTCGAAAAGCCCGAAGGGGTGGTGGCTTCTCTGGGCGGACAGACCGCCATCAATCTGGCACAGCCCCTCACCGACCGGGGCGTGAAGATCATTGGCACCGACTGCGCGGCCATCGACCGGGCGGAAGACCGTAACGCCTTCGAAAATCTGCTCAACGAGTTGAATATTCCCCGGGCCAAGGGACAGGCCGTCACCAATATGGAGGACGGTCTGAAGGCGGCGGCGGAGATCGGATATCCCGTCCTCGTCCGTCCCTCCTTCGTCCTCGGCGGACGGGCCATGCAGATCGTGGCCAACGAGGAGCAGCTGAAGCACTATCTGAAGACCGCCGTTGAAATCGACGAGGACAAGCCCGTGCTGGTGGACAAATACATTTCCGGCCGGGAGGTTGAGGTCGACGCCATCTGCGACGGACGGAACGTCTTCGTTCCCGGGATCATGGAACTGGTGGAGCGCACCGGCGTTCACTCCGGGGACTCCATCTCGGTCTATCCCTCCTTCTCGGTTTCCGACAAGGTCAAGGGCACCATCCTGCAGTACGCCAAGCAGCTGGGCCTCGGCATCGGCATCGTGGGGCTTTACAACATCCAGTTTATCGTGGACAAGGAAGACAACGTTTATATCATCGAGGTCAATCCCCGCTCCTCCCGGACCGTCCCCTTCCTCTCCAAGGCTACCGGATATTCTCTGGCCGACATTGCCACCGAAGTCATTCTGGGCAAATCTCTGAAGGAGCAGGGCATCTTCGACATCTATCCCGACGAAAAGAAGCGCTGGTACGTAAAAGCACCGGTCTTCTCCTTCAATAAGATCCGGGGCTTGGACGCTTACCTCTCTCCCGAAATGAAATCCACCGGGGAAGCCATCGGATACGACGACAAGATGAACGGCGCCTGCTACAAGGCTCTCCAGGCCGCCGGAATGCACCTGCAGAATTACGGCACCGTCTTTGCCACCATCGCCGACGTGGATAAGGAGGAGGCTCTGCCCCTCATCCGCCGGTTCTATAACCTGGGCTTCAACATCCAGGCCACCGAGGGCACCGCGAAGTATCTGAAAGAAAACGGCATCCGCACCCACGCCCTGAAGAAGATCAGCGACGGCAGCGAGGAGATTCCCGACGCTCTGCGGCAGGGTCACGTGGCTTACGTGATCAACACCAAGGATCCCTCCTCTGACGGCACCGACAACAACGACGGCGCCCAGATCCGGAACCTGGCCACCGAATACAACGTCACCCTCTTCACCGCTCTGGATACCGTCAAGGTGCTTCTGGACGTGCTGGAAGAAACCACCCTCTGCATCTCCACCATCGACGCGTAAGGAGCAAGCGCTATGATTCAATCCATCTTTACCGTCACGGAAAATATTCCGCTGACCAAAGACGTTATGAAAATGACTCTGACCGGGGATTGCAGCGCCATCACCTGCCCCGGCCAGTTCGTCAATCTGAAGATCGAAGGCCGCTACCTGCGGCGCCCCATCTCGGTCTGTGACCGGCAGGGAAGCGAGTTGACCCTGATCTATAAGATCGTGGGCGGCGGCACGAAGGATATGTCCGAAATGCCCGCCGGGACGAAGATCGACATCCTCACGGGGCTCGGCAACGGCTACGATCTGACCAAGGCGGGAGACCGTCCCCTGTTGGTAGGGGGCGGCGTAGGCGTGCCTCCCATGTATCTGCTGGCCAAGGACCTGATCGCCCAGGGCAAGAAGGTTTCGGTCATTCTGGGCTTCAACACCGCCGGCGAGGTTTTTTACGAAGAAGAATTCAAAGCCCTCGGATGTGACGTGCGCGTCACCACCGTGGACGGAAGCCGGGGAATCAAGGGCTTCGTCACCGATGCCCTCGACGGCATCGACGCCACCTATTTCTTTACCTGCGGTCCCGAGCCCATGCTGAAGGCCCTGTATCACAAGACCGAGATTTCCGGCCAGTTCAGCTTCGAAGAGCGGATGGGCTGCGGCTTCGGCGCCTGCATGGGCTGCTCCTGCAAGACCAAATACGGAAACAAGCGCATCTGCAAGGACGGCCCCGTGCTGGAGAAGGAGGAAATTATATGGTAAATACGAAAGTAACGCTGTGCGGCATTGAAATGGACAACCCCGTCATCCCCGCCAGCGGAACCTTCGGCTACGGATACGAATTTGCCGAACTGTACGATATCAATATTTTGGGGTCCTTCTCTTTTAAGGGGACTACCCTGGAGCCCCGATTCGGGAACCCTACTCCCCGCATTGCGGAATGCACCGCCGGCATGATCAACGCGGTCGGTCTGCAGAATCCCGGGGTGGACAAGGTCATCTCCGAAGAGCTGCCCCGGCTGGCAAAATGCTTCCGTAAGCCGGTCATGGCCAACGTCAGCGGATTTTCCGTGCCCGATTACGCGGCCACCTGCGAAAAGCTGGACAAATGCGATCAGGTAGGTTGGCTTGAAGTCAACGTTTCCTGCCCGAACGTCCACGGCGGCGGGATGTCCTTCGGGACCTCCCCCGAGGCGGCGGCAGAGGTAACGAGAGCCGTCAAGGCCGTCACCAAGAAGCCGGTCATCATCAAGCTTTCCCCCAACGTCACCGATATCGTTTCCATCGCCAAGGCCTGCGAAGAAGCGGGCGCCGACGGCATCAGTCTGATCAATACCCTTTTGGGAATGCGCATCGATCTGAAAACGAAAAAACCGGTCATCGCCAATAAAATGGGCGGATTTTCCGGATCGGCCATCTTCCCCGTAGCGGTGCGGATGGTCTATCAGGTGGCCCACGCGGTCGATATCCCCGTGGTGGGCATGGGAGGCGTGACCACGGCGGAAGACGTCATTGAGCTGATGCTCGCCGGAGCGACGGCCGTTCAGGTAGGCGCCGCAAATCTCATCGAGCCCTACGCTTGCAAAAATATCATCGAAGATCTGCCGCGGGTCATGGAAAAGTACGGGATTTCCGACCTGAACGACATTATCGGAAAGGCGTAACCGTTATGATATTCAAAACCATTCCCCTCCGCGCCGACGATCCGGAGATCACGCTGGACGCCTACGTTGCGGATCAATACAAGAAAAGTCTGCGCAAGGCCCTTCTGGTCATCCCCGGAGGCGGCTACGGCGGCATCTGCTCCGACCGGGAAGGAGAGCCGATCGCTCTGGCCTTCCTGCCCTACGGATACAACGCCTTCGTGCTGAAATATTCCGTAGGACGCAAGCGTCCCTTCCCCGCGCAGCTGATCGAGGCAGCCACGGCAATCAAGCATATCAAGGATCACGCCGAAGAATACGGCATTGATCCGGAAGAGCTGTTCGTCACCGGCTTTTCCGCCGGAGGACACCTAACCGCATCCTGCGGAATTCTATGGAAGCACCCTGCCGTTTACCAGGCGCTGGAGATGCCCTACGGATACAACAAGCCCAAGGGGATCATGCCCATCTACCCCGTCGTCAACGGTCACGAGGGTTCCTTTAAGAATCTTTGGTGCACCGACGATCCTACCGAGGATCAGCGGGCCCAGACCTATCTGAACCTTCACGTAGACGAAGACTCCTCCCCTGCCTTTATCCTGCATACCTTCACCGATCAGATCGTGCCGGTGCAGGATTCTCTGGATCTGGCCAACGCCTACATCAAGGCCGGCGTTCCCATTGAGATGCATATTTATCCCAAGGGTCCCCACGGCATGGCTCTGGCAAACCGAATCACCGCATGGGACGGCCAGGAGGCCTACGTAAACCCCGAGATCGCCAAATGGGTCGGCATGGCCGCCGCATGGGCAGACAGTCTGTAAATTATTGATTCAAAAGGAGATATATCATGGGAAAAGACGTTATCATCGCCTGCGATTTTGACAGCGCGGAAAAAACCTTTGCCTTCCTCGACAAATTCACCGGCCGCAAGCCCTTCGTGAAAATCGGAATGGAGCTGTACTACGCCGAAGGCCCTTCCATCGTGAAGGAGATCAAAAAGCGAGGGCATAAGATCTTCTTGGATCTGAAGCTCCACGATATCCCCAACACCGTAAAGAAATCCATGGCGGTCCTGTCCCGCCTTGACGTGGATATGACCAACCTCCACGCCGCCGGCACCTGCCGGATGATGGAGGCCGCCATCGAGGGGCTGACCCGTCCCGACGGCACCCGCCCCCTGCTCATTGCCGTCACCCAGCTGACCTCTACCGACCAGGAGAGCATGGAAAAGGATCTCTGGATCGAAAAGCCCATCGCCGACGTGGTCATGCATTACGCTCATAACGCCAAGCTCGCCGGTCTGGACGGCGTGGTCTGCTCTCCCCTTGAGGCGGGCAAGGTTCACGATACCTGCGGCAAGGACTTCGTCACCGTTACCCCCGGCGTTCGCTTTGCCGACGGTGACGTCGGAGACCAGAAGCGGGTCATGACCCCCGCCCAGGCAAAAGAGATCGGCTCCGATTATATCGTGGTCGGCCGTCCCATTACCGCCGCCGAAGACCCCGTGGCCGCCTACGAGCGCTGCATTGCGGAATTCGTGGGGTAATCCAATGAAAAAGGTAATTCTGCTTGGAGACTCCATCCGCATGATGGGATACGGAGACGCCGTAGCTCAGGCCTTGTCCGAGGACTTTCAGGTCTGGCAGCCCTCCGAAAATTGCCGCTCTGCCCAGCACACCCTGCGCGGGCTGTTCGATTGGAGAGAGAATCTGAACGGAGCGGACATCGTCCATTGGAACAACGGGCATTGGGATCTATGCAATCTGTTCGGAGACGGAAATTTCACCCCCATCGACCGCTACGTGGAGGAAATGGTCCGGATCGCGACCCTGCTGAAGGCGCAGGCAAAGACCGTGATTTTCGCCACCACGACCCCCGTCCGACCGGAGAACAGATATAATAAAAATTCCGACGTAGAGCGGTACAATCAGGCGCTGATTCCCCGGCTGAAGGAGATGGGCATCGAGATCAACGACCTCTACACTCCCCTTTCCCGGGATATCCCCCGCTATATCTGTAACGATCTGATCCACCTGAGCGAGGAAGGGATCTCCCTCTGTGCCCAATACGTGGAGCAGGCCATCCGTGCCGCCGCAAAAAACCTCCCGGAGGAAGATCCGGAGATTGCCGCTGCGGAAGGTTCCGGGGAATCCGGAGCACCCATCTGACCAAGATTTAAACAAAGGAGATACAATCATGGAAGCTTATAAGAGAGAGTTTATTGAATTTCTGCAATCCGCCGGCGTGTTGAAATTCGGCGATTTCACCGCAAAATCCGGCCGGAAGATCCCCTATTTCATCAATGCCGGCATGATCAAGACCGGAGACCAGATCACCAAAATGGGGGAATTTTACGCCAAAGCATACTTTGACAAGCTGGGCAAGAAGCAGACCGTCCTTTACGGCCCCGCCTACAAGGGCATCCCCCTGTCCATTTCCGCCGCCGTGGCTCTGTCCAAAAACGGTCTTGACGTGCCCTTCTTCTTTAACCGCAAGGAAGTGAAGGATCACGGCGAGGGCGGCACCTTCGTGGGATACGTTCCTCAGGCCGGGGAAGAGATCGTCATCATCGAAGACGTTATCACCGCCGGCACCGCCATCCGGGAAAGCATGGAGATCCTGAAGCATCTTCAGGACACCAAGGTCGTGGCAACCTTCATCATGGTCGACCGGAAGGAAAAGGGTCAGACCGACAAGGGCGCCATGCAGGAAATCGAAGAGCAATTCGGCTTCCCCGTCTATTCCGTGGTGGACGTCTACGATATCATCGAATATCTGGAAGAGGATCCCGCCAACGAAGAAAACGTGACCCGGATCAAAAATTATCTTGCCGTTAACGGAGCGAAAGCATGAGAAGCCTGATTGATATTCTCGACCTGTCCCCCGCAGAGATCGACGAGCTGATCGCAAAGGCCAACGATATTATCGAAAACCCCGGAAAATATTCGGAAAAATGCAGGGGGAAGAAGCTTGCCACCCTCTTCTTCGAACCGTCCACCCGCACCCGTCTCTCCTTTGAGGCGGCCATGTACGAGCTGGGCGGCAGCGTTCTGGGCTTTTCCGAGGCGCAGTCTTCTTCCGCCGCCAAGGGAGAAAGCGTTTCGGATACGGCCAAGACCGTCAGCTGTTACGCCGATATCATTGCGATGCGTCATCCCAAGGAAGGGGCCCCCTACGTGGCGTCCATGGCGGCGTCCATCCCCGTGATCAACGCCGGAGACGGCGGCCATAACCATCCCACCCAGACCCTGACCGACCTTCTGACCATCTCCCGGGAGAAGGGCAAAATCGACGGACTGACGGTGGGCTTCTGCGGAGATTTGAAGTTCGGCCGGACGGTTCACTCCCTCATCGGAGCCCTGTCCCGCTATACCAACGTAAAGATCGTGCTGATCTCCCCCGAGGAGCTGAAGGTGCCCAGCTATATCAAGCAGGACGTACTGAAGAAAAACGGCATTGAATACGTGCAGACCACCGATCTGGAGGCGGCGTTGCCGGAGCTGGATATTCTGTATATGACCCGGGTTCAGCGGGAACGCTTCTTCAACGAAGAAGACTATCTCCGCCTGCGGGACAGCTATATTCTGACCCCCTCCAAGCTGAAAAACGCGAAATCCGACCTTTGCATCATGCATCCTCTGCCCCGGGTCAACGAGATCTCCGTAGAAATCGACGACGATCCGAGAGCCTGCTACTTCAAGCAGGTTCTGTACGGAAAATTCATCCGCATGGCCCTGATTCTGAAGCTTCTGGAGGTGGAATAATATGCATATCGATTCCATTCGCAACGGCCTTGTCATCGACCATATTTCCGCCGGGAAGGGCATGCAGATCTACGATCTGCTGGGGCTGGGCAATCTGGATTGCACCGTCGCCATCATTAAGAATTCCAATAGCCGGAAGATGGGGAAAAAGGATATCATTAAGATCGACGCGGAAATCGACGTAGACCTGGATATCCTGGGCTACGTGGATCCGGGCATCACCATCAACGTAATCAAGGACGGCGTTCTCACGGAGAAGAAGACCGTGGATCTCCCCGCCACCCTGACCAACGTGCTGAAGTGCAAAAATCCCCGGTGCATCACCTCCACCGAGCAGGAGCTGAAGCATATCTTCAAGCTGACCGACCCCGAAAAGCGCATCTACCGCTGCATTTACTGCGAAACCGCCTCGAAATAAGTAACCGGGCGGAAGGAGCGCAACCTGCAATTACACTTTGAATACGGAACGGATCCGGGAGGAGGCCTGTGCGGGACGGCTGGAGGGGAACCCCATCCGTGAGGATATCGAGCAGGCAGGCAAAATCTGCGTCTATCAAAGCACCACAGTAGGACACAAGCACATCGCCACCTTCCCCACCGTTTTCACGAATAAGCTTCGCATCGGGATCGACGCAGAAGCTGCGCCCCATACCATGAAAACCGTGTCCGCTCATTATCTCAACTGAAAAAACCGTCAAAAGAACGAACCGCCTCGGCCAATTACCGAAGCGGTTCCGTTTTTTTATTCTGTAAACAATGCGGCAAAGCTCTCGTGAGGCGCAAGGCTGACGGTCAAAGTCCCCTCGGACAATGCGAAGGGCTTCCGGGATTCCAGGGAATGCTTCACGCCGGGGACGGTCAAGGTGGCCGCCTCGTCACTCCAGTTGATCACCACCATACTCCGCTCGCTTTCCCAGACCGAGGGGCGGCGATCGTCGGTGACGAGATACCGGGGGCGGCCCAACTCTCCGGCCACGGAAAGGGCGTTTTTCAGGATCTCAACGCCCCGTTCGTTCAGCACGGACAACCGGTCGGATAGGAAAATATTCCCGCCACAGACCGCCACCAGATTGGCCCAGGTCTCCGCTTCCAGGGAATTGAACTGATCCCCATGCCGCCAATGGCGCTTAAAGCATTCCGACTCGCTTTCCAGGGCCCGGGCCGGGGGGATGAATCCGTTATAGCCGCCCTCCCAAATCAATTCCTCGTCGGCGGTCTCCGCGCCCCGCACCACCATAAAATCGGGATCGATACGGGTGACCCTACCGTTATACACCCAGGTATATTTCAGCGAATCGGCAATCCAATACACGTGATCCCAATGGTTGTGAATATCCACGCCGATGCGCATGGACGGCGCCACGTCCGCCCCGCACTGCACCGGAAGGGAGCATCCCAGAATCACCACGTCCTCTCCGGTAACCCGCCGGACGTCCTCCATCAGATTCTGCAGTGCCGAGTAGGGCGCGGCCTCGGGATCGTGGAAGGTCTTGACCTTCAGCAAAGGGCTGAGATAGTCGATTTTAAACAGACGATAGCCCGCCCGGTACTGATAGCGGTAATTATCCAGAATATATTCCCGCGCCTCAGGGTGAGTGGGGTCGAGATAATACATTCCGTCGGAAAAGAAGCTTCCGTCCGGCTCCTTACAGAACCATTCGGGATGGGACCTCCACAAAGAATCCTCCTTCCGGACGGCCAAAGGCGCCATCCAGATCCCAGCCTTGAAGCCGGCCTTATTGATGGCCTCGGCAAGAGAGGCGATTCCGCAGGAGAATTTCCCGTTTTCGGTCCAGACGCCCCATTCCTTCTGCCAGCCGTCGTCGATCACCACGTAATCCAGCCGATCCCGGAAGGGCATCTTCTCCAGTGCCGCAAGATTTTCCAGTACGTCCTCGGGGGTGACCCGATCCAGATAATAATCCCAGGTATTCCACCCCGTCAGCTTAGGCATGGGAAAGGAGCTTTGGGGCAGCAGATTCCGATACCAGTCTCCGAATTCTTCTGCCGTAAGCCCTTCCAGATAATAGGCTTTTTCGCTGACGAGGCGCTTCGAACGGGAGGCCTCCACGGTAAATTCCGTCTTGACGAACAGCTCCACGTCCCCCGAAAGCCGGGTGACCACGCCCGCACCGCAAAGATTCCGGAAGGGGGCAAGACCGCAGACCGTAACGCCGGGGGCACAAAAATTTTTATAGACCCCAACGCCGTCGGCCACGTATTCCCGGTCGATCCCTACCTCGTCGGGATATCGGGTCTCCCCGTAAGCGGAGGAATTGGTATAAAAGCCGTAGCGTACCGGCCGTTCCTGCTTGCCGATCTCCAGAACGATGCTGTCCATCCGGCACACGTTCAAGGGCTTTTCCGAAGAAATCTCCAGTTCCGTTCCAAAACCGCCCGCCACGGGCACCAGCCGCCAGACGATGGAAACGCCCCGGTAGGTTCCGGTATAAACCCCGTCCTCTCCGGCAGTCAGATGATCCTTGTTCAGATATAAAATACTTCCGTCGTTAAAACAGATCCGAATTCCCGGCGTCATAAAAAACATCCTTTTTCCGATTTTTTTACAGTATAGCATTTCCACCGGTCTGCTGTCAACCGTCTCGGGAAACGGTTCGATCAATTGTCACAATCTCAAAACAAAAAGACGAAAAACTGAAACAAAAAGAAGACGAAGCCTCTTAAGGCTCCGTCTTCTTTGCTTCATGAAATTTCGGGGGATTACTTGCGCTGGAATTTGAAGGTGACCGTCCGGAGATTCTTGTTCCAGCCGTAGCGGAAACGGTTAACGTCCAGCTTTTTGTCGGTCTTGGAAAGAACCTTCAGAAGATCGTATCCGTCCTTCCCGTCGGCACAGAGCTTGTTCAGCGCCGTTTCGTACACCTCCCGGGTGGTGCACTTAAAGGAGAAGGAATCTGCCTTGTTCTCGATTGCAATCTGGGCAATGGCGCGAATCTTGTTAAGATCGTAGGTCTCCAGGACGTATCCGTTGTGATAGAAGTAATTGGCCTTGGTTGCCTCGCATTTTGGCATTTCCAGAGGGCACATCTTCAGATCGCGGGTACGGAGCAATTCTTCCTCGGTGATACAGAAATAATCGAAGCCGAGATCGTTGCTCTTGACGGTCTGCACCGTATTGGAGCTGTCGTCCCAGGTGGTATCGATATAATAATAATCGCCGTCGATCTTGATGATATTCCAGGCGTGGCCGCCGCCCAATTCTCCGGTATCCTTGATAATATTCCCGGCGGCTTCGGCGCATTCGACGCCGCATTTCTGCAGCAGATACTGCAGCGCCCGGGCATATCCCTCGCAGACCGCCTTCCCGTCCAGGAAGACGCCGTAGATGGAGCGCAGACGGTCGATCTCCTCCAGCTTGGGACCGCCGGCCGCCTTCTCCCGGTTCAGAGAAACGGTATCGTAGTCCACGGAGGAAATCAGCTTCACGTGCATCCGCAGAGCCACGTCGTAAGCGCTCATAGCGTCGGTAATCCCGTCAAGGTACTTAGGCACGACCTCGTCGATGCGGCGCCGGATCTCTTCCGCTTCAGTTGCGGTAGCCCCGTACCAGAAGCGGATCTCCGACCCTCTCAGCTGCGCGATCTTATACCAAAACAGCTCCGGATGGTCGAAGGCAATGCATTCCGACACCGTGTCCACGTCAGCGGAGGTAACGCCCCCTTCGGCAGGAATGACTTCGGCGAAATCCCGGATTCCGTCCAGCATAGCGTCGTACAACGCCTGACGCTCCAAACTCAACCGGGCGTAATAGAAATAGGGAACCGAGCCGTCCGTCGTCCGGTCGGGGGTGGTAGGCACGTAGGGCTTGCCGTATTCCCCGGCACCGATGACTCGGGGCGTAAGCACCCGCACCACGGGCTTTTCCGATCCGCCGGAGTACTCCGACAGATACAGGAAGGGATTGTTCTTATACTGAGGATTGGCCAAAAGCTCCCGGACCAGCTTCCGGTATCCTTCCCCGGAAAGGGAGCCGTTGCTTTCGTAATAGGTCGAACGGGCCGACGCCAGTCCGTCGTGTCCGAGGAACCGCAGGTACTGGATCCCGACCAGCGCGGGGAGACCTTCTGCCAGCCCCTCTTCCAGATTGGGGAGGTGCTTGATCTGCCAAACGTGGGACAGCTCCCGAACCAACAACTCGGAGAGATTTGCCGACGGAAGCTCGTATTCCACGTGCACCTTCTTTTTCTCGTCCACGTAGGATTTCAAAGGAAGATCGGCGCCTCTCCGCCGAAAATCGGGATGCTGTCGCAGGCTGTTGACGATATTGACCGTCGACTCGAAGCAGAACTCGTAATCGTTATCCAGGGAAATCCCGTAGGAGCTCTCCAGGAAAATGCGGGCCCGGTCCAGATGCTCCTTCAGCACCCGCTTATGATTGCCCACCAGCTTGGCGGCGCATTCACGGCACATCTTACGCCCGTCAGGCAACGCCGTGACGTCCGGCCCCTTGGGATAGCGTTTTCCGCAGAAATCGCAGGTATCGCAGAGGGCGACCTCTTCGATGGGAACGAATTGGATCTCGTAATTCTCGTCGCACAGAAGGTTGGCAAGCTTGGTAAGCCCGGCGAAATCGAAGCAGGCAGGCTCCGCATCGCCGCCGTAATAGAGATAAGGACTCTTCTCTTCCGCCGCAGAATACCAATTCAGATATTTGCAGATGGGGTCGAAGAGGGTACGAAGAACGTGATCCCCGGAAGACATCAGAACCGAGATCACGCCGATATCGCTGGGGCAATCCTCGATGATCAGAAGCTCAACGCAGCCCGGCTCGGCAGAATATCCACGGCAAAAGGCCTTGGGCAATCTGGTCCTGATCGCCGTGGGGACGTCGAGATCCGTTCCCTCCGGAAGCACGGGGCAGACCGCCACGGAATCCGCCACCGAGGGGAACACGGAGCGCATCAGCTCGTGGAGCATCGCCGCGGCGAGCGAAGCGATCCGGGGGGCGTTTTCGCCGAAACTGCCGGTCATTTTCAAGGACATGACCAGTGCGCCGTTTTCCGAAGAAACGCAACTGCCCTTTCCGCTCAGAATCGTATCGGAAGAGCAGACGGCCTCTTCCGGCACGATCCGCCCGTAACGGCGATAGGTCTGCCGGAAGGCATCCTCCCGTCCTTCGCAGGTCAGATCCTCGTAAGGCAGAGCGTCGGCACCGTTCAGGGCAAGGGTCCGGTGATTGATGGGCGTATACCCTTTGGTCAAAACCTCCATGGGGCGGCGATAGACCGCAAGATACACGTCTTCCACCCGGACGTCATCCCCGGCGCCCAGGGTCATATGCTTCGTGGGATAGACCCGGTCGGCGTCGGAAGACCAATGAACGTAATATTCCCGGTCGGGGAGATACTGATAAGAAACGTTGTTCCGTCCACCGGTGACGCGGCTGACGTAAATCTTCCCGGACTCGGGATCCAGGTTATTGATTACGTAGACGTTTCCGTCGTAGAGCATATTCTGCCCCACGATGAAATTCTGCGTGATCCGGTCCTTGGGGATAGGCAAAAGCAATTCCGCTTTGGGCGTCACGAGGCGGATCATGTTGCGACCCTTGACGTAATCGTAAAGCGTCCCATGCTTGCGCAGACGAACCTTATCCTCCGCAACGAAAACCCCGTCTTTCCCGAATTCTCTGCGGCTGTCGAATTCGAAATAGTCGTAAAGATTATATCCGTTATCCCGGGGGACGTCGCAATCACCCAGGATTTTCCAGAGAATCCCGTTGAAATCGCCGGCTTTTTGCAGCTCTTCGTATTCCTTCAGGTTTGCATTGGACAAAATCGCGCAGGTCTCTTCCATGGAGATTCCCCCGGCGCTGGCCTGGACGAGAATCTTATGCAGAGCATCCTGCTTCCGGCTTTTTTCCACCGGGATGCGGAGCAGCTGCTCCGATTGCCATAGCCCGTTGATATTGGCGGCGTAATAATCCCGCAGAAGATAGGGCCGGGAAAAGACCATCACCAGAGCAGGACGGTCGGAGGTCATTGCCGCATAACGGCGGATCACGGCGGGAAGATTATCTTCTCCGTCAAAAGCAACGATCACGTTGTAGTGATCCGGATTATACAACGGCGTATTGAAGAACAGCTGATTCTCCGGATTCGCAAAAAAGCCGTTGTTTGCGTTGGAATGGACACTTTCCCGGAAATCGCCGAAGGGGATCCGCTTGTCGGCGAAGAGGGAAACGGTTTCCGCGCCGAAGGAGACGGCGTAATCCGAGATATTGACGAGCACGCCCAATTCCTCCACCGCCATAGCGGACTGAGGAAGGACGATTTTGCCGTTCTCGTCGGGGCGGCCTTCAAAATCGTAACAGCAGACGGTGGTGGCAGGGGAATAATCCATGGCGTCCGCCGTCTTGAATCCGGCGGAAAGCAGGTTTTTCAAGACCCGATCCAGCCCGGGGGCGCGGGAATCGTCAAAGCAGACGTATTTGATCTGCTTCGAGGTATAACGAACCCGAAACGCATCGTTCTTACAGGGATCGCCGGTCTTCGAGCGGCTGGATTTACTGCTGTTGCGGGCACGCAGGGCAGCTTCCTCCCGCACGTTGCGAAGATTCGTATCGAAAAGGGACATCTGCCGGGGATACTGATTGACGGAATTCAGCACGTCAACGAAGATCACCGTATCGATCAGGCAGGAAAAAGCGCTGTGATTTTTCTCAAAATCAGCAGAACAAAGATAAGGAAGATCCGTGACCAGAATACTGCAATCGTCAATACGGACCCGATCGATGTTGCTCCTCTCGCCGCTGACCGCACAGACGTTCCAGACAGGATGATCCAGGGAAATCCCGGAATCGTCCACGGCGTCGGCGGTGACGGCACTCCCCGGATAAAGACTGTAAAGCTCTTCCATGGCCTGGGTCACGTATCCGGCCACCGCGTGGATCTGAACGTTGTCGTTACAGACGAAGACCACGTTGTCCCCGCGGGCGAGAACGGTAGAGAGGTATCTCAGAAAATAGGCAGAAAACTCAGAGAAGAACCCGCCGTTCACGATCACGCCGGTAGGAACCTCCCGCCCTTCGCCCTCGTGAACCGATTTTTTATCGTGCTTGATCCCAAGGGAGTGCAGATCGTTGCGGACGATGACGTCAAGGCACTTGATATAGCCGGGCTTTGCGGGATGGGGATTGCGCTGATCCCCCTCGATCCCGTCGGCGATCATCCGGGTGACCGGAAGACAGTCGGTGGTGGAAATCTCCGAGGAATTCCGAAGATCCTCCAACTGACAGCGGAAGAAGTTTTTAAACAGCTTCCGGCACTGGTTGTTGACCTCCTCTACGTCCACGCTGTGATCCGCCGTCTTGGGCGGAACCTTCTGAAGCTCGGGGCATTTCGACTCCACGTACTCCAAGCCCCCCAGGAAAAACCACGCCTCGTACAGCGGAAGGAGGGTCAGCATGGGATAGAGATACCCGGCGTCAAAGATCTGAGAAAGAATGCCGTAAGGAATCCACGCCGCCCCAAAGAAAATGGGGAGCTGATAAACAAGGAACAGCACGGCGTACAGCGCAGAGAGGGTAAGACAGAGAAATTTCAGGATCTTCCCGACGAAGAACCAGTATTCCTCTTTGAAAAACCGCAGAATCGCCCGTTCGATCTTCTGAAGCAGGGTAAAATCCCCGTTCTTCCCCCGGGGCATGGAGAGATCCTTTCCGGCCAACCCCATGCGGACGAACCGCAAAAGGAACCAGAAGAGAAGCCCGATCCCAAAATTGAGAAGAATGGCGAAGAACACCGAAACGGCGTAATCAATACGGGCGTAGGTGGTGAAAAATCCTGCGATCCGCGTCAGCAGAGGCCAGGAAGTGATGGCATAGAACAGATCCTTCAGGGCGGTCATCACGATGGCAACGACGATAAAATAGACCACGGTGAACAGCAGAATCCGAAATCGCTTATCGGAGATCTCGTTTTTCTTATCCTTCCGGAAGGAAAGGAATTCCAGAAGCAACGGGATCGCCATCAGACAAACCAAAGCGATCATCAGAAAAACTCTCAGCAAAAGCCACAGTATTTCCATATTGTCGGTACTCCTTTCTCAGCGTTCGTAGATCTTCCGCAAGAATTCGTCGTCAATGATCGAATAGATCTCACGGTTTCCGTCTTCGCAATAGGCCTTGGTGTAGTCGATTTTTTCCTGATTGGAGGGACGGCCCGCATCACAGTGGGAGCATTCCATATCCTCCAGAATATTTTCGACCGTCTCCCGCCATTCCTTCAGCTTCCCCAGATGATGGCTCAGCTTCGCATCGGCAATGCGGCAGCAATCCCGATAAAAATCCACGTCCAGAACGTATTCGTAAACCCAGCGAAGGGAAGGAATATGCTTTACGAAAAGATCGTCGAAGGCCCGGACGGCGGCCTTGTTTTTATTGATCACTTCATCCGAGAGCTTCACCAGCTCCTTCCAAAGCTTTTCCATCTTGCGCAAATGGAAATACCGGGCGATGCCAAATCCCACCCCGAGAAGGAAATAGGGAACCAGCACGAACAGGACGGCGATCAGGGGGCCCTGAGGACTGGAGTGGATCATCTCCCACTGAATCATAAAATAGGGAACCAAAAATACGGCCAGCGCAACGGCAAGAACGATCAGCATCGCCATCAGCTTCTTCAGGCTGTTTTCAATTTTTTGCACCCGGTTGGCAAACCATTTGCACTGCTCCTGAATATTGGTCATGGCGATATCCCGCCCGACGCTGAACTTCAGGTATTCGCAGAGAACGGTTTCGTAGGCTCTGCGGGAGGACCGCTCCAGGAAGGAAACGGGGGTCTTTTCGGCAGAAGGGGCCTTGCTTTCGCTGTACATATAATCGTTCTTGACCGCATCCTCGTCGTCGAGGCGGAGAACGCTCCGCTTCCGCAACACCGGAGGCAGATTGTTCTTCGACCGACCGGAATAATTGGCCATGCGGAGCTCCACGTGGTTGCTCAGCTCCCGCAGGAAATTCAGATGATGGTTCGCAAGACCGTCGGACCGCTGAATATAATCCTTCGCAGACGAACCGAAGGCGTCGGTCTTATATCCGTCGCCGCCCCCGTCGAAGGGCTTATAGGCCTCTTCGTTGAACCAGGGCGCAACGTCTCCCGTTTCCAGCTCCATCCGGACGGGATCGTTCATTTTTGCCGTGTCATGCCTCCCGTTCGCGTCGGCCTTCTGCTCGGTCTTGGGATCGATGACCTTCGAAACGTATTGAGAGCTCCGGTTTCCGGCCGCGTCCAGACCAAACTTTTCGTGGGCAAAACGGCGGGGAGCGGGAGCCAGACCGAGGGAGGTATAATCGTCCTTCAAGGCGGCGGCTTCCCCTTCAAACCGGGCGTAGGTCTGCTTTTTCTTCAAAAGCATGCAGAACAGCTCGTTCCACTGTTCGGAAGAGGGATTTACGATTTTCTTTCCGGGCAGATTCAGAGAATTCCCCTCCGACTTCCCGTAAACACTGCCGGTGCGGACGCACTCCAGCAGAAGGCATTGCAGAAGCAGATTCCGCTTCGTGCTCATTTCTTTGTTCGTTCTGCCGCCCCGGCGGTCGGTGACGAATTCGGAAACCACCGCCTTTCCGGCGCAATCCGACTCGTAAATACGGTCCACGGCGTAGGTCAGATCCATGGAAGCGCGGTCGGGGAGCACGTATTCCCCGGAATCGGGATCGGCGGAAATTCCCCGGAGCATAAGACCGATCTTTTCCCGATACAGGTTGCGGACGAAGGCAAGGCGGGGAGAAGCGTCGGCCGCCAAAGCAGACTCAAGAGCCTCTCCGGGATGGGCTTCCGCCAGACGGGCCATCTCCAAAGGATCGGGAAGCTCCAGCATCTTTAAAAGGACGTCCCGCTTCTGCCGGTCAAGATAGGTATATCCGTCGTCGTCGATCACGTTGTTGCCCACGTCGTCCGCGTCGATGCGGTTTTGCTCCATCAGAATCAGCATCCGCTCCACGGGACAGCGGCCGATGGAGACCAACGTCTCGTAGATCGTTTCCACGAGGAACCGGACGCACAGGCGGCGCAGCATCCCGTAGGCCGCGTTTTTATCGACCCGGTCGGGGCAGTTTTGCACAAGCGTAACGTATTCCGGCATTTCCAGAAGATCGACGTAGACGACGAGATTGTAATCGTTGCCCATTTCCTTGTAATTGTCGATCATTTCGCCCAGCTTTTCCGCATGGGAAAGAAACCCCTCCTCCATCAGCGAAGAGAGGGATACGTCGATCTGGGTCAGCTTACGGAATTCCTTCTCAATTCCCAGAACGTCCATCCGGCCGCCGACCGCGTTGGGGGACGTATTGATAAATACGGTATGCATATGCAAAACTCCTCCGAGGACTCCCAAAGGGAGGTGTCGGAAAACACCTCCCTTTTGGGGTCAGGTTAACTTCAGATAATATCGGTGCCTTCAGCGTCGCCGGAATCGGTAGTTCCGTCGTCGTCAATGGCCAGCTTCAGCTCCTGGAAGTCCTTGATCCAGGTATACTTGAGATACCGGTTCTTGCCCTTCATGGAGCTCTTCTGATAGATCCGGTGGCAGAGACGGACCTTGGCTTCGGCGATCTGATCCTCACCGCGGATCATATCGTAGTGGTTGGCCACGTCTTCCATCAGCGCGGCAAAGCCACCGATCAGATTGCTGTAGATATCGTCGTTGCAATCCTTGGACATGGCGTAACGGGTGGTCATGGTGACGGCGTTCAGATCGTTGTCCACCAGAAGCCCCTTCAGCAGCTTGGTGCCCACGTAAGTGGTCATATCGGTCAGATCAGCCTCGTATTCGGCTTCCAGCTCCCGGACGATGGTTGACTCGAAGGAGGAGCTGTTGCGCAGAGCTCTTACCAGACGGGTGATATCGGTCTTGCCGATGGGTCTGCCATTCTCCTCCAGAGCCACGACCTTGGGCTGACGGTTGCCGTAAGCGTCCTTCCGGTATTCGATCAGACAGAACCTGTCGTGATCGATCACCAGCCGGCCGTAAGCCACGGCGCGCCAGAAGGCCTGGTAGAATTTCCGGTTGGCCTCTTCCTGCTTTTCGGCGCTGACGTAGGGCAGGAATTCGTGCCAGGTCTTATCCAGGTGGGGAGAATCCACGTCGGAGCCCCTGGCGATCATATTGGTGATCACGGCGTCGTAGTGCTTATAGTAATCCCCGCCTTCGGTTTCCCGGAACTTGCTGACGGCAGAGGCGGTGACGCCGTAGATGGAGGTATAGCAATACAGCTCGTTTTCGCCGTAGCGCTCGTGAGCGGCAGTGGCCTTATTGGCGCCGAGATTTGCCTCCAGAGCGGGGCAACGGGCCACGGTGTTGGGATGGAAGCCCCAGAAGGTCAGCTCCGTCTGGATCGGCATATACAGCTTCTCCCCGTCGGAGGTGGTCATCCACACGGCGCTGTCCGTATCGGGCTCAAAGCCGTCGTCGGATTTCTTCACCACGACGTCGGGCTGAGCAATGAGGAAGGGCTGGGCCTTCTGAGAAAGGCGGTTGCGATATTCCACCACGGCAGCCTGATGGCGGACCATCGCCTTTTCCGCATCGTTGTTGACGGCAAAGGGATCCTCGGATTCGGGAGCCCGGTCCTGCTGATACTTATAATCGCTCTCCTTATAGATCGCGCTGATAATATCGAGATCCACCAGGTCTCTGCATTCGGAGACGATGGTCTTGGTGAAGGAGGAGATGATCTTGTCGTGGAAGGCAGAGATGATGGATTCCTTCAGGTATTCCGCATTCTTGGGAACGTTGGGACGGACGCGGGAGCAGAACTTCCCGTAAATGGAATCGATGACGTCCCGGTTCAACTCGTGATTCCGGCCGGTCAGATCAAGGTTGAGAGAATCGTAGACCTCCTGCTTGTGTCCTTCCCGGGCGTAAACGTAAAGGGTCTTGCTGGCGTCTTCCTCGGTGGAGGCCACGTTCTCTGCGATCTCGGTCTCAAGCCGTTCCAGAAGAGCGGGGAAATCCCGGAACATCTTCTCGATTTCGGCGATGAGAACGGTCAGACGGTCGTTCAACTTGGTCAGGACCTTCTGCTTCAGGATCGCGACCTCGTAATCCTTGCACAGGATCGCGTTGGCGGTGTTATAAAGCTTATACTTCCGGATGAAGTGCTGGATCTCGCTCTTGCTGATATGCATACCGACCTGAGACCAGTATTCCTCCAGCGTTTCGTTCTTCCGGGTCTTTTCGATATTGAAGGAGACCTTCTGATCCCCCTTCAGGGCCTTGGAGCGGCTCTTGGCGGGAGCAAGCATGCTCAGCTCGGTTTCAATGCGGCGGGCCAGCTTATACAGAAGATACTTGGCGGCAATGGGATGAACGAAGAATTTCTTGCCGTTGAAGTCTTCCTTCACGAACAGGCCGTAAAGGGTCTCGACGTCGTTCATATTGACCGACCCCATATCCATGGGAACGAAGGAACGGACGATGGAATCGGCGTAATCCTCACAGTTCTCGTCAAACTGATCGAGGACCTTGGCCACGATCCCCTCTTCCTTGGCGCGGATGCCCTTAAGGTCCTGCACGATGGTAGCGGGGAAGTTTTCGGGGTTCTCCGGATCGGCCAGATTTCTGCCCAACCGGGAAACCTTTCCGGTATCGCCGTTGGCCTCCACGGAAGCGCTGACGGCGTTATCCAGAAGGGATACGAAGCCTTCGATCTTGCAGGAGGGGATGACGATCATCTCACTGCCGTCGGCGGAGGGCTCCCGGGTCTCGTTGAAGATATCGTTGCGGATGGAGACGAAGAGACGGTCTTCCTTCCCCACGTGATCGGTCTTGGAGGTCTTCTCGTCGAAGATCTCGATAAACTTATCCCGGCGGCTGACGGGCTTGGGATCAAGACCGTCCTTTTCGGCGAGCTTCGCCTCTTCTTCCAGGGCGTCGATCTCCGCGTCGATGCGGTTCCATCCCTCGTTGACCGAATCCTTAGCGGCCCGCAGGGCACAGTACTCGGTCACGACGTCTCTGGGATATTCGGCCTTGGAGGTGCCGCAGGATCCGTAGACCGGCTCCTTGCTGGAATTGAAGGCGCGGAAGAGGTTGTCTTCCACCGAGTACAGCTCGGAATACATGGGAGCGTACAGCTGCATGTATACGATCTGGGCCACGATCTTTTCATATTCACCGATGCTGGTGAAGGCAGCGCCGCCCTTATCCACGTCGTCGATAAAGAAGGCGTTATCAAAGACCTGACGGACGCCGGGCTTGCGGCTGTCGAAAAGATCCTGAATAATAATGGGGCGTTCGGGCAGGAAGTTCTTGCGAACCACCTTGTTGATGGCGTTCAGCTCCCGGATGGCGGCGTAGGCGTTGGCGTAATAGTACAGCTTCTTCCGGGCGTTGTTCTTGGCGTTGGGGATGGTGCGCAGGAACACGTCGGGCAGGAGCAGGATGCCGCGGATGGTAGCCTCGCAGTTCCGTTTTTCAAAGAACTGACGGAGCCACAGAGCAACCTGGATGAACATCCCGGAGCCGGTACCGCCGGCCAGGGAAGAAACCAGCATCACGCGGAGCTTTTCCGGCTTGCCGGACTTGTTATGGAACACCTTCTCAATGGCGTTTTCCAGCTCCTGGATCTTACCGGTGGACATGGTATCCATAAAAGCAATACGGGATTTGATGCGGATCTCGGAGGCGCCGTCGATCATCGACTCGTCTCCGAAGGTCTCGTCGGAGGTACACCAGTTTTTGGTGTCCTTATTGGCATAAAGCGCCAGATATTCGCGGATCTTCCGATCGTCGCAGGTGGGGATAACGGGAATATCGGTACCGCTGTCGGTGATATTCGTGTTATCGTTCTGATTGGTATCCATGACGGCGCAGGTGACCTTACCGTCGTTGATGGCAATGGAATTCTTCCGCAACAGCATTGCCACGTTGTTCACGACCCGGCTGCCGGTGCCACCCAGACCGATGAGAACGGTCTGCGTGTCCATCCGAATCAAATCTTGTTTCATAGGGGGTACCTCCAAAACTGTATTTGTATATTTTTTTTTTGCTTACTGATTTGCGGGAAGCGCGTAGGCAACGATCATCCCGTTGGCGATGACCGCAATGCCGTCCACCAGGGTATCCTTCGTCATATCGGTGAAAACGTAATACATTTCATCCGACGGACGGTCGATGGTGGCGATGGGTTCCACGGCATCCTCGTCGTAGGGGCTTAGGACCTGAATCTTCAGACTGTTGTCCTGCACGTATTCCGCCACCTTTGCGGGATGATCGAACCGGTTGCGAAGATTAAACTGCACGGGAGTGATCTCGCCGCGGTACCAGACCTGGCCGTGGCAAAGAATACTGCCCCCGTCCCCGGCCGAAATGGATACTCCGTTCTGGAGCGGAATGATCTTGGTCTTCATGGTGGGGATCAGACGGAAGCGGTACTTGAATTTGTTATACTGATCCAGCGCGATGGGCTTAAAGGTTCCGATCTCGTGATAACGGTTTCCGCGGGTGCCGGAGTGGGTCAAGTCCCCGAGATACAGCGTGGCGTTTTTCAAAAACCTGGGCTTATTGACCGTCGTATAGACCTGGGCGACGGCATAGGCAAGAATCAACACCTCCAGAAGCAGCGGAAGCACCACGTTCAAAAGGAGATACGGAACGCTTTCCTGCCGGACGTCGAGGACGTTTTCGGCGGTGCCGTAGGGATGCTGAAGCGTGACGGTAACGTCGTCCCCTTCCAGAAGGAAGAAGTACTGGAACCAATGCCAGAGCCAATTGACGCCCTTCAGCCCGTAATCCTTCTCGGAGTAGGGAGTGACGGTGATCACGCCGTCGTTGGCGACGGAAACGTCGTATTTCAGATCCTCGTGGGATTCGTTGAACAGAACGGAAATCCCCTGCTCCACGTCGGCCTTCAGCAGCTGCTTGCCGTCCTTGGTGACGTAAAAGGAAACGCCCTTGGTATTTCCGTGAAGCTCGGTCTTTTTGACGCTCTCGTTATGATCCACGGGGATCACGTCGAAATCAGCCAGAAGCACCGTATAGGTCTCGGTCGCGGAAATATTGCCGTTAACGGTGCAGGTCACGTCCACGTTATAGCTGTCCACGGTGCCTGCGGGAGCAACGCCGGCGTTGGGCAGATAGACGATCCGACCGTCGGCGTCCACGGAGGTCACGCCGCTGTTGCCGTTCAGGGAAACGTTCACCTGGGGATTCAGCGCCTTGACGGCTTCGGGATCGGTCATCTCCACGCCGTCGGCAAAAACGGTGAAGCGGATCGACAGATCCTTGTTGGACGGAAGATCGCTCAGGCTGACGCTCTTCACGGCGCCGCCGAAGGAGGGAACCAGCGTATAGACGACCCTGCGCTCGGTGGGGGTAAATTTTTCGGAATATTCGATGGGATGGAATCCGTCGATGATGACGGCGGCGGTGATCTTGGTCTCGATGTTTTTCAGCTCGTAATCCTTGAGCTCCATCTCTTTTCCGTCCTCGGTGCGGACGACCTTACCGTCCTCCGTAACGGAGACCTCAAACCGGGTTCCGGGAGGAAGCAGGGAGGGATCGACCTCCACCTCCGTTCCCATTTCGTAGATCTTACAGGAAACGGTGACCTTATCCCCTTCGGCAACGTCGTCGAGCTGTGCGGGATCGGAGATCTCCACCCCGTTGACGGCAATCACCATCCGGGTCTCAAGGGCAGGCTCGAACAGGATGACCAGGTCCTTCAGGTCCACGTCGCGGTCGAAGGTGATCTTATAGGTGCCGGCACCGATGATATTTTTGGAATCCCCCAACAGGAACGCGCCGCCTACCAGATCCCGATGACCGGGATACCGGAGCGAAACGCTGCGGCTGACGGGAATGCCGATCTCGCTGCTGTAGACCGCCTTTGAGATCTTCGCCTCGGACTTCTGAGACAGAACGGCGATATTCAGCAAGGGGATGGTGGAAGAGACCTGAACGGTCTTTCCGTCAATCTGCTTGACGTCTCCGGTCCCGAGCCGGGTGCGGCCGGAGATCTTGTCGGCCATTTCGGACATAGCGCCGATAATCCCGGAGGCGTTGGAGGCGGAGTAAGTATAAATTCCCTTCGCCGCGTCTTCCTTGGGCGATACCACGTCCCCGATCCCGAGGAAGGTGATCTGGGCGTTACTGCCGTTGGGCATCTTGGCGGAAACGTACTCCTCGAATTTCTCGTTTAAAAATTTTTCCGCTCGGGAAACGGTCATACCGTACATTTCGTTAAAGCTGCCGTCGGTGATAACCACCAGCCAGTACTGGGTATTGGGGTTCGTATCCTTCACGTCGGTCAACTTCTTGAAGGCGGTCTCCACCGAATCGTAGGGCGTGGAGGCGGCGTCGTCGTGATCGCGGATGGAATCCACGGATCCCTGAATGCCGCCGGAGGACAGATCCAACTCCTTCGGATCTCCCCGCCGTCCGTTGTCACATTCGGACATATAGGTGATAAACAACTGATCGTCGCTGTTCAGCAACCCGGCGAAGGCCTGGGTGGCGTAATTGGCGTAAGCCCAGCGGTCGCCCCCGTTCATACTCGTAGAATCGTCGTATACCAGAGAAACAACCTTCCGGATATACATCGACTCGGCGGAGGCAAAGACGGGCAGGCTCACAACCACCGCCGCCGTCAGCACCAGCGCAAAAACGGAGAACAGTATTTTCTTCATGCGTTATCCTCCCAATTTCGGAAACACTTATAATTATATATTATACTACAAAATATTATATTTGTCAATATTTTTTCGTTTCTTTTCGCAGAGGGGCCACCAAAAAATCGACGGAATTTTTGTGCATACTGACATAATAAACAGCCGCGCGAGGGGAATTTCGCACGGCTGGCAGGGAAAAGTTGTTAAATTATTGTAAAATCCCGGCTTATTTGCAAAAGCATTCAATATAATTGTCGAGAGCGCCCTGAATGACCTTGACGGCGTCGTCGCGGCCGTGAACCTCGCCGGCGACGGTCTCTTTGTCCTCGAGGGCCTTGTAGACCTTGAAGAAATGACGCATTTCGTCAAAAATATGAGCGGGCAGCTCACTGATGTCCCGGTAGGCGTTGTAGGTGGGGTCGGCAAAGGGAATGGCGATGATCTTTTCGTCGTTCCGGCCACCGTCGAGCATGGAAATATAGCCGATGGGGAAGCAGCGGACGAGGGTAAGAGGCTCCAGAGACTCGGAGCAGAGAATCAGCACGTCAAGGGGGTCTCCGTCGTCGCCGAAGGACCGGGGAATAAAGCCGTAATTGGCGGGATAGTGGGTGGAGGTATAGAGAACCCGGTCCAGCATGATCAGGCCGGTTTCCTTGTCAAGCTCGTATTTTTTCTTGCTCCCCTTGGAGATTTCCACCACCGCAACGAAATCCTCGGGGGTGATGCGCTTCGGGTCGATATCGTGCCAGATATTTTTCATGATCCGTTCCTTTCCGTAAAAAATCATAAGACAAAAAAGAAAAAATAACCGGAAGGCGAAGCGTCTTCCGGTTATAGGTTGAATTCAAATTACTTCTGGCTGCGGAAGCAATCGCTGCAGTAGACCGGACGGTCATCGTGGGGTTCGAAAGGAACCTTGCATTCTTTGCCGCAAGCAGCGCAAACGGCATCATACATCTGACGCTCGGTGTTTTCGCCACGGGCATTTTTGCGAGCCTGACGGCAGGCTTTACAACGCTGGGGCTCGTTGGTGAAGCCCTTTTCGGCGTAAAATTCCTGCTCACCGGCAGTGAAAGTGAATTCCTGTCCGCAATCCTTGCAGACCAAAGTCTTGTCTTCGTACATTGGGATAAACCTCTTTTCCATATTCCGCAGCGGCAGAGCGTCGCCACACTGGACTCATTATATACGATTTCCATAAAAAAGTCAATACTTTCCACATTTTTGAAACATTTTGGAATTCATTTTCGTCTGTTTAACCGTATTTTCAAATTAAAACTCCGTTGCGTTTGTGTATTTTAACCACCTTCATTTTTCCCCGAAAACCCGCGCCATCACCGCTTCGGTAGTCTGTCCCGCAGGGCGGTTAAAGCGGCCGAGAGAATAGAGATCCTCCGGGCGGCCGGGCGAAAGGTAATTGACCCTTTCGTTACAGGTCAATGCGGCGGAAAAACCCAGGGATTGCAAGACGAAAACCGCCTCCTCGCTGACGGCGCCGTAGGGGTAAGCGAAGACGGTGGGAGTAACGCCGGATTTTTCGGTCAGGACGGTCTGCAGCTTGCTCAGGTCGTTAGACAGCGTGGCGGAATAAGCGGCCACCGATTCCCCGGCCAGCTTCATGCACCCCCGCCGCTCCCCGTAGGTGTGCATGTCGTAGGTATGGTTTCCGATTTCAAAGAAGCCGGATTTTGCCAGATCCGAAACGTCGCTCCAGGTGAGATAGGCGTAAGAAGGATCGGGGTCGGAATGGGTGGAATAGGTCTCACAGAAGCTGCCCACCACGTTGACCACGGCCTTCATACCGTATTTCTGCAGGATCGGCAGAACGTAGGTGCGGTTATTGAGAAATCCGTCGTCCAGCGTGATGACCACGGGCTTTCGGGGAAGGGCGGTCTTGTGCAGCACGAAATGGACGAGATCCGACACGAACACCGCCGTATAACCGTGATCGGAAAGCCATTTCATATCCTCCTCGAAGGCCTCGGGGGTAAGAATATATTGGGATTGGACCCGGTCGTTATATCCAACGCTGTGATACATCAGAATCGGCACGGCAATTCCCCGGGAGACCGCCGCGGCACCCCGCACCCACAGCGCCGACAGCAGCACCGCCAGCGCCACGATCCCTCCGGTCACCGCAAGAACCCCCTTCCGGCCGCTTACCACGATTCGCATACCATCGCCCCTTTCCGTTCATTGTATGCGAAGGATGGGGAAAGAATGAGGGGAGGGAGAAAAACGATGTGCTTTCTTTTTTCAGGAGAAAAAAGAAAGCACCAAAGAAAAAAGCCGAGGCCGGCGCAATTCTTGCGCCGGAAAACAAAAAAACCCGGCGGAAATACCGCCGGAAACCTCATAAAACATTCTACGCTCGAAATGTTGTATCGCACCAAGGACAGTCTACAGTTTTCCCCTTCATTCTGTTTGGGAAAGAGCACGTCTTTCCACAACTGGGACAAACAACGTCAAACAGAGGGTCTTCCATTAAGACAGTAGACCCCTCAACATCCTCAGGTATATCAGAAAAACCTTTCACAGACACATTCTTTTTTTCACTATGCTGATTTCTCTCATTGGTAGAATCCGTATTGGACACCTTCCGAGGCACGTTAGACGGATTCGCTTTTTCGGCCACTTTCGACAGCGCCGCATTACTATAGTGGTATGCCGCTTCCACCTTTTGGGCTTCTCCCAAAACAAAGAGATGAAGAACATATGCACTTGCAAACTCCACAAAGCCACCCCCCAAAACGATAAACGGGACATATACCAGCCCGTCGTCCATCACTTCGGTGGCAAGAAGAATAAAAAGAACTGGAACTGCAGCCAATGCCAATATCAAAATCCCAAGGCCGAAGAAATAAATTCCCCGCCCCAAAGATTCTATTTTTTGACTCACTTCATATCCGTTTGCCGGAGAACGAAACATAACCATACCTCCTTTTTTTCCATTATACCACATAAATCACCTAAATTCAATATGCTGTGTGCATAATTTTAAGTTTATCCACATCTCACGCCGGCCATGGCTTTCTTTTTGGTTCTTTTTCCTTCTCCCGAAAGAAAAAGAACACCGTCCCCGCTTCCTTCTTGACATTCTCTCCGAAAAGTGGTATACTGTAGGAAAATCACGAATAAAGTCGAGGAATTTATTTTGACCATCATTTCCCATCAGACCATGGACGAAGAACGGGCGCTGTACGCCCTGAAGGACGCAACGGTGGAGCATTGCGTATTCGCCGGCCCCGCCGACGGGGAATCTGCCCTGAAGGAAGCGAAAAACGTGGCGGTATCCCATTGCCGGTTCTCCCTGCGGTACCCCTTCTGGCACACGGAAAATTTCACGGCGGAGCATATCACAATGGACGAAAACGTCCGGGCCTCCCTGTGGTACGCAAAAGGAGGCAAGATCTCCCACAGCGACCTGCACGGCACGAAAGCCCTGCGGGAATGCGAGGATATGTCCTTCTTCATCTGCGATATCGTCTCCGACGAATTCGGCTGGCGCTGCCGGGGCCTGGAAATGGAATATTGTGACGTTACCTCCCAGTATTTTCTCTTCGAAACCAAAGACGGACGGCTGAACGACGTCTCCCTGAAGGGGAAATATTCCTTCCAGTATACCGAAAATATGACGGTGGAAAACTGCGATCTCGACACGAAAGACGCCTTCTGGCACAGCAAGAACGTCACCGTCAAAAACAGCACCGTCCGGGGCGAATATCTGGGCTGGTATTCGGAAGGGCTGACCCTGATCAACTGCAAGATCCTCGGCACCCAACCCCTTTGCTACTGCAAAAATCTGACTCTCGTGGACTGCACCATGGAGGGCACCGACCTGGCCTTCGAATACTCCGAGGTCAACGCCACGGTATCCGGGAAGATCGATTCGGTGAAAAACCCCGCCTCCGGCAAAATCGTGACCGACGGCATCGGCGAGATCATCCTGGAAAATTCGGTCATGGAGACCAATTGCGAAATCATCGTAAATTCCTAAACCGTATCGATTAAAAAAACAACCGCTCCGACAAGCACTGCCGGGGCGGTTTTTCTTGATTTTATCGCATTTTCAGCGGACGATCCGGTTAAAAAACGGCGGATTACCGTTTCACACCGTCGAAGGCCGGGTTATACATATAAAAATTCTTGCAGTTCAGTTTTTCCTGCACGAGGCGGGCGCATTCGGCGAAGCGTTGATAGTGGACGATCTCCCGCTCCCGGAGGAATTTGATGGGATCCCGCACGTCGGGGTCGTCGACGAGGCGCAGGATATTGTCGTAGGTCACCCGGGCCTTTTGCTCGGCACCGAGAGATTCGGCGATATCGGCCAGAACGTCCCCCTTCACGTTGAGCGTGGCGGCGGTGAAGGCTTCGCCGGAGGAGGCCTGGGGATAAACGCCGGTGGTATGCTCCACGAAATATTCCGAGAAGCCCTGCTTTTTCAATTCCTCTTCGCTGAGGCCCTTGGTCAGCTGATGGACGATGGTGCCCACCATTTCAAGATGGGAAAGCTCTTCGCTGCCCACGTCCGTGTATACGGCCTTCAGCTCGGGGTAGGGCATGGAATAGCGCTGGGACAGATACCGCATAGCCGCCCCCGCTTCCCCGGAAGGGCCGCCGTACTGGGCGATGATGAATTTGGCCATGGCGGCGTTGGGCGTCTTGATCTTCACGGGGTATTGCAATTTTTTCTCATAGACAAACATAATTCTCAAATTCCTTTCCCATATCAATCAAGGTCCCACGGCCAGGGATCGCAGATCCATTGCCAGCGGCTCCCGGAATTGGGGCAACGGTGGGTCAGCATCCCGTAGGATTCGTTGTATTTTTTCTTCAGCTCTTCTGCGGCGGCGGAATATTCCCGATGCGCCTTCAGGGCGCTTTCGCAATTGGGATGGGTGTCTAAAAACAGCGCCGTTTCGTGAGCGGCAAACTGTTGCTCGCTGAGGCGGCGAAGCAATTTTTCACGGTCGTTCATCTTGCACTCCCTCCCCGGAAGGGCAGATCCAGTTCGCAGAACAAGGTTCCGCGTTCCAGAGCTTTTTCCGGCGCATAAAGATTACGGAAAACCTGCATGGGGGCGTAGGTCATGCCCAAAGGCAGAGAATCTACCACGCTCAGATCGCAGGAGCATCCCCCGTCGGGCTTGGGCGGCTGAGGCTTGGGGAACAGAGCGGCGGATTCAACGGCGCCGTCGGTTTCCTCTTCGATATTGAAATAATCCGGGATCATTCTATCATTTCCTTTCGCAAGTTCCGGGCCGGGGATCGGCCCTCTTTCCAATCTATGAAAAGGATGTCGAAAGGGTGCAAAAGATCCGCAAAGGATTGCTCCCCTGCGGATCTGTTTTCTTTTATTTATCGGGTCACGGTCTCTTCGAAGCTGCGCAGCTTGCCCCGGTAGATCACGGTGCCGTCCGGCAGATCGAGGAATTCCACGGGCTTCGGGAAACGGCTGAAGGAAAAATCCTTCGCAAGACCGAATTCCCACAGAAAATCCCGAACGAAGGAGGAACAGTAATAGGTGTTCTGCCGCACGTACAGGATCTTGATCCACGCCAGCAGGAGCCCCAGGGTATCGTAACGGTACTCCCGGCGGTTTTCGTACATTTCCTTCAGCCGGTCTTCCATCGCAAGGCGCATCTCCGGGGTGACCGGAAGGGCCAGCACCACCGCTTCGGTGCCGGAAAAGCGCTTAAAGGTGCCGAAATGAGGAGATTCCATCACAAATCCGCCCCAGAAGGGATTGTAGGGATTTTTTCGCCCGAAGGAGTAGAGAATCCCCAGAGAGGGGTCCGCCGACAGAGAAACGTGATTGTAATCGGCGTGGGTGATGATCTTCAGAAGCCGGGACAGGACGGTGCCGGTCTGGGTCACCACGATATAAACGTGTTCGGTCATTGGGAACCTCTTTTCAGTATCAGAGACCGGGAATCTCGAAATAGTTGAGCAAAATCTCGCTGAGCCACACGATCAGCGTAAGGCCGCCGTAAACGCCGGAAAAGATCCAGAAGGTGGGAGCCTTGATCACGGCGCCGAAGGCCTGACCGGCGGTGAGGGAATGGGGAATTTCCTTCAGGGTAAACTGCTTCTTGACCAGAAGCCAGATCAAAGAGGCGATGCCGAAGAGCAGGAACAGGATATCCGAGCCGTAGCCCACCCAGTTCAGCACGCTTTCCCCGGCCCAGACCGACAGATAAGTAAGCACGCAGGCCCAGGCGTTGTTGACGAAATGGAAGAGAATGGGATAAAGCAGATTGCCGGTTTTGATATAAACCATACCCAAAATAATGCCCAGGGCAAAGGCAAAAGGAATCTGCTGAATGGTGCCGTGCATCATTCCGAAGGCGTAAGCGGAAAGGAAGACCGCCGCCCAGGGATTGAAATTCTTCAAAACCCCCGTCCCTGCGGCCCGGCAAAGGACCTCCTCGCAGACGGGAGGCAGAATGGCAAGAATAACGAAATAGCAGACGGCCTGGGGGAAATCCTGCGGATCGAAGGAGTCAAAGGCGCCGGAGGCGGGAAGTCCGATCTGCTCCAACAACCAGAGAAGGCCGGTGACCAGATAATTCATCACCACGGAAACGCCCATAAAGACCCCCAGCCAGGGAATGAAATCCGCCTTCAGAGGACGGAAGGTGACGAAACGGTCGGCAGGGATTCGGATCAGCTTCAGCGCCAGCAGAGCCAAAACGCAGGTCCCGATGGGATAGAGCAGCTGGGGCAGAACGAAGCCCGTATAGTATTCCGCAAAGGAAAGATCCACGAATTGCGAGATCATTTCAATGGCCATGGTGGGCAGGGTAATAACCGACTGCACCGCAACGGTCAGCAGCATGATCAGAAAAACGGTGTTTACCCGGCTTGTCATCAGTTTTTGAGGGGTCATAAGGGTTCCTTTCTCTGCGTTTCTGTGGAAAAACGCAGTTTCCGATGAAAAAATACTTGACATTTTTGGAAATAATGGTATAATATATTTGTATTGATTGTTTATTCGACCTACGACCGAAGGAGTTTGAACCGATGAAATTGAAACATTACGGCGTTGCCCTGGTCCCGGCCTGTCTTGCGGCCTTTCTGTTCCGGGCCGTGGTGCTGATCCTTGCCGTGGATCCCAAAACCGGATATTTTGCTTCCGGCACCGTCCTGCCCATGATCTTCGACGGATTTCTGGGCGTGGTGGCCCTCTTCTTCTGCTCGGTTCTTCTGATGAGGAAGGAGCCGAAGCCCACGGTGGTGCGCCTCTACCGGGCGTCGGTCTTCGACACGATCTTCGGCATTGCCGGTGCGGTGCTTCTGGTAACGAAGAGCGTCTTCGGCCTGCTCAGCGGAATTGCCTCCGGCACGGTTACGGTAGACAAGTCCCTTTTGATCAACGGCGCCGTATGGGAAACGGTCTTCGCTCTGCTGACGGCCGTCTTCCTGATCTTCTTCGTGACCTACCCCAAGAAGAGCGCAAAGCAAAACGGCTGGCGGGTCATGTCTCTGTCTCTGACGGTCTACTATCTGTTCCTTCTGGTGACGAATTTCCAGAATCTGGACGTGGTCTTCTCCCGTTCCTTTGGCATCTACCTGATCACCTTTTACGGTCTTACGGCGGCGGCCGGCATCAACTTCTCAAAGATCCTCGCCCGGTTGTTCGGCCGGAAGGTTTTCACTCTGTTCACCTGCCTTGCGGCGGTGCTTCTGGCGGTGCGGCTGGCCGATGCGGTGCTGTATCTTATCCCCGGCAATCCTTACGCCATCCCCATGGATCTCTTCGGATTCGGGGCAGACGCGTGCGTAACGGCGCTGATGCTCTCCCAGATGGGAAAGCTGATGAAGCGGAAAAAGAAGAAGGCGGAAGAGCCCGCCGAGCCCCTCCCCGCAGAACAGGCTTAACGAAAGATCTTACGGTTCCCCGGATCATTCCGGGGAATTTTTTTACGCCTTGCAGACGTAACAGACCCATTCCTTCTTTTGCTTGGTCTCACAGACGGTAAATCCGTTGGCCTCCAGGGCGTTGCGGACCTCTTCTGCCCGGGGGGACAGAATCCCGGAGGTGATAAAATAACCGTCTTTTTTCAGGTGACGGCGGATCTGCGCCGACAAAGGGATAATGACGTCAGCCACGATATTCGCAACCACGAGATCGTAAATCTGTCCGTCGAGGACGTTTTTCAGGTTTGGATCGGAATCCTCCTCCAGAATATTCCCCGCAAGGGCGTCAAACTGCCCCGGGAAGGGATTGAGGGCGGCGTTTTCCTTCGAAACCCGGGCGGCGGCGGGATCGATATCGATGCCCAAAGCGCTTCCGGCGCCGCAAAGCAGAGACGCAATGGAGAGAATGCCGCTTCCGCAGCCCACGTCCAGCACCCGGTCTCCGGGGGCAACGCAATCGGCCAGGGCTTCAATGCAGGAGGCGGTAGTCTCGTGGGAGCCGGTACCGAAGGCAAGACCGGGATCAATAATCAGAATCTTCTCCCCTTCTTTGGCGTCGTATTCCTCCACCTGCCAGGCGGGAACGATGGTGATGGGGCCCACGGGCAGAGGGTGATAATACTTTTTCCAGCCGTTGAGCCAATCGGTATCCTCCACCTGGGCGTAGGAAACCTGATAAGAGATCCCCTCGGCCCCCAGCCGACCTTCGATATATTCCATGGCGCCGGCCAGGTTGGCGTCCTTTTCAAAATAAATATGTAAGATGGCGGTGGAACGGTCCTTGTTCATCAGATCCTCGTCCACCAGGTTGATGGCCTTGACCAGCTCGCAATCCATCATATCCGAATAATCTTCCAGATAGATGCCTCCGATATCGGTCATTTCCGCAATATCCACGGCGGTCTGGGCCGATTGGGAGGGCAGAGTAAGGGTCACTTCAATATATTCCATAGCTTACGAATCCTTTCGTTGATACTCCCGGCAAAGATCGGTGAGAAAACATTCCTCGCAACGGGGCTTGCGGGCGTCACAGCATTCCCTCCCGTGGTGAACCAGCGCGTGACAGAAGCGCATGCTTTCGCCGGGGGGAACGATTTTCCGCAGAGCCATTTCCACCTTGACGGGATCTTTGGTATCGGCAAATCCCAACCGGTTGGAAAGGCGGATGCAATGAGTATCGGCCACGATCACCCCGGGAGCGTCGTACAATTCTCCCATGAGAAGATTTGCGATCTTCCGTCCTACGCCGGGCAATTCCAAAAAGCCCTCCAGGGAGTCCGGGATGCCGGTCTCGGTCAGCCTACCGGCCATCCGCACGATATCCCGGGATTTCATCCGGTAAAGCCCGCAGGGACGCACCACCTCTTCCACCTCGGAAAGATCGGCGGCGGCAAGGGACTCCGCGTCCGGCCAACGGCGGAACAGCTCTTCGCAGACGATATTCACCCGCTTGTCGGTGCATTGGGCAGACAACCGGGAGGCTACCAGCAGCTCGTAAGCGTTCCGAAAATTCAAAGCGCACTTCAATTCCGGATAATGGGAAAAGAGGCGGGCCGAGATTTGCTTGTAATCCGGGGTCATTTTTGTTCCCCCTTGATCAGTTCCCAATATTTTTTGGCGGCCTGCTCGGTTTTGTTCTCTCCGTATTCGTAATAGCAGTCCCGCTTCAGCCCGTCGGGCAGATATTGCTGGGGTACGTAATGCCCGGGATAAGCGTGGGGATATTTGTAGCCGACGCCGTGCTCCAGCTTTTCCGCACCGCCGTAGTGGCTGTCCTTCAGATGGGCGGGAATATCCCCCGCGCCGGAAGAGCGGATCTTATCCATGGCGGCGTCGATGGCGTTGATGGCGCTATTGGATTTGGGAGCGGTGGCCAGAAGCAAAGTGGCCTCTGCCAGGGGGATGCGGGCCTCGGGAAAGCCCAGCTGCAGAGCCGCGTCCACGCAGGCCTTGACCACGGCGATGGCCTGGGGATAGGCAAGACCGATATCCTCGGCGGCAATCACCAGAAGCCGGCGACAGATCGACGGCAGATCCTCGGCGATCACCAGCCGCGCCAGATAATGGACGGCGGCGTCGGGATCGGATCCCCGAATGGACTTCTGAAAGGCCGAGAGAATATCGTAATGGGAATCTCCGTCCCGGTCGTAGCGCATACTGCTTCGTTTGGAGACTTCTTTGGCCGCTTCCAGGGAAACGCAGATCTCCTTTTGTCCCGGCTTGCGGCTGCAGAGCACCTCCACCGTATTCAGCGCCTTGCGCACGTCTCCCCCGCAGGTGGCGGCGATATGAGAAACGACGCCCTCCTCCACCGTTACGGTGACGGGAGCCCCGTTCATAGCCTCAAAGCCCCGCTTGACCGCCGTTTCCAGATCCCGCTTTTCCAGGGGATGGAATTCGAAGACCGTGCAACGGGAAATAATGGCGCCGTAAATATAAAAATAGGGATTTTCGGAGGTGGAGGCAATGAGGGTGATCGATCCGTTTTCGATAAATTCCAGCAGGATCTGCTGCTGTTTTTTCGTGAAATATTGCATCTCGTCCAGATACAGAATGATGCCCCGGTCGTTGCCCAGAGCGCCGATCTGCCCGATGACGTCCTTGATATTATCGGTATTTGCGGTGGTAGCGTTGAGCTTATAGAGGGTTTTATCGGTCTGTTTGGCAATGATCTGCGCAAGAGTGGTCTTCCCGATCCCCGCGGGGCCGTAGAAAATCATATTGGGGATATTCCCGCTCTCGATAATATTCCGCAAGGGCTTGCCGGGACCCAGCAGATGGCGCTGACCCAGCATATCGTCCAAAGACTCCGGTCGGAGACGGGCGGGCAGGGGGGTATACACGAAGATCACCTCTCATGAAAGCATACTACGTTATATTATATCACATTTTCCTCCGTTTGTAAAGAGACTTCGGAAAATCTTAAAACATTAAAAAAAGGCCGCCTCCGGCCAAGTACAAACCGAAGAGAGAAAAGGAAGAGAAGCCCCCGTTCAAAGGGCGAAAAAGCAGGGACCTCCCACCCGGTTTTTTATTTTATTTCAAACTCCCCGAAAACCGTATTGACAAACGGGGAAGAATGTGCTACAATAACCCCAAGGAGTGATTTTTATGTTATTTCCGGAAAAAATGTCCGCCGTTCCCCAGCCCCGGAGAGCCGATCTCTGGCGGGAATACCGCACCCTTTGCACCGCCCTTTCCCTGCAGGTGAAGCTGCGCCGGGAAGGAAGAACCGCCACGGAAGCGGAGCTGTCTCCCCTGCGGGAAGCCGCTGGCAAGGCCAACGGAATTCTGGCGGAATTCGGAATGACGCCCTCTTTCTTCCCCACAGACGCAGATTTTTTCGCAAAGCTTCTGGAAGAACTTTCCGCCGCCATGAAAGCGCCCCGCCGACCGGATTAAAATGCTTTTTGAAAAAGGAGAAAGAAACCATGATCGTCCCCCGCCTGAAAAACGAGCCGCAGAATCCAAATACCCTTTCCTTTTCCCGGACGCTGACCGTCAGCGCCGGAGAATTCACCGAAAAAGCGGTGAAGCTGCTCGGCTATTTCCTGCCCTACGGCACCTTTTCCGCCGCAGAATCCGGGCAGATCGAAGGAATCTTGACCGATCTTCCGTCGGAAGAATACGAGCTGACCGTCAAAGAAGGCAAGGTCACCGCGAAATACGGCGACTACCTCGGCCTTCGCAACGCCCTTTCGACCTTTGCGCTTTCCGTGAAGCTGAGGGGAGACGCTCTGGTTCTGCCGGAATTTTCCGCCGCCGATGCTCCGGCCTGCACGTTCCGGGGTATTTTATTGGATCCCGCCAGAGGGAATCCTCCCTTTGAAAATTTCTGCAACGTGCTGATCCTGGCGGCAAAATGCAAATACAACTATTTTCAGTTCCATATTGCGGAGCATCAATGGCTGAGCGTCGAGATGGACTGTCTGCCTGCGGAATACCGGCACCCCCGTTGCTTCACGAAAGCCCAGATCAAGGAGCTGAACGGGCTTTGCGACGTTCTCGGCATTGAGATCATCCCCGACTTTGACATTCCAGCCCACGCCACCCGGCTGGTGGAGCTGTTTCCCGAGATCGCCTGTGAGCCTCCCGAAGACGCCATCCCCAGCAAGTGGGTCGCCTGCACCGGGTCGGAGAAAACCTACGCGCTATACGAAAAGATCATTGCAGAGGTTCTGCAGCTCTTTCCGAACGGAAAATTCTTCCATATGTGCGGCGACGAGCTGGAATTTGCGGAAAAAGCTCACGTGCGCCCAAATTCTCTCTGCCATTGGACCATTTGCAGAAAATGCAAGGAATTCCGGAAGAAGCACGGGCTTCGGGACCGGACGGAGCAATATTACTATTTCGTCAACCGCATCAATCGGATCGTCAAGGGGCACGGCCGCAGGCTGATGATGTCCAGCGACCAGATCGACTGCACCCGTCCGGCGGGGATCGACCTTGACGTGCTGATGGTCTTCTGGCGCATCGCAATGCCCGGCCGAGGGCCCTACGACGGTTGCTCCTTCGACGGCCAGCTGAGCCTGGGATATCAGGTGGTCAACGCCTATTATCCCGACACCTACATCGACGAAGAGACCTACATGAACGACGAGACCATCCGCACCTGGCGCTGGGACGAGCGTCCGAAATGCGCACCGGAACACAAAAAACAGATCGTCGGAGGCGAGCTGAACGCCTGGAACTACGGAGACGAAGATCCCCACTACGCCTTCAACGACCGGGTCCTGCCCACCACCGTAGCCCTGATGGGTGACAAGTTGTGGAACGGGGACGTGCTTCCCTACAGCGCGGAATACGACGAGGCCCTGAATCGCACCGTCTTCGGTGCCGGAACCCCCGAAGGACTGAATATATTCCCCGGCATCGGCGCCCGTATCCCACCCCGGACCGCGGCCTGGTCCTACCCCGATCGGGTGACCTGCTCCAACGAAGAGATCGAACGAATCCTCAAAACCCTCAACGAAGGACGGTATCTGGCCGGAGACTCCTTCCGGGCCGGAGTCTATGAAAAATGTCTGCGTTATACGCTGAACAACAGAAAGGATGGAAAAAAATGATTGTCCCCCGCCTGAAAAACGAACCGAAAGATCCCAAATTCCTGGCCTTCCCCCGGACGCTGACCGTCAGCGCCGGAGACTTCACCGAAAAAGCGGTGAAGCTGCTCGGCTATTTCCTGCCCTACGGCACCTTTTCCGCCGCAAAATCCGGGCAGATCGAAGCGGTCAAGACCAATCTTCCGTCGGAGGAATACGGACTGACCGTCGAAGAAGGCAAGATCACCGTAAAATACGGCGATTACCTCGGCCTTCGCAATGCCCTTTCCACCGTCGCGCTGTGGGCGAAGATCGACGGAGACGCCCTTCTTCTGCCGGAGGGAACCGTAAAAGACGCTCCCGCCTGCGGCTTCCGGAGCGTGATGCTGGATCCCGCCCGGGGCAATCCTCCCTTTGAAAATTTCTGCAACGTGCTGATTTTGGCCGCAAAATGCAAGATGAATTATTTCCATTTCCACATCGTAGAACATAAATGGCTCAGCGTGGAGATGGCCTCCCTCCCCCGGGAATATCTCTACGAAGGCTACTACACCAAAGCGCAGGTCAAGGAACTGAACGATCTGTGCGATATTCTGGGGCTTGAGATCATTCCCGAATTCGATATGCCCGGCCACGCAACGAAGCTGATCGAGTTTTTCCCCAATCTGGCCTGCACGCCGCCGGAGGATACCCCCCAAAGCACCTGGGCCATCTGCACCGGGTCGGAGGGCACCTACGAATTATACGAAAAGATCATCGACGAGGTTCTGGAGATGTTCCCCAACGGCCGGTACTTCCATATGGGCGGGGACGAGCTGGAATTCGCGGATCTGGCCCACAAGCGCCCCAACAGCCTCTGCCATTGGACGATCTGCAGTAAGTGTAAGGAATTCCGCAAAAAACACGGCTTGAAGGATCGGACGGAGCAGTATTATTATTTCGCAAATTATATCAACGGGCTGGTGAAAAAGCATGGCCGCCGGATGATCATGTGGTCCGACCATATCGACTGCGCCCGTCCCGTGGGAATGTCCACCGATATTCTTATGCAGTTCTGGCGCATCGCCGCACCCGGCCGGGGCCCCTACGACGGGTGCTCCTTCAACGAACAGCTGAACATGGGCTATCAGATCATCAACTCCTACTATCCCGAAACCTACATCGACGAAGAATCCTATATAAACGACGAAAAAATTCGCACCTGGCGCTGGGATGAGCGGCCGAAATGCTCGGAGGAGAACAAGAAAAACGTGCTGGGCGGCGAATTGTGCGTCTGGAATTACGGGGACGTATTGCCTTACGGCGGCGCCGTTCCCAAATTCCACTTCCAGGAATCCACCATCCCCACCACCGTGATTCTGATGGCGGACAAGCTCTGGAACGGAGACGAGCTGCCCTATAGCGAGGAATACGACCTTGCCATGAACCGCACCCTCTTCGGCGCCAACACCCCCGACGGGCTGAATATTTTCCCCGGCATGGGAAGCCGCGTCCCGCCCCGCACCGAGGCCAAGACCTACCCCGAAAAGGCCACCGCAAGCAACGCCGAGATCAAAGCGGCGCAGAAGTTGTTGGAGGAAGACCGGTATCTGGCCGGGGACGCCTTCCGGACGAAGGTCTACCGGGATTGCCTGCAGTATACCGTCGAGCACAGGAAGGACACTGAAAATCAATGATCCAGGATCTTCATTCCCATACCTATTATTCCTTCTGCGGCAAGGATAAGCCGGAGGAAATCGTCGAAGCCGCCATCCGGGGAGGAATCCGCCTGTTCGGAATCACCGATCACGCCCACGGCGTGGGGCAGGGGCGCAGAGAGGTCTATAAGGCCGCCGCAGACGGCGTCAGCTTCCGGGATTACGGCAGAACGCTGACCCGGTATTACGACCACATCAACCTGCTGAAGGAGAAATACGCCGACGAAATTACCCTTCTGCGGGGCATTGAAATCAATACCCAGGGGCAATACCCCCACGCCGCCCTGCCGGAGGAGGTGGATATCTCCTTTTTCGATTATTGTCTGATCGAAAATCTGGACGATCCGGAGAGCATCACGAAGGGAGACTTATTCTCCTTTGCCGCCCGATGCGGATGCCCCGTCAAGGGGGTCGCCCACACCGATCTGTTCCGGCATATCGCCAACCGGGGAGAAGACCCGGCGGCCTATTTCAAGCGGATGGCCGACGAAAATATCTTCTGGGAAATGAACGTTACCTTCGACAGCATCCACAAATACCGCGAACACGAATACGTGCTGGAGTTTTTCCGCAATCCGGAGCAGCAGAGAATCGTCCGGGAGTCCGGCGTCAAGGTCTCCGTGGGCTTTGACGGACATCGGGTGGAGGATTACCGCCCCAACCGGGTGATTCACTTCTGCCGCCTGCTGGAGCGCCTCAAAATCCCCCAGCCCTTCGCCGACGAAATCAAATAAGACGACCGTTTCATACGACCGAACCAAAAAAAAGACGGCGTAGCGATGTTGCTGCGCTGTCTTTTTTCATATAACAGAGAAGGCAAGCCCGAACCCGGGCTTGCCTTTTTTTGCTGAGAAGGGAGCGATATCAGTTTTCTTTTCTGCGCATCGTGAGCCAGATCACGCCAACGAAGGAAGCCACGCAGGCCAACAGCAACGCAACGAAGGAAAGAACGCTCCGGTCGGAGGTGGAGGGATTGCCGCTGCCGGTGTCGCCGGTGTTGGCATTGCCCGCGCTTCCGGTATTGCCGGAGGAAGCGTCTCCGTCGGTGGTGGTGCCGCCGTCAGAGGTGGTACCGGAGGATCCGCCCTGATTGCTGTCGGTGGAGGCGGGGGTGATGGTCATAGTGCCCTTCACGAAGGTGACTTCGTAGTTACCGTTCTCGAAGCCGGAATCCTTAACGATGTCGTAAGTGCCGACGTTAGAACCGATGTACTTCAGCGTGCCGGTGAGGGTGTCGTTGCCGACCAGGCCTTCCACCTTATAGGTGAGGGTGGGGTCAGCCGCGCCGTAGACTTTCGTCTGATTATCAGCGGTAACGGTGACGGCCTTCTTCGTAATGGTCATGATGCCCTTGACGAAGGTGACTTCGTAGTTATCGCCGGCGGTGAAGGCGGTATCTTCGACAATGTCGTAGGTGCCGACGTTGGTGCCGGTGTACTTCAGAGATCCGGTGAGGGTGTCGTTGCCGACCAAGCCTTCCACCTTATAGGTGAGGGTGGGATCGGCGGCGCCGTAGACTTTCGTCTGATTGTCTGCGGTGACGGTGACTGCCTTCTTGGTAATGGTCATAGTGCCCTTGACGAAGGTCACGTCGTAATTTCCGTTTTCGAAGCCGGTGTCCTTGACGATATCATAGGTGCCGACGTTGGTGCCGGTATATTTAACGGTACCGGTGAGGAGATCGGTGCCAACCAGGCCCTCGACTTTGTAGGTCAAGTTGGGATCAGCCGCGCCGTAGACTTTCGTCTGATTATCGGCAGTAACGGTGACGGCCTTCTTGGTGATGGTCATGGTGCCCTTGACGAAGGTCACGTCGTAATTTCCGTTTTCGAAGCCGGAGTCCTTAACGATATCGTAAGTGCCCACGTTGGTGCCGGTATATTTAACGGTACCGGTGAGGGTGTCGTTGCCGACCAGGGCTTCCACCTTATAGGTGAGGGTGGGATCAGCCGCGCCGTAAACCTTGGTCTGGTTATCGGCGGTGACGGTGACGGATTTCTTCGTGATGGTCATAGTGCCCTTGACGAAGGTGATTTCGTAAAGATCATGACCGAAGGCGGTCTCTTCCACGATATCGTAGGTGCCCGCATTGGTGCCGGTATACTTCAAAGAACCGGCAATGGCGTCGTTGTTGACCACGGTCCCAGTGGTGACCTTATAGGTCAGCCCAGGATCGGCGGCGCCGTAAACCTTCGTCTGATCGTCGGCGGTAATCGTGATGGGACGTTTTTCGGCGGTGATGGTGACGGTTGCCTCGATGGACGCGTAATCGTTATCCTCTCCGAGGACGGCCTTCACGACGATTTCGCCCACACCGGTGACCTTCAGAAGGCCGGTGACGGGATCCACGGTGGCCGGACCGGAAACGACGGAATAGGTGAGGCGGCCGGTAGACTGTCCGCCCACGGCGGTCAGCATGGTAGCGTCACCGTATTTCAGGTGGGTGAGAGCGTTTTCGAAGGAGAAGCCGACCTGCATCATCTTGCCGTTCAGGTCGTCCAGATCCTCGAGGGCGATCAGATCCTTCCATTCGTTCTGACCCTTGACTCTCCACTGAACGTGGGTGCCGTTGGTCTGAACCTCGATTTCGGCGTTGGGGGCGAGGGTATCGGTCTCAATCAGGTCGAGCCATTCGCCGTAGCCTTCCACGTACTGGACCTTGCCGTCGTTGACCCGCAGGTACAGCTCGGTATCCAGCTCCTTGGGCAGGAAGAAGTTTGCGTAGGATACGTTTTCGCCGGAGGAGGTATTCAGACCGGTGATCAGAACGCCATTCTCGTAAACGTTGACGATATAGCCTTCGTAATACTGGCCGGAGGGAACGTGAACGGCAGTATAGCCCAGATCCTCATCGCAGGAGGAGTACGAAAGCTTCCAGGTCAGGCTGGCGTCGCTTTCCAGGCCTTCACTCTTCCAATGCCGTGTTACGCTGAGGCTTTCGTTATCATCGAAGGCGCGGTGAGAGTGGCCGGAGAAATGGATAACGTTGGGATATTTCTTCAGCAGATTCCAGAGCAGCTCGGAGGAGTTCCAGGCGGGCATCTGACCGTCCCGGGGGCCGGACCATTCGTTGAAGGCAATATAGCCCTTGCCGGAATTGATCTCAACCTTATTGCCGCTGGGCTGATCGTAGATCAACGCGAAGCCCGATTCGATGGTGTAATAGTGGAACATCAGATAAACGTTGCCCCGGACGTCGTTCTTGGAATAATATTCGTCCAGAACCTCCTCCAGCCATTCCAGCTGAGAGGGATCCAGGTGCTGGGAGGTGTTGGTCTTGTTTCCGCCATTGTAGTAATTGGAATTGTAAACGCCGATGCCCATATAGACGAACAGATCGTCGCCGTACTGAACGGTGTAATCGTAATCGGGGTTTTCTTCGGAAACGGTGACTTTGTAGCGGTTGCCGTTTTCGTCCTGGGTGAAGTTTTCGTTGGCGTAGGTCCAGGAGCCGAGAGCCGCCTTCAGATTGCTGATGGCTCCTTCGGGGGTAAGGCCGTTGGCGGTATCAATATTCCATTCCAGCGCGTCGTGATTGCCTGCGCTGACCCAGACGGGGAACTTCCAGCCGCCGGCAGCATAGGTATCCACAACGCCCTTCCAATGGGCGGCGGAGGAATTGGAGGTGATATCCCCGGTGACCACGGCAAAGGTGGCGTTGGCGGCGTCGAAGAGATTCATGGCCGCCGTAAAGGCCTTTGCGTTGGCGGCGGTGATCGAATCGCTGTTGAAGTGGGTATCGGACAGAAGGCCGAAGGTATACTTCAGGTTCCCCAGATCGGTGCGGCGTTCGACGGGGATCTCAAATTCCGCCGTGGGAATATCGTCGACCATCACCCACAGCCGGGTGGCACCGGCGGGAATGACGGTACGGTCGGGAACGACGTAGGTCAGAACGTTGCCGCTGATGGAAAATTCATCAAAAATGGTGAGGTAGGAATAGTTGGGCAGAAGGCCGTTTTCCGTACCCCAGGCCAGAGCGTAATTCTCGCCTCCGTAGGAGGTAGGCAGGGTGACGGTGACGGTCCCTTGCGCCATACCGGCGTTGGGAAGCTCGAAATCATAGGCCACGGCGGGCAGGCGGGAAATGGTCAGAGACCGTTCCACGGGGGTGCCGTCGGAGAGGGTTCCGGACACCTTCCATTCGCCGTCGGTGGTCGAGGTAGCGGACTTGACCGGAGTCAGAACGACGTCGTATTCGGAAAGCAGCGTATCCAACTTCGCCTCCACGTCGGCCTTGGTCAGGTAGTTGGTGGCGTAAATGGAATCCACCAGGGCAATCAGGCGGGCCAGGTCGGCGTTGCGGTCGATGGCAATCGCCTCGTCGGAGAAGAGGCTGAGTATGGGATAATAGCCGTTCTTCTTCTCCCAGGCGGCGTCGGCCAGAAGGCCGGAATATTTGGCGGCGTTGTCCGCAGAGAACAGGTCGACGATGGCAACCTCGGCCTTATCGGAGGGACAGTAGCCGGCGTAATTCCCGGTCTGATAGGTCAAAGTCCCGCTGAGCGCATAGGAATTGGCGAGAGTGCTCCCCGCATTCAGGCCGACGGAGGCGTCGGTCACACGGGGCGTGGCGACGATATTCCCGGCAGAAGAAACGTTGCTGGCGCCGGAGCCGGGCTTCAGGGAATTGATCAAACCGATATTCAGACAATTCTTAACGGTAATTTCTTCATAATTAGCGACGTCGCCTGCAATCCCGGCGGCGGCAGCGTAAACGTTGCCGGTAGAGGAATAGGTAGAGATCACGGAGGCGGCGTTGAAGCAATTTTCAACCGTGGTTCCCTTCGCAACGATACGGCCGAGAACACCGCCAACACTAACCTGGCGCTGGCCCATACCGGAAACGAGGCCGGAAAGAACCGCCACGTTTTTCACGGTAACGCCGCCGCGGGCATAGCCTGCAAGGGCGCCGGCGTTGAACCATTTGAAATCAACCTTCGCATTGAGGCAAACGTCTTTCAAGGCCAGATCGTAAACCTGAGCGCCGGTACCGAGGACACGAAAGAGACCGATATTGTAAGATCCGTCCGCTTCGACGGCGGTGACGGTCTTCTGGGTGGTGGGGGTGCCGATATACATCCCGGAGATGACGTGGCCGCCGCCGTTAAAGACGCCGGTGAATTCATTGCCGAATCCGCCGATGGGCGTCCATTCGGCGCCGGAAAGATCCAGGTCAGCGATCAGCTTGTAATTGCCGGTGACGGGATAAGCGGCATCCACGCCGATCTTTTTCAATTCCTCGACGGAATCAATATAAATAATATCCACGGGTACGGATTTCTCCACGAAGGTTTTCAGCATGGGATAATAGGCGGCGTCGGAGGTCTTCGCCTTCACCGTCCAGGCGGAATCCGCACCGGAGGTAAGGCCGGAGAAGAGAGAAGCGTCGTCGGCATCAAAAACCTCAATGATTCCAACCTCTTCCTGATCCTCCCCGAAGAGGAGTGCCTCATCGGAACAGGCCAGCCGGCCGGAAACGGCATAGCAGTTGACCAGAGCGGAATCGCCAGCCAGCACGTTGATGGCAGCGGTCGAAGTCCCGGAAATCGAAACGATATTACCGAGGCTGTTCCAGTCGCCGGTATCGTGTTCTTTATCGTTGATGATCTTCCCAACGTTCAGACAGTTGGAAATCGTGGTAAACTTATTGTCACAGAAGCCGGCAATTCCGGCAACGGAAACGTAGCGTGCCCCGGATGCGCTGTTGAAGGTACCGGTGACCGAGGCGCCGTTAAAGCAGTTCTTAACGACGATCCCCGCAGTATCGGCAGTGCCGCCGGAAACCGTCCGGACACAACCCAGAAGGCCGCCCACACGGGTCTGCCGTCCGCAGGTAGCCGTCAGGCTGCCGGAAACCACGGCAACGTTTTCCACGGTGAGTTTGACGTTGGTATAACCCATTACCGTACCGACGGCACAGTTAGAGCCGGAGGCAAAGTCTCCGTTGAAAACGACGTTTTCAAAAAGAACGTTCTTAACGACCGCCCCCTGAGCGCCGGTACAGAACAGCCCCCAGGCATGGGCGGGCATCGTATAAGCGCTGCTCTTCGTGGCTCCGTAGGCGTGCATATTGGAAATGGTATGCCCCTGACCGTCGAAGGTACCTCCAAAGCCGGTAAGAGCCCCGGTGGAGGTGTTCAGCCCGATCCCCGTCCAGTTGGCGTCGGACAGATCGATATCGTTCATCAAGCGGTAATAAACGCCGGTCATGGGATAAGAGGCGTTGGTACCGATCTTGCGCAGTTCGTCGGCGGTCTCAATGGAAATGACCGTATCGGTAGTCCCCACGGGAACGGCGTAATCCGCGTCAAGCGCGGCAGGGAGGGGATAATAGCCGTTCTTCAGCGTCCAGCCGGAGAAGGAAGCGATATTGGCGAAGTCCTCCACGGACAACAGGGTAACGTTGGCGGTATCCGCCGCAAACCGCTGAATCTTCGAGGTAGCGGTAGTGTCGAAAATAAGATTCCCGTTCAGAGAATAGCAATTGGACACGGCAGACTCGGTGTTCAGCGCCGTGGCAAAACCACTACTGGTGGTAGGACGGCCAATGATGTGACCGACGGTGCTGAAGTTCGTTCCTAAAGCAGTGCTTTCGGACGTGATCACACCCACGTTGACACAATTAGAAAGCGTGGAGGCTTTCGCATCGAAGTACCCCACGATACCGCCGACACCGATATAACAGTTGCCGGTGGTATTGCTGAATTTTGCGGTAACGTCGGCACCGTTATAGCAGTTGGTAATAGTATTCCGCTGGGCATCCCCGGTAGCGGTACCGATCAAACCGCCGACGCGAATCTGTCGCTGGGCTTCTCCGCGAATATAGCCGGAAAGAACCGCAACGTTCGAAACGGACCAATCGTCCTGATTGGTATAACCAACCAAGGCACCCACGGCAATATTGGTCCGATTGGTTCCTTTTACGTTGATCACGACGTTTTCCAGAATCAAGTCGGAGATTTCAGCTCCGGCACCCAGATATCCAAACAGCCCCAGACCGTAGATATTCGCACTGTCATAGGCGTAGGGCTTGCTTTCGGAACCGATGTGAAGGCCGGAAATCACGTGTCCCTGCCCGTCAAAGGTCCCGGTAAAGCGCTGCTGATCAGCCGCTGCAGTTCCAAGAACGCCGATAGGCGTCCATTCCGCATCGGAAAGGTCGATATCCGCAGTCAGCTTATAATCGCCGTCCAGCGGATAGGCCGCATCCACACCGATTTTCCGCAGCTTTTCCGCCGTATCGATCTCGATATAAGAGCTACCGAGAGATACGATCGCCGTGATCCCTAAGACCAGGGTGCAGATCAGCGCAAAAGAAAGGGCGAAGAAAAAAATCTTTTGCCATTTTTTCATAGGTATACGCTCCTTTTTTGGTTGGTATATAGAAAAAAAATTATTCGTTCGGTTGGGTCAGAGGGTTGTAATACGAAACCCGCTGACGGTAAAGCGCCACACCGTCGGAAACGTGATTCCCCATAGGGTCGATATGCAGGCTGATCTTATCGCCGGTGCGGACGGTACATTCCGCCGTAAGGAAGACCGGATCCACGATCTCCATCACCACCTCGTCCGTCAGAGGAACGCCGTTATGATAAAGCCGGGCGGAGCAGGGGGTTTTTTCAGATTGCCATGGCGGACTCCACTCCCGTTGAAAGTTCGTGATCCGTCCAAACGTGAAGACCACGGAGACCTTCCCGTCCCGGGGGCAGAGAAAGGACTTGACCGCATGCGTGGCTCTGCCGGGATGCATTCCGCAGCCTTCCCATCGGTTCCGACAATACCATTGAGGAGAGGTGCGGTCGCTGCAGGCGGGGGAATGGAACTCCCCGGGGCCCGGACACCACTCCATCAGAACCGATTCGCCCGTTACCGGATTATAACAGCCGTATTCCCAAAGGCCGTCGGAGGAGGGATTGGCGCCGTCACCCCAGAAGCCGGTGGAGTGGTATTCGTAGATCTCCGAATAGGGCTCGTAGGTGCGGCCGTCCTTCAAATACTGAGAGGGGGAAACGCCGAAATATTCCTGAAAGGCCTTCCGGAAGCCCCGGGGCGTATAGGACAGGGACAGCGCCACCCGGTCGATGGGCAAATTGCCGTCCAGAGAACGCTTGGCGTCGGTCATGCGCAAATACCGCAGATAACTGCCCAGCGTCTCTCCGAAATGGGTCTGAAACAAAAAATTGGCCCGCTGGGACGAATACCCAACGTTTTTTGCCACATCCTCCACACCGATCCCTTCCCAATAATGCCGGTCGGCGTAGGAACGGATCAGCATGACCTCCGTAAAAACATGATTCCGCAGAAGACGTCACCGCCTTTCCCCAAGATATATACAATAATATTATAGCAACCTTTGGGATGTTTTTCAAGAGGGGATTCTTAAGACTGTGCAAAAGTTCCCCTAAAACGAAAACAAAATAAAAAAATGTCACAAAAATGGAAATTATTTGTCACACTTACTCATGACCACCGGCCGTCCGGTGGTTTTTCAGCAATAATGATCCCCCCGCATAGCGGGGAGTATTTCAGTTTCGGGTATAGCCCTAATAATACAGGCTACGCACAAGTGCGCCTTTTTATTGACCTGCCCGTCATGCATGGGGTTACCTGCTACCCGTAAGCGGGTTCAAGCACGGTATTCGCATCACAAAACGAACGATGCGCTATCGTGAGCCTCCCCTTAGTAAGGGGAGGTGGCGCGGCGTGTTCGGCCGCCGTGACGGAAGGGATTGACCGGGAGTGAGATTCTTTCCCTATGGAAT
>JAZPXN010000036.1:0-6687 GCA_045543655.1 Eubacteriales bacterium
CATCGAACAGCTGAAACGTCTTGGGGACGAAAAGAGCGATTTCGTCCGACAGATAGAAAAGGGCAAGATGTTCTACTCCGGCAATCGGGAGGAATATGAACGCCGTCTTGCCACTATGCGAAAAGAAAAAGCCGACCTTGAAAAGAAGGTCAACTCCCTTGTGGACACCCTTGCCGAGACCGAGGAGGGTGCTGCCAAGCGGTATATCATTAACCGTATGGGCGAAATGAATTTGGAGATCGATAAGCTCTCTATGGGCATTGAAGAGCTGGTCAGCATTGCATCCGAACACGCCTTCAGCGATATTGAGTTTGATGTGATGCGCGAAATGCTGACCATGTTCAAAAACGGCATTGATGAAATGAGCTACGAGCAGAAGCGCGTCGCTATTCGTACTGTGGTGCGCCGCATCATCTGGGACGGTGAGAACGCCCACATCGTTCTCTTTGGCGCAGAGGGTGAGGATGTTGAATACCCCGACCTTTCCCATCTGATGAAGGATTCCATCGCCGAAACTGAGGACGATGAGGAGCTTGTACCCTTTATCGGCGAGGATATGGACGAAAATTCCTTGTCGGATTTTGGTCCTGAGATTAAAACCCATTGGGGCGAGGATAGCAAATGAAATATTGATGCACTTCCGTGCGCTGAGAAAAACGGCGAACGACGTCTCGATTCACGACGAAATTGAGACCGACAACGACGGGAATTCGCTTTCTTTGATGGACGTAGTAGCGGAGGAAGATACGATTCTGGAGGACGTTTATCGTAATATGCGTGCGACGAAATTGCTCGTAGCCATTGAGAAAGAATTAGATCCGCGGGAAAAGACCGTAATCCGTCTCCGGTACGGCTTGTCGGAACCTCCGAAAACACAAAAAGAGACCGCAGTGGTACTCGGAATCTCCCGCTCTTACGTTTCCCGCATTGAAAAGAGCGCCCTTCTGAAATTGAAGGACGCCCTTATGGAGCTTGAGCAGGATTAAAGCTTCAGTACCTTTTCGGGATCGCCGTCGGTCAGCACGGTCAACTCATGCAGAGCCCGTGTGGCAGCCACAAACATGAGATTCCGATCCTCCGGAGTATTCCACTCTTCCGACACGCCGTACACAACGACGCCGTCCGCCTCCAGACCTTTTGAAAGGTACACGGGCAGAATTACCGTTGTTTCCGGAGTGAAGGTATCGAAAGAGCGCATACGGATCACTTCCATTTCCCGGCGTAAAAGCAGGTACAGTTCGTCACATTCCTTTTGGGTGCGGCAAAGGATCATATTCGTCTTATGCCCGTTAGCCCGGAACGTTTCGATCGCATTCTTTACCTGACGGACGGGGTCGGAAATTGCCTCGATTATCGGCTCGTTCCCATGGCGATCCATAACCCGGACGTCCTGATCTCCAATCCTGAACCGATTTGCGAAAGCATTGATCTCGTGAGTAGAACGGTAACTCTTATCCAGATGGCAATATACCTTTGATTTCTTCGTGGGGAAAAAAGATTCGATCTCTTTGATCGCTGAGATTTTCCGATCAACCTGCTGCGCAATGTCGCCAAGGACCGTAAAGCGAGCCATGGGGAAAATTTCATTGAGCATCATATAAACGATCGGAGGATATTCCTGAGCCTCGTCCACGACGATATGCTTCACCGTGCGCATGGCGCAGGTTCGTCCTGAACGCAGCTTCAGAAAGGAAATACAGAGCATATCTTCAAAGGGCACGATTCCGTCGGCAAAAAGAGCCGCAGAATATTCATAAAACGCAGGATAACGATCTTTTAAAAAGTCGAGATATACGTCCTCTTCCCGAAGTAAGAGGGCCTTTTCAGCGCGATGACGCAACTCGTCAAGCATTGAACTCCACATGGCGACCAGCTGCTCCGCTTCTTCCTCCTCGGTCAGGGCAAGAACGCCGTGCATGGTGGCTTCGTCGAGAAATACGTAGCATATATCTTCCCGTTTTTCGTCTGCAACGTCCTCCAGTCGGGAGATGATCTTTCCGGCGCGAAGATAGGGTTGGTACGCGGCGTAATCATGGAAAAACCAGCCGTTAAGATCTTCTGCGGTAGCAAGGACCTGGTCGAATACAGAGATCTCCTCGTTCACAGGGAAGGAGGCCTGGCGCTCAAGATAATACTCCGATAATTCTTCCGCAAAGGACTTCGATCCCTTTACTGCAATCATTTCCCGCAGGAAAGGATCGTTGCTTTGCAGAATCGCTTCAATCTGCTCGGAGCGGTCGGCGTAATGCACGGAAGTATCTCTGGGCGAAAAGAAATGATAAAAATCGGAACGGATACAGTTTTCTTCCCCAAGCTGCGGCAGAACCTCTGCAATATACGCAGAGAAAACCTCGCTGGGAGAAAATATAATCACGTCCTGGGAATTCAGCGAATCCCGCAGGCGATAGAGCAGATAGGCGATGCGATGAAGGGCCACGGAGGTTTTTCCGCTCCCGGCAGAGCCTTGAACCAAAAGCAGGTCCGCATCCAGATTTCGAATCACTCGGTTTTGCTCTTGCTGAATCGTATTCACGACCGTTTTCAGCTTAGCGTCGGAGGATTTCCCCAATTCTTCCATCAGCACGGGGTCGGTAATGTTAATGCCGTTATCCACCACGTATTTCAATTCCGAATCTTCAATTTTAATCTGTCGACGAAGCGTAATATCCCCTTTAATCACGCCCTGTTGGCATTTGTATTCTGCAGGGCCGAAGGCCGCATCGTAATACAGCGAAGCAATATCCGCACGCCAATCACAGATGAGAACCTCATAAGTGCGGCTATCAATGAGGGACAAAGATCCGATATATACGGGTTCCGCCTCATCGTACCCTTCTTCTGTGAAATCAATCCGGGCAAAATACGGAGAAGAGCGCATTTCCCGCAAAAAATTAAGCTTGTCCTGGATCCGGAAATACTGCTCTGTGTCACGTTCCAGCGTCTGATTTGCCTGTGTCCATTCCACGGTATCGGTACCGCCGTTGAAGTTGTCCCAGATACGGCGCCGCTCGTCAATAATATATTGGCGGAGATTTTCTTCTGTGGGAGAGCCGGAAAAAAGCGTGGAATCAACGTAATCCAACACGTAGTCGAGGCGTTTTTTCTCAAGCTCATAAATTTCGTTTTCCATACGGATACTCCTTTCGGAAACGGATAATAAATACGCTCAAAAGTGCGAAAGCAAGGAGGATGAACGGGATTACGGTCCCTTGCGAACATTCTCCGGAATCAAAAAAGAATGGATAAGCTACGGAAGACAACAGTGCAGAAAGCACCGCCTGCAGTATTTTTCCCGGGAAATAAAACCGGGGAGAAAGATCGGTTTCGGACAAGAGGTTGAGGATCTGAAAATGCACGGAAAAACCGGACCACCCAAGAATCAACGAAACGGCCAGCGCTGAAAAATAAGAAAACTCCTTCCAAGCGGTGATTCCGCAGGTCATCTCCAGAAGCCCGGAAAGAACGATTCGGATTCCACGCAGGGGCACTGCATTTGTAAGAACCGCAATCAGAACCCGAAAAAAGACGATAAAACCGCAAATATTCAGAACCGCTCCAACGGAAGATACTACCGATTTTGGAAAAATCGTTTTCAGAGACGGAATCGTCTCAACCGGAATCGCTCGATCAGCCGGTTTTCGCATCGGATCAGCAAAAAAGATCCCGACAAGTACCGCTGCAAGTGTCTGAATCGACCATAAATAGATCCCTACGGAAAAACTTCCGAAAAGTCCGCTCCCCACCGCGCATACCACGAATATGATTCCAGGGTTATTCGTAAAAGAGAGACACCGTTCTGCTTCAAGCCGAGAGATCTCCCCTCTTCTGTAAGCTTGCACCGCGCAATCCGTAGCAGCGGGAAAACCGGCGAAAAGGCCGATCAGCCAACACCGAAAGCAAGGAGATGGAAGGCGAAAGATGCGAAAAAACAAGCCGCCGGAAGATCGCGCATTCCCCTGCCACAACCCTATCAACAGATCCGAGAGCACGAAGCCGGGAAAAAGCGAAGGGATAATCACCGAAGCGGAAAAAAGAACGCTTTCATAGGCGGTCTGCTGAACCACGTCGGGCGACAGAAGAAACAACGCAAACAAGGCGGCGGTGAATAACAAACAGAACGAGAGTCGGAACCGTTTCATAAAATAGAGCCTCCCCAACAGGTCTGCCCTATTTTATGAAATCTGATTTCGTTTTATTATCGGCCGTTTTCCTCTGCGAAAAGAGCAGCGCCAAGCGCCGTTGCAAATTCAGCATTTTTCGGAATAATGAAATTTACACCGTGTAGATCTCGAATCCCCTCTAGGGTTTCCATACAATGAGGAGCCTCTGCCAAGCGCCCACAAACGACGACGTCGTTCGTGTCGGCAATGCGGGCGTTAAACACTGCCATTAAGCCAACGGTCTGAAAGACCATATTCAGAATCCCTGCAGCAATGTCACCGGTCGTGGCAGTGTCGGAGATCTTGCCGAAATTGGAGGCTGTGGTACCGGAAGACATATTGGAAACGTCGGACTTACTGATATCGCCAATGGTAAGATCGACCTTAGCCAGGTCTCCCTGATCCGCAAGTGAAATAATACTGTCAAAGCTGCGAACGTTCAGCAGCTTGGAAGAAAGTCCAAGAACCGTACCTCCTCCAACGCCGGTACCACCCATATGAGAAACACGGTCCTTCGTGGCGTTGACGAACGCAGTACCCGTTCCGAGGCTGACTACGACGGCCTTGTCCAGCTTGGAAAGATAGAGTCCGCCTTTCCCAACCGAAACCAATTCCTCTACCTTCCGGGTGGGAATCCCGTAAATATCTTCATTCAAGTAAGAGCTTCCGACTCCGGTGACCATGATCCGGGAGATATCCTGCAAAGTCAGATTATTGACGCTGATATATTTCCCAAGCGCACCGAAGACCGAGGTTATGGGGTCGGTAGCGCGGACGTGTATGGGGGCCATGGGAACGCCGTCCCGAAGGCCGATAATCTTCGTATTGCTTCCGCCTACGTCGATTCCGAGAGTGATCATATACGATCTCCTTTCTGAAAACCCGTAAATATCAAAGAAAAATGCAAGTTACTGAATCAATATTATAGCATATTTCACGCCATCCGTCAAGCGGTTGAACGGATTTGTTTTTTGCAAAAACCAATTAAATTTTGAACAAAATGTAAACTTTAAAGAAAATGACTTGATTTTCCTCAAAAAATGTGGTATTATATCTTGGCTGAAAAAAATGCGATGCTAGCTCAGCTGGATAGAGTGACTGGCTACGAACCAGTAGGTCAGGGGTTCGAGTCCCTTGCGTCGCACCAGATCGACAGGTTTCGAAAGAAGCCTGTCGATTTTTCTTTTGATCAACAATTTTCAGATTAACAGGAGTTCATATGATCCATATCGTTCTTTTTGAACCTGAAATTCCGCAAAACACCGGAAACATTTCCCGTACCTGTGCCGTGACCGGTTGCCACCTTCATTTGATCGAACCTCTCGGGTTTGATCTGTCGGAACGAAGCATCCGCAGGGCAGGACTCGATTACTGGAAATATCTTAGCGTCACAACTTATCCCAATTGGGACGATTTTCGGGCAAAAAACGAGGGCGAATTCTATTTTTGTTCCACCAAGGGGCAGAAATGTCACAGCGACGTGAAATTCCCCGCAGATCGGGATATTTATCTCGTATTCGGGAAAGAAAGCCACGGGTTGCCGGAACCTCTTCTTGAGGCGAATTATGAGCGCTGTATCCGTATCCCTATGCGTGGGTTTGTGCGGAGTCTGAATCTTTCTAATTCCGTGGCCGTCGTCGTTTACGAAGTCCTGCGTCAATTGGGATACCCCGACCTTACCGCTCACGGAACCCTGACCGGGCGGCCGGATTAAAGAAATAAATTCGACTTTTTTCGGAAATAACACGAAGGATGTTGACAACGCAACGTCCTTCGTGTATAATTAAATCAAAAGTTGACTTATCAACGTTTTTTTGATTGGAGTATATATGATTGATCGTTTTGAGCGCTTCGTCACCGTTATTTCCGGCATAAACCGGAATTTGCACCGTATTATGACCGAAGAAATGGAAAAATACGGACTGAAAGGCTCTTTTGCCGTTTATCTGATCGCATTGTACCGGAACCCCGCAGGGATGACCGGCGCACGTCTTTCGGAGTTCTGTGAGAAAAATAAAGCGGCAGTCTCCCGTGCCGTTGCAGAATTAGAAGAAAAAGGACTGATCGTGCGAGAAGGCGGCTACCGGGCGAATCTCCGACTGACCCCGGAAGGGAAAAAAGCCGCAGGTTTTCTTTCGGAACGGGCAAAGCTGGCGGTGGATCAAGCCGGAAAAGGGCTGAGCGAGGAGCATCGTGAGATCTTTTATTCTTCGATCGAGAGGATCGCCCAAAACCTCGAATCCATCGGAGATAATGGCCTGATTTGACATAAAACTGTTTTTCCCCGGAGAATCATACTTCTCCGGGGATATTTTTGACCAAAGAAAAAACCGACAAGTCGAAACTTGTCGGTTTATGTCTATGGGCTACAAAAAAGATATTTTGGGCTGTTTTTGCATATGAATTCGAACTCTTACATAACCGTTCGTTTTTAGTGAAATCGTTCGCTTACGCTCACGGTGAAATAATTTACTCCGTAAATTGTGAAATTTGATGCTATCGCATCAAGTGAAATTAAATCCACCCA
>JAZPXN010000037.1:0-58307 GCA_045543655.1 Eubacteriales bacterium
AGGACAATTTTTCATGAATAAGACTCCTTTCAGGGGGTTATTGGCGGATCAGGTGTCCGTTGCTTTTGACGTGGACGAAATTCAGAATGATAAAGATCATGGCAATCTCGTTAAAGAAGGCCGCAAGCACGATCATTCCAATGCTTTTCGCCCGTTCTTTCGCGGGGACGGGGTTTGCTTCGATCTGTTCGATATAACCGTCCAGCTTTCGCTTCATAATCAGGTTGACCGCCGCAACGGGCGCGAGGAGGAGGGCGTAGATCAGCAATTCCAAAGCGCCGCCCAGCACCGTCGGATCGCTTCCGGCGATGCCGGCAACGAGCAGCAGAAGGCCCATCACGGCAAACAGAATGACGATTCCGATATGAACGCCGCCGGCAATGCTCCAGCATTTTCGCTCGTGGCGCAGATTCCGGCGGAAGGTGTGGAAGGCGGATCGGTAGGCGTCCGGATCCCCGATCCCGGCGTGTCGGCCGCAATAGGGGCAATAGACGGAGTTTTCTTCCACTTCCGCACGGCAATGAGGGCAGATTTTCATGTGACGATTCTCCTTCGGAGGCAGGATTCCGGGGACCGGTTCAATACTATAATAAAGTATATCATAAAATTCGCAAAATTGCAAGTGTTTTTTCGGAGAAAATAAAAAGGCCTTGAACCGGAGTTCAAAGCCTTTCATTTCTTCAATTACTGTTCGACCTCGAAGATGCTGACGCGGGTCTTGTTCTTCTGGAACTTTTCGAACTTGACCTTGCCGTCCTTCAGAGCAAACAGAGTGTCGTCGGAGCCTTTGCCGACGTTGACACCGGGATGGATCTTGGTGCCTCTCTGGCGAACGAGGATGTTGCCGGCGAGAACGAACTGACCGTCAGCACGCTTTACGCCGAGTCGTTTGGATTCGGAGTCACGACCGTTTTTAGTCGAGCCTACACCTTTCTTATGAGCCATATCGTTTGCACCTCCCGATTACGCGTTGACAGCGGTGATGACGACCTTGGAGTAAGGCTGTCTGTGACCGATGCGCTTGCGATAAGTTTTCTTTGCTTTGTACTTGAAGATACGGATCTTCTTGCCTTTGCCGTTCTTTTCCAGGGTAGCTTCGACGACGGCGCCGTCGACGTAGGGAGTTCCGGCCTTGATCTCGCCGTTATCGGACACGAGCAGGACCTTGTCGAACTTCACGGTTTCACCGGCTTCAACGTTCAGCTTCTCGATGAACAATACGTCACCGACGGAAGCCTTGTACTGTTTTCCGCCTGTTTCAAACACTGCGTACATTTTCAGACCTCATTTTATTTAAGACTCGCTATGAAGGCAGGGAAGACCCTTTCGAAAGCCTCTTCTATGCGGCATTGGCTATTATAACATAATTCGGAAGGGATGTCAACCCCCGCGAGAGAAAAAGTGTGATTTGTCGGTTTTTTTTCACAATTTAAAAAACGGAGGGATTTTTCTTTCTTTTTCTGCCCCGGAATCGACGGACGGATTTTTTCAAAATCTTACCAAAAACTCCCTTTTTTGTATTTAGTTTCCAATGAAAAGGGGGGAGAGGACGGGAATTTATGGTAAAGGAGGCGAAGGGGGTCGGAGGGTGTCTATCGGTTTTGGGCGGTTTGGCGACAGAATTCCCCTTGCGAATTCCCCCTTTCTTTGCTATAATTTGCTGGCAAAACACAACAATGCAAGGAGAAATCACTATGGAAAACGAAAACCTCATCAAAATTCTCATTCTCGACAGTCAGACCGAAACCCGCCTGCAATGCCAGAACGTGCTGAAAAATTTCGGCTTCCGCATCGTGGGAAGCGTGGGAGACGCGGAGGCGGCGCTGGAGATCCTGGCCGTCCAGATGCCCCACGTGGTGTTGTTCGACGTTATGCTGGAGCAGTCCGACGGGCTTTCCTTCCTGCGCCGGGCGTCCCGCATCGAATTGCCCCATAAGGTACATTTTATTTCCCTTTCCGCCCTTTCCACCGTGTCGGTCATCCGCAATCTGGTGGCGGGTGGCGCCGATTACTGCATGGTAAAGCCGGTAGATTACGAAATTCTGAAGGAGCGCATTCTGCAATTGTATACGGAAGAGTATACCAATCCCGACGCCGGGCAGGGCAAGATCTTCAATCTGCCGGCCTCTCCCTCGGATCTGGAAAAGCAGGTCACCTCTATTATATTAGAGGTAGGCATCCCCGCCCACGTGAAGGGCTATCAGTACGTCCGCAGAGCCATCCTCATGGCCATTTCCGAGCCGGACGTGATCAACGGCGTGACCAAAATCATCTATCCCACCATCGCCAAGGAGTTCAAAACCACGCCCTCCCGGGTGGAGCGAGCCATCCGCCACGCCATCGAGGTGGCCTGGGACCGGGGCAACGTGGAGACTTTGACCTCTCTCTTCGGCTATTCGGTCAGCGGGACGAGGGGAAAGCCTACCAACAGTGAATTTATCGCCATGATCGCCGACCGCCTGCGCCTGGAAAACCGCCCCGCACCCCGGGAAGCCCGGATGCACTATTGATCGTTCCCTCTCCATATCTTCCTCTCAAAGGATCGGACTTTTCTCCGGAAAGGTCCGGTCTTTTTTTATGGCAAAAGAGCTTTGGGGAATAATATGTTATCATATATCGTCTATTTTGTCAAGAGAAATAGACTATAATTAGCCTATAAGTCATAATTATTTTACTTTTTGGGGGAAGTTATGGATACGCGTACTGCCGTAAAAAATCGAATTTTGTCCCTTTGTGGGGAAAAGAATTTTACCGTCAACCGGCTCGCCACGGAATCCGCCGTGCCGCCCTCCACCGTGAAGAGCATTTTATACGGAAACAGCCTGAATCCCGGCATCGTCACCGTCAAGATGCTGTGCGATGGCTTCGGTATTTCGCTGACGGAGTTTTTCGATACGCCGGAATTCCGCAACCTGGAGCAGGAGATACAATAATGGATACCAGAACGACTGTAAAGAACCGGATTTTGGTGCTGTGCGGCGAGCATAATTTTACCATCAATAAATTGGCCACCGAATCGGCGGTTCCACCTTCGACTCTGAAAAATATTCTGTACGGCAGAAGCAGTAATCCCGGCATCGTCACCATCAAGATGCTGTGCGACGGATTCGGGATTTCGCTGACGGAGTTTTTCGATACGCCCGAATTCCGCAATTTGGAGCAGGAGATCCAATAAGGGCGCCTTCCCTTGTGCGAATTGCATAGAACGGGGGGCTGAAATTTGTCTGATTTACCGGATTGTTTTTTACGGTAAATTATGGTATAATAAAATAAAAAGGGGTGTGATCCGTGATGAAGCAGTTTTTTGCCCGGACGGGCTCGTTGCGGATCGCCTTTTGAAGTTCTTTCTATGGAAGGACTGCATCGAAGCAAGCAATTGACCGCACGCGAGCCGAACATACGGTTTGCGTGCGTTTTTTATGGAAGGAGACGTTTGAATGAGAAAGCTTTGTACCGTCCTCGTAGTTGTCTTTCTCATCGTGCTGTTCTTCGGTTGCAGTACCCAACCGGAAGAGGTGGACGAGATGACTCCGGAGATGGCGCAGGAGATTCGCCAGGCGTATTATGATTATCGGATGAAGGAACCTTCGAAATACGTCAGCGTGGACGACGTCTGGGTGGTGTGTATTGACGTCTACCACGGTGCGTATGCCATCTATATCGGGGGACTTTCGTTTTCTCCCGGTTGGGGGGAGACCCGTGTCATCGATGGCGTTTCGTTCTATTTTACGGATTCGAAATGTCCCAAAATCTATAAGGACGGCGAGTTCTACGGCGTGGAACGTGCCTACGAGGAAGGCATTCTGACCAAGGAAGACCTGTTGGATCTGCAGCAGGAGTATAATAAGTTCGGTGCGATTCCGTACTACTACTATTCTTCAGAAGCGTCTTCTTAAAATGATTCTTTCAACGGAAAAGCGAGAGGTTTTGCCTCTCGCTTTTTTGATAGGGATTCGTTTTATTCCTGCGGGGGTTGTTCGGCGGTGGCGTCCTCCGATTCCACGTAGACGTAGACGTGCTGGATGACGTTGACGCCGTCCTTGACGGTGGCGTTTTCGCCGGCGGAGGTGATGAGATAATTGCCCTCCGTGCCTTCAAAGGTCTTGTCCGACCGCAGAAGATTGGCCTCCAGGGTGATCGAGCCTTGGGTGGCGGCGGCGTGGCAGGTGGGATAGGTGTCCCAGATACAGCCCAGAATCTCCAGATCAGCCTTCCCGCCGGTGGTGACGGTGGTGGCGAAGGGTGTGGTAAAAATGCCCGCCCGGATCTCCGCCGTTCCGTTTTGCAGATCGGCCAGATTTCCCAGAATGGCGGGGCCTGCGCTGATCAGCCCCTGAAGGGTGACCGCGCCGGTCATGGCTTCGCTTCCCTTCAAAAAGACGGTCTGCCCGCCCTTGCCCGCTTCGGAGAAGCCCAAGGCCGTCAGGGTGGCCTTTCCCGTATGCTCTGCCCGGATGCCGCAGGAGGGGCCCCGCAGGGTGATCAGGGTGGCGTTAAGGTCGGTATTCCCGGTCAGCTCCAGCCCGGCCTCCAGATTGACGCCCCGGAAGCCCGAAAGGGTGGCGGCGGAATTTTCCAGCCGCATCCCCACCGTGCCGTAGGAGCCGGAGGGGTCGGTGACGGTGATATCCCGCAGAAGCACGTTTTTCATGGCCTGCAGATAAACCCCCGTCCGGGTGACGTTGGCGGTAATATGCTCCAGCACCGCGTTTTCCGCCGTGGTCAGCCAGATGCCCCGGCCGGCGTTGACGGTGACCCGGCAGATGCGCACGTCGGGGTACATGGACGAGACGGCGTAGGTATTCACCGATCCCGCAAGGATGGAGGCCTGACGGACCTCCAGATCCTCCACCGAAGCGCCGGGACGAAGCTCGACCAGGGAAAAGTCGGTGTGCTGTGCAAGATCGAAGGAAAGAACGGTGGCGTATTTCCCGCCGCCTCCCACCCCTACCAGACGGACGCCGTCGGGAACGGTGATGATCGAGCGGAAGGAATAGGTTCCCTCCGGCAGAAAGACGGTGGCTCCGTCTTCTTTTGCCGCTTCGAAGGCTTCCGCAATGGCCTGGGTATTATCGGCCGCCTCGGGGGAAACGCCGTAGTCCCGGGCGTTGATGACCGGAGCGTTGACGAAGGTTTTTGCCGTATCCTTCAAGGACGAGACCGTGACCGACGCGGTCTTATGGGCGCTGGCCTCGGGGATGGAGAAGAGGAGGACCGACGATTCCTCAATGGCCGGCGCATTGTGCAGAAGGCCGAAGGCGTTCTGCCCCAGCTTCGCCTTCTCGTTCTCGGTCTTGAAGGTGGGAGAGACGGCTAAGAAGGTGTCGCCCTCCATATCGAAGCACACGTCCCACCAGGTTCCGAAATTGCAATGATAAAAGGACATAAAGGAATTATTGTCGGAATGCACCACGGTTTTCGGAAGTCCTCCGAAGGTGCAGGCCGAGAAGATCACCGGACAGTCTGCGCCGGCGGCAATCCGCACCGTGTCCGCCCCCGTATCGTTATTGGGGCGGAAGACCGAGTCGGCAAAGCAGATGCCCGCCTTGGGCAGAGATACCACCGAGACCGGCAATTCCGTGGCAGAAACGGAGGCTTCCTTCACTAACAGAACGCCGTCCTGCTCCTTGGGAATATTGAACAAAAGCCCCACGGCGGCGTTTTCCACCGAAATGCGGTTCAGCGTTACGTCGGTTACCTTTTCCAGGATCAGTCCGTGCATATGCTCGTGGAGATAGGCCGTCAGCGCCGGATATCCCTCTCCGTCCGCAAAGACGTCGGGAGCGTAATTCAGCCAATAGGTGGGGGAGACCGAGCAATCCTCCACGGTGACCGACGCGTTGTTGTCGGTGACGAGGATGCCGTAGTCGATGGGAGAAATCCAGATCGACTGGATCTTCACCGCGCCCGTTCCGGTGACGCAGATTCCGTGATAGGGATTCAGCAATACGACCCGGTTGACGGAGGTGGTGCCGTTGCAGAAAACGGTGGCAGGGTATTCGACGATGTCCTCCGGGGATTGCTTTTCATAATAGACCGTGACGCCTATGAGGGAAGCGCCGCTTTCCAGGGTGATCAGAGGTGCTGAGCGCACGGCCTGCGTATCGGCGATAAGAAGAATGGTCTTCGCGCCGTCGGACACCTTGGAGTTCGGCGCGGAAAAATCCCCCCGCAGGGTCACGTTTCCGGGGACGGTCAGAGGCTCGGTGATCCGGTAAACCCCCTGAGGCAGATAGACCGTTCCTCCCGTTTCTCCGGCCCGTTCCAGGGCCTCCCGGAGAGGCAGAGTATCGTTCGATACGCCGTCGCCCCGGGCCCCGCTGAGGGTGGGAAAATAATTGGCCGCAAAATATTCGTCGTTATACCGATCCGCTCGCAGCAGCGCGGATCTCCCGTTTTCCGCATCGGTCAGAGGATTGCGGAGATTGGAATTGTTTTCCGTGGGATCGGGGTGGTTTGCGATCATTGCGATAATCAGGGCAAACAGAGCGCAAAGGCCGATCAGACCGCCTAAGGCGATCAGAGGCAGACGGAGTTTCTTGGAAAGGCTTTTTTTCATTTCAATTCCTCCCCGGAACGGTTGGTAACGAGGCGTATTTTCGCGCCGCGGCCTCGCAGCGTGCGTAGCAGACGGCCGAGGATCTCTTGCCCCTGAGCGGGATCTACGGTGATCAGCGGATGATTGAGAAGCACCAGATCGTTCTTCCCCGCCGTATGGTAGATCCGGGCGATGGCGGCGATCTCCTCTTCCATGGTCTTTCCGTCGGAATCGTATACGATCGGCCGGTCTTCGGGGCAAAATACCGCTTTTTCCGCCAGAACCGGCAGGCCTGCGGCGGCAAATAAATGGGTTCGGGCGATGGTCCGCAGGATCTCAGTCCCCCGTTCTCCGGAGAAGATCTCGCCGTCCTTCGGCGTGACGGTGACGGGGGGAAAGGTTTCTTCTCCCGCCATTTCCCGCAGATCACGGATGCCGATTCCGGCGGCGGAAAGATCGTCGGTGGGGAGAGGAAAGATGCGGCTTATCTCCCGGGCTTGTCCCCATTCAATGACCGATAAGGCAAAGTGATAGAAGATCAGTCCCTCCCGCAGGGGAAGGAATGCCTCCCGGATGGTTTTCGTCAGATTCCGGAAGGATCTGCAGAGGCGGGCGACGGCCCGTCCTGCGGCCTCGTCCCGTCCCTCCGGGGGTAATTCAGCGGAAAACCCGTCCTTGCGCGGGGGATACTTTTTGCGGAAGCGGGCCGTGTCGGTGCCCAGATATCGCAGCTCTTCTCCCACGACGGCTCCGGTGCGATCCTGTCGGAGTCGGAGAATTGCGCCGGTATTTTCGGGGCGAAGCAGGGGGTAATTCCCGATCTGATCCGCCAACGCCCGGAGATCCTCCGCCTCCGCATGGCGCCGCAGATATTCAAAAAAGGTGAAAAGCCCGCCCGACGTGGGAGCGCAATGCTTCACGCTGTCGGCGCTCTGCTGCAAAAACCGCAGATGCTCCATAAGGCTTAAGGTGTTTTCCTTCAGTACGGGGAGCAGAGCCCCAATCTCGCAGGTGTCCGGCGCGTCGGCTTCCCGTTTTGCCGTTTCATACAATCCTTCCCACTTCCGGCAGAGCTCCTCGCATTTGGTCAGAAGAGAGGGAGAGGCCGTGAAATCCTCGAGAATTTCCCGCCGATATCCCAGATCGATCCGGCCGGTTTTCCGGCACAGGATCTTTCCCAGCACCGGTCGGGCGCTATCGTCGATGGGAAGACGCCCGATAAAGGTCAAAATTGCTTCGTCGCAGAGGGGCTGGGGGACGGCGGTGGGGTCTGCGTAAAGCAGGCTGAACCGAGGGGCAAGCTCAGGCATCGTTCTCCCCCTTTCCCGCAAGATCGTGGCGTTTCAGTAATTCTTCCAGCGTACGGTCCTCCCCCGCCTTGATCAGCGTGCAGGGCGGCAGAAGCCGTTCGTCGATTTTCTTCTGCAGAGCGGTGAGGTTGCTCTTTGCGCAGATGCGCACCACCGTCCGTGCGGGGCGGTCGGAAAGACCCGTCAATACGGCGTGCAGGGCGGCCTCCTCCTGTCGGGGAAGCATAGCGTCGAAGAGCTCCCGGCAGAGGCAAAGGCTGTGTTCGTCCAGTTTTTCAACGTGAAGACGGCCCTTTTCGTCCCGTTCCAGCCGGCTTACGGGGGAGATCCGGGCTTCGTCACAGCAGGTAAGTCCTCCCGCCGAGGCGCAGAGATGGGCGACTCCCACGGCCTCCACTACGGCCTTGGCGTCCGGACCGCAGACTACGGTGACGTGATTCATGGGAGAGGCTTCGTAATCAAAGGAACGGAAGCCCCCTTCCTTCGAAGCGTAGCAAAGCCCCTTGATCTCGGAATAATATCCCGGCTCCGAAATCTCCGGGCGGCAGAGGGGGACGCCCGCCTCCTTTGCGGCGGTATAGAATTTATTTACGGCAAGATATCCCTCCGCTTCCCGGCTCAGACGCAACAGGTCCTCGGTGCCGGCGGCGGCGTAAAGCTCTGCAAATTCCTTCAGTCGGGCGGCAGCCTTGGAATCCCGGCGGATCAAGGCGGTCAGCACGGCGGATTCCCGGTCGGTATATTCCCGCAGGGGCGGCTCTCCGTAGGCAAGGGGCGTTACTCCGAATTGGGCGGTGACCCGGTCGGCAAAGACCTGCACCCCTTCCGTTTCCGACGGCTCCTTTCGCAGAAGAACGGGGGTGTCCCCGTCTCCGATGCGGCCGGCTTCCAGGGTAAAGCCGTAGGAAAATCCAAGACTCCGGGCAATCTCGCCCGCCTTGGATTTCAGCTCCTTGTATCCGAACCCGTCGGCGTAATTGCGGAAAAACAGGAAGCATCGCCGGGCGGCGGCGCTTTTCGGAGATACGGTGGAAAGACTTGCGCACAACCCGTCAAAGGCTTTGACGAAGCCCTCGAAGGCGGCTACGGTGCGTAATAGCCTCGCCTCCTCCGTCTGTCCGGAGGAATGCACGGGAAAGGTGTTCTTCAGTTCGGCCAGTTCCCGGAATATTTCAGCGGTCTGCGGATGGTTTACCAGTTCCTCCGCAAATTCGGAACGGTACCGCAAAACCGTGGGGTCGGGGCAGGAGCGCCGCAGAAAATCCACGGCGGCGGCGTTTTCCCCCGGGCCCGGCAGATATTGCCGGACGGCGTCGGCGGAAATCAGCGTTTCCGGATATTCCTTTCCGTCGGGGAAGCGCAGGCTTACGAACATTTCTCACCCCTCCTTTTTCTTTTGATTCAGGTTCCGTTTTTCGGTTATACCGTTCCGGCGGGCGGCGCCAGATCCACGATGATCCGGCACAGATCGTCGTAGCCGATGCCGGCGGCTTTCGCTTCCTGGGGAAGCAGGCTGTTGGGGGTCATGCCGGGGAGGGTGTTGGCCTCAAGGCAGTAGAACACGCCGTCGTCCTTGCCCAGCATGAAATCGATGCGGCAATAGCTTCCCAGCCGCAAAGCCCGGGCGACCCTGCAGGCCAGATTTTGCAGAGTCTCGGTCTCGTTTTCGGTCAGAACGGCGGGGCAGATCTCTTCCGTAGCCCCGGCCTGATATTTGTTTTTATAGTCGTAGAAGCCGGTTTTGGGGATAATTTCGATGGGGGGCAGAGCCTTGCCGTCCAGAACGCCCACGGAGAATTCCCGGCCGGAGATCTTCTTTTCGATCAGGATCAGATCCTCGTATTTCTTGGCCTCCTGCAGAGCGATTCTGAATTCGTCTTCCGTGTGGACGATGGAAATGCCCACGCTGGAGCCGCAGGAGCAGGGTTTGACCACGCAGGGCAATTCCCACTTTTCCGGCAGCGGATCCCGCTTCAGATCCAGGGTGATCCACTCCGCCGTCGGGATCCCGTCGGCGAGGAGAAGCTTTTTCGTAATGTCTTTGTCCATGGCAAGCACGCACCCTACGTGGGTGGAGCCGGTAAAGCGAAGGTTTTCCGCCTCCAGAATGGCCTGCATTTGTCCGTTTTCTCCCATAGCGCCGTGGAGGGCCATGAAGACGATGTCGGCTTCGTGACAGAGTTTTAATACGTTTTTGCCCACGAGAGAGCCCTTGTAGGCCTTCTTTTTCAACTCCTCCATATCCGGTGCGGTCTCGGGGATGGTATAGGAATATTCTTCGTCCCCCGCCCGGCGGAACAGTCTGTCGGGGGTGGTATCCGCAGGAATTTCAAGCCCCAGAAAGGCGTCGACCAGAAGCACCCGGTGACCGGAGCGCATGAGAGAATTGGCAATCAGACTGCCGGACGAAAGGGAAACGTCCCGTTCCGGAGAATAGCCTCCGGCAAGTACAACGATTTTCATAATACAAAGCTCCTCCCGCTTATTTCAGTTTAACGAAGCCGCAGACCTCGCCCGATTCCACTCTGGCAATGCCGTCGGCGGTGAAATCACCCACGTCGGTCCATTTCATCTCGGAAATCTCGGTGCCCTCGGCGTTGATAAATCCCCATTTTTTTCCGTCGCTGACGGCGGCGGCTCCGTGCTGGAAATCCATGGCCACGGCGTATTTCAGGGCAACGGCTTCTTCGCCGTTTTTATCGAGAAATCCGAATTTCCAGCTTCCCGCCGTGGCGTTTGCCACCCGGGCAAGCCCCGCATCGGTGAAGGAATAGGCTTTCTCGTAATATTTTTCGGTAATCTGCTTCCCTGCCCCGTCGATAAAGGTGAATTTCCGATTTTTTTCCACCAGGGCCCGCCCCTGAGAGAAGCCTTCCGCGTTATCCCAGGTGGGGGCGATGACGTAATTTCCGTCTTTGCCGATATAGCCGTAGGGCTTCGTGTATTCCTCACAGGCGGCGGCCAATCCCTCGGAGAAGGGCTTTGCGTCGTACCACGAAAATCCCAGCACCTGCTTGCCGGTGACGTCCAGATATCCGGTGTTGATGCCCTTGGAGGTGTCGCCGTAAAAGACGGGGATCAACCCCTCTTCCGCGGGGCTTGAAGCGCCGTAGACGAATTCGGTGACGGCCGTGCCGGTCTTGTCGATATAGCCGTAGCGGTTCTCCTTCTTCACGCAGGCCACGCCCTCCCGGAAGGAGGATGCTTCGGAATAGATCGCTTCGGTGATTTTCGCACCGGTTTTGTCGATATAGCCGTAATAATTCCCCTGCCCGTAGACCGCAAGTCCTTCGGAAAAGGCGAAGGTGGTGTCGAAATTGAAAGGGATGACCGTAGCACCGGTCTTATCAATATAGCCCCACATCCGGCCCACCTGCACCGCGGCCAAGCCTTCGGAGAAGGAATAGGCGCCGTTGAATTTCGGCTCGATGACCGGATTTCCCTCCGTATCGATAAAGCCCCATTTTCCGTCTTTTTTCACGGCGGCCAGGCCTTCGGAAAAGTCCTTTGCTCCTTCCCATTGGCCTTTCAGGGTGGTGAGATATTCGTTTTCCACGGTTTTCAGCCGATCTCCGGAATTCAGAAGAACGACCACCGCCACCGAGGCGGCAACGAGGGCCAGGATGACGCCGGCCCAGAGAAAGACGGATTTTTTCATGGGGATTCTCCTTGTACATAATAATACATTATAATAATACCACATTTTTAAGAGAAAATCAAGGGCATTTTTGAGGCAGATACAAAAGAAGGTATATTTTTCTTTCTCCGGGGGAGACTAACGGCAGAAAAAAGCAACGTTTTTCGGAAAAGGACGGTTATTCTCAATGTATGTGAAAATCAGAAAAAAGACTCTTGCCGTATGCTCCGTCGCCGCAGGCCTTTTGATTTTGGGGCTGTGCGCCGGTCTTTTATGGCTCAATTCCTGCCGCAGCCGGGAGACCGGATCCTATAAATCCGCCGTGGCCGCAGGGTGGCGTCAGTCGGTATCGGAATTGGCCGAGGCCTTGAACGGACTGGAGCTCGGTCTGCAGAAGGGGGCCTTTGCTTCCGGGGATTATCAGACTGTGTCCTGGGCGGCGCGGGTCTTTTCCGAGGCGGGCGCGGCGCGGACGGCGCTGGAGGCTCTGCCGATTTACGAGCTGCGGCTGAAGGGCACGGAGACCTTTCTCAATCAGGTGGGGGAATTCACTCTGGAAATGGCCCGCAAGCAGATGCGGGGCGAGGACTTGACCGAGGGAGAGCAGGCGTCGCTGAAAAATCTGTCCCTTCGCTCCCGGCAGTTAGCCGACGAGGTGATGATGCTGGCGGAGTCGGTGGCCGACGAAAACCCCGGCTACGACGAATTGCAAAAAATGCTTCAGCCCTCCGAGGAGGGGGAGGATAAGACCGAATTCGAGTCCCTGGAGGCAATTTTTGCGGGGGACGCGCCTTTGATCTACGACGGCACCCATTCCGCCTGGAGGGAAAGCCGGACGTCGAAATGGCTTGCGACCCTGCCCGAATCGGAAAAAAGTGAAATGAAGACGCTGGGGGCAAAATACCTTTCGGTCAAGGAGGAAGAGCTGACCGAGGAGAGCCGCTTCGATACCCCCTTCCCCTTCCGGGAATACCGGTCGGGGGACCGGGTGGTGGCGGTGACCGAGGGAGGCGGCCTGCTTTACGGCATGAGCAAGGTGCGGGAGGTGGGCGAGGCGAAGCTTTCCGTGGCCGAGGGGCTGACCTTCGGCGGGGAGGGGCTGGCAGAGATGGGCTACGAGCATATGGAGCCGGTCTCCTGGCAACGGGTGGAAAATACCCTGACGGCGGTCTACGCCCTGCGGCGGGAGGGCGTTCTGATCTATTCCGATCGCATCACCGTTACCGTCGCTCTGGATAACGGGGAGTTCCTCACCGTCAACGCTCTGGAATATTTGCTGGCCCACGATCCGGCGCGGAATCTGACCCCTTCCGTTTCCCGGGAGGAGGCGATGCAGGTCTTGCGCCACGATCTTTCGGTGCAGTCTGCCGATCTGGTCTCCCTGCCCGGTGGCGACGGCAAGGAGGCGGTCTGCTGGCAGTTCACCGTCCGGGACGACACCGAGACCCGGGTGCTGGTGCTGGTCAACGCGGACACCAAGGTGGAGGAGGAGATTCTGATCCTCATCGAGGACGACGACCGCCGGACGGCGCTGTAACCGCCCCAAAACGGAAGAAAGCCCCGGAGCAGAAGGAAATGCTCCGGGACGTTTTACTTTGATTTTCAAAACCGATTTGGTATATTGTATTTTTGAAAAATATGCCGAAATCCGCCGAAAACCGTCGGTTTCAGACCGAAACGGTTTATTTCGGAGGATTTTTTATTCCGAGGCCTCGCCCACCCTTTTCAGAATCTCCAGCGCCGGGGCGGGGATGCGCCCCAGATGGTCGGGACCCACGTTGAGCAGATAATTGACACCCCGTTCGTTGAGGTGCTTTTTGATGGCAAGGACTTTTCCGGGCTCCTTCCAGTTGTCGTCGTAATACTTAAAGCCCCAGGTATCGTTCAGGGTGGCGGGGCATTCCACCAAAGCCTCCCCCATCCACTCGTCGGGGATCTCGTTGTCCCCCATGGAGCGGTAATCCCCCATGCCGTTGCCGATGCGGCTGTTGATCAGGCAGTCCGGCTGCAGGGACTTGACCAGGTCGTATAACTCCCGGGATTGCTCCGGGGTGATTTTGTGGGGCGTGTCGAACCAGATAAGGCACAAGTCGCCGTACTTTGTCAGAATCTCCCGCACCTGGGGCAGAATCTTTTTCCGGAAGCATTGCTCGAAATCTTTTTGATCATCGTCGGGGAAATCCCAGTTGTTGGTCCAATGCATCCCGCCTACGTTCAACTGTTCCGGCAGATAGCCGCCGCCGTTGGGCTCGTGCCAATCCAATTCCTGGGAATAATAAAGACCGAACTTCATCCCCGCCCGCCGGCAGGCCTCCGCCATCTCGCCGATAATATCCCGGCCGAAGGGAGTGCCCCGGACGGCGTTGAAATCGTCCACCCCGGAATCGAACAGACAAAACCCCTCGTGATGCTTGGCGGTCATGACGACATACCTCATGCCGGCGCTTTTGGCGAGGCTGACCCATTCGTCGGCGTTGAAGAAGACGGGGTTGAAGGCGTCGGCCAGGCGGCCGTATTCTGCGTTGGGAATGCGGAAATAGGATTGGATCCATTCGGCAATCTCGTCCATCCGCTGACCCTTGTATTCCCCGGCCAGCAGGCTGTAAAGCCCCCAATGGATCATCAGGCCGAATTTCGCCTCTTCTTTAAACCATTTTTTTGCGTCCATGGAAATTCTCCTTCGATAAAAAAATCGGATACGGCATATTATACCATATCCGATGAAATTTGTCATTGCCGGAAATCGGCGGGGCGCTGTTGAAAATCGACGGTTATTCGGTTTCGGTCTCGTTTTTCAGGGCGTGGAGCAGAGCGGAGGCGTCGGAATAGCCCACTTTTTCCGCAATTTCGGCGTATCCAACGGCTTGCTTGCGCAGAAGGCGTGCCGTGGTCAGCCGCAACTTTTTCAGGTAGGCGTGGGGCGTGATGCCGATCTCCCGCCGGAACAACCGGATCAGGCTGTCGGGATTGGTCTCAAAGCGCTCCGCAAAGCCTTCCACCGAGGTGGGGGTACGCAGATCGAAATGATATTCCTCCAGCATCAGAAGCACCCGTTCGTCCTTCGTCATGGGGACCCCGTTGGCCTTCCCAATGCGGGTGGTGAGATAAAAAATGCTCTCCTTGCAAAGGGCGCCGAAATCCCCGTCCCACTTTTTCAGCTGCTCCGGCATCCGGTGCCGGGGCGCGCTTTTTGCGCCGACGCAGAAAAGATCCAGCGCCATGACGGATTTTTCGTCGGTCGCGGGGTCGAAGGTGAGGATCCCGTCGGCGATCAGGGGTGGGAACAGATCGAAATCCGCATAGGTATGAAGCACCGGGTCGGCGCCGTCGCAGAAGGGCTTGAAATCCTCCGAGAAGGGAATATAATAAAGCAGGCCGGGCTGAAAATCCCACCGCTTCCCCCGGTGAAAGCAGCCCCCTTTCCCGGAATGGATAAAGTACAGCCGATGGATGCCCGAAAAGCGGTCGCAGGGCCATTTTTCGGTGGCACGGGCGGTGCCGTAGGCCCTCAATTGCAGATATTTTTCCACCTTAACCTTCCTTTCCCTTGAAGCCCTGTCCCAGCACCTCCGAGGCCTCGCCCACGATCATGAAGGCGTCGGGATCGGCGGATCTTACCGTCTGCTTCAGATTGAAAAGCTCGTAATTGCGCACCACCACCAAAATCACGTCCCGGCCGTTTTTCGTATAGCCGCCTTCGGCGTTCCAAACCGTGGCGCCCCGGTTCACGTCCCGCAAAATCCCCTCCAGCACCGCGTCTTTTTTGGTGGTGATGATGCTGACCGATTTTGCTTTTTCCATGCCGTTGAGGATGGAATCGATGACGGTAGACGAAAGCCACACGGTGATGGCGGAATAGAGGATCGACCAGAGATCCCGGTATACGATAGCGGATGCGGTGAGGATGACGGCGTCGGCAAAAAGGATCACCTTTCCGTAGCTGGCGCCCCGGAACCATCCTTTGATGAGCTTTGCCAGAAGGTCGGTGCCTCCCGTGGCCATGCCCCGACTGAAGATGATGCCCAGCCCCGTCCCCGCAAGGACTCCTCCCGCAACGGCGGCCAGAAGCTTATTTTCCGTAAACGACGGCAAAAATTGCACCGCATCCAGCAGGAGAGAGACGACGGTGGTGGCAAATAAGGTCTTGAAGAAAAATTTCCGTCCCAGTCGCTTCCAGGATAGCAGAAACAGCGGCACGTTCATGACCAGCACCGAAAGACCGATGGGCAGACGCCACAGATAATTCAGCACCGACCCCACCCCCGTAAGGCCTCCTACGGAAATGTGGTTCGGATCGATAAACATCCGCACGGCGGCGGCGTACAGAAAACTCCCCGTCACGGCAAACAGCAGATCCAGCGCCAGGGATTTGAGGTTCCATTTGAACTTCATAAGGAAAGGTTCCTTTCGAAAAAGATCCCCGGCATAGGATGCTATGTCGGGGATAAGGTTACTCGGTCAGGGCCTGATAAATGGTTTGGAACAGTTCTTCCAGCCGTTCGGTCTGCCCGGTCAGATAGAGATATCCGAACAGGGTCTCCAGTCCCGTGGCCCGTTTGTATTGGATCACGTCGGAATTGCGGTGTCCCACGGCGTCGGAATTCCGACCCCGCTTGAAGATGGCCTCCTCCGTTTCGGTCAGAAGGGGCAGAACCGTTTCCAGTCCGTTGCTTTGGGCTGTGGCGGAAACGAAGTGAAGAGCCTCGCGATGCAGCTGCCCGTTGGGGCGGTTGTCCCGCAATACCAGGGTTTCCCGCACCAAAAGCTCGTATACGCCGTCCCCTAAATAGGCCAGGGTCAGAGGCGAATACTGCTTCGCCTGCCCTTCGGAAATGGGATGATCGTTTTTCAGCATCGCTTACAGCTCCCTCCGGTTTTCAATGGCCTTGGCAAGGGTCAGCTCGTCGGCGTATTCCAGATCTCCGCCGATGGGAAGGCCGAAGGCCAGACGGGAGACCTTCAGATTCATGGGCTTGAGCAATTTGGAAAGATAGATGGCCGTCGCATCCCCCTCCACCGTGGGATCGGTGGCGAGAATGACTTCCTTGATGGGCTGTTCCGCCACCCGGATCAGAAGCTCCTTGATCTTCAGGTCGGCAGGACCGATCTGATCCATGGGGGAGATGACACCGTGCAGGACGTGATAAAGCCCCTTATATCCGTGGGTCTTTTCCACCGCCATCAGGTCGGCGGGAGTCTGCACCACGCAGACTACCGAGGTATCCCGGGAGGGATCGGTGCAGATGGGGCACAGCTCGTTTTCGGTCAGGTTCTGACAGCATTTGCAATACTTGACCGATTCTTTGGCCCGCAGAATGGCTTCGGCAAAGGCTTTTGCGTCCCGCTCCGGCATATTCAGGATGTGAAAGGCCAGCCGCTGGGCGGATTTTCCGCCGATGCCCGGCAGAGCCCGGAAATGCTCGGTCAGCTCTTCCAGCGAATTAAAGCGATAGGTCATATCAGAATCCGGGGATGTTGGGCAGGTTCAGCCCGGCGGTCAGCTTGCCCATTTCGTCGGCGTTGGTCTTTTCCACCGTTTCGATGGCCTGATTGACGGCGGTGATGATCAGGTCCTCCAGCATTTCCGGCTCGTCCTTCGCGTCTTCGATGAGGGAGGGATCGATCTTTACCTCCAGCAGCTCCTTGGTGCCCTTGATCTTGACCTGCACGGCACCGCCGCCGGCGGAAACGTCGTATTCACGGGCGTTGAGCTCTTCTTCCATCTTTGCGGAATTGGCCTGAAATTCCTGCAGCTGTCTCATCATATCGGCCTGAGAATTTTGTTTGGGGATGCGGACTTTCATAGTGGTTCTCCTTACGTATTTGGGATTGGTTTTTATTCGGGAATCTCTTCGTCCTCGTCGCCGAAATCGAAGAGATTTTCTTTTTGCAGCGTGTCGTAGGTAGCGTGGGGGATGTATTTATCCGCCGGGCAGTTTTCGATCTTGACGGAATAGCCTTCCTTCCGGTTTTCCGCCAGAGCGGCCTTGATCAAGGCCATGCATTCGGGAGTTTTGATCTCCCGGTAATCGGCCTCGTCCTGGGCGATGACGATGATGGACCGATCCTTGTAGACCGCCGGGGCGACCTCCAGGATGTATCCCACCAGCCGGTCTTCCCGGGCCACGGAATGGGCAATATCCCGCCAGGCGTCCAGGGGCTGCCATCCGTCCACGAAGGAGTTGTCGGTGGATTTTTCCGCCCGGATGGAGGATCCTGCCGCAGGTGCGGTTTCGACCGGTGCCTGCGCTCTCTTTTCGGGGGTGCGGACGGGTCTTTCGCCCGGCTCCCGGTATTCTCCCGCAGAGGACACCGAGGGGTTGGCAAAGGGATCGTCAAAGACGGGAGGGGTTTTTTTCGGCTCCGGCCTTGCTTCGGCCTTTTCCTCCGGGATCTCCGCCCGATTTCGTGCGGTAGCGGAGGGGGAGGGAATCAGCTTGCCGGGGATCGTTTGAGGGAGGGGATCCGCCTGCGCCCGAGGTGCTTCGGTTGCAGGGGCGGCGGGGACTCCGTTCTTTTTCAACTCCTGCAGCTGCTGCTCCAGGGTTGCGATCCGGGCCGCCAGATCCTTCGGCTCGGGCTGCAGATCGGGCCGGGCCAGACGGAGCATACAGACCTCCGTATCCGCCCGTTTATCGGTACTGCGGGGGAGCATCATTACCGTATCCTGCAGGGTTTTCAGGGTATATAAGATCCGTTCCGGAGGGAACCGTTTTGCGATGGCGGTCAGCGCGATCACGTCGGATTCGCTCTTTTCCAGCAGAGCCTCCGGCTTTTTCGCCGAGCGGAAGATCATGACGTCCTTCATGACGTCCATCATGCTCGTACACAGCCGCCCCAGATCCGCCGAGGCGTTGTACATATCCTCTACCGCCCGGTACAGGGCGTCCACGTCTCCGTCGGCAACGGCGGAAAGCAGATCGTAAATTCGCTTTTTGGGGATCACGCCCAGGACGTTTTCCACTTCCTCCAGGCTTCCCAGATCAATGACCTTGTCCAGGATCGAAAGCCCGTCCCGGGAGGAGCCGTCGGCCAGCTCCGCTACCAGATCCAGGGAGTCCTCGTCCAGCGTTTTCCCTTCTTTCCCAAGCACCGACCGGAATTGATCGATGAGGGTTTTCTTAGGGATGCGCAGAAAGTCGAACCGTTGACACCGGGAAAGGATCGTGGCGGGGACCTTATGAATCTCCGTGGTTGCCAGAATAAAAATGGCGTGGGCAGGGGGCTCTTCCAGGGTCTTCAGCAGGGCGTTGAAGGCGCCGACCGAGAGCATATGGACCTCGTCGATGATATAGACCTTGTATTTTGCCGCCGTGGGGGCGTAAACTACTTCCTCCCGGATCTGCCGGATATTTTCCACGCCGTTGTTGGAGGCGGCGTCGATCTCTTCTACATCGTAGAGCGTGCCGTCGAGAAGACCCTTGCAGATGGGGCATTCGTTGCAGGGATTGCCGTCCTTGGGATTTTCGCAGTTTACCGCCCGGGCCAGAATTTTGGCGCAGGTGGTTTTCCCCGTCCCCCGGGTGCCGGTAAAAAGATAGGCGTGGGAGATGGCCCCCGTGGCTACCTGCCGCCGCAGGGTGTGGGTGATAGCGTCCTGTCCGATCACGTCGCCGAAGGACAGGGGTCTGTATTTTCGGTAAAGGGCGTAGTACATATGCGATCCTCCGGTCGAAAAGTCAAAAAAGAAAAAAAGCGGGTTGATTGCTACGCCCCTCGCCGATTGCTTAATGCTGCTCAGTTTCCTGCCTGACATGGTTCACAAGGCAAAGTCGTGCAAGACCCGCTCGGCTATTATTATACTATAATTTAAAAGAAATATCAAGGGGTTTTTGAAATTTTTCGTTTTTTGTACGAATTTCTCTTTACATTTTGCCTATTCTGTGGTAAAATAAAGAAAAACGTACCGAAAAAAAGAGGGGAGCGTTGCTTATGCGGCTGGATGCGGCGTGCGCTATGGCCACCGGAAAGGGACGGAAGGAATGTCGGGAGGCAGTCAACCGGGGGCAGGTCACCGTGGACGGAGCCGTGATCCGGAAAGCGGATTTTGCCGTCACCGGGGCGAACCGGGTAATCTTCCGGGGGGAAGCGCTGGATCTGCGGGAGCATCTGTATTTTATGCTCCATAAGCCGGCAGGCGCCGTCTGCACCACCGACGACCTTCCCGAAAGCGTGTTGAAGCTGTTCCCGGAAAAATACCGCAAGCGCCTCTTTTGCGTGGGGCGGCTGGATAAGGACACCACCGGGCTTCTGCTGCTGACCGACGACGGGAATTTCGATCACCGTCTTATGTCTCCCAAGCATCACGCCGAAAAGGTTTACCGGGTCACCCTCGCCGATCCCTTGACCGACGCCGACCGCATTCGCCTCGAAGGGGGCGTCACTCTGGAAAACGGGGAGGCCACCCGTCCCTGCGCCGTCGAGGCGCAATCCGATACGCTTTGCAGGATCACCCTGAGCGAGGGGAAATATCATCAGGTCAAGCGGATGTTTGCCGCCGTTTCCAATCACGTCACCGCCCTGCACCGGGAATCGGTGGGCGGTCTTGCCCTCGACCCCTCCCTTGCCCCCGGAGATTTCCGGGAACTGACGGAGGAAGAAGTCGCCCGGCTGATGCAGCGCTGACGGAAAATCGAATATTTTAAGACCTTCCTGCGGGGAGGTCTTTTTTGTGCCGTGGCTCCGATATACTGGTATCAGGAAAGGAGCGATGGTTATGGTTGCAAATCTGGCGGAAAAGGTACGGTGCGGGCTGGGAGAAGTCTATTTTGGGAAAAGACCCGGAAATTATACCGGATATTCGGCGGAAATCAACGAAGAAGAGGGGCGGCACGTTCTGCGGTGCTTCGATGAATCCGGGGCAGTTGAGGCACCGGCAGAGGTTCTCTGCTGTGCCGGGAAAATCCTTTGGGATCAAGGGGTACGGGATCTGCCAATGCGGATCTTCGATTCCGTGGCGGGGGTGGATCGGCTGTTGCTTTGCTCCACCTGCAGGGAGACGGTCACGGCGGTGACGGTGCAGGTGGGGAAGGCGGATTTTTCTCCCAAAAATATACCGTTACGGTTTGAAAAACCGCTGATAAACGATGCTTTGACCCTGCCGGGCATCAAGCCCTTTCGGCTGACCGCTCTGCGTTTTCGCACTCCCTACGCCGTGGTTTTTCTTGAGACGGCGGGGGATTGCGCTTTGCTGGGGCAAGGGCGGGAGATTTCCGGGGCGTCGGTCTTTGCCCAAGGAGCGGAGGTCGTTTTCGCCCACGTCCGGGGAGAGGGGGAATTACGCCTCCGGGTCTTCCACCGATCGGGAGGCGGAGTCCGGGGAGACGATCTCTGCGCCGGCCTTGTCGCGGCGGTGGCCACGGGGCGATGTCTGCCCGACCGGGCGGTGACCGTGCCCTTGCCCTCCGGGGAAATCCGGGCGGTCTGTACCAAGGAGTGGGAGATCTTTCTTACCGTGCCCGTGGCGTGAATCAAAAAAGCGGATCCTGCCGACGGGTGGCGGGATCCGTTTTTTCCGTTTTTCAGGCGGTTTTTTCGCAGTTTGTGCGCAGGATATTGAATTCCGCCTCCACGCCGAGGGGAGTATAGGCGGTGACCGATCCGGTTTCAAGGTCCGCCACGGCAACGGTCTTATCCATGCCGAGGAACATTTTCCCGTTGCGGATCACCATATTGTTCACCAGCGGAAATTCCCGGTCGAAGACGGCCTTTTCCTCGATCTGCCCCTTGCGGATTTCCAGCAGATAGGAGCGGGGTAAGGCTTCGCAGGGGCGATTTTTCGTCTTCCGCCGGACGGTACCGGAGGCCAGAAGATAGGCCCGGTCGTCCCGGAGATACAGGGCCTTGAACGCGATTTCCTCGTCCAGAAGACGATTCTGCGGCCCCTTGGATTCGAAGATCCTTACGGGCTTCAGCCCCCGGTTGAATTTGCAGATTTTCAGATGGGTCGCCCCGTTTCCTTCGTGGGAATCCACGGCGTAGATCTTCCCGCCGCATTCGAAAACCTCTACGAAATTGCCGTAGATCCGTCCTTTTGGGGTGATCAGCCGCCCACCGAAGCGCCCGTGATTGCGGGAGGTAAAAAGACCTGCAGAGGTCTCAAAGGTTTCCCGGTTCTCCCCGAAGGCGGCGCCTGCGCCCTTGCTTCGGCAGACCACCGCGCCGTCGTCGCCCAAAGCCACTTCCACGGGCTCGGGAATCCACAGGCCGTTGTCGCAGACCCTGCGGGTCATGGCCACGGGGAGGTTTTTATAGGCGTAATCCCGGGAGTAGCATCCCCCGGAAAGGGTTGCGGAGGTCTTCCGCAGATCGGTCACGTTTTTCCAGAATTTAAACATAATTTTCACCTCTTGGCCTTATTATACGGCTTTCTTTGTCCGATAAAAAGGACAATTTGCAATCACTCCCCTCTCTTCGCTTTTTTTCCCGTTTTTACTTGACATTTCGGCCGGGATGTGGTACAATGGGGGCATGAAAAAACGGGAGTGTACTTTATAATTATGGACTTTAATCAGCCGGGCAAGGTCTTCCTAGCGCCCCTTGCGGGGGTGACCGACCGGGCCTTCCGGGAGATCTGCCGGGAAGCGGGCGCCGATGGGGTCTGCACCGAAATGGTCAGTGCCAAAGGAATTTGGTATAAGGATAAAAAAACCGCCGATCTTTTGTATTTCGGTGAAAAGGAAGAGCCTTGCGGCATTCAGCTGTTCGGATCAGAGGCTGAGATCGTGGCCTACGGGGTGACCCACGCCCTGACTTATCACCCCCAATGGATCGATCTGAATATGGGCTGTCCCGTGCCGAAGATCGTCAAAAACGGTGACGGAAGCGCTTTGATGAAGGATCCCGCCAAGGCGGAGGGAGTGATCCGGGCCGCGGTAAAGGCGGCGGGGAAGACCCCTCTGACGGTGAAATTCCGTTTGGGCTTCGAAAGCGATATTTCGGTGGAGTTCGCAAAAATGTGTGAGGCTGCCGGGGCAACCGCCATCTGCCTTCACGCCCGCACCCGCTCCCAGATGTATTCCGGGAAGGCCGATTGGGCGGCCATTGGGCGGGTCAAGCAGGCCGTCCGCATTCCGGTCATGGGAAACGGGGATATTTTTACCCCCGAGGATGCGGTCAGGATGTTTGATACCACCGGCTGCGATCACGTGACGGTGGCTCGGGGCGCTTTGGGAAATCCGTTCCTCTTTTCCCAGATCCGTCAGCTGCGGGAGACCGGGACCTACGACGTCCCGTCGCCCCTTCAGCGCCTCCGGATGGGGCGGAGGATTGCGGAAAAAATGTTTGAATATAAGCCGGAGGTCCTGGCCGCCGCCGAAGCGAAAAAGCAGGTGGTGTGGTGCATGAAGGGCCTTCGGGACAATGCAAAATATAAGAATCGGATCTTTGCCTCCCGGTCGGGAGAAGAGCTTTTTTCGATTCTGGAAGAATACGAAGCGCAGGTCGGTGATAGGGAATGAATACGAAGACTCACTATATTTTTGATTTCGACGGGACGGTCTCCGATTCCCAATGGTATTGGCGGCGGCTGATTCCGCAGGTTTTGCTGGATCGGGGGGTTCCGGTGACGGAGGAGAATTTTGCCCGCTGCAAGTTTATGCCGGCGGACGTGCGTTGGCAGTATCTGAAGGAGGAATTCGGTCTTTCGGAGGAGGACGCTCCCACCTTCGAGGAAAAGATGGCCTGCCTGGAAAATTATTACCGTACGGCCAACCGCCTTAAGCCGGGGGCTTTGGAGTATCTGAAATACCTGAAGTCCCAGGGCAAGACCCTGGCGCTCTTTTCCGCCACCCGGAAGGCATCCCTGCAGATCGGTACGGAATCTCTTGGGGTGACGGAGATCTTCGATTATATTTTTTCCGCCACGGAGATCGGCGTGGGCAAGGGAAAGCCGGAATCTTACCTCCATTGCCTGCAGAAAATGGGCGCGGCGCCGGAAAACTGCGTGATGGTAGAGGACGCTCTTTACAGCATGAAGACCGCAAAATCCCTTGGGATCACGGTCTATGCCGTTGCCGAAGGCTGCTTTGAGCCTGAGAAGGACGCGATTATTGCCCTTGCGGACAAGTATTGTGAAGACTTCCGGGAGTTCATGGAATAATGGAGCAATTTCAATTCGCCCTCTTCGATTTTGACGGAACTCTGGTGGATTCCCAATGGGCGTGGCAGACCATGCTCCCCCGGGTGATGAAGGAGCGGTACGGCATCACCGTTCCGGAGGAAGAAATTGAGGAATTGTTGGATATCGATTGGCTGGAGCGGCACGAAGAGTACTGCCGCCGATACGGTCTTCCGCCGTTATACGGTCACTATTCGGAATTTTTTCCCTATATGGATCGGTTTTATCAAAACGAAGTCTTTTTCAAGCCCGGCGCAGAGGAGTACCTGCGGGCGCTGAAAGGGCAGGGGGTGACGCTGGCGATTCTGTCGGCCACGCCCACGGAGCTGATTCGTCACGGCCTTCGCCGGTTGGAAGCGGAGGATCTTTTCGATTTCGTTTTCTCCGCCTGGGAGATCGGCGTTTCGAAAAGCAAGCCCGGCTCCTTCGAATATTGCCTGAATGCCATGGGGGCAACGCCGGAAAATACGGTGTTGTTTGAGGATGCGTTATACAGCATGACCACCGCCAAGGGAATGGGTATGACCGTCTATGCGGTGAGTGAGCGATGCTCCCGGAAGGACCGGGAGAAGATCCTTGCCCTTGCAGACCGCTACGCCCGCAATATGACGGAATTTTTGGAAAAATAGCACGATCCCGCTGTCGGTCAGCCGAAAAAGCCATGGAGTCCGGCGGTGGGATATGATATAATGAAGAAAAAATGCGGGAGGATGCGTTATGCTGAAGATCGGCATCATCGGATTTGGAAAACGGGCCCATTCGGTATGGGGGAAAAGCATTGCCCCCTTTGGTCTTTGCACCCTTGCGGCGGTGGCCGACCCCCGGGCTGAGGAGTTGAAGCAAGCCCACGGGGAAGATTACGCCGCCTGCCGGTGGTATACCGACCCCCGGGAGATGCTGGAGAAGGAAGCGCTGGACGGCGTGATCCTTGCCACCCGGTGCAACCTGCATACGGAGCTGGCCCTGCTCGTGGCGGAATACGGCTTGCCGCTGTATCTGGAAAAGCCCGTGGCTATCACCCGGGAAGAGGCGGAAAAGCTGAAGACCGTCCCCCATATGGAGGAAAAGACCGTGGTTTCCTTTCCTCTGCGGCTGGCCCAACTGGTGGAGGTGGCCAAGGGATATTACGACCGGGGCGAGCTGGGGGTTTTGTCTCAGGTTCAGGCCTGGAACAACGTCAACTACGCCCGGGGCTATTATCATAACTGGTATCGGGACGAGTCGATTACCGGCGGGCTGTTCCTGCAGAAAGCCACCCACGATCTGGATTATATCAATTATATGATCGGCCGCTCTGCTCCCAAAACGGTCTGCGCCATGGAATCCAAGCAGGTGTTCCGGGGAGACCGTCCGGCGGGAAAGCGGTGCAAGGAGTGTGACGAACGCCTCACCTGTCCGGAAAGTCAGTTCAATCTCGCCGTTTACGATCCCAAATACGTGCAGGATCATTACGAATGCTGCTTTGCCACCGATACGGGCAACCACGACAGTGCCACGGTGATGCTTCAGTACGAGGACGGCCTTCACGTGGTCTATACCCAGAATTTCGTGGCCCGGAAATCCGCCGGGAGCCGGGGGGCTCGGCTGATCGGATACAAAGGCACGGTGGAATTTGATTTTAACACCAAAACCGTCCGCTTCGTGGATCATACGTCTGACCGGGTGGACAGTATCGTCATCGATTCTTCCGGGTCTCACAGCGGCGGCGACCGGAAGCTTGCCAAAAACTTTATTGACGTCATGATGGGAACCGACGTTTCCCATTCTCCCTTATCTCAGGGAATTCTCAGCGCGGAAATGTGCCTTGCCGCCAAGGAATCCGCCGAAAAGAAGATCTTCGTAGATCTGTAAAAAAACGAAAAACGGAAAGCCGCCGGAAGGAACGCCCGGCGGCTTTTTTTGACGCAATTTCCGCTTTTTTCCTGCAATAAAGCGTTTGTGCCGGCGCAAACTATATCCGGTGATGCAGATGGAACGGAAAAAGAACGCTTCGGCCCCGCCGAAGGCGGTGGGAAAGATCGACCCCGTGGTATTGGCCCGATCCTTCCGGAAAACCCGTGATGACGGGATCCGGTCCGACGTGGACGGAAGCTATACCGGCGTGACCCGGGACGGCGAAGCCCCGGTGCAGGACGTAGACGATCTGTAACGACCGAAGAAAAAACGGAAACGGGACGGACTTCAGCAATGAAATCCTTCCCGTTCGTTTTTTTTGCTTGCGTTCCTTATATATAATACGGTAACGGCGGTCGTCAGATCCCCCCGTTTTTCAGCTTTCGGTAGGCGCCCGGGGTGATGCCGTAGATTCGCTTAAAGGCCCGGACGAAGCTGCAGGCGTTGCTGTAGCCCAGCCGCTCCGCAACGGCCTCCAGCGAGGTGTCTTCCCGTTCAAGATGATCCAGAAACCGTTGCATTTTTATTCGGTCGCAATAATACTGATAGGTGACGCCGAATTCCCGATGGAATTTCCGGCTGAAGTGAGCCGTAGAATATCCGAAGATCTTCGCCACCTCCTGCAGACCAAGGATCTCTGCGTCGTACAGATATTTGCTCACCGCCTGCACGAAGGGGGTTTTTGCGGTCGTCGCCTCCCCTTGACCGCACCGGTCTGCCAGAAGTCCGCACAGCAGGAAGAGGGCGCCCGATAGAACCAGCATTCTCCCACCCTCGTTTGCCTCTGCGTTCTTGCATAAAACGTCAAACAGAGGAAAGGTTCCGTCCCGGGGAAGGTCGGCGGTCACGGAGGTCAATTCCCGGAGAAGGAACCGCCGTTCCCCAAAATACTCCTCCGAAAATTGAAGCACGTCGATCTCGCAGCCTCCCGTTGCGGTTGCATGGGTGGCGTGAATATCCCCGGGACAGATCAAAACCACGCATCCGGGCTTGCATTGAAAGACTTTCGCATTGATCCGTTGCTCGCACGTCCCCCGCCGCACGAAGAGGATCTCATAGGAATTGTGCCAATGAAACGGAACCATTTCTCCGGGGGATTCCGTCACGCTCTTCATAAAAAAAATCCGGTTTTCCGAAAGGCACGTCCTTTCGGCTTCATGATATACCTGCATCTCGTCCTCCCAGATAGCAACGATTGTATATATTATATCATGAAATATCATTGAAAGTCAATAGAGTTTCGTGTATAATATCAAAAAAGGGGGATTTTTTTATGTTTCAACGAACTCCTGATTTCGAAAACAATCTGTTAAAGGTTCTGCGCGGAGAGCGTCCTGCGCGGGGGACCCTGTTCGAGCTGTTTCTCTCGGAAAAATATCTTCGTCTTTTTGCAAAAACGAGGTTTTCCGAAAATACGGTTCTCACGCGGATGCGTACGGCGGTAGAAGCCATGGCGGCGGCAGGGTACGATTACGCCACGTGTCACGCCGCAAATTTCGGGTTCAAGGGGCCGGGCGCACCGAAAAAGGAAACCGTGTCTCTGAATCATCCGCCCTGCATCTACGATTGGGAATCCTTTGAAGCGTATCCCTGGCCGGATATGAGCGCCTGCGACTATTCTCGCCTGGAAGAGATCAAGCCCTTTCTGCCCGAAGGAATGAAGCTGATGGTAATGGGGCCGGGAGGCGTTCTGGAAACGGTCATCTCCATCGTTGGATACGAAAACCTCTGCTTCCTGTTGCAGGACGACCCGGACCTTACCAAGGAAATTTTTGACAGCGTGGGCTCCCGTTTCGTGGAATATTACGACAATGCGGCAAGCGCCGATACCGTCGGATTGATTTCCTCCAACGACGATTGGGGGTTCAACACCCAAACCTTTCTGAGCCCGGAGGATATGCGTCGGTACCTTTTTCCGTGGCATAAAAAAATCGTGGAAACGGTTCACCGGCACAATAAGCCCTGTCTGCTCCATTCCTGCGGGTATTACGACGAGGTGATCGAAGATATTATCCACGATATGCAGTACGACGCCCGCCATTCCTACGAGGATAACATTACTCCCGTGGAGCAGGCTTACGAGGATCTGAACGGAAGAATTACGGTGCTCGGAGGCATCGATATCCATTATCTGACGACGAAAACGCCGAAGGAAATCTACGACCGTTGCAGCGCGATGCTGGAACGGAGCCGACAGCGGGGCGGATACGCCCTGGGAAGCGGAAACAGCATTGCGGATTTCATTCCCATGGAAAACTATCTGGCCATGGTCCGCGCCGCCCATGATTTCCACCCGTAAGGAATTGCAGAGGTAAGAATGAAAGTGCGACGAACGAAGCTTCGCCGCACTTTGCTTTTTTTGTTTTAGGAATCGGGACGTGCTCCCCGGAAAAGGTTACCCCGACTCCACGCCGAAATCTTGACGCAGGGCCTGCAAAATTTTTTTCTCCTTACGGGAAATCTGCACCTGAGTCATGCCCAGTGCGTCGGCGGTCTGCTGTTGGGTGCGGGCGTGGAAAAATCGAAGGGTGACGATCTGCCGCTCCTTGGGCCCCAGACGGGAGATGCTTTCTTTCAGGGTCAGAAGATCGATCGGATCAATGGGATCGGTCTTCGGTACGGTGTCCCCCAGGGACAGATTCCCCTCATCCCCCACCGGCGTTTCCAGAGAAATGGGGCGGGAGGCGCCTTCCAGCGCCTGCAGGATCTCTTCCCGGGAAAGGCCCGTAGCGGCGCCGATCTCCGAGAGGGAGGGGGATGCGCCCGTTTCGTTGCTCAGCTCGGTTTCGGCTCTGCGGATGCGGAAATAGTTTTCTTTTACCGTCCGGCTCACCTTAACGGCGCCGTCGTCCCGCAGATAGCGGCGGGTCTCCCCTAAGATCACCGGCACCGCGTAGGTGGAAAAGCAAAGCCCCCGGCCGGCGTCAAAATTCCGGATCGCCCGCAAAAGCCCCATCATGCCTACCTGATAAAGATCCTCAAATTCCTGCCCCGAGGCTACGAACCGCCCCGCCAACGCCGTGACCAGCCGGGAATGGGTCTCGGCCAGCCGGGCTTCGGTCTGGGCTTTCGTTTCTCCGGGAAGGGGAGAGAGGTCAAAGCTTTTTTCGTTCATCCCGGTCGCCTACGGTTTTCTCCATCACCACCGTCGTGCCCCGTCCCGGCCGGGAGCGCACCCGGATCTTGTCGCTGAACCCCTGCATAATGGAAAAGCCCATCCCTGCCCGGTCTTCGTTTCCGGTGGTAAAGCAGGGGGTCATGGCCTTGGGAATATCGTCGATGCCCTTCCCCTTGTCCTTGACGGTGATACGGATTCTCCGCCCCTCGTAGATCTGCACCTTCAGCTGCACCGCCCCGGGCTTGTCTGCGTATCCGTGGACGATGCAATTGGTTACCGCCTCCGAGACGATGGTCTTGATCTCCGCAATCTCCTGCAGAGTGGGGTCGAGTTGGGATAGGAAGGCCGCCGCCGTCACCCGGGCAAAGCTTTCGTTGACCGACCGGGCGTCGAACAGCAGGGTCATCCGGTTCGTTTCTTTCATATGTAATATCATCCTTTCCGGGGGAAAGTATTCCCGGTTTTGCGGGAAAATATTCCCGGTTTCACGAAATTTTGACGATTTTTTTCAGATCCGCCATTTCAAAGATATGCCTTACGTTGTCCGGAAGTCCGGTCAACTCCAATTCTCCCCCCAACGACTGCATCAGCCGATAGCGTCCCAGCACCACCGCAATGCCGCTGCTGTCGCAAAAATCCACCCGGGAAAAATCCAAAATCAGACAGAGGGGCGAATATTTCCGGATGACCTCGTCGATCTCCCCGCGCAGCGTCGCCGCCGTGTGATGGTCAATTTCTCCCACCGGGAAGACGGTCAGAATCCGTTCCGATTTTTCATACGTTATCATAGGGTTTCACCTCGCCTCTATTGTAATCCATTTCTCCTTCGGATTCCGTCGAATGGGGGAAGAATTTAAGATTTTACAAATAGTTTACAAATACCCCCTTGACAATCGCCGCCGGATTTGCTATAATATAGCCAAGGATTAAGAATCATTCCTAAAAATTACAAAACAAAATTCGATCACGGAGGTATTTAATTATGAAAAAGTTTGTTTGCGGTGTTTGCGGTTACGTTCACGAGGGCGATGCTGCTCCCGAAAAGTGCCCGGTGTGCAAGGTTCCCGCCGATAAATTCAAGGTCATGGAAGAAGGCGCCAAGCTGGCCGCCGAACACGAATACGGCGTTTACGGCAAGACCGTGAAGAACAACCCCGATATCAGCGAAGAAGATAAGAAATTCATCTTCGATCAGCTGATGGCCAACTTCAACGGCGAATGTGCCGAAGTCGGTATGTATCTGTGCATGGCCCGCATCGCTCATCGGGAAGGCTATCCCGAAGTGGGTCTGTATTGGGAAAAGGCCGCTTACGAAGAAGCGGAGCACGCCGCCAAGTTTGCCGAGCTTCTCGGGGAAGACCTGGAGCCCAACATGAAGGCTACCACCAAAGACAATCTGAAGTGGAGAGTGGACTGCGAATACGGTGCTACCGCCGGTAAGTTCGATCTGGCCTCCTGCGCCAAGAAGAACGGCCTCGACGCCATCCACGACACCGTCCATGAAATGGCCCGCGACGAAGCCCGCCACGGCCGCGGTCTGGAAGGTCTGTTGAACAGATACTTCAAATAAGCGAAACCCGTTTCCGGAATAAGGAAGGGCATTCCGCAATCAACTGCGGAATGCCCGTTTTTCGTGTGAATTTGGAACGGATAGATCGTTCCGTCCGTATTGAAAATTTCACACGTCTACGATATAATGTATATGTCGGAAGCAGAAATCCGTATGATGAACGTCGCAACCGGTTCCGCGGTGTCTATTATCGTTTTTTTGCTCGGATTAAATCTCGTGCAGCAAAACAGATTACGAAAGAGAAAACCCCAGCGTTAAAGCCAATTTGCCCGGAACGGAACAATGCCGTGAGGATATTTCCCCACGGCGTTTTTTTGCGGAAAGTGATTTTTTGGTATTGACATTTTTATTTTTTTGTGATACAATAACGTTAGAGTTGGAATTCTGCCTCGGACCTTTGAGTTTCAAAGAGCCCACGTTGACGTTTCCAACTCTCTTTATTTTTCCATTGGTTGCATACATAATGCACAATTCCGACCGCACCCGCAACGCCGGCGTTGACGTTCCGGAAGAAAAACTGCGGGCGTGGGATGCGAAATACGCCCTGGCCCGGAAGATTCTCACCGATTGAGAGCGAGATCCGGGGCTGACGCAACGGATGCCGCGTCCGGCTTTGACGGAATTGCATAAAAAAAGGGGAGACCGTTCCGCAGTGGATCGGTCTCCCGTGCTTTTTCAGGGGTTATTCATCCTTGGAAAGGACTTTTTTCTGCCAGGTGTATTTGCCGCATTCGGGGCATTTCATATAGCGGGTGCGGCCGGCGTGCATTGCCATAAAGACGCTTCCGTAGCTCGGCACGTACCGGTGTCCGCAATGACGGCATTGATAATAGCCGGCGGTCTGCTCGATGCGGAGCATGAAGGGGGCGGCGATCACAAGGGGCGCAAGGCCGATGAGTATCAGCACGATACGCAGCCAATCCTCCATCGGCGCATAGGCTGCCACGATGCACAGTCCCAGCAGGACGGCGATGGAGGCGAACCCCATCACGATCTCCAGCCGCAGAAGATATTTATCGGAGCGCTCCTTTTGTTTTGCCATTTCCAGCAGGTTCTTTTCCATTTCTTCGTTGTAATTTTCCATTTTGACTACCTCCCCGGTCAATAAGTCGTTTACGGTGATTTTGAGAATGCCGCACAGATCCAGCATGATGGCGGCGTCGGGCAGAGACAGCCCCCGCTCCCATTTGGATACCGCCCGGTCGGTGACGCCCAGCCGTTCGGCCAGCTGCATCTGGGTCAGCCCTGCGTCCTTCCGGCGCCCGGCAATGAATTTTCCGATTTTTGCCTGATCCACGTTGAATCCTCCTTTCGTAAATAGTATAGCATTCCCGGGGAGAAATGTAAACATACCGTTGGTTGAGTTGTCACTTTCTTTTCACGAGAAAAGAAAGTAACCAAAGAAAAGCGGCGGGGTACGATCCTTTTATTGAGAAACGGAAAGAAATCCCGCTTGGGAATTCGGATGCAATTAAGGCGTCTGCCGTTTGCTTTGACAGACACCTTTTGCAATTCGTATTCGGCGGGGTTCTTACGCCTTATAGCTGTCCTTCAGATTGACGATCAGGTTAAAGACGTTGTCGGAATGGATATCCTTGCAGAAATAGCCGTTGCGGACGAACTGGAAGCGGTCGCCGGGCTTGGCGACCGCCAGGGCAGGCTCGACCTTGCAGTTTTTCTTCACGGTCAAGGAATCGGTGTTCAGCAGATCCATATAGGTCTGTCCCTCGGGCAGGTCGAAGACGTTCTCCTGGGTGAAGAGACGGTCGTACATCCGGATCTCCGTATCCACGGCGTATTCGGTGGAGACCCAATGGACGGTCCCCCGTACCTTACGGCCGTCGGCAGGCATCCCGGAGCCGGTCTCCAGGTCGGCAGAGCATTTCAGCTCGACGACGTTGCCCTTTTCGTCCTTGACGACCTCGTCGCACCGGACGATATAAGCGCCCATCAGACGGCACTCTCCGCCGGGCTTCAGGCGATGGAATTTGCCGGGGGCGTCTTCCATAAAGTCGTTACGCTCCACGTAGACGGTGCGGGTGAAGGGAACCTTGCGGGTGCCCGCCGCCTCGTCCTGGGGATTGTTGGGCAGCTCGAAATATTCGGTCTTGTCCTCCGGATAATTGGTCACCGTCACCTTCAGGGGGTCGATGACCGCCACCCGGCGGGGGGCGGTTTCGTTCAGCTCGGCGCGGATGCAATGCTCCAGAAGACCGATATCCACGATGGAATAGGCCTTGGCAACGCCGGCTTTTTTCACGAATTCCAGAATGGAAGAGGGGGTATAGCCCCGGCGGCGAAGGCCGCACAGCGTGGGCATCCGGGGATCGTCCCAGCCGTCGACCCGGCCGGTCTCCACCAATTCCCGCAAAAAGCGCTTGCTCATGACGGTATAGGTCAGGTTCAGACGGGCAAATTCTCTCTGCTTGGGACGGGGGCGGATGGAGATATTCTCCGTGACCCAATCGTACAGAGGCCGATGGTTTTCAAATTCAATGGAGCACAGGGAATGGGTGATCCCTTCGATGGCGTCCTGAATGGGATGGGCGTAGTCGTAGAGGGGATAGATGCACCATTTGTCCCCCTGCCGGTGATGGGAGGTGTGGACGATGCGGTAAATGGCGGGGTCCCGCAGGTTGATGTTGGGGGAGGCCATATCGATCTTTGCCCGCAGGGTCTTTGCGCCGTCGGCAAATTCGCCCTTCTTCATCCGCTCGAAGAGATCCAGGTTCTCCTCCACGGAGCGGTTGCGGTAGGGGGATTCCTTGCCGGGCTCGGTCAAGGTGCCCCGGTATTCCCGCATTTCCTCGGCGGAAAGGTCGCAGACGTAGGCCTTTCCCTCCTTGATGAGCTGGATGGCGAATTCGTAGCATTTGTCAAAATAGTCGGAGCCGTAATAGATGCCGCCGTCGGGGATCGTTCCCAGCCATTCCAGATCGGCCTTGATGGCGTCCACGTATTCCGTATCTTCCTTTGCGGGGTTGGTATCGTCCAGGCGGAGGTTGAATTTCCCGCCGTATTTCTTGGCCATGGAATGGTTGATCCAGATGGCCTTGGCCGAACCGATATGGAGGTATCCGTTGGGCTCGGGAGGGAAGCGGGTGTGGACGTGATCCACCTCTTTGTTCCGCAGATCCTCGGCGATGATCTCGTCGATAAAGTTGGTAATTTCTTCCATCGTCTTTCTTCCTTCTTTACAGCTTTTACAGCGTTTCCGCCGCTTTCTTCAGTCGGGCAAGAACGGTTTCCCGTTCCAGAATATTCATGACCGCATAGGTATCGGGGGAGGCGGTGCGGCCGGTAACGGCTACCCGCAGAACGGCGCTGATATCCGCAACGCTTCCGGGGAAGGCGTCGGGATCGGCCTTATAGGCCTTCATGTCGGTGGCGTACCCCATGGCTTCGGTCAGTTGTTTGACCTTGTTGAACCAGGTCTGCTGATCGTCGGCGGGATCGTAATAGTTTTCCGGATATTCGGTCAGCACCCGCCGGATATCGGCCTTGGACATGGTTTCGGGGAAGGGATAATCGGTCTCGAAGGTCTCTTCAAAGAAGAAGGCCATGTAATAGGGAACGTCCGACCAGACGGTGAAGTCCTTGCGGGGCTTCTTGCCGCCCCGGCCGATGGAGAGGATGGCCTTGGAATAGGCGGGATCCCGGGTGAGAAGACCGTAAAAGTCGGGATTGTATTCCTTCGCCCAGGCGGCGGTGGCCTCGTAGACCTCCTCGCCGGTCATTTTGGAAATGAGATTTTTGGAAATATCGTTCAGCTTTTCGATATCGAACACCGCACCGGAAACGCCCATCTTTTCGGCCTTGAAGCGGAATTCGTTCAGATCTGCTTCCGGATTCTTCCGGCGCCATTCCTCAAAGTTGGAGTTCAGCACCGTCATCAGGTATTCGATGACGCAGGCGGCGGGATAGCCCTCCTGCAGATAATAGGTCAGCCGGGCCTCCGGGTCCTTGCGCTTGGAAAGCTTCCGCTTGGAGGTTCCGTCCTGCTTCAGCATATGAGCGGTGTGGATATAGGCGGGCTTTTCCCATCCCAGGGTATCGAACATCTGCAGATGATAGGGGAAGGTGGAGAGCCATTCTTCGCCCCGCACCACGTGCGTCGTCCGCATGAAGTGATCGTCCACCACGTGGGCAAAGTGATAGGTGGGGATCCCGTCGGATTTCAGAAGCACGATATCGGTACAGTTTTCGGGCATTTCGATCTCGCCCTTGGCCAGATCCTTATATTTGATGCGGACGTCCTCCTTGCCGGGAGAACGGAAGCGTACCACGTAGGGCTTCCCTTCCTTGATCAGGGCCTCCGCCTCTTCCACGGTAATATCCGCGTGCACGGCCCATTTGCCGTAATAGCCGTAATTGGCGCCCTCTGCTTCCTGCTTATCGTGAAGGGCCTGCAGGTCTTCTTCGGTGCAAAAGCAGGGATAGGCAAGTCCCTTCGTCACCAGATCCTTGGCGACGGTCTGGTAGATCTCCGCCCGGTCTCTTTGACGGTAAGGTCCGTAGGTGCCCTTGTCCTCGCCGCGGGTGGCCCCTTCGTCAAAGTTCAGGCCGAAGGCGTTCAGGGAGGTAAGGATCACGTCCACGGCCCCTTCCACTTCCCGCTTTGCGTCGGTATTTTCGATGCGCAGATAAAATACGCCGCCACTCTGGTGAGCCAGCCGCTCGTCAATGAGCGCTCCGTAGAGGTTTCCAAAATGCATAAAACCCGTGGGAGAGGGGGCGATGCGGGTAACCATAGCCCCTTGGGGCAGATCCCGTTTGGGATACAGCGCCTCGTAATCGTCGGGGGTCTTGGTAATGTGGGGGAAGAGCAGCTCCGCCATGCGGAGATTTGCATCGGTGCGATTCATAAGGTTCTCCTTGATCTGCAGCCGTATTGAAAAAGACGGCACGAATTCATTATAATTATATATTATATCATATTTTTATTCCGATTGCAAGGGCTTTGCGGGATTTTTTCATTTTTTTCCCGGAGAAATCCCATTTGCTCGCTTTGCCACGAAAAATCCATTGACTTTCGTTGCGGAATGTGGTACAATTTATCTGTATCCGGAAAGGGGGTCTTGCTTTGAAATACGCAAACCTGCATCTGCATTCCGTTTATTCCGACGGCGTGCTTACGCCCGACGAGCTGTGCCGCCGTGCCAAGGAGATGGGCTACGGAGCCCTTTCGCTGACCGATCATTATACCGCCCTGGGCTGGGAAGCGATGGAACGGGCCGCCGCCCTGCACGGGCTGGAATATCTGCCCGGCATCGAATGCTGCGGCGCTTACGGCGGGAAAAACCATCACATCGTGGGGTACGGTCTTGATATTACCGAGCCGGCCTTTGCCCGATATCTGCAGGAGAACGAAGAGAGCGCCTATTGCTCTACGAAAGCAAAATTCGACGCCATGACCGCGGCCGGACGGCTGGAAGGGCTGACCTGGCAGGAGGTTTTGGACGATGCTCCCGCCCGGTGCTGGTTCTGCAACGAGCAGATCTTCGCCTCCCTCGTCAAGCGGCGGGGCTGGAAGCAGGAAGAATATTATCCGAGGTTTATCCCCTTGTTCCGGGGGGCTGAGACCGGCGTGCGTAATACGGCGACCGTGCGGACGGCGGAAGAGATGATTTCCCTCATCCGTAACGCCGGCGGCGTTGCAAGCCTTGCCCATCCCCACGGCTCCACCCGGTTTTTGCCGGAGCTTTTGGCCATGGGGCTGAACTGCGTGGAATACGATCATCCGGATATCGACGGCTACGATTCCGCCGAGGCCCGAAAATTTGCGAAAGAGCATCGGATCTATCTCGCCGGAGGAACCGATCACACCGGCCCTCAGCTGGCGGATTTCCCTCTTCAGCGAACCTCCGTTGCCGAGGCGCCGGCCTGCGGAAAGGGGATTCTGACCCCGATGAGCGTGGACGTTCGCTGCGGAGCGACGAAAGAAGAATTCGACGCCTTGAAAAACCGTATTTATGGATAAAAAAGAGGTATTTATGAGCAAAAAAAGCACTTCTCCCGCAAAAGAGACGAAGAAGAAAAGCCCTTGGATCACGGTCCTGATTGCCCTGGCCGTTCTGCTGATCGCATTGATCCTTTTGGACGTGATCGGGGCCTCCGTGTCGATCTACGGATGGGCACATCCGGAGAAAAAGACGCCGGAGAGCTTTCCCTCCGATTACGGGTTGGATTATTATTCCTTCGAGCTGGAGACCGACGGCGGCGTGATCTGGGGCTGGAAGATTGCCGCCCAGACTCCCGTGCCTCCCGATGCGGAGGAATGGGTCTATACCACCGAGTATTCCGATAAAACCGTGGTTATCGCCTCCAATTACGATAGCAGCCGGGAGAATTTCGACCTGGGTGGGTTGGATTACGCCGTGGATCTCTGCTCTGCCGGATATAACGTTTTTCTGTTCGACTGGACGGGAAGCGGCTCCTCCGACGGTACGAAGAACGTGTTCACCCTGGATAAGGTCGAAGAGCTGAAGGCCGTAGTTCGCTATGCCGCTGAGGAGACGAAGTCCTCCTTCCTTGCGGTGCAGGGCGTCGGCTTTTCCTGCTATCCTGCCGCCGTGGCCGCCGCCGAGTGCGTCGAGGTGGACGGGTTGATTCTGGATTCCTGCTACGAAGAATTTGAATCGGTCTTCTACGGACGGTTTCCCGATTGGTCGGGGGTGGATATTGCTCCCTTCCGCAGTACGGTCAAGGCCCTTTTCCCCCTGCTGACCGGGGTGAAGACCGAGGGATTGACCCTGGCCGATCCCATCAACGCCCTGAACGGGAAGCACGTTCTCTTTATTCAGGGGGAGTCCGACGAGGTCTTCGGTTCTTCCGATGCGGAGCATCTTTCCAAGCTGGCCGCCGTGGATAACGAAACGACCGTCTGGATGGTCGCCGGTGCCGGTCACCTCCGGGCAAGAGCCTTCGATGCGGAGGGGTATTTGAAAAAAGTCTCCGGTTTTCTGGAGGACTCCTATCAGGCCGATCACGCCGCTTGAGGAGAGTTCACAAAAAGTTCATAAAAAAAGTGAGGATCCCCCCTTGACTTTTCTCTCCGGTTCGTGTATAATAGTCTTCGCGTGTGGCGGGTCTGTTTTGTGAAAACTGCCCATGCGTTTTGCCAAGGCGTTGACGTTGCCTGTGCAAAAAACTCGTTTTTATGCTCACTCCTTCACTTTTTACATAATATATTCCACCAACCTTGATCGCGGAGCAATCCACGATCCAACGATGCGGAGCGTTTACAGGGAACGCTCCGCATCGTTGTTCTATGGAAAATATTTTTCGTCGATGCCGGCAATTCTTAAAGATTTCTTATATTTGACATTTTTTGCATTTTGCTCTTGCAATATGATAAAAAATGTGTTATAATTATAATCGGTGTATTATCTTCTTACATTCCCGGTCTTTTCCGGGGGAAAGAGTGACTTATGAACGTAACCGCTATCGTACCTTCCCTGAATCCCGACGAGAAATTTCTCCGGGTGGTGGAGGGGCTCGTTGCCGCCGGCTTTGAATCGATCATCCTCGTAGACGACGGGAGCCGCGCCGATTGCCGCGTCTGGTTTGACCGGGCCATGGAGCATCCCCAGTGCACCCTTCTGCGTCACGGAAAAAATCTGGGCAAGGGACGGGCGCTGAAGACGGCCTTCAATCATTTTCTGTCCTTGGAGAACGGTCACGTGGGGGTTGTCACCCTCGACGGGGACGGTCAGCACGCCATGCCCGACGTGGTCAATTGCGCCAAGGCTCTGGAGGAGAATCCCCGGGACCTGGTGCTGGGCGTCCGGGTATTTACGGGGGATCACGTTCCCGCCCGCTCCCGCATGGGCAATCACATCACCTCCGGCGTTTTTAAAATTTTGTGCGGCATTCCCGTCACCGATACCCAGACCGGGCTTCGGGGAATTTCCACCGAATACTGCCGCTATCTTCTGGACGTAAAGGGAGAACGGTTTGAATTTGAAACCAATATGCTGCTGGAGACCAAGCGGGCTGAGGTGGAGATTCGGGAGGTTCCCATCGAAACGGTTTATATCGAGGAGAACAAATCCTCCCATTTCCGCGTGTTCCGGGATTCCGTTTCCATTTACGGTCTGATTCTGAAATATCTCTCCTCCTCCATCTTTTCCTTCGTGGTGGACTGGGGGCTGTTCACGTTCCTGATCTGGCTTCTGGGCACCGTGGCCGGAGGCTGGGGAGACGTCAATATCTATATCGCTACCGCCGTGGCCCGGATCGTTTCCTCCCTCTTAAATTTCTTCCTGAACCGGACGGTGGTCTTCCGTTCCCGGGACGGCCTGGGCAAAACCATGCTGCGCTATTATATCCTTTGCGTGATCCAGATGCTCTGCTCTGCGGGGCTGGTTCACCTGCTGTCCCTCACCGGATGCCCCTCTGCCGTGGCCAAGCTGCCGGTAGACGTTTTGCTGTTCTGCATCAGCTTCCGCATCCAGCGCAATTGGGTCTTCAAGAAATAATACCGTTTAAAATACCCTGAAGGAGTTTTATCGTTATGGCTCGCACCGAAGAAGCCGTCCGCAGAGCTGCAAAAGCGGAAGGCCTTCCCAAACGCTCCGGCGGTCGCCGGGGAAAAAAGAAAAAATCCCGCGTCGTGGGGCTGATCGTTGGCCGCGTCTTCGCCGTTCTCGGCGTGCTACTGCTGGCGGTGGTGGTCCTCGTGGTGGGGGCGGTCACCGTGATCTGCCGCGGTCCCTCCGGCTCTGCTGCTGAAGTTTTCGTCAATACGGTGATGGAAACGTCCGCCGCAAAATTCGTGGCCCATATTTACTATTCCGATGAAGAGGTGGAGGCCATCCTCCGCAAATATTCGGTCATCGAGACCGACGAGGTCACCCAACCCTCCCAGCCCTTCGAGCCCCTCCCCGAGGATGAGAAGAACGATATCACCGTGGAAGAGGTGTTGGGCTCCACCTTCCGGGGCCGGATGATGATCGTCCGGGATCCCTCCCGGGTGCAGGTTGCGGCCCTTCCGGTCTACGACGGCCGTCCCGGCAAGCGGGTGGAGGAATTTTACGCCGATTCCGGTGCCATTGCGGCCATTAACGCCGGCGGATTTGAAGACGTGGGCGGCGTTGGCAACGGCGGTACGCCCATCGGCATCGTTATTCACGATTCTAAATTGCTTTACGGCTCCCGTCACGCTACCTCCAGCGTCATCGGCTTCGATCAGAACGACGTTCTGGTGGTCGGGAATATGACCGGGCAGGAGGCTCTTGACCGGGGCCTTCGGGACGCCATTTCCTTCGGTCCCGTCTTTATCGTCAACGGAAAACTGATGGATATCACCGGCAACGGTGGGGGACTGAATCCCCGCACTGTCATCGGTCAGCGTGCCGACGGCGCGGTTCTTCTGCTGGTCATCGACGGCCGTCAGCCCAGCAGTCTTGGGGCTTCTTATAAGGATTGCGCCCAGATCATGCTGGATTACGGGGCGGTCAACGCCGCAAATCTGGACGGCGGCTCATCCAGTATGATGATGTATCACGGTGAGATTCTGAACGTGTCCGCCTCCCTCTACGGTTCCCGCAAATTGCCCGACGCCGTGGTGGTCATGCCGGAATCCAAGGAGGGATAAGGGATGCTGAAGAAACATTGGTTTAAGCTTGTCCTTCTGGCGTTGGCGCTGATCTGTGCCGTGGCCGTCTGGGCGGTGCTGGACCGTCTTTGGGTAAGCATGGAGCAGTTTGAGGCGAACTCCGAGATCGGCGCCGTCACCGAATATTTCAACCGCTTTGCCGCCGGGGATTACGATACCGCTACCGATACCTCCGGGTTCGTTTTCGATGAAAAGAATACCAGAGAAGACTATATCCGCTATCTGAAGGATACCTTCGGCTCCGATTTTTCCGACCTGCGTTTTGCCGGTCGGGACGGAGAGGTGGAAGGGGAGAAGCTTTACCGCATCTACGCCGGCAATAAGGCGATGGGCTCGGTTCGCCTCATCCCCGTAACGGGACAGGCCCGGAACTGGAAGGTGGTTTCGGAGGTGACCTACGCCCCCTCCTTTACCGTGGTTGCTCCTTCCTTCGTGACGGTCAAGGCCGGGGATCTGGTTCAGCCCCCCAACGCCGCCGAGGCCGTGGTCCACGAGGATTTCAAGGGGCTTGCGGAGCATATTACCGTTCCCACCAAGGTTTCCTATACCGTGGAAGGCTATCTGTATGCGCCGGAGATCTCCGGGGTTGTGGGAGATGCGGTCTGCGCCGTGACCGAAACGGAGGACGGCTATGAGCTGACCGTTCCCGTAGCGGAATCCGATCGGACGGTCTACGAGAACGCCATCGTCGATTTTTCCAAGCTTTACGCCCGTTATATTTCCGAAGACGCTACCTTCAACAGTCTGAAGACCAAAATGCTGAAGGGCACCGCCTTTTACGAATCGGTCCGCACCTTCTATAACGGCTGGTACACCACCCACAGCGGTTACGAATTCCGTAACCTGACCGTCTCCGACGTAATCCGGGCTGACGACAATACCTTCGCCGGCACCGTTCGCTTCGATTACGTGGTCTTCCGGGGGAAAACGGAGCACGTGTATCCTTCGGCCTACCGCCTGTCCTTCGTCTTATCCGACGGACAATGGCTGTTGGGCGATCTGAAGATTTTGTAATGTATTATACTTATCTTCTGCGGTGTGCGGGGAATTCCCTTTACGCCGGCATCTGCACCGATCTTCAGCGCCGGATGAAGGAGCATTTTTCCGCCGATCCCAAGTGCGCAAAATATACCCGCAGCCATCCTCCCGTGGCTTTGACTGCCGCCTGGGGCAGTGAAGACCGGGCCGTGGCTTCCCGGTTGGAATACCGGATCAAGGGCCTTCCCAAGGCGAAAAAGGAGATCCTTGCCGCCGGGGAAGGGCTTGAAAAAGTATTTTCCGACCCCGATTTTTGCGCCGCATACACCCCGGTGATCCTTCCGCATACTGAATAACTTTTCTGCATTCGATTATAATAATAACTATAAATTATATTTAGGAGGTATTCCCCATGAAAGAACTGAAAGGAACCAAAACTGAACAGAATCTGAGAGACGCCTTTGCCGGTGAATCCCAGGCCCACACCAAGTACCTTTATTACGCATCCAAGGCAAAGAAGGACGGCTACGTTCAGATCGGCAATCTTTTCGAAGAGACCGCCAAAAACGAAAAGGAACACGCCAAGCTCTGGTTTAAGCTTCTCCACGACGGTGCCGTTCCCGGAACCGAAGAAAACCTGAAGGACGCTGCTACCGGTGAAAATTACGAATGGACCGATATGTACGCCCGGATGGCGAAAGAGGCGGACGAAGAAGGCTTTGCCGACGTTGCCCGTCTGATGCGGGGCGTTGCGAAGATCGAAAAGGAGCATGAGGAACGCTATCGCAAGCTTTTGGCCAACATTGAGGAAGGAATCGTCTTCTCCCGGGAAGGGGATACCATGTGGCAGTGCTCCAACTGCGGCCATATCCTCGTCGGCAAAAAGGCTCCCGAGATGTGCCCCGTCTGCGCTCATCCCAAGGCCTATTTTGAAATCAAAAAAGAGAATTATTGATCTGCTTCAGACTCCGGGAGAGGGCTTCGCGCCCTCTCCCTTTTTCTTTGCGCCTTTGACAAAATTGTGAAAAAACCTCCGGCGCTATTGCATTTTGTCCGAAATGGTGTTATAATTTTTTCAGATAATCATTTCGGAGGAACGGCTATGAAACTTTCGATCAATATGGGCAATTACGGTTGCCGCTACAACGATGCGGATTCCATCGATATCGTCAAAAGCGCCGGCTTTGAAGCCATGGATTATTCTCTGATGGATATGGTGGACGACGACGCCCCCTTCAATCAGGCGGACTATCTGGAAAGAGCCAAGGCGCTCCGGGCGCTCTGCGATGAAAAGCAGATTCCCATTACTCAGACCCACGCTCCCTTTACTTACACCGCCGCCCAATGGGACGACGAGGAATATTTCGAATCGGTGATTATGCCCCGCATGGCCCGGTGTCTGGAGGTCTCCGGAATCCTCGGCGCTGAAATTTGCGTGGTGCATCCCCTCCATCACACGGTCTACCGGGGGCACGAGGAAGAGGTGTTCAAGCGGAACATGGCCTATTACCGCCGGCTGATCCCTTACGGAGAAAAGTACGGTGTTAAAATCGGTGTGGAAAATATGTTCCAGCGTGATCCCGAGCGCCGTTACATCGTGGCCAGTGCCTGTGCCGATCCGAACGAATTCGTTCGCTATATCGATACTCTGAACAGCCCCTGGATCACCGCCTGCCTGGACGTGGGACACGTGGCTCTGCCTATTTCCGATTATACCGCCGCCGACGTGATCCGTATTCTCGGTCACGACCGGCTGGGGGCCTTGCACGTACACGATAACGATTATACCCGAGATCAGCATATGCTTCCCTATATGGGCAAGCTGAACTGGGCGGAGATCACCAAGGCCTTGGGTGAGATCGACTATAAGGGTGATTTTACCTACGAGGTCAACGGTCAGTTTATTTTTGACGTGGACGAGGGCTTTATCCCCGTGGGGGCCAAAATCATGGCCGACGTGGGCAAATATCTGGTTTCCATGGTGGAAAAAAACCGCAAATAAGCGAAATATAAAAAGCAACCGATCCGGAAAACTCCGGATCGGTTTTTCGTATTTACCGAAAAAATAAAATGCCCGTATGCATCCTGTAATGCATACGGGCGTATCCGAATCAAACGAAGGGACTCAATCTTCGTAAGAAAGGGAACTTGTTTCACCGGCAATTGTGTCGGCTTGTCAGAGGGGTAATCCTATTATAGCACATTTCCGGTGAAAAAGCAACATTTCTCACAAAAAGAAACAAAATCTTCAAAAACTCGGAAATTGGATTCCTTACTCCTCGTTGGCCAGGGTTGCCTCGTGGGCCGCCTGAATCTCGGGATCGTAGGAAAGAACGGGTTTTTCGTCCTTGTTTTTGATCTTGCGGTTGACGTAGTTTTTCGTAATCTTCATGACCAGGGGGAAGAGAACGACTACGCCGATCAGGTTGGGGATCATCATCAGTCCGTTGAAGGTGTCGGACAGATCCCAGGCCAGAGAAGAGGTCAAAATGGCGCCGAAGATTACGGTGATGACGTGGATGATACGGAAGATGATGGAGGTTTTTGCTCCAAAGAGATATTCCCAAGCCTTACAGCCGTAGTGAGACCAGCCGAGAACGGTGGTGAAGGCGAAGAGGAACATTGCCACGGCGATGAATTTCTCACCGAAGCCGATGCCGAAGTCGAAGACCTCGTTGAAGGCGCCACCTACCAGGGTAGCGTCGGTGTAGCCTGCGGCGATCTCACCGGTCTGGGCGTTGAATACGCCGCCGTTCAGTCCGCCGGAGGTCAGAACCACCAGAGCGGTCATGGTGCAGACGATCATGGTGTCGGCAAATACTTCGAAGATACCCCACATACCCTGCTTGACGGGCTCCTTGACGGTGGAGTTGGAGTGGACCATAACCGAGGAACCGAGGCCGGCTTCGTTGGAGAAGACGCCCCGCTTGAAGCCCTGGGTCACGACCTTGCTGATCACGACACCGATCCCGCCGCCGACGAAGGCTTCGGGGGAGAAGGCGTTAACGAAGATAGCCTTGAAGGCGGGAAGAACGTTGGCGTAGTTGATCCCGATGATCACAAGGCTTCCGGCGACGAAAAGAACCACCATAACGGGGACGATCTTTTCGGCCACGCTGGCGATGCGCTTCAGACCGCCCAGGGTGATGGCGGCGGTGAGCGCCATGACCACCAGACCGATGATCAGATGATAGAGGGTGATGGTGCTGTCTCCGGAGGAGTAGAGGGCCACGTCGGAAAGCGCTTTGATATCAAAGGCGGAAACCACGTTGGCGACGATCTTGTTGACCTGCCCCATGCTGCCGATGCCGAAGGCCGCGAGCATGGTGAAGATGGAGAAGAGGATGGCGAGGATGCGGCCGATCCACTTGCAGCCCTTCTTTTTGCCGAGTCCGTCCTGCAGGTAATACATCGCACCGCCGGACCATTCGCCCAGAGGATTCTTGCGACGGAAATACATACCCAGAACGTTTTCGGAATAGTTGGTCATCATGCCGAAGAAGGCGGCAATCCACATCCAGAACACGGCGCCCGCGCCGCCGATGGCGATGGCTGCGGCAACGCCGGCGATGTTACCGGTGCCGACGGTGGCCGCAAGAGCGGTACAAAGGGCCTGGAAGGGGGAGATGGAGCCCTTTTCCTTGGTATGGCCGATGACGTTCTTTTTGAACATACTGCCGATGGTATTTTTCCACCAGTGCTTCAGGTGGCTGACCTGGAACCATTTGGTTACGAAGGTCATCAGAATCCCGGTTCCGATCAGCAACAGAAGTCCGGGCATGCCCCAGACGAACGAGTTGATCGAACCGTTGATCTCGGTGATTTTGTCTAACATGGTATTCCTCCAATATAAAAAAAATAAATAACGAAAAAAGCAGACTGCGAAAAACGCAATCTGCAAAAAAACAAAAACTTCCCCAAAGAAAGGGATGGTGACTTTGTCCTTTTGCCTGAGAGATTGAGCGTTTCCGCCTTTGCACCTTCGGCACCCGTGAAAGGGATTCTCCAAAGTTCTATCCGTTTACAGTCTTCATCCTTTCGGAAACCTGAGAGTGTTACTCCTTCGGCAGCGGAACCCCGCTTTTTCTGCAAACTTCACGTAGAAAAATATGAAATTACGGTTATTATAGCATATCTCGTCCCGTTTTGCAACCCCTTTTCGCAAAAAGAAACAATTTTTTCACAATTTCGATTTTGCGTCTCCGCCATTCCGCTGTCGTATTGTTGCAAAAATCTTGGGAATATGTTGCATTGTGCGGGAAAAATATTGATTTTTATCGGTTCGTATGCTATAATGGTCAAAAAGGCCGGAGGTACGGTTATGGCTGAATTGTATTTTAACGTAGAGATCAACAACGATTATTTCCGGGCGCGCGCCGTGGTCGACCGGAATATGCGCAACGCCCGCCCGGAGGGGGAGCGCACCGAGGGCAATCTGCTGTATCGGGATTACACCTTGCCCGCCCAGGAGGGGGAGAGCGTTCTTGCCGTCTCGGTCAAGGAGGAACGGGTGACCGATAAAATCTCCCGGGTTTCCACTGCCGTCACCGCCCACGGAAGCGAACCCATTCTTCTGAACGGCGTTTCGTCCCTGTATCTGCGCAATCTTACGGCCGAAGGGAATTGGTGGCACGATATCAACCGGATGTCGGTGTGGGTCTGCCGGAATACCTGGTGCGGCGAGGGGCAATGGCAGGAACTGACCCTGTCCGATTTCGGCGCATTTCCTCTGACCTTCGGCACTGCCCGCATCACCTCGCAGGGCACCTGGACGACGGCGTATAACTATCCCTTGGTTATCCTTTGCGATAAGGAAAACAACCGTTCCTATTGCTTCGAGACCGAAGCCTCCGCCGGGCGGATTCTGGAGATCGGCTCTTCGGATACCAAAAACACGCTGTACGTTTACGCCTCTTCCGCCAACGAAAAGCACACGGGCTGGCATAAGATTCTCAAGGACGGCGAGACCTATCAATCCCAGACCGTGGCCTACGGCGCAGTAGAGGGCGGTTTTGAAGAAGCCGTCGCCGCTATGATCGAATATAAGCGCAAAACCTCCCTCGTGCAATGGAAAAAGGGCGTGGCCCCCGCCTGCTTCAACGATTATATGAACTGCCTCTGGGCTCAGCCCTCCCGGGAAAAGCTCCTGCCTCTTATCGCCGCGGCGGCGGAAGCAGGGGTCGAGATTTTCTGTATCGACGCCGGCTGGTTCGGAAATTGGCACGATTCCAAAATCGGCTCCTGCGGCGACTGGACGCCGATGGACGAGATCTTCGGGGAAGAAGGCCTGCAGGGAATTATCGATAAGATCAGAGCCTCCGGCATGATCCCCGGTCTCTGGCTGGAGCTGGAGTGCGTTTTGGGGGGCGCTTCCTTCTTCCGGGAGCATCCCGAATATCTGCTGACCCGTCACGGAGTGAAGATTCACCGGGATTTCCCCGATTTCCGCATCCCCGCCGTCCGGGACTATTTCACCAAGCAGATCGACGCTTTGGTGGCCATGGGCGTGGGCTATTTCAAGAACGATTATAACGCCAATCTGGATGCGGGCTGTGACGGTATGGCCGGCGGATGTCTTCAGGAGGGTGCCCGGGAATACGACGAGGCCTTTTTGTCCTTTATCGACGAGACCCTGGCCCGCCATCCCGGTCTGATCATCGAAAATTGCGGCAGCGGGGCTCTGCGGTCGGACAATCTTCATCTGTCCCATTTCGCTCTCCAGAGCATTACCGATCACATGGATTACGAAAATATGCCCTCCATTATTCAAGGCACCATCGCCCAAATGCCCCCGGAAAAGGCCGGCGTGTGGGCTTATCCCTACCCCCTGCGGAATCCCGGCGCCTTAAAGGACGGCAAGACCCTTGCCGACGTGGTCCCCACCGAGGATGCCCGGACGGTCTGGAATCTGGCAGGCGGACTCTTCGGATGCCTCTATCTTTCGGGGCATATCGAGCTGGCCGACGGGGCCGGGAAGGCACGGCTGAGGGAAGGGGTGGATTTCTACAAATCCGTCCGTACCTGGACTTGCGGCGCCTCCGCCGTCTATCCCGACGGAATGCTCCAGATGCTGGACCCCGGCGTTGCCACCTTCGGCCTATATAATAAGGAAGCGAAAAAGCTTCTTCTCGGCGTCTTCGGCTCCGTCCTTCCGGAAGAGACGGTCAAGACCTTGGATCTGTCCAAATACTGCACGCCTTCCTCCAAGGTCTGCAAGGTCTTCACCGACGCCGACGTGAAGTATGCCGCCGCCCTGCCCTCTCTCACCGTCACCCTCCCCGCCGGCTGTCACGCCCTTGCGGTGGAAATTGCTCTATAATAACAAGGCTGCCGAATTCTCGGCAGCCTTAATGTTTTCTAATTTAAAGGAGTGTCTTTTTACGATAAAAAGTAATGAAAATTATAAAAGTATTTAAATTAGTTTTTATATATTGACAAAAATGAGAATGTATGCTATAATAATACTGACAACTTCCTGATAACTTGTGAGGAGATGATAGGCATGGAAATTAGTTCTGTTATCAGAAAAAAGCGGTTTGGGCTTTATTCCGGTTGCTTTGCCTTTTCTCCGGGGAGGCTTCCGATGAAGGTCAGCAACATAGGCACATGAACCGCAGAGATTCGGTTTATGTGCCTTTTGTTTAGAATTTGAGGAAGGGAGATTTTTATGAAAAAAACAATATACATTCTTCTTCTTTTGTTCTCGGTATTGGTGTGTGTCTCAGCTTGTGTTCAAGAGGAGACTGGTATTATATATCAATCGGAAAACGTAGTTGTTACACGATTAGCTCCTCCGGAGGGGAATCCTGTCACTGATTATGCGTTTCCTGAGATTTCCTTAGAGTATGCTTATGATAGGTGTCCCATCATATTAACGGCAACAATATTGGATTCAACCCCAGCTCTTGTTGAATTTCAATATGATGGTCAGAATATGGTGCAGTATCGTACGATTCTCCGGTTAAAGGTCCATCGTGTCTTGCGGGAAAGTGAATTATTCCGCATTGCAGATCAAAAAGAATACGTGGTAAGCGTGTCGTATAATGAGCATACCTATGACGAAAGACTACCAGTATTGTCTGAAGGAAAACAGCTTCTTCTGTTCTGCATGGAGCCTATTACAGACGGTACGGATCCAACGGAACAATTCGCCTATACGGATTTTCGGGTATACTGTCATGATGCTCTCATGCTTGAACAGATCGGTGGTTTTTACATAGTTCCTCCACTGTTTCAGGAATGGTTTTCCGATGTTCCTACAATAGAAGAATCTCTTTCCTTGACAGAGGAAGAGACTTATGCTCTCATATATGAAATTTCGGTTGATGCTTTCACCTTGGAGAATCCCCTAATTTCCTCTGTTTGTGAAAGATATTCAGATCCTCAATGGATTTTTGAGTTCCTTTTGAATTTGAAGAAATTAAAGTCGGACGCTATGGTTTATAACGTTTTGCGAACGTTTCGCATAACTTCTTGTGAGCAGTTTGAGCAAGAAATTTCGAATCATAAATGAATAAAGGAGATGATAATATGTTAGGTCGGAATACGGTTAAAATCTTAGTTTCAGCAATATTAGTTATAAGTCTTTTTTTTAGTGGAGTTGTTGCTTACGCTTGTGATTTAGATGGTTTTTCCTCTGATACCCATACCGATTGGCAGATGTATTCGCATCGCCAACATATGGGGCAAAAGTATACAACCTACAGGTATGCGGATTCCTCCGTTCAAAGTACCTATTCTTCGTATGTCAATGGCGGAATTGGCGTGTGGGGAAGTGCGATTACGTGTGTCTATGTTGCATCTTCCAACAACGTTATACGCGCATTTTATGATAATGATTCCGACGCATACGCATATGCAGTGAGGAACTCGGTTAATTCCGAAAACCATGTTACCCGTTGGACAATAACAATTAATACTCGCACGTGGAACGACTGCGCTGAAGATAAAAAAAGGATTGTTTTAGCTCATGAAATTGGTCATGTATATGGGTTGAGTCATTCAGTAAGCGGGAGTTCGCTTATGGCGGCTGGGAAATATAATCAGGCTTCATCAGTTGATGAGAATGATTTAAATGGAATGAGTGTGATGACACGTTCACATACCCATCAAGGTTCTTTTGGAAAGGCGTATTCTCAACTTGCCAATAATCGTCATAGAATAAGATGTACAACCTGTGCTGCGAAGATAGAAGTGAATTGTGCTTTCAGTGAACGCAATTACCATTCCGGTGATTTGCATTATTGGGTGAAAACCTGCATTTGCGGGCGAATAATAACGCAATCCTGGTATTGTTCCGGAAATCCCTGTATCGAGCCCAACGGAATTGTCCCTGAGGTAGAAATGCAGTAATTATTACTTTGAAAGTTTCTTTTTGCTTTGAGACAGACTTATGATAGTACTTTCCGCCCCTGTCAGATTGGAAGGGGCGGAAATTTTTGAAAAGTTCATAAAAAAGCCTCATTCTTCCCCTTGCAATTTTCTTTATAATATGGTATACTATTCCAGTACGCCCATGGCGTGCGAATATTATTATTTTATTACACACACAGCGTTTGGTTTGCCGGTGGTTCCGCTGGGAATCTGCAAAACGAGCGCGCTGTGGCGGTGAACAACCGAAGGAGGAAAAAATCATGGCTGTTATTTCCATGAAACAACTGCTGGAAGCCGGTGTCCATTTCGGACATCAGACCCGGAGATGGAACCCCAAAATGGCGGAGTACATCTTCACCGAACGGAACGGGATCTACATCATCGATCTCCAGAAAACCGTGAAAAAAGTCGAAGAGGCTTACAACTTCGTTCGCGAAGTGACCGAACAGGGCGGCGAAATTCTTTTCGTCGGCACCAAGAAGCAGGCTCAGGAATCCATTAAGGAAGAAGCCGAACGCGTCGGTATGTACTTCGTCAACGCCCGTTGGCTCGGCGGTATGCTGACCAACTTCACCACCATCAAGAAGCGCATCCAGAGAATGGATCAGCTGAAGAAGATGGCGGAAGACGGCACCTTCGATCAGCTTCCCAAGAAGGAAGTTGTCAACCTGACCATCGAAGCCGAAAAGCTTGAAAAGAACCTGGGCGGCATCAAGGAAATGAAGAAGCTCCCCGCTGCTATCTTCATCGTTGACCCCAAGAAGGAGCACAACGCCGTTGCCGAAGCCCGCAAGCTGAATATTCCCATCATCGCTATCGTTGATACCAACTGCGATCCCGACGAGATCGACTACGTCATCCCCGGCAACGACGACGCCATCCGTGCCGTCAAGCTGATCACCTCCACCATGGCTAACGCCGTTCTGGAAGGCAAGCAGGGCGAACAGTTCGCCGCCGAGGAAGCTGCCGAAGCTCCCGTTGAAGAATAATCTACCTTACAGTATATTAGGAGGAAAATAAAATGGCTGCTGTTATTACTGCTCAGCAGGTTAAGGCTCTCCGCGACATGACCGGTTCCGGCATGATGGATTGCAAAAAGGCCCTCGTCGAAACCGACGGTGATATGGATAAGGCCGTTGTGATCCTGCGTGAAAAGGGTCTGGCCACCGCTGCCAAGAAGGCTTCCCGCGTTGCCGCGGAAGGCTTCATCGGCGTTTACAACGACGGCAAGGTCGCCGCGATCGTTGAAGTGAACTGTGAGACTGACTTCGTTGCCAAGAATCCTGATTTCCAGGCCTTCGCCAACGATATCGCCGCTCTCGTTGCCAAGAACAACCCCGCTGATCTGGAAACCCTGAACGCTTCCGAGCTGAAGGACGGCAAGTCCGTGGAAGAAGCCCGTATCGATCTGGTTGCCGTGATCCGCGAAAATATGACCGTCCGCCGCTTTGCCCGTATGGAGGGCAACGTTGCCGTTTATCTGCACACCGGCGGTACCATCGGCGTTATTTGTAACTTCGCTGCTCCCATCGACGCTGCCGACGGCAAGTACGTCTGCATGCAGGTCGCTTCCATGAATCCCCCCTACCTCAGCAAGGACAACGTTCCCGCTGAAGTCATCGACGGGGAAAAGAATATCATGATCGCCCAGATGCAGCAGGATCCCAAATTCGCCAACAAGCCCGCTCAGGTTCTGGAAAAGATCGTTTCCGGGAAGCTCGGCAAGTTCTACAGCGAGAACTGCCTGCTTGAACAGGAATTCAACTTCTCCGACGACACCATGACCGTGGCTCAGTTCATCTCTTCCAAGGGTTCTTCCCTGGTCGATTACGTTCGCTTTGAAAGAGGCGAAGGTATCGAAAAGAAGAAGGATGACTTTGCTGCCGAAGTTGCTGCCATGGCCGGCGGTAACAACTGAGTACCGTTCCCTTGAATTGCAAGCCTCTGCCGTGATTTATCGCGGCGGAGGCTTTTTATTTTTTTTAAGTTTACGCCGTGAACCTTATTTCCCTCTTGCATTTCCCCCGGATTTATGGTATAATAGAAAAAAAGAATTTTCAGAGGGATTCGTTATGCTTCGAAAATACTTGACCCTGCTCCTCGTGGGGTGTCTTCTCTTTGGCTTCGCCGCTTGCGGCGGAAGCGGCGGGGGAGACGGCGCCTCTTCCGACGACCACCGCTCCGATTTCGTGTCCGGAAGCGTCGTGACCGACGGGACGGAGATCTTGTCCGACTTCTTTTCGGACTCCGCCTCCGACCTTCCGGCCTCCACCGATGACGTCAGCACCGATTCCGACGTCACCGATACCGACCTGACCGACGGAGACGCTACCCTCACCGACTCCGAGGATGAACCGGTCACCGATCCCGAGGATGATTTTGACGGTGATGAGGACGATTCCGAATATATTCCCGACGGCCCCGTCTACGAAACCGGTGACGGCAATACGGATATTTCGGACGGCGGCCCCGGCTTTGCGCCCCCTCCCGTGATATCTACCACTACGGACACCTCTTCCGGGACGACGGATACGGACGACACCCCCGCCGAGCCGGAAAAAACCGTTCACGAGGTTCTGACCTCCGCCCATCACTACGTGGGGCTCTGCGACCAGATCAACGGCCGCGTTATCGTCTGCGATCTTGCGGTGGAGGATTGGTCCAACGACCGGGCCGTGGTGTGGGAATATAAGCACAATACCTCCGGCCGACAGAATTACGGCTGGATTGCGGGGATCAAATTCCGCCACAGCGAATATTACGGCGAGGATGTTTTGATCTTCTGCGGACCGCCCTCCAAGGCTTATATCGTCTCCATGAAGACGAAAAAGATTCTGCTGACCGCCAATAACACGGGGAGCAATCCCCATTCCGTGGAACTGCTGCCCAACGGCACCTTCATCGTCGGATCTTCCTCCGACGGTAAGGTCAGTATCTATCCTCCGGGAAAAACCAAGGCTTCTAAGACCTATACCTTGGCCGGGAACGACAACGGCACGCTGGATGTTCACGGCGTTTTGTGGGATCCGAAATACGAGACCCTTTGGGTCTCCGGGGGACAGAAGCTCCGGGCATTTTCGGTGACCGGCACCACTGCGGCCCCCACTTTGACGGAAAAAGCGGTCTATACGACGCCTGCCGCCGGGCTTCACGATCTTGCTCCCGTTTACGGCAACACCTCCCAGTTGCTTCTGACCGGCTCTTCCGGTGCGATTGCTTTCAACAAGAATACCAAAACCTTTTCCTACAGCTATCCCGGCGCTCAGCTTGGCCGCACCTTCTCCTATATCCCCGGTTGCGGCAACTTCACCAGCGGCGTCTTTGCCTGCACGGCTATCAAAGCGGACACGAAGGTCTATCAGGATTGGGATACCAATATCGTGCAGGTTTACGTTCCTCTGGGCAATGGAAAATATCAGTGCCTCACCCGGAAAGCCCCCAAAGATGCATATTACAAGCTTCGTGTTTACAATTTTGATTATCAATAATAAGGAGTTTTGACTATGAAAAGATGTCTCGTTTTCTGTCTCGTTCTCGTGCTGGCGACGGCCTTTGCATTCCCTGCCTTTGCGGCGGAAGAGGAATTCGTCATTGCCTGCGTGGGGGATAGCGTTACCGAAGGGATGCAGACCACCGGCGGTCTGAAGGGCCCCGACGCATTCCCTGCCGTGCTGGAAGGCCTTTTGAAGGATTCCGGCGTGGGTAATTTCGTCGTCAAGAATTTCGGAAAATCCGCCACTACCGCCCAGAAGTCCGGGGACGTGCCCTACAAAGAATCTATGGAATATCGGGATTCCCTCAAATCCAACCCCGACGTGGTTCTCATCGGCCTTGGTGCCAACGATTCCAAGGTCGCCAACTGGGATGCGGATCGCTATGAGGTGGACTATCAGACCCTGATCATGGAGTACGTGAAGCTGGAATCCAAGCCCACCGTCTATCTCATCAACACCACCTACGTGGCCGACCAGGCCAAGACCGGGTGCCAGCGGAATACCATTCAGAATAAGATCCTGCCCATCCAGAAGACCATTGCGGAGGATCTGGAACTGAAGATCATTGACCTGAACACCCTGACCAAGAAAAACGCCGACAAATACGCCGACGGCGTTCATCCCAACGACGAGCTGCAGTCCATGATGGCGGAATATATCTTCAACGCTCTCTGTTCCGAAGGGGTGAACGGACTGACTGCCGATCACGCCTCCGCCAAGGTGACGATGCTTGATCCTGCCGGCGCCAAGGCTCCCGCCACCGATACGAAGACCGATGCGGACACCGGGAAAACCACGGATTCCGTGATCTCCTCCAAGCCCGTCGCTTCCTCCGACGCCCCCATCGCCACCGATGAAACCCCTGCTCCCGCCGCCGGATACGGCTGGGTGATCTGGCTCTGTGTGGGCGTGGTTGTCGTCGCCATCGCCGCCGTGGCTGTGATCTTGCTTCTGCGAAAAAAGAAATAAAGATAACCCAAAATAGCGAAAAAGCTTCGGAGAGATTCCCGTCTTCTCCGGAGCTTTTTATTGCGTTTGGAGTGAAAAAAGAGGAGACGCTTTCGCGTCTCCTCTCGGTTTTTGCGTTATTCCGTTGGAAGTGGATCGAATCAGCCGTTGGCCTTTTCTTCCAGCTTCGCACGGCGTTCCTTGGCAACTTCCGCAGCCTTGGCGAACAGAGTTTCGGCTCTGTCGGGGAACTGCTGCATCAGACGAGTGTAGCGGGCTTCACCCTTGATGAATTCCACGTAGTCGGCGGTGGGAGCCTTGCTGTCGAGGATGAAGGGATTCTTGCCTTCGGCCTTCAGCAGGGGGTTGTACCGGAAGGTGTTCCAGTAACCGGCTTCAACAGCCTTTCTCATTTCGTCCTGGCAGTTGGCCATGCCGCCCTTAATGCTGTGCATTTCACAGGGAGCGTAGCCGATGATCAGGGAAGGACCGTGATAAGCTTCGGCTTCTGCCAGAGCCTTCAGGGTCTGAGCCATAGCCTGGGGAGTACCCATGGCGATCTGAGCAACGTAGACGTAGCCGTAGGACATGGCGATGGCAGCCAGATCCTTCTTGCCGATGGCCTTACCGGCGGCGGCGAACTGAGCAACCTGACCGATGTTGGAAGCCTTGGAGGCCTGTCCACCGGTGTTGGAGTAAACTTCGGTATCGAAGACCATGACGTTGACGTCTTCACCGGAGGCCAGGACGTGGTCCAGACCACCGAAGCCGATGTCGTAAGCCCAACCGTCACCACCGAAGATCCAGACGGACTTCTTGGCGAGGTAGTCTTTTTCCGCCAGGATTTCGGGAGCCACGGGGCAACCGGCAGCGGCGGCCTTTTCCAGCTCAACGATCAGAGCGTCGGTGGCGGCGCCGTTGGCCTTGCCGTCTTCCTTGGTGGCAAGGAAGGCTTCGGCGGCAGCCTTGAATTCGGCGGAGGCCTTATCGGAAGCCATCATTTCGTTGATCTTGCGGATCAGACGTTCGCGGATGGACTTCTGGCCCAGATAAATACCGAGACCGTGTTCGGCGTTATCTTCGAACAGGGAGTTGCCCCAGGCGGGACCCTTACCGGATTCCTTGTTCACGGTGTAGGGAGTCGCGGGAGCGGAGCCGCCCCAGATGGAGGAACAGCCGGTGGCGTTGGAGATATACATCCGTTCGCCGAAGAGCTGGGTGATCAGACGGGCGTAAGAGGTTTCGGCACAGCCGGCGCAGGAGCCGGAGAACTCAAGCAGGGGCTGCTTGAACTGGCTGCCCTTAACGTTGGCGGTGGTGAAGAGCTCGGGCTTCTCGGCAACGTTGGCAACGGCCCAATCGAAGGGAGCCTGCTGATCCTTCTGGCTTTCCTGAGAAACCATCTTCAGAGCGTACTTATCGGTGCCGTCCTTGGCAGCCTTCGCATTCACGGGGCAGACCTTGACGCAGAGGGTACAGCCCATGCAGTCCAGAGGGCTGATGGCCATGGTGAACTTATAGTCGGTCTTGATGATGTTCTTCGGGGAGAACTTGGTAGCGGCGGGAGCCTTGGCGGCTTCGTCTTCCGTCAGCGCGAAGGGACGGATCGTAGCGTGGGGGCAGACGAAGGCACAGGTGTTACACTGAATGCAGTTTTCGGGAATCCATTCGGGGACGTCAACTGCAACGCCGCGCTTTTCATAAGCGGAGGAACCCTGGGGGAAGGTACCGTCAACGTGCTTTTCGAAAGCGGAAACGGGGAGAGAATCACCGTTCATCTTATTGACGGGGATCACGATGTCGTTGACAAAGTCAACCAGATCCTGACGGGGGCCTTCGGCCTTTTCGGCGGAAGCGGCCACGTCGATGGTCTTCCAGGCTTCGGGAACGGCAACTTCAACGATAGCGTCAACGCCGGCGTCGATGGCCTTGTAGTTCATTTCAACGATGGCTTCGCCCTTCTTCAGGTAGGACTTCTTCGCCATATATTTCATATAGTCGACGGCTTCGGCAATGGGAAGAATCTTGGCCAGAGCGAAGAAAGCGGACTGGAGGATGGTATTGGTACGCTTGCCCATACCGATCTCACGGGCCTTGTCGATGGCGTTCACGGTGTAGAACTTAACGTTGTTTTCCGCAATATAACGCTTCGCTTCGGCGGGGAGGTGCTGTTCCAGCTCTTCGGCGTTCCACTGGCAGTTCAGAAGGAAGGTACCGCCGGGCTTAACGTCGTTGACGATCTTGTAACCCTTCAGCATATAGGAGGGGTTGTGGCAGGCGACGAAGTCGGCCTTGGTGATATAATAAGGAGATTTGATCTTCTTATCGCCGAATCTCAGGTGAGAAATGGTGACACCGCCGGTCTTCTTGGAGTCGTACTGGAAGTACGCCTGAATGAACTTATCGGTGTGGTCACCGATGATCTTGATGGAGTTCTTGTTGGCACCGACGGTACCGTCGCCGCCCAGACCCCAGAACTTGCAGGAGATGGTGCCCTCGGCAGCGGTGTCGGGGCAGTCGTGCTCTTCCAGAGAGAGGTTGGTCACGTCGTCGATAATACCGATGGTGAAGTTGGCCTTGGGAGCGTCCTTGGCCAGGTTTTCGTAAACGGCGAAAATGCTGGAGGGAGGCGTGTCCTTGGAGCCCAGACCATAACGGCCGCCGTAAACGGGAATGTTGCGGCCTTCGGTGGTGAGGGCGGCAACGACGTCCAGATACAGAGGTTCACCCAGAGAGCCGGGTTCCTTGGTGCGGTCGAGGACGGCGATCTTCTTGACGGAAGCGGGAATCGCTTCGGACAGCTTGGAGGCAACGAAGGGTGTGTACAGACGAACCTTGACCAGACCGACCTTTTCGCCGTGAGCGTTCATATAGTCAACGACTTCTTCGGTCACGTCGCAGATGGAGCCCATGGCGATGATGACGCGGTCAGCGTCGGGAGCGCCGTAGTAGTTGAACAGCTTGTAGTCGGTGCCGATTTCGGCGTTGACCTTGTTCATATAGTCTTCCACGATGGCGGGAAGAGCGTCGTAGTACTTGTTGCAGGCTTCTCTGTGCTGGAAGAAGATATCGCCGTTTTCAGCGGAGCCGCGGAGAACGGGATGTTCGGGGTTCAGGGCACGGGCACGGAATTCGGCGATGGCGTCCTTGTCCACCATTTTGCCGAGGGTGTCGAAATCCCAGACCTCGATCTTCTGGATCTCGTGAGAGGTACGGAAGCCGTCAAAGAAGTTCAGGAAGGGAACGCGGCCCTTGATGGTGGACAGGTGAGCAACGGCACCCAGGTCCATAACTTCCTGAGGATTGCTTTCGGCCATCATAGCGTAACCGGTCTGACGGCAGGCGTAAACGTCGGAATGGTCGCCGAAAATGTTCAGGGCGTGGGACGCAACGCAGCGGGCGGAAACGTGAATGACGTTGGGCAAAAGTTCACCGGCGATCTTGTACATGTTGGGGATCATCAGAAGAAGACCCTGAGACGCGGTGAAGGTGGTGGTCAGGGCACCGGCGGCCAGGGAACCGTGAACGGTACCGGCGGCACCTGCTTCGGACTGCATTTCCATGACCTTGACCTGGTCACCGAAAATGTTCTTCAGACCGGTAGCGGACCAGGAGTCGGTCAGCTCTGCCATAACGGAAGAGGGAGTGATGGGGTAGATGGCAGCCACTTCGGTGAACGCGTAGGATACGTGCGCCGCAGCGGTATTACCATCCATGGACTGTTTCATTCTTGCCATGATGAGATTTACCTCCTGTTATAATGAAAAAATATTAAAGCATAGGACATACCAACATATTATAACACATTTTTAATATAAAGTAAAGGTCGGTCACACATCTTTTATAAACTGTTCAACATTTTGTAAATTACTGCAGGAATGTTTTCCCGAAGGAATTGGGAATTTTGGGCGAACGGTGCCTTCGTAATCGGTCGTTTCGGAGAACGCCGGCGGCGAAGAAAGGCCGTTTCGACTCAAAAACAGATACCGATACGGTATATTATAACGGAGTTTTCTTCTCGCGGCGGGAAAGGGATAAAATTGGGATATTTTGCGGAGAAGATCCCGTTTTTATATTCCGTATCGGTTTAAATCGTTCTTATTTTTTTACGCATCGGAAGGCGCCGAAGGAGCGGGCGGGGATCCCGGTCAGCCGGAAGCCTCCCTCTTCGTATTTCCCTTCGCATCTGAGGGTGATTCCGTCGCCGAGGGGGACGGCGGTCTCAAAGAGGGGATTTTCGATGGGGTCGTCGCTGTAATTGCAATAGGCCACCGCCAACGCATCCTCCGTCTCTTTGCAGATCAGGTACAGCCCCGGATGCTTGGGGCAGAAGATCGGCAGATGCCCCGCTTCCCGGCAGAAGTCCGCAATCTGGGCCTGCCGGTAATAGGACGAAGCGATCTCGTGGACGTGGCTGATGAAATCGGCCCGGAACAGAAAAACGAGAAATTCCGCACCGGCCTCATTCCGGTAGCGGTAGGAGGAGGGCATATCGGGGGCAAATCCGCTTTCCACGGTTGCGGCGGGGGAGAGAACGGCTTTCACGAAGCCCTCCCGGCAACGGTCTTCTATGCGGACGGAATCGTCGGCCTTCACGAAATATTCCGTACCTCCCCGTTCGGCGGGTGCCATGGAGATCAGCCCTATGTCCATTCCCCGTTTTTGCAATTCTTCGGCGGCGGGAAGGTCGATGATATAGGCCTTCCGATTC
>JAZPXN010000038.1:0-103429 GCA_045543655.1 Eubacteriales bacterium
TTTTTCGGCGGGCTTTACGATCGGCCGGGACGGAATAAGCCGTCTTTCGTCCCGGCCCCGGGGTTATTGAAGCTCAATCTCCGGATCGGTGTTGTTCAAGGCGATGGAATATCCGCATTTCGTGCAGGATCGGACGGAGCCCGAAGTAGAGAAAGAGTGATGTTCTGTGAGATAATCTCCGCAAGAACAATAAGATTTGTGATATGCCATGCTCATCGAAATGTAGTTTGCCGTGTAACTGTGCGAGTGTGGAATGGGTGTAGTTGCGGCTGTTAGCGCTGCATAAGCATTTAATCGACCGTCAGCGGAACAGTATGGGCTTAAAGCACTAACGTAATCGACGTTATTTACGATGTGATATTTAATTCCTGCTGGGGTCAAATTTGGTCGTACTGCTGCGATTAAGGCCGCTACGCCGGTGACGAATGGCGCCGCAAAGGAGGTTCCGCTTTTATAGGTGAAGCTTCCGGACAGATTGCAACTGCGAATGTTTTCTCCTGGAGCGAACAAATCGACAGTCGTGTTCCCGTAACTTGAATTCTCCCATTTTCCGTCGGTCTCTTTGGATGCTGCTACCGAAATCATGTTGTTAAGCTGGTACCCTACAGGGTAGTACGAATTGTTATCACAGTCTTTGTTTAAATTACCTGCAGTACAAACGATCAGACCGGAAAAAGCTTCCATGATCTCCCATAAGCCTGACGGTTTTCCCGGTCCGCTGAAAGAGCAATTCAAAATGTCGACTCCAAGATCTTCAGCATCTAAAACTGCCTCACAGATCCAATCGTAATCTAGTTCTTCACTCCCATCTCCGTTGATCATACCGGTTGATACTCTGAATACAATAATTTCTATGTTCCAACAGACCCCTACCATTCCTCCGTTATTTGCGGCAGCTCCGATGATTCCTGCGATGTGTGTTCCATGGCCGCTTTCATCGTGGAACGGTGTGGAGAAATTCGGATTGTAGTTTTTGCTCAGGAGGGTGTTGACTTTTCCGGCAAGGTCGGTGTGGTTAAGCTTTATTCCGGAATCAATAATCCCTATCCGCACGGTGTTTGACCCGGTAGAGATATTCCAGGCGGATGGTAGAGATATCTTGTTAATTCCCCACTGACGCCCTTCCGTATATTCTGTATCAGTCGGGAATGCGTCCGTGTAGATTCTGTATGCAGGTTCTACGTAAAAAACGTCCTCCCTTTTTTCCAGGATGTGAACCGCCTTAATGATATTTTCTTTGGACGGCTCTGCTATTTTTAACTCGTAATACATTCTTGGAATTTTTTCCGTGATCCCGGAAGGGCGATAGCTTACGGTTTTTTCCTTCAAAATTTCGACGCATCCGATCTCCGCAAAGTCTTCAACCGTGTACTTTTTAGGATAGGTGTACGGCATCATTTCAACGTAAACGCGGTCGTCTTTAAAATCCTGATCTATGGTTACTTCGCAATATCGCTTTTCAAAGCTCGGTCTTTCTGACGTCGATTCAACCCCATCCGGGCCGGTTTGAACTTGATTGACGGTGTTCGTATGATTCTGCGATGTTTGGGAAGAATCAAAAATTCCCGTATCTTCGGTAGAATTTGTGTTTACAAGGAGATTTTGCGGTGCGCACCCGGCAAGAATTCCAACGGAAAAGAGAAGAGCAAGCAGGAGGGATAAATACTTTTTCATAGTCGTGTCCTTTCGTTTTCGGGCGGTGTCAAAAAAGTACGCACGTAAGACCGATTGCCTCACGTGCGTTGATTGCTTGCTTCTGCGGTATTCCGGAAGATGCAGTGTCGGAGCTGGGCAAAACGCACGGGGGTGGGGTGATAAAAGGTCAGAATTTTCACGGCGGCCGGCTCCTTTCGATATTCTTTCTTTTATTATACCACGGCCGGGGGGATTCTGTCAATTGGTACGGTTGTACGAAGGCGGGCGGGGGAAGTTGTGCAGAATTCATAAAACGCCCGGCAGGTTTGGGGAAATTCGGTGTCTTTGCTTGACGGCGGGGGGATTTTATGCTATAATATAATAAGCGTATTATATCTGTTTGCCCGAAAGGACGGTCCTTATGGAAGAAGTAAAAATCTTATCCGCCGAATTCAAGATCCGGGAGGATCTGGCGGGGAATATCGTGAATCTCATCGACGACGGGAACACCATCCCCTTCATCGCCCGGTACCGCAAGGAAATGACCGGCTCCTGCGACGATCAGGTGCTGCGGGAATTTGCCGACCGCCTGCAATATCTGCGGAATCTGCAAAAGCGCCGGGAGGAGGTCTGCGCCTCCATCGAGGAGCAGGGCAAGCTGACCGAGGAGCTGAAGGCCGCCATCGACGCCGCCGTTACGCTGGCCGAGGTAGAGGATCTGTACCGCCCCTATAAGCCCAAGCGCCGCACCCGCGCCACCATCGCCAAGGAAAAGGGGCTGGAGCCTTTGGCGCTCCATCTTTTCGAGCAGGAAAAGACCGGAGATCTGCTGGCCGAGGCCGCCGGGTATGTCGACGCCGAAAAGGGCGTGGAAACGGCGGAAGACGCTCTGGCCGGGGCTTCAGACATCATTGCCGAGGCGGTCTCCGACGATCCGGGCTTCCGCAAGGACGTGAAGGCCAAGATCATGGCCGAGGGACTGATCCGCTCCGAAGCCGCCACCGAAGAAGACACGGTCTATCGGTTGTATTACGATTACGAGGAGCCTCTCCGCAAGATCCCCTCTCACCGCATTTTGGCCGTGAACCGGGGCGAAAAAGAGGATAAGCTGAAGGTAAAGATCGTCTGCGGCGAGGTCTCCAATCTCATGGAGGCCACCTTCGTCAAGGCCGGCAGCTACGCCGCCGATTTCGTCCGTGCCGCCTGCGCCGACGCCTGGGATCGGCTGATCTTCCCCTCGGTAGAGCGGGAGATCCGTTCCGATCTCTTCGCCTCCGCCTCCGAGCAGGCCATCAAAATGTTTGGCATGAATCTGAAGCAACTGCTGATGCAGCCTCCCGTCAAGGGTAAGGTGGTGCTGGCCGTCGACCCGGCCTACCGTACCGGCTGCAAGATCGCCCTGGTGGATCCCACCGGAATGGTGCTGGATACGGGGGTCATCTATCCCACCCCGCCCCAGAACAAGACCGCCGAGGCCGCCGCAAGGATGCTTCAATGGATCGATAAATACAAGGTCGACTGCATCTCCGTGGGCAACGGAACCGCTTCCAAGGAAGCGGAGATCTTCGTTGCGGATACCATCAAAAAGGCGAACCGGAAGGTGACGTACATGGTGGTCAGCGAATCGGGGGCTTCGGTCTATTCCGCTTCCAAGCTGGCGGCGGAGGAATTCCCCCAGTTTGACGTTTCCCTCCGTTCCGCCGTGTCCATTGCCCGCCGTCTGCAGGATCCTTTGGCGGAATTGGTCAAGATCGATCCCAAGGCCATCGGCGTGGGACAGTATCAGCACGATATGCCTCCTGCCCGGCTGGACGAGACTCTGACCGGCGTGGTGGAGGACTGCGTCAACAGCGTGGGCGTGGATCTGAATACCGCCTCCCCCTCGCTTTTATCTTATATCGCCGGCATCAATTCCGGCATCGCCAAGAATATCGTGGCCTACCGGGACGAGACCGGGGGCTTTACCTCCCGTAAGGAGCTTCTGAAGGTGAAAAAGCTGGGAGCCAAGGCCTTTGAGCAATGCGCCGGCTTTTTGCGCATCCCCCACGGGAAGGAGCCCTTGGACAATACGGCCGTCCATCCCGAATCTTATCCCGCCGCCAAAAAATTGCTGGAGATCCTGAACCTTTCCGACGCGGCCCCCGAAACCGTCCGCGCCGAGATTGCCGGCAGGGCCGATCAGTTCGGCCGGAAGGCCGCCGCCGAGGCGATCGGCGTGGGACTGCCCACTCTGAACGATATGATCCCCGAGCTGGCCCGCCCCGGCCGGGATATCCGGGACGATCTCCCCGCACCCCTCCTGCGTAGCGACGTGATGGATATGTCCGACCTGACCGAGGGCATGGTGCTGAAGGGTACCGTCCGCAACGTCATCGATTTCGGCGCCTTCGTGGATATCGGCGTTCATCAGGACGGACTCGTTCATATTTCTCAACTGGCCGACCGGTATATCAAGCACCCCTCCGACGTGGTCAAGGTAGGAGACGTGGTAGAGGTCCGGGTGCTGTCGGTGGACGTGGCGAAAAAGCGCATTTCTCTCACCATGCGCAAGGACAATAAGCAATAAATGACCGAAAGAAGGTTCGTTTTTATGAGTATTCTGAAAAAAATTCGCTGGGCGTATTTTCTCGTTTCGCTGGTTCCCGTGCTTCTGGGCGTGATCTGCATCGCGTTCCCCGACGTGATTGCCGGAATCCTTTGCTACGTGGCCGGGGCTCTGCTTCTGGTGTTCGGCGTGGGGAAGGTGATCCACTATTTTGCGGCGAAGTCCTCCTTCGTTGATTCTCTGATCGTAGGCGTTCTTTTTGCCATGATCGGCTTCGTGCTTATTTTCCGTAAGGACGAAGTGATCAATCTGATTTTCATCTTTATCGGCATTTTGGTTCTTCTGGACGGCGTGGTCAAGCTGAAGCGGGCCTTTGAAGCCCGCGCCGCCTTTGCCCGGGACTGGATTGCGCTGATGGTGCTGGCGGTGATCGTAATGGGCCTCGGCATTTTGATGATTGCCGATCCCTTTACCGGTTATCTGCCCATCATTATCCTCGGGATTTCCATCGTGGTGGACGGATTGCAGAACGTTTACGCCGCTCTGCGGAATTTGTTCCCCGTCTCCCGCCCCGCCTCGTCTGCTCCCGTGAAGGTTCCGAAGAACGTCACCGTGGAAGATTTTGACGTAGAAGAGGACGGATAATGGGTCGTTTCGACGGATTTTTGATCTGCTCCGATATTGACGGAACCTTTGCCCTTAAGAAGGCCGTGCCGGAGCGAAATCTGGAGGCCGTCCGGTATTTCCAGGCCGAAGGGGGTATTTTTACCCTGGCCACCGGCCGTTACGCCGGGTATTCGGACGATCTCCCGGTTCGGGTCAACGGACCTTTGATTACCGAAAACGGCGCCCGGATCTACGATCCCGCGCTGGGACGCACGCTGTGGCAGTTTCCCCTCGACGGCTCCGGTCCGCTGTGGGAATGGATTGACGGCCAAAACGTTTCTTACGTTGCGCTCCGCTTTACCGACGGCCCCGTGATTGCCGAAAGCGGAAAGGTGGTTCAGACGGTTCTGGACCATCCTGCAGGGCAGGAGCTTCTGCAGATCATCTGCGGCGGCTTTCCCTCTCCGGAGGATGCCCTCGCCTTTCGGGATTGCGCCCGGGAGACCTTCGGGGAACGGTACGATATCCGGCGCAGCTGGGAAACCGGCGTGGAATTTATTTCTCCTCTGGGCGGCAAGGGCAATTGCCTGAACTGCCTGCGGTCGATTTTGGGGGAGAAGATTCATACCTTTATTGCCATCGGAGATTATGAAAACGATCTTTCCATGCTCCGGACGGCCGACCGCGCCTTTACGCCCGCCAACGCCTGCGAGGAGGTCCTGGCGGCCGGGCCTGCGGTGCTGTGCCCTTGTTCTGCGGGGGCCGTGGGCGAGTTGATTGAAATCCTGGATCGGGAAATATCGGAAGGGAAGGCGTAATGGGACGCTTCGACGGAATTCTGATCTGCTCCGACGTGGACGGAACCTTGGCCGCCGGAACCCAGGTTTCTCAACGGAATCTGGACGCAATCCGTTATTTTCAGTCCGAGGGCGGTCTTTTTACTTTGTCCACCGGCCGCTCCGCCGGATACGAGAAAACCTTCTCCTTCCGGCTCAACGCACCGATGATTACGGAAAACGGCGCCCGGGTCTACGATCCCGAAAGCCGGAGGACGCTCCGCACCGTCCCCCTGGAGGAGAGCGGAGCGCTGTTGGCGTGGTTGGACCGTCTTCCTCTGCAGGTGGAGGGCTTTCGCTGCTCTCTTTGCTATCCCGACGGGCGGGTTCATCTGGCCTCCGGCGCGGTGGCCGAAGCCTTTGCCTCCCGCTCCGGCGACGAACTTCTGAAGGTCGTCTGCGCCGGGTTTCAAGACGGGGAAGAGGCCTTGGTCTTTCAATCCCTTGCCCGGAGCACCTTTGCGGATCTCTATTCCGTGGTGCGCAGCTGGGATACGGGGGTGGAATTCCTTTCTCCCCGGGGCAGTAAGGGAAGCGGGCTTCTGTTTTTGAAAGAGTTTTTAGGGGATCGCGTCCGCACGGCCATCGCCGTCGGGGATTATGAAAACGATCTTTCTATGCTCCGCACGGCCGACCGTGCCTTTGCCCCCGCCAACGCCCTTGAAGACGCCCGCAACGTGGCGGAAAGGGTGCTTTGCGATTTCCGGGAAGGGGCTATCGCAGATTTGATCGAACTGCTTGACGACGAATACGAAAGAGGGATATTATCATGAATTTCAAGAAAATTTTATTGCTTTTCCTGGCGGTGGCGCTCTGCCTCTCTCTTGGCGCCTGCGGAGAGACCCCCGACGAAGACGAAGCGCTTCGGAAAGACCTTTCCGCCATGTCCGACCAGGAGCTGACCGCCACGCTTTTGGCCAATTACGAGGCCTACGAGGAGCCCGGCGTCTTTATTGGCGAGGTCTCCTGGCTTTACCGGAGCGGTGATTCGGTGATTGCCTCCATGACCGGGTCGGTGCGCAGTACCGGTGCCGCCCGCACGATGACCCGAACCGCTTCCGCAGGGGAATCCACCCGGACCGAGACCTATACTTACGTGGGTGGGGTATGCTATTTTCATCACGACAAAATCAAAGTTTCTGCCGAGCCCGACGCGGTGAGCGCTTATTTTGCGGCGCGTTATCCGCAATTCGGCCGGGTGTCGGAATATTATTTCGCGCGCAAGGACCTGCTTCGCAGTGAAGACGGAAGCTATCTGCTGGTTCTTTCCGAGCCTTCCGCCGACGTTGCACCTTCTGCGGATATTACGGGTCCCCTCACCGCCGCCGGCAACGAAACCCCTCCGGTGACGCTCTCCGGGGTGACCGATCTGTATCTGACCCTTTGCTTCTCTGCCGAAGGGAAGCTGACCGGACAGACTCTGGGCTTCGACTGTAAAATGACCGCCGACGGCATCGAGACCGAAGGGGAGGTTTTGTTCCAATTCCGCATCACCTCCACCGATCCCGTGCAGAACGTCATTTCCGCCCCCGACGGCGGCGACGCCTTTGAGACGCCGGATACCGATCCCTTCGCGCCGCCCGCCGCTCCCGGCACGGAATCGGAGCCCGACGGGGAGGAAGGTTGACATTTCTCACTTTTCCGCGGGGAAGATTGATATTTCTCACCTTTCCGTTCTTTTTTCCGTCTTTACTTTATCTGCCGTCCATGTTATAACTGACTGAGGTGTTGTTATGAAACTGAAAGCCCTTTTTGCATTGCTTCTTCTGCCGGTGCTGGCGCTGTCCTTTGCCGCGTGTAACGGAAATCCTGCGTCCCCCACCGACGGAGTTGAGCCTCCCGTGAAGGGACCCTTGGCCGGAGAGAGCGACGAAAAGCTCATTGCCCGCTTTACTTCGGAATACGAGAAAGCTCTGAAGGCGGAGAATTTTTCCGTCTCCTCCTCCGTCGTCCTCTCCCGGGACGGAGATCCGATGAGCGAGCGCATTTCCTCCGGCGCCCGGAAAAACGGGGACTGGTTTGCTCAGATCTCCGATCAGGTCTGGGGCGAGGGAGATCCCGTTCTGCGGAAATATACCTATCAGCAGGGCGTGTATTATACCATCCTGCCGGAAGGCACCACGGAAGAGGCGATCGACGCCGCTTCTGCTTCCGCCCGCTGGGACGAGCTGAAGATGGATTTTGCCCGCGTTCCCGTCTCCGAATTTGCCTCTGCCTCACTTATCCGTGCTCTTGACGGCTCCTTCACGCTGCACGTGACCCTGACCGACGCCGCCCGGGACGCTTACGGACAGGCCGTCCTGCCCGAATTTGCCGAAATCCCCGGGGAAGCCTCCTATACCGGCTATATTCTGGAGCTCATCTTTACGATCAACGGGGAGCTTTCCACCGTTTACTTCGTCCATGATGTGACCGTCACGGAAGGGGAAGAGCGTGAGATATATTCGAAATTCGTTTACGTACAATACCATACTACCGATCCCGCAAGGATCGTCATTCCGACGCTGTAATATCGCTAAAAGGAGATTTTATCATGGTTGACCTGCGCAAGGAATACCCCCGTCCCCAACTGGTTCGCGAGAATTGGCTTTGTCTGAACGGCCAATGGGAATTTGAGATCGACGACGCCCGGGTGGGCGAATGGAAAAAATATTGGGAGCGTTCCTCTCTCGAAGGGACGATCACCGTCCCCTATTGCCCCGAAAGCAAGCTTTCCGGCGTGGAGCATAAAGATTTTATGAATTGCGTCTGGTATCGCAAAGCCGTCACCCTGCCTGCGGAATTTGCCGGAAAACGGGTGCTTCTGCACTTCGGCGCCGTGGACTATCTTGCCGCCGTCTACGTTAACGGGACCAAGGTCGGGACCCATATGGGCGGCTATACTCCCTTTTCCTTCGATATTACCGACGCCCTCGTCGAAGGGGAAAACGTGATCGTGCTTTCCGCCACCGACGACGTTCGCTCCCGGAAGCAGCCCGCCGGGAAGCAATCCGCCCGGTTTGGCTCTTACGGCTGTTATTATACCCGTACTACCGGGATCTGGCAGACCGTCTGGATGGAAGCCGTCGACGCCGCCCGGATCGAGGAATATCGGGTCTATCCCAATATCTCCGAAGGCACCGCCACCTTCCGGTTTTCCGTGACCGGCGCCGCCATGGGAGCGGCTCTTTCCGTCCGCGCCTCCTACGGGGGCGAGGAAATGGGTTGCGCTTCCGCCACCGTCAGCGGATGCACCGCCACCGTTACCGTTCCTCTGAAGGAAAAGCATTTGTGGGAAATCGGAAACGGCCGCCTCTACGATCTCTCCGTAAGCCTTGAAAAGGGCGGAAAAACCGTCGATTCCTTCACCGGTTATTTCGGCCTCCGGGAGGTGGGATTGACCGAAAAAGGCATGACCTTGAACGGAAAAATCTTCTTTGGCCGCTTTATTCTCGATCAGGGCTTTTTCCCCGACGGGATCTACACCGCGCCCTCCGACGACGCGCTGAAATTCGATATCGAGGCCTCCCAGAAGCTGGGCTTCAACGGCGCCCGGATGCATCAAAAGGTCTTCGAGCCCCGGTATCTCTATTGGGCCGACCGTCTGGGATATCTGGTTTGGGGCGAATACCCCTCCTGGGGCATTTCCATCTCCGATCCCGGCTGTCTTCAGCATTATCTCCGGGAATGGCTGGAGTCGGTGGAACGGGATTTTTGTCACCCCTCCGTCATCGGCTGGTGCCCCTTTAACGAGACCTGGAATACCCTCAACGAGGCCAACGCCCTTCAGTGCGACGACGTCATCGATATGATCTACCGCGCCACGAAATATACCGATCCCACCCGCCCCTGCATTGATACCAGCGGCAATTATCACGTGGTTCATTGCGGCCTCTGGGACGTTCACGATTACGAGCAGGATCCCGAAAAATTCGCCTCCTATTATGCGAAGATCGGCGAAGGCGTCGTGGCCGATCAGGTTTATCGCAAAGAGCCCCGGCGCCAGGTCTACGACGGCACTCCCGTCTTTATGAGCGAATACGGCGGCATCCGCTGGGATATGGACGCTCCCACCGATTCCTGGGGCTACGGCGTATCGGTGAAGACCGAGGACGAATTCAAGGCCCGCTACAAAGGCCTCACCGACGTCCTTCTCGATAACGAGCATATCATGGCGTTGTGCTATACCCAGCTTACCGACGTGGAACAGGAATGCAACGGCCTTCTTACCTACGACCGCCGCTTTAAATTTGACCCCGCCTTCTTCCACGCCGTCAACACCCGCAAGGCCAAGATCGAAGAATAAAATCCCCGATAAAACGAAAACTGCCGGTTCACAAGAATCGGCAGTTTTTCTCCTGTTTATCATATTTTCTTAATCAAATCTCCCAACAGGCAAAGAGCAGATCTAAGTTGACGCGTAATCGTTTTGCCTCCCCTTAGCAAGGGGAGGTGGCAGGCGAAGTCTGACGGAAGGGATTGTTCCCGCGCAAAAGATATTTTTAAAGTTTTCAGATAACATTGCGCAAAATCCAAGAGCGGTGCGCTAAAATCCTGCCTTCTCCGGAGCGCCATGCGAGGGGGAAGGTGGCAAAAATCGTAGATTTTTGACGGATGGGGTTCTTTCGGTGCAAAGGATACTTCCCGTTCTCCTATTATCGGTGAAGTTCGCCTTCGGCGAGAGATCGTCCCCCCGTCTCTAAATAGGACGAGGCCCCGTATTCGGACAAATACGGGGCCTCGACATTGGAGTATATCTCGGACGAACGATATAAGCGATTTTTGCGGATATTCCAGGGTTTTTGCCCCTTCGATCCTTGCTTATTATACCACGCCCGTCCCCCAAATAAAATGCTATTCTTGCCGATTTTTGCGACACATCTTGCTTTTTTCGGCAAAATGTGCTATAATAGGCCTATCAATCCGAAAACCGGGAGGATCCCCCCATGAGCAAGATCTATTTTGAAGAATTTCGCCGCCGTGTCACCGACGACGCTCCCTACGCCGTGTTCCACCGCACCGACGTCAATTACGTCGCCCATATCCACGAGGAGATCGAGGTGGGCTACGTGGTCTCCGGTACCGTCCGCGCCGGCAACGAGACCGGGGAATACCTGCTGAATCCCGGCGATATGTTCGTTTTCATGCCCGACGAGATCCACACCCTTTCCACCGTTTCCCCGAACGTGGTCAAGGTCCTTCGTATTCTGCCAAAGCAGACCGACCGGGTGGATTTTTCCGTCCTTCGCCTTTGCTCCAATCGGGTTACCGCCGGGGACGCCGGCTACGACGCCCTCGTTTCCCCCGTTTTGCAGATGGTGCGGGAGTTTGATTCCAACGAGCCCGGCCGGGATATGGCCCTGCGCAAGTGCCGCTACGAGATCTTCCTCGCCGTCCTCCGCTGTCTGGAGCATACCCGCATCCACGGGGAAGAAAAGCAGCGCCTCGCCAGTCGCACCCTGCTTTTGCGCAGCGTGAACGACTATATTTCCGAGCATTACGCCGAGCCCGTCTCTCTCGACGATATCTCGGAATTTTGCGGCTATTCCAAGTATTATTTCGCCCATTGCATGAAAGAGATCACCGGCTCCACCTTCCTGGATTTTCTCATGCTCTACCGCCTCAATCTCGCCTGCGCCCGCCTGCGGGACGGCGACGGCACCGTCACCCGCATCGCCTTCGATTGCGGCTTCAATAATCTGCGCTCCTTTAATCGGATGTTTCAGAAGTATTACCACGTCACCCCCACCGAATACCGCCGCCAGGCCGAAGGGGAAAAATAACCGGATTTCCCGCCCCTTCCCATATCTTGTAGCCCGCCCCCGTCTCCCTCTGTCGAATTCCCCTATATCTTGTTGTCCTCCCGGCTCCGTCCCTCTGTCCGACGGTGACCGGGATTCGATTTTTATGACAAAAAACGAAATTAACCGTAAACAGATTTTGAACTTTTCAAAAAACTATTGCAATCCGTCGCGATATATGATAAAATATTCCCATAGTATGGGGATATTACCCCGAATTTTCATAAGGAGAGATACCATGAAAAAGAAACTTGCACTGATTCTTTCCATCGTGCTGGCTCTTTCTGTGGCGATCTGCATTTTTGCATTCTCTGCTTCCGCAGAAGAACTGCCCTATGCGGAAACCCAGGCGGCCAACCTTTGGGGATCAAGCGAAATTGCAAAAGCTACGTCCGTTACGGTCGGTAGCACGGTGATCGATCTGACCACAGACGGCACCGGCTCTATCACCGAAGGCGGCACCTACGCTGTTAAGGACGGGAAACTGACCCTTACCAACGTCGGTACTTCTGCCTCGGTGGCTATCACCCCCGTTGGTGGCGGTCTCTGGGTTGAGATCAACAACAACGGCGCTGCCGCGAACGTGTCCTTCTCCGGTTCTGCCCTGCAGGATACGAGTACCATGGGACAGAAGCGCAGCCCTCTGATCATCACCTCTGCCGACGGCGCGGTTCTGAATAGCCCCAACGTCCAGAACCATCACGGTGATATCATCCTGATGGGCAAAATCTCCCTCAACTCGAGCAGCGGATATCACAAGCTCCTCATCCGCAACAACGCCGATACCAAGGGGAAGGGATACGATATCATCGTTGGCTGTGAAGGCAGTATCAACCTAAACGGTACTGGTTCCAGTTACGGCAATAACCTCATCGAGAATAACTCCGGTAGTATCGTTTTCTCCGGTAAGGTTAATCTCAACCTCACCGGTACCACTCTCACGGCTGTCGAGGTGACCAGCGCCGCTGAAACCGGCTCTACCGTCAGCGTTCTGGAGGATGCCAATCTTTCCGTGAATCTGGTTAACGGTTCGGGGCTTGTTTGTAATGCCCCCATGGCGACCGAAGGTGATAGTATCGTTATCAACACCTCCGGCACCGTCAAGGTGAAGGCTACTGCGGCCATCATCGCCGGTTGGGATGCATCCCTCATCACCAGCGCCAACGGCTCCGTAACCATTAAAAATGGTAAGGTTCTGTTGGATTATACCGCTGCTTCTTACACTGGAAACTGTGCAAACGTTATTTTCGTTGCAAACAATAACCGTTTCCATGGAGTCGGTCTGAAGGTTTCCGGCGGCGAACTGGCCGTTAAGACCACCAACAACGCCACCGGCTCCGTTCGCCTGAACGGTACTTGGGTCAACTACGGCGTTGTCCACTTCACCGGCAATGCGAAAGTTTCCTATGATATTGCTAATACCGCGAATCAGCGTCACCCCATCCTTGTGAAGGTTGGTGAAGTCCGTGTCGCTGATAATGCGAAGGTCTTCCTGAAGGGTACTCCCACCGCGATCCAGATCGAAGGCAGTCATCTTGCCACTCATATTACGAACAACGAACTCGATCTGGTTGAATACTGGAGAGAGAACGGCGGTCTCCACGTGACCGGCGGTCAGCTGGAAGCCATCGGTTCGATGGTCTTCGACATTAACAATGCTACTGTCAGCCCCGCGTACGACGGCCAGACCGATTCCAAGTGGCTCTTCAAGAAGAACTTCACCATCTCCGGCGGTGTCGTTCTTGGCCACATTGTCGGCGGTAAGTACGTTGCCGGCCTCGGCTTCAACGCTCAAGGCAACGTGACCAACGCCAAGTTCATTGGTAACCTGGTTCGTACCAAATCCCCCGCTTGGAACGGTACCCACGCCGGTTACGACCGTCAGTGGAACGATAACGGCGGTGGAATTCAGGCTACTGCCCGTCCCGATTGGGCATACCTCGGCAAAGACGCCCAGTATACCTATTATAATGGCGTTGCTGCCAACGCTGATTTCTTCGGCGCTGCCTCCAACATCGACAGTGCCCTCGTTGACGTCACCTATGACGCTAACGGAAAAGCTACCTATAAATATACGGTTCCTCTCTCCGCGAACTATAAAGTGAACGACAGCGTCTACGGCCTTGAAAAAGATGCCGTGATCCTGTCCGACGAACCCATCACCATCGCCGCTACCGACGATGCTGCGGCTTACAACAAGGGCTACGTCTCCTATGCGGATAACGGCGTTCGGTATTACGTCTTTGACGATCCTGCCGACGACGCCGCCACCGTTCGCACCGTTGCCAACGGCGGTACCGTGTCTTACAACGATAAGACCCAGGACGTCGTTCTGAACGGTGTCGTTCTCGACGATTTTTGTATTTACGCTCCCGACGCTGACGTCAAGGCTACCTTGATCGGCGCCAATAGCGTAAAGAATAAGTTCTCCTTCCAGGATCTTAATGGGAACGATCGCAACGGTACCGCCACCATCACCGGTGACGCGAATGCGACGCTGACGATTACTCAGCCCGCCAACCAGTATACCGTTTACGCCGGCCGTAATTTGGTTCTGTCCGGTGATTTCTCTCTGACCGGTACTACTGCGAAGGCCGACTTCTTCCATACCGGCAACGGTAAGGGGATTACCTTCCAGGATAACGTTCAGGTTACCGTTACCTCTGAGGTCAACCGCGTTATCCGTACGCAGGGTAACATCACCATCAAGGACAACGCCTCCGTCACCATGACCGGTACTACGGAAGTCCTCTTCGCTCAGGGCTCCATGCATCTGAACGGCGGCTCTCTGACCGCGACCGGTAATAAGGAAGTCGTGAAGGCCAACAACACCATCAATATCAATGGTGCTGCCAACGTTAATGCTTACGCTGTCGGTTCTCCCACCGCTGCGGATAAGGAGATCGGCCACCGTGCCCTTTACGCCAACAATATCAATATCGCAGGCAACGCTGTGGTTCATGCCGAGGCGAAGACCCGTGCCCTCCATGCTCTGAAGGGCTTCACCGTGGCCGACGCTGCCAACGTTACCCTCGATTCCACCTACGGCGATGCCGAATATACCTATGCCCAGACCCTCACCGACGGGGAACAGGGCAAGCCCGAAACCTGGACCGGCGCCAAGCGTGCTTATATCCGCTACACCGGCGTTGAAATCCTGAAGGTTGCCGGCGGCATTACCCTCACCGGCGGTAAAGTCACCGTCACCGGTAACAACGAATCCGTTCTTGCTCTGACCGGCGACCTGAACGTTTCCGGCGGTGAACTGACCGTCAACTCCATTACCGCTCAGCGCGCTGACGGTGTCTGGACCGAAGTCGGCGCTAACGGCGGCGACAACCTCGTCAACGGCTACGACAAGAACAACCTCACCGGTTGTAACGTTCTCCGTATGAACGGTAACGTCAATATCTCCGGTGGTAAGGTCAACCTGACCGGTTACATGCGTGCCCTCCATATGGACGGCGGCACCGTGAACGTCACCGGCGGTGAACTGAACGTCAACGCTCGCTACAACGCTCTTTGGAATTCCGGCCGCGTCGTTAACGTCGACGGCGGGACTCTGAATGCTACCGGCACCGATTCTGCGATCGTCGCCGGCACCCTCAACGTTAAGTCCGGCACGGCCAACGTTACTGCCGCCACCAAATCCGTGAACGTTACCAATCTGAACGTTTCCGGCGGTAAGCTCGTTGCCGAAGCCACCACCACCCAGGCAATCTATGCCGGCAACATGAACGTGACCGGCGGTATCGTCGATGCTGCTGCTCCCGTTCTGACCAACTACACCGGCGTAGCTTCCGTCAAGAACTACAGCCAGACTGCCGGTGAAGTCACCCTCGGCCTCAAGGGGCTGAACCAGGCCTCGACTGCCATCGGTCTCCACTTCTACGAAGGCACCGGCTCCAACTTTGAAGGCGGTAAGCTGACCATCAAGTGTGTCGATTCCGTTAAGGCCAACGCCGTCTACGGTATCTGGTCCAACTCCACCGACCTGAACTTCAACGGTACCACCGTCGAAGTCGATACCACCGACGCTCCCACCTCCTCCACCTACGTTTCTGCCGCTAAGATCCAGGGCAACAAGAGCATCAACGTCAACGACGGAAAGATCACCTTCCGTGGCCGCTCTCAGCATACCATGTATCGCGCTGATACCGGTAAGCTGAACCTCAACGGCGGTGAATCCTTCGGCGTAGGCGGCTACTTCGTCGGTACCAACGATGACACCACCAACGTGATCAACGTGACCGACAACGCTAAGGTTGACTACTATTATTACAATGGCGTCAAGACCTATGGCAAGGCTGCCCCCGCTGAAACCGTCACCAACAACTGGCTCAAGAACTGTGCCTGGGCCGATGCCCACCACTGGCTGACCACCGGCAACTGGAGCAATACCGACGTGAAGGTCCGTCTGACCCTCAACGACGGCACCGTCTTCGAAATGGATAAGGACACCGAAAACCGGACCTATCCTGCCGGCTCTGCCTCTCCCTACCTTGCTCTCAGCGTCAGCGGCGAGCTGATCATCCTTGATGCCGCTCCTCTGAACGCCGGCATCATCACCCGCATCGAATCCAAGGGCGATTTGACCTTGAATATCCCTGCAGCCGTCACCGTCAACCTCGGTAACACCTCTACCTCCAACGTTCTTGACGTCAACGGCAGTCTGAAGATCAACGGCTCCGGTACTCTGAATATCGTTGCTAACAATCGCGGTATTGTTGCTATCGACAACCTGACCATTGAAGGCACTACTGTCTCCATCGAAGCAGGTGCAAGCGGTTGGGCCATTCGCGTCGAGAAGGGCGATCTGAGCATCCGCAACGCCAAGGTTACTGCTAACGCGAAGACCTCCTACGAAGGCATTGTCGTCCTTAAGGGTGACATGGAAGTTTACAACTCCACCGTCGACGTAGACGTTAACCGCGAAGGCGCTATCCGCGTCATCGAAGGCTCTTACGTTCAGCAGCAATCCCACGTTTCCGTCAAGTTCAACAAGAACGACGGTACCACCATCCATTCCGGCGGCCTGGTCGTTGGCGGGGATGCTGCGGTTGACGGCGGTTCTCTGACCGTTGATCAGGGTAACTGCGCTTCCTCCGACCGTTACGATCCCATCCGCGTCACCGGCACCTTCACCATGGGCGACGCTGATCTCATCGTCAAGGCTTCCGGAGAAAAGGGCAATACCGTGGTTGCGGACTTCATCAACCTCAGCAACGTTGCCGCTGATATCACCTCCAACGGTAACGGCGTCCTCCGCGGTGCGAACGGTACCACCATCGTTGGCTCCAATATTACCGCCACCGGTTCCGATAATATCATCTGCGGCTACGGCACCGCCGGCCTGGTCATCCAGGAATCCGTTATCGATGCCACCGCCGCTAAGACCAGCACCGTTCGCGGTAACGATATCCACATCTACGATTCTACCGTCAAGTCTCACTCCACCACCGAGTACGCTCTGTTCACCAACGGTGACTCTGGCAATATCACCATCCTCAACAGTAACGTCCAGCTTACCGGTTCCAGAGGTATCTACACCGGGAAAGGTAATCTCACCGTTACCGACAATAGCGTTCTGACCATCAATTCCGAATACCAGGCCATCAACGTGATTGCCGGCACCACGAGTGTTCACGATTCTACCGTGGACGTCACTACCTCTGAGCCCTACGTCGGGACCTCGGAATACTATGCCGTTTACTCTGCTGGGGACATGATCATTGACAACTCCAAGGTTAAGGTCATCAGTGCTACCGACTCTGATCCGGACCAGGGCACCGTTCCCTATGCCGTCTACACGGGCGGTGACTTCACCCTCGGCGGCGATGACTCCGTTCTCGTCGTTAAGCTCCTTTCTACCAAGCAGGATTCCTACGGTCCCCGTGCTATCGAGGCCGCCAAGAATCTGTACTTTAACGGCGGTAAGATGTTCATCAACTGTGATGAAGGTTCTACCGTTACCGTCAACGCTGACGGCACCATCACTCATAACCTCATCAATCCCACTACCTCCGTTGCCAAGTTCGTTCTGAAGAGCGGTGGAGCTTCCACCACCATGAACTTCAACGGCACCGACGCCGTGATTGCCGGCTATCAGCAGACGATCCACACTCAGGGCGGCAACATCAACGTCAATGCCGGTACCGTTTCCGTGATTTCCACCGGCAACTACGCTCCCGTCCGTCTCCAGAATGCCGGTACTCTGAACGTCTCCGGCGGTACTCTGAACCTCGTTGGTACCCAGTCCATTATTGAGAAGTATAATCAGAACGGCGGTACCGTCAACGCCTACGGTAGCGGCGACGCCATCAATACCTCCGGTGCGAATATCGCTTATAACATCTCCGACGGTAACTTCAACGTTCGCGGCGGCTCCTGCGGTATCCGTCTGAACGCCTCCACGAAGGGCGAGTTCAACGTCACCGGCGGTAACGTGAATATCACGGCTCCCGGCCAGGTTCTTTACCTGAACGGCTCTGCTACCAACAACGTGAGCTTCTCCGGCGGTACTACGACTATTACCCACAATACCGTAAACTCTTACAGACCCATCCAGGTGAACGGCACCGGTACGGTGACCCTTTCCGGCGATGCGAAGCTGTACGCCCTCGGTAACGGTTATCACAGCATCCAGGCGACCAACTTCAAGATCTCTGAAGACGCCTATGCGAAGGTTACCACCAAGGAGAACGGCGGCGGCGCGTACTTCGCCATTGCAGCAACCAACATGACCGTTGAAGGCGGTACGCTGGAACTGTCCGCAGGCTCCACCTCCGTCGTTAACGCTACCAACTACACCCAGACTGCCGGCACCGTCTCCATTAAGACTCAGCCCGGCGGCTGGACCACCGGTCTGCGTTCCATGAACGCCAACATCACCGGCGGTTCCATCGACTTCGCTCTGACCCAGGATGCCTTCGAGGCCGCCAACGGCAATGCCGAAGCTAATCACAACGGTATCGTCAACATCGGCGGCACTGCCACCGTCACCGGTTATGCCGCACGCTTCCTCGACGCCAACACCGACGCGAAGCTGAATATCTCCGGCAATCCCGTCATCGACTTCTACAACGTCGACGGTACCTCTCTGCGCGACCTTGCCGGTGACGATCCCGCGATGAACACCGGCGACGTCCAGTTCGTCAAGGGCTGTAGGCCTCAGGATAAGTCCTTCTTCGTTACCACCGCCAACGCCGTCAACGGCGACGCTCCCTCTATGATCGTCGTCATCGGCAACGACAACTCCGTCAACCGTCTCTACAACGAAGACGGTAAGCGCGAATTCGGCGGTGCTACCCGCACCGGTGAAAAGACCGTCGACTTCGAAGGTCTGAACGCCAAGGCTGTCCGCGCAAACGGCGAAATGATTATCACCGTCAAGGGCGCTAACAACGTTCTGAATACGACTCAGAACAGTGCTCTCGTCACTTACGGCGGCAACCTCTCCATCAACGGTACTGCCAACGACGTTCTGAGCGTCACCGGTAACCAGAAATCCATTACTACCAATATGGCCCTCAACGTCACCGGTCTGAAGCTCATTGCCAAGGGCAACGCCGGCTACGCCATTAATCCCGTAGGCACCGGTACCTTCACCAACGCCAACCTGGTGGTCGGCTGTGATGACGGCAGTACCTTCGCCTCCATCAAGAACGGCATTGCCAAGGACTACATCGTCCAGTCCAACGGCGGCCTGATCTTCAAGAACACCAAGGTTATCGCTTACGGTAACAGCAATATTCTTCACTCCAACAGCCACGCCGTCGGCATCCAGATCCTCGAAGGCTCTAAGGTCGACGTCGTCGCTCAGAATACCCGCGCTCTCCGCGCTCAGCACGGTGATCTCCTCATCTCCGGCGCCGGCACCGTGGTCAACGTCAAGGCTGTCGCCGCTACCTGGGGCGAATCCTGCGTCCACGTTCAGGGCCAGACCGACGTTTCCGACTTCATCATCTCCGACGGTGCCGTCGTGAACATGGAAAGCAACGGCGCTGCCAATAACGGTATCGTTGCCATCAATAAGGGTAGCCTGATCCTGGATAACGGCCAGCTGCTGCTGAACAACAAGGGCTCTTCTCCCACTGCGAAGGATGCCGGCCTTGGTCTGATCCACGCTCCTCAGGGCAACGTCTCCATTACCGACAATTCTTATCTGGAAATGAAGGGCTCCGGCCATACCTCCGCCAACATCGTTGCCGGCGGTTACATGCTTGTCGAAGACTCCCAGGTCAAGATCGAAAAGACCCACGACGACGGTCTTAGACTCAGCGGCGCTCTCACCATCACCAACTCCGACCTCCACATCGACGGCGGTTGGAACCAGGCCATTAAGGCTTCTGCCGCAACCGTCACCGATTCTACCTTCTCCGTCAACTCTCCCAGAGGCTACGCTCTCCAGACCCCCGGCGCGTTCAAGATGGTGAACTCCAAGGTTTACTTCAACGCCCAGCGCACCTCTACCATTGATAACGTTGTTCCCGCAATTACCTTGGTTCCCGGTGCTACCACCTACATTGTCCAGGTGAACAACAATATCACCGTTGATAACTCCACCTTCATTGCCTACGGTGATCACAACGTTCTTCATATGAACAACGCTAACACTGCCATCAGCTTCATCAACGGCTCCAAGGCTGCCGTGATGGCCGACGACTACCGCGCCATCCGTGCTCAGAACGGTAATATCGTCGTTACCGATTCTACCTTGATGACCGAAGCTCTGTACCAGACCATTATAGCTGACTCTGGCAAGGTGATCATCAACAGCGGCTTCGTTTCCGCTCAGCCCACTTCCGAAGACGCTGACTTTAAGGCCGCTCAGGATACCTACAAGGCTATCGCCAATCCCACTTGGTCCGACGCCAACACCAAGAAGTCCCGCGTCCGTAACCTCGGTTCCGACATGATCCGCGCCGGTTCCTCCGTTGAAATCAACGGCGGTACCGTCCTGGCCGGTACCGAAAACGGTATGGGTAACGAAAACGCCATCTACTCCGGCGGCACCTTCAAGATGACCGGCGGTACCGTGAAGGCGTACGTTATGTACACCAAGAATCCCAACGCGCTCCACACCGATAACGAAACCCAGTTCAATCAGGGCCCCGCTTCCCGCGATAAGGGCAATATGACCGGCTGCTACGGCATCCGCATCAAGGGCAACGTCGATATCACCGGCGGTGAACTGATCATCGGTGCCCGCACTCAGGGTATTCGCTCCGACTCCGGCAATATCAACATCGGCGGCGACGCTAAGGTTGATATCAAGGTTTCCGAAAATGGCGGTATCTTCGCTTTGGCGAACACCAACGTTACCATTGATTGTGCCGAACTGACCATCAACGCCAAGTACGAAGCTCTCCGTAAGGACGGCTCCAACAAGGACAGCAAGGTCGACATCCTCGGCGGCGACATCGTTCTGAATGCGAACTATGAAGCCATCGACGTGGCCGGCGGCACCCTCACCTTCGGTGGCGATGCCAACGTGACCGCAAACGTGGTTAACGGCACTGCGATCACCGCTCAGTACGCCGCTGCCAAGATGGTGATCAAGGATGACGTCAAGCTGAACGTCAACATGACCGCCATGAAGGATACCTGGAAGGCTGCAATCTCTGCCTTCGATCTGGAAATGCTCGACGGTGAAATCAACGTCGACATCGACTGCGCTCCCTTCGCCAAGTACGAACAGCGCGTCCTTACCGCGATCAACGTTCAGGGTACCGACGTTTACAACCTCGGTGTCATGAACCTGAAGGGCGGTAACATCTACGTCGACATCGACAACAACTACAACGATGCCGGTTACACCGTCAAGGACGGCGACAAGGATACGAAGAGCACCAACGCTAACCGTACCTACGGCTTCTTCCTGAAGAACGCCTCCGTTGCTAACTTCGACGGCACCAACGTGGAAATCAACCTCCACACTCTGATGGCCAACGGCTCCTGCGGTCACATCGCGGTTCAGGATTCTCCCACCACGATCAACGTGAACGCCGGTAAGCTTGCCTTCAACTCCACCGGAGATATCACCTCCCTGTTCTATCACACCGCCAACGGTGCGAAGATCAACCTGAACGGCGGCGAAATCACCGGTTCCGCAAACTACTTCTGGCATTCCCTCGGCGGAATGAACAAGGTTCTGACCGTTAAGCCCGGAATGAAGATCGACTTCTTCAACTACTCCGCTGACGCTGTCAACCTCGGAACCTACAACGCCAACAACCAGTCCTACTACAACTGGTTCATTGAAGACGGCGTTGAATACCTGCCCAACTGCTCGCTGAAGGCGAACACTCAGTTCGTTACCACCGGCAATATGACCGTGGAAGGCGCTGCTACGCAGGTTGAGATCAAGGTTAAGGAAGGCTCCGCCCTCAAGACCTACGCTCTCTCCGTTCTCGCCAAGGATCCCGATTCCAACACCTTCGTTCCCAACCGTGCTTATCCCGCCGGTGCCGGTCCCATGGATGCTAAGGCATACCTGAAGGCCAACGGAGAACTGATCCTCAACGATCTTGCTGCTCAGTCCCTCGTGTTCAACGGCAATATCGACGTGGATCTGAACGGTACCTCTACCCTCGTTAAGAACGGCTCTCACACCATCAACGGTTCCGGTGATATCACCATCGGCGGTGACGGCGTTCTCGAAATGAGCGGTACCGACTACGTCCTCTACGCGCTTGGCAACGAAATCACCTTCAACGATAAGGCTCAGGTCAAGATCATCGCTACCAAGGGTAACGGTGTCCACATGAACAACACCGAGGACAACACCACCGTCAACATCCTTGACGATGCGAAGGTTGTCATCGAGGCTACTGAGAACTTCTCCGTTGATAAGGACGGTAAGGTGACCTACTCCAACAACGGCCGTGGTATTTACATCCGCGGTATCGAGACCGTCGTCAACGTTGGCGATAATGCGGTTCTCGACATCACCTCCACCGATCAGGGTATCTACGCTCTTTCCAACAACGGCAAGGAAGGCGACGTGACCAAGGCGATCGTCAACATCGGCGATAACGCTAAGGTTAACATCGAAGCCAACAGTGCCATTTATACCGTTGCGAACGTCTCCGCCATCAACGTCAACGGTGACGCAGTCGTTACGATGCCCGAGGTTTCCAAGGCATTCTATGCGACCGGTGCTGACGCTTCCGTCAATATCGGCGGCAACGCTCAGGTTCTGGTTGATAAGTCCGTCGGCGACGGCCTGACCATCCAGAGCAATACCATCGCTCCCGAAGGCGTGAAGCAGAGCGCTGCTCTCACCGTTTCCGGTAAGGCTAACTTCGTTATTTCCGACGCGGCTTCCTGCGGTGCCCGTATCGCTATCACTGCGACCGACCTCGACAAGAAGACCGTTCCCGGCTCCACCGCCTTCATCGTTTCCGATGAAGCCAACGTGGAAATGACCGCTGGCGGTCAGACCGTCTACCTGCTGGCCAACGGCACCGGCGGTTCCGCCAAGTTCGCCATCACCGATAAGGCTACCGCGACTCTCGTCAACGACAGTCCCACCAGCCAGTACGGTGCTGCCGTTCAGATCAACTCTCCCGAAAATGACGTCGACATCACCACCTCCGGTATCGTCAACGTCCACGGTAAGTCTGCTACCTGGAACGGTGCCTTCTTCGTCACCGGCGGGGCCGTCTCTACCGACATCCTCATTAAGGATGCTACCCTGAACGTCACCAATATCCAGGCGACCGAATTCGAGACCCTCGACGCCAACAAGAAGAACACCTTCGGCGGCGAAATCTCCAACGCCATGTATGTTGCAGGTAAGGGTACCTTCGAGATCACCGGAGACGCTGTTGTCAACGCTTACGCGGAACGCAACGGCACCAAGTACAACAACCGTGCTCACGGTCTGTTCCTGTCCCCGGATATGTCCCTCGTTCTTTCCGGCAACGCTGACGCTACCTTCGCTGCAGGCGGCGATTCCAAGGCCAACACCGGCGCTGGTATCCACCTGAAGGAAAGCGATATCACCGTTACCGATAACGCGACCCTGAGAGCTAACGCCACCGAGAATGCGGTTGCCGGAATCACCTTCGAAGGTGTGTCTTCTCTGACCGTCAACAAGTACGGTGTGGTTCTCGTCGACGGCGGTAAGGATGCTGTCGGTATCCGCGGCTACAACAAGTCTGCCGACGTTGATATCATCGTCAAGGACGGCGGCCACGCTCAGTTCACCGGTAAGCCCGCTCTGGACCTCAAGGCCGGTACCTTCGAATACTCCGTATCCAAGGTAATCGCCGGTAAGGATAAGGAATCCTCTAAGGAAACCGCTATCACCGTGGTTCAGCGTGAGTACAAGGATATGGGCTACGTCGTTCTGAAGGGTCAGATGCGCAATCCCTCTACCTCCGACTATGTCATCACCTACGTGGTCGTCGCTGCCATCCTGGCCGCTGCTGCCGCTGTTGCCGTGATCGTCATCCGGAAGAAGAAGTCTCAGGATTGATCTGACACAATAGCATAAAACCCATCGGGGAGACTCGCAGAAATGCGAGTCTCCCCTTTCATATCTATTCGTTAGCATATGCTAACTTTTTATGAAATTCTATCCGGAAGGGCTTGTAATTTGACGGGGAGTGTGCTATAATAAGGTTAGAGTCATTGATTCCAAGGAGTTTATGATGATGAAAAAGACTTATATCGTTACCGGAATGTCCTGCGCCGCCTGCTCCGCACGGGTCGAAAAGGCCGCAGCCGCCGTCAAGGGGATCGGTTCCGCATCGGTCAATCTGGCTACGGGAAAGCTGACCGTGGATCTCGGCGCAGCATCGGAGGACGCCCTTTTTTCTGCCGTCCGCAAGGCCGGCTACGGGATCCGCCACCCGGAGGAAAAGGCAAAACCGGAAAAGGATACCCTGAAATTGCGGCTGATCCTCTCTGCTATCTTCGCCATTCCCTTGTTTTACATCGCCATGGGCCCTATGGTCGGTCTCTGGATTCCGGAATTTATGTCCCCCCACGGGAATCCTGCCGTCTACGCCATCGTGCAGATGTGTCTTGCCTTGCCCTGCATGGTGATCGGCGAGGCCTTTTATCGCAAGGGGATCCCCGCCCTGTTTCGGGGACATCCCGATATGAACAGTCTCGTAGCGCTGGGAACGTTGGCCGGATTTGCCGCCAGCGTTTGGGCAACGGTTCGGATTCTGCAGGGGGATGCCTCCGCCGCCCATCACGGATTGTATTTTGAATCGGTTGGCGTGATTTTAACGCTGGTCACCTTGGGAAAAACCATGGAAGCCCGGTCGAAAAAGAAAACCTTTGCCGCAATCCGAGCGCTGACCGCTCTTGCCCCCCAGACGGCTTTTATCCTCACTGCAAAGGGCGTGGAGGAGATCCCCATTGACCTGCTGGAGAAGGGCCATATCGCCGTGGTGCGTCCCGGTGGACGGATCCCTGCCGATGGGATGGTGCTGTCCGGCACCGCCGCCGTGGACGAATCTATGCTTACCGGCGAATCGATTCCCGTGGAAAAAGGCCCGAACGATGCGGTCTGGGCCGCAACCGTCAATACCAACGGCGAATTGCGGATCATGGTGGAAAAGACCGGAAGTGAGACGGTGCTGTCCGGCGTGATCCGGTTGGTGGAAGACGCCCAGGGCAATAAAGCCCCCGTGGCCCGCCTGGCAGATAAGATTTCCGGTATTTTCGTCCCCATCGTTTTGGCCATCGCTCTGATATCGGCCGTTGCCTGGTATCTTGCCGGGAAGGACCCCGCTTTCGTATTACAGATTTTCGTGTCGGTTTTAGTCATCGCCTGCCCCTGCGCCTTGGGGCTTGCCACCCCCACTGCGATTCTGGTGGGAACCGGTAAAGGCGCCGCTAACGGGATCCTCATCAAAGGGGGAGACGTATTGGAGAAGACCCATTCCGTGGATACGGTGGTCTTTGACAAAACCGGGACTCTTACCGAAGGGCATCCCCGTGTTACCGATGTGATTCCCGATGGGGTGACGGCGGAACAATTGCTCTATTACGCCGCCTCCGCGGAATCGTCTTCAGAGCATCCTCTGGCGGAAGGGATTGTCCGCGCTGCCGAGGAACGTTCCCTTTCTCTGTCCGTCCCCTCCTCCTTTACCGCCCTCAGCGGGGCCGGATTGGACGCCGTGGTGGACGGCCGCCGGGTTCGGATGGGAACCGGTGCTTTGATGGCGGAAAGCGCGGAAATCCCCGTTTCCCTTACTTCCGCGGCGGAAGCCTGCGCCTCGGAAGGGAAGACTCCCGTTTTCGTGGCTCTCGACGGGAGCATCGTCGGGCTGGTTGCCCTTGCCGATCGGGAGCGTCCCGAAAGCGTGGAAGCGGTGAAAATGCTGAAAAAAGAAGGCTTACGGGTGGTTATGCTGACCGGAGACCGGAAGGCCACCGCCCTGGCCATTGCCTCCCGCCTGGGCATCGACGAGGTGGAAGCGGAGGTGTTGCCCCAGGATAAGCACGCCGTCATTCGGAGGCTGAAGGAATCCGGTCGCACCGTAGCGATGGTTGGGGACGGGATCAACGACGCCCCTGCCTTAGCGGAAGCGGATATCGGCATTGCCGTCGGCTCCGGCGCGGATATTGCCATCGATTCCGCCGACTTGGTTTTAATGAAAAACGATCCCCGGAGCGTTTCTTCGGCGATCAAGCTCTCCCGGGCGACCATGCGGAATATCCGACAGAATCTCTTCTGGGCCTTTGCTTATAATACGGCGGGCATCCCTGCGGCGGCGGGGCTTCTGACCTTGTTCGGCGGCCCGTTGCTGAACCCCATGATTGCGGCGGCGGCTATGTCCTTGTCTTCGGTTTGCGTGGTGGGGAACGCCCTGCGCCTCAACCGGCTGAAGCTGACCCTGCCTCCCGTATCTGCCGTTTCCTGCACCGAAGCCTGCCCAATTCCGGAAAACCAACCCGTAAATCAATCTGAAAAGGAGAAAAATACCGTGAAAACCACCTTTCTTACCGTCCCCGACATGATGTGCGGCCATTGCGAAAAGGCCATCCGCACCGCCCTTTCCAAGGTGGAGGGCGTGGGCGAGATTGCCGTGGATCTGACCGCAAAGACCGTGACCGTCAGCCATGCCGAGACCGTCACCGTTCAGACCCTCCTCGACACCGTCGCCGCCGAGGATTTCCATCCTCAGGTCTGATAAATTTAAGAATAAGACCGCCCTTTTATATGAAAGGGCGGTCTTTTCATGCTAATACGCATATTTCAGTATTTCATATGAAAAATAAGAGCCAAAGGTTTTTGCGCTTGTTTTGCAAGATCAATGATCCGGCGGGTGTTTGGTGAAACTCCGTCCCAAATGATCAGAACCTGGTCGGTACGGGTAGCAATGGGATGCAATGAAGTGGGTGAGAACGTTTCCCGAGGGATGCCGTGGTCGTCAGCGAACCGTTTTGCAATGGTTGCAATGCCGTCTCCGTCGCCGCAGAGAATTCGTGTAGTGTTTTTTGGAATATAGGGCTCAATATCGTATTTGTCAATAGTGTGAGATCCGGCAATCATTAGGGTCATAAGAATCATCCTTCAATATGCTTTTATATAAGTATACACCTAAATAAGGGAATTGTCAAGAGGGGATATATTTATTAAAATATATCTTGAAAGGAAGGGATCTTATGATTCGATTAACTCTGGACGAATATCTGGATAGCCGAGGGATTACCCGCTACGAATTGGCCAAGAGAACCGGCATCCGGTTTCAGATCGTGGATCATTACTATAAAAACAAAGTGGTGCGCTATGACAGCGACGTGCTGAATCGGATGTGCGATGCGCTGGGGTGCGATATTCCCGATCTGATCCGCTACGAAAAATAAAAAAAGACCGTGAACGATGCGTTTCGTTCACGGTTTTTGCGTATGTTCGGTTATTTCAAAAGATCCCTGACCGTTTCGGAGGCCAGGATCAGTCCGGCGCAGGCGGGGACGAAAACGATGCTTCCCGGGGCGTGACGGCCGGTGGAACCGTCGGGGACGACGGTCTTTTTCGGCTCTTCTTCGGAATAGACCACCTTCAGCCGGGGGATCTGCCGCTTCTTCAATTCCCGCCGCAGAACCCGCGCCAAAGGGCACCCCTGGGTTTTGTAAAGATCGGTCACCCTCAGCATCGTGGGATCCAGCTTGTTCCCCGTTCCCATGGACGAAATGATGGGGATCCCACCCTCGGTCGCCCGGCAGATGAGGTCGATCTTGGAGGTGACGGTGTCGATGGCGTCTACGATATAATCAAAGGACGAAAGGTCGATTTGGTGGGCGTTTTCCGGCGTATAAAAGAGATCTACGGGATGGGCCTTGCAATCCGGGGCAATCTCGGAAATCCGTTCGGCGGCTACGTCGGGCTTGGATCGTCCCACCGTCTTTTCCGTGGCGAATAATTGCCGGTTCAGATTTGATTCGGAGTAAACGTCGCAATCAATCAGGGTGATCTCTCCCACCCCTGCCCGGGCCAGGCCTTCCACCGCGTAACTGCCCACTCCGCCCAGGCCGAAAACGGCCACGTGGGCACGGCGCAATTTTTCGATGCTTTCCTTTCCGATCAACAGCTCGGTACGTTCCAGACGGCTCATGCTTCCGCTCCTTTCCGATTCTTCTCTTATTATACCTTGTTTTCGTCGGGTTGTCAAGGATATTTTTGTATATTTTCGCTTTTTTCGGGAGAAAATAGGAGCAGGAATCATCCCGAAAGGAGCACTTATTTATGAGTAAATTTTACCGTAACAGCAAAGGAATCTTCCACAGCCTCACCCGGGCCGGCGGACTTTATTATCTGGTCGGCGGAACGGTTTTGGTGATTTTGTGCGTGGCGGCTTTCCTGATTCCCTCCGGCGAAGAGGGGAAGGAGGTTTCGGGGAATACGGACGGATCCTCCGTAGCTTCTTCCGCAATCTCCGACAATGCCAACACCGACGCCTTCACCGATTCTGTCTCTTCCGATACCACCGACGGAGTCACCTCCGACACTCCTTCCCAGGACGCGATGACTCCCGTGGAGGACGTGACGATGCAGATCCCCGTTGCGGGGACGGTGGGGACGGGCTTTTCTCTGACCGTGCCTGTTTTTTCCGAAAGCATGAACGATTGGCGGGTTCATCAGGGGATCGATTATCTCACCGAAGAACCCGTCCCCGTAGTGGCTGCCGCCGACGGAATCGTGGAAAACGTTTATATTTCCGAATTGATGGGGCATACGGTGGAGATCCGTCACGCAGACGGAACGATCTCCGTTTACCAGTCTCTGTCCGGAGAAGGAGAAGTGATTCAGGGGCAGGAGGTGAAGCAGGGCGACGTAATCGGTACGACCGGTCTCTCTGCCGACAGCGAATGCCTCGTGGGAAACCATCTCCACTTTGCGCTCATCCGGGACGGGGTCTATCTCGATCCTGCCGAACGGTTCACGCCCTGAACCGAAGCGTCCGGATAGAAGGCCTCCAGAATTTCCCGGTAGCCCGCCCCGATCTTTGCCCGTTCGTTGGCCCCGTAAAGGGACATCCCCCGTCCGTCTCCCCGGCCCTTGCACCGGAAGACGGCGTTGGTGGCGTTGACCGAAAGGGTGAAGGCCGGGGAGGGCAGAGAAAACCGTTCCATGACCTCCCATCCCGACAAGATCACGTCGCCCGAAGTGACCGATTCCACCCGGCCGCTTTGGGCGTTTTTGATCTTTAGGGAAGCGGAATATTGGGGAAATACCGCCGTGAAATCAGACAGAGGCAGGGTGACGGCAGTTTCAAAACCGTTGCTCGTGTGATCGTAGGGGCATTCGGTGCCGGCTTCGGTTTTTCCCCAGGAAAGAGGGAAAACTGCCGCTTCTTGATAAATGGCTCCGTCTTTGATCAGAATTTCGCCCCACACGGCCTCGACGGCGGTCTGCAACTCCGGCCAGTAGCGGGAAAAGGCGTAATCGCCCCAGGATTTCTTCGCTTCAGCGGGGGAAAGGGTTGGGTATCCGTCGGCGTTGCCCTGCTTCTCCCATAGCGCCGTCAGCCGGGTGGTTGCCGCTACCGCCGCCGCCTTCAGGGCTTCCGGATGATATCCCCGAATCTCCTGCGCCGCCAGATTTCCCAGGATCAGATCCGCCGTGGATCGGACCTCTCCGTCCTTTACAATCCGCTCCGGCAGAACGTATTTGGAGGGGGGCGGAGCTTCTTTTTCCGCCGTCGGCAGGCAAAATGCGGGGGCGAGGAAGAAAATCGGGGTGAAGAGCAGAAAAAAAGTGAGAAATGAGCGCATAAAATCCCTCCGGTCTCTTGACGAAATCAAAAAAATGTGGTATAATATACGATAATATAAAAATTAGAATGAGATACTGTACCCTTTGCGGTACCGGTTCCGCTTCCCTGTGCGGAGCCCATCAGTTTACGGAGGTGTTCTCTCATGTTTGAGACCCAGGACGAGAAGGACCTCGTCATCAGCCGGCTGTGCGAGGAGTATCGCGCGTCCAATTTTATCGATCCCCACGTTTACGAAAATTATAAGATCAAGCGGGGCCTTCGGGAGCCCGACGGCCCCGGCGTTATGGCCGGCGCCACCCGCATCTGCTCCGTCCGGGGCTACGTCATCGAGGACGGAGACCGCATCCCCACCCCCGGTCAGCTGATCTACCGGGGCATCGACGTCAACGCTCTGCTGAAGGGCTACGACGCGGAAAACCGTTTTGGCTTTGAAGAGGTGGTTTATCTTCTGCTGATGGGCACGCTTCCTTCTGCGGAGGAACTGCAGGAGTTCAAGAGCCTGCTTGCCTCTTTGCGGGAGCTTCCCGATCACTTCACCGAGGACATGATCATCAAAGCCCCCTCCCGGGACGTGATGAACAAGATGGCCCGTTCGGTGCTGGCCATGTATTCTTACGACGACAATCCCGACGATATTTCTCTGGAGAATCTGCTCCGCCAGGCGTTGATGCTCATCGCCCGGCTGCCCATCGTCGCCGTGCAGGCCTATCAGGTCAAAAAGCGGCATTACGATCGGGAAAGCATGTACCTCCACCTGCCCCGGGACGATTACGGCACGGCGGAAAACTTTTTGCATATTCTCCGGCCCGATCAGAAATTCACCCCCGAGGAGGCCCATCTTCTCGATGCTTGTCTGATCCTGCACGCCGAGCACGGCGCCGGAAACAACTCTGCCTTCTCCACCCGGGTGCTGTCTTCCACCGGGACCGATACGTACGCCGCGATTTCTGCGGCCATCGGCTCCCTGAAGGGGCCTCGCCACGGCGGCGCAAACCTGGCGGTCTGCCGGATGATGGAAGATATCAAGGCCAACGTGTCCGACTGGAGTGACGAGCAGGAGGTGCAGGAATATCTCTGCAAGATCCTGCGGAAAGAGGCCGGTGACAAGAGCGGTCTGATCTACGGCATGGGCCACGCGGTCTATACCTTGTCCGACCCCCGGGCCGTCGCCTTGAAGGAGCGTGCCCGGAATCTGGCGGAAACCAAGGGAATGCTGGACGAATTCAATCTCATTGCTCTGGTGGAAAAGCTGGCTCCCGCCGCTTTTGCGGAAGTCCGGGGCGTTGATAGAATCATATGCGCCAACGTGGATCTTTATTCCGGCTTTATTTATCGGATGCTGGATATCCCCACGGAGCTGTTCACTCCTCTGTTCACCATTGCCCGGGTATCCGGCTGGTGTGCGCATCGGGTGGAGGAGCTGGCCGCCGGGTCGAAGGTCATCCGTCCCGCATATAAATTTATCGGGGGCAAGCATCTCTACGTTCCCCTGAGCAACCGTAAGTAATCATTCAACCCTATTCTCTTCCGGAGGTGACGGCGGATGTCGAGCAACTGGACGAAACTGAAACGAAAAGTGAAGCGAAGCATGGCTTCCCACGAAGGAACTGCGGAAACGACGCCGAAAAAGCGGCGCAGAAGACCGGAGAAATCCGATTCCGTGCCCATTAAGCGGCATTATTTCCGGCGGTTTTTCTATGCCTTTTCGGCGTTTTTTATCGTATTCGGCCTGATCGGCGTGATCTGGTTCGTATATCACGAGGATCCCAACGCCTTCGGCAGTGCGGAAAAATACTATCAGCAGGGCATTACCGCTCAGGGGCACAACGACCTGAAGCGCGCCTTGGGATACTATGAAAAATGCCTGGATATTGATCCGGAAAATCTGGACGCCCGTCTTCAGGCGGTTCTCATCTATCGCGCCCAGGGAAATTACGCCAAGGCGGAGTCTCTGCTGAGCGAGGGCTTGAGCCTTCAGCCCCGCTACGAGGAATACTATCGGCAAATGGTATATCTTCTCACCGAACAGAATCGGGTGGCGGAGGCTTTGGAGTATCTTGAAAGCATCACTGCGACCTATATCGTGGTTAAGCTCAACTCCGAGCGTCCCGGCGCCATCACCTCGTCTCCTTCTCCCGGAACCTTTACCTCCGCCGTGGAGGTTTCTCTGAATATTCCGGAGAATACGACGGTCTATTATACTACCGACGGCACGGCTCCCGATCGGAACTCCACCGTTTACAGCGCGGGGGAGACCATCAAGGTAGAGAAGGGTACGGTCAACGTCCGTGCCGTGGCCATCAACGACGCCGGAATGCCCGGATCGGAATTCGACGTTTCTTACCGCGTGTATAACGAGCGGACGGAATATCAGTTCAAGGATCCCAAGGTGGAGCAGCTGGTGCGTCTGGTGCTGGATAAGAAAAAGGGAACCCTTTATTATAAGGATCTGGAATCGGTTACCACGCTGGATTGCGTGGCAGGGGCCGCCGCCGGTGTGGGCGGAACCATCAGCGTTCTCGACGATCTGCTGGAAATGGCCAACCTGAAGCATCTGAATCTGAACGGCGAAACGGGCATCGTTTCCTTCGGTCCCCTCCGCCGGCTCACGCAGCTGCAATCGCTGTCTCTGGACGGATGCGGGCTGAACGATGAGAAATTCTCCCAGCTGGCCTCCATCGTCTGGCTGACGAAGCTGTCGGTGCAGAACAATCAGCTGACCAACCTCTCTTCCCTGCCGTCTATGCTTTCTCTGGTGGAGCTGGACGCCTCGGGCAACCAGATCAAGACCGTTCCTCCTCTGACCCGCCTTTCTTCCTTGCGCAGCCTGGATCTTTCCGGCAATGCGCTGGCGGCCATCGGTTGGATCTCCAATCATAAAACCCTCACGTCGCTGAATGTTTCCAACAATCTGATCACCGACATTGCTCCCATTGCCACCTGCTCCGCTTTGACGGATTTGGACGTTTCCTCCAATCTGTTCACGTCCACCGTGGCTCTGGCGGGCTGTTCCCGGCTGGAAACGCTGAATATCAGCGATAACGATATTGCGTCTCTGGCGGATCTGAAGGACCTGACGCTTCTCAGTAACCTGTCCGCCGCCCATACCAAGATCTCCACCGTGGAGCCTCTTTCGGGGCTGACGGCGCTGACTACCCTGAACGTTTCCGGTACGGCCGTCCGGGATTTCACTCCTCTGGCGGAATCCAAGCTGAAGAATCTGTACGCTGCCAATTGCGAGATCAGCGACCTTACCACCATGGTAATGCTCTCGTCGCTGGAGATGCTGGACGTTTCCGGCAACCTGCTCAACGAGATCGGCGCCGTGGCGCTGATGTATCAGCTGAACGTTCTCGACGTCAGCAACAATTATCTCTCCGATTTCTCCCCCCTGCTGAATTGCTCCCGTCTGCGGTCGGTAAACTGTAAGGGGAGTAAGGTGGCCGATTCGGTGCTGGAAAAGCTGAAGAAAAATAACGTATCCGTCATTCAGTAAGTAATTTTATTTGAATATATCGTGTAAAAAAGGAGAAGATTCCCATGGCCTATTATTTTGAAGAATGCTCCCACACTTTCAGTGAATACCTGTTGGTTCCCGGGTATTCCGGGGCAGAACACATCCCTGCCAACGTTTCCCTGAAAACGCCTCTGGTGAAGTTCCGGAAGGGCGAGGAACCTGCCATTTCTATGAATATCCCGCTGGTATCCGCTATCATGCAGTCGGTTTCCGATGACAAAATGGCCATCGCTTTGGCCAAAGAGGGGGGCGTTGCCTTCATTTACGGCTCCCAGACCATCGAAGACGAAGCCGCTATGGTCCGCCGGGTCAAGGGATACAAGGCCGGATTCGTTTCTTCCGATTCCAACATCCGTCCCGACCAGACCCTGGCCGACGTGCTGGAGTTGAAGGAGCGGCAGGGGCATTCCACCATCGCCGTCACCGAAGACGGAACCTCCAACGGCAAGCTGCTGGGCATCGTCACCGGCCGTGACTACCGGGTCAGCCGGATGTCTCCCGACGAAAAGGTCGAGACCTTCATGACTCCGCTCTCCAAGCTGATCACCGCTCCCGAAGGGACTACCCTGAAGGAAGCCAACGATATTATCTGGGAGCATAAGCTGAACTCCCTGCCCATCCTTTCCGCCGACGGCAAGCTGGTCTCCTTCGTGTTCCGCAAGGACTACGAGCAGCACAAGGAAAATCCCATGGAAATTCTGGATTCCCAGAAGCGGTACGTGGTGGGCGCCGGCATCAACACCCGGGACTACGCCGAACGGGTTCCCGCGCTGGTGGAGGCCGGGGTTGACGTGCTCTGCATCGACTCCTCCGAAGGGTTCACCGAATGGCAGAGCCGCACTATCAAATATATCCGCGAAAAATACGGTGATACCGTGAAGGTCGGCGCCGGCAACGTGGTAGACCGGGAAGGCTTCCGGTTCCTTGCCGAAGCGGGTGCGGACTTTATCAAGATCGGCATCGGCGGCGGTTCCATCTGCATTACCCGTGAGACGAAGGGCATCGGCCGTGGACAGGCTACGGCGGTCATCGAGGTGGCCAAGGCCCGGGACGAATATTTCGAAGAGACCGGTATTTACGTTCCCATCTGCTCCGACGGCGGTATCGTTCACGATTACCATATCACGCTGGCGTTGGCGATGGGTGCGGACTTCTGCATGCTGGGCCGTTATTTCTCCCGCTTTGAAGAATCTCCCACCAATAAGGTTATGGTCAACGGCAATTACATGAAAGAATACTGGGGCGAAGGGTCTGCCCGTGCCCGCAACTGGCAACGGTACGATCTGGGCGGCGCTGCCAAGCTGTCCTTCGTGGAAGGCGTGGATTGCTACGTGCCCTACGCCGGACTTCTCCACGATAACGTGGGCGTGACCTTGAGCAAGATCCGCTCCACCATGTGCAACTGCGGCGCTCTTTCCATCCCCGAGCTTCAGGAAAAAGCCCGTCTTACCCTCGTCAGCTCCGTCTCCATCGTGGAAGGCGGCGCCCACGACGTGGTGGTCAAAGATAAGGTTCAGAACTGATTGGAATCAAATATAACGGCGAAGCCCTCCGCACCGCGGAGGGCTTTTTCCGTTGAAAAACCATGAAGGGAACAAAACGTCCGACGGCCGCTGGCTGCCGGCCGGAATTTTTTCAGCACGGTATTGACATTCGTTTCTGTATTTGATATAATAGGGGAGAAAAGCGCAATTACCTCAACGGCAATGCTTCGGAGTTATCTCTATATTGAATCCAAGAAGGAGTTTCGTAATATGAAGAGGAGAAAAGACAGTTTTTTTGGATTTCATTTTGATTACCATGCACAGCCCCAATACGGCGTGCAGGGCATCAATTTAACCGAGGAGGATATCCGGGAAATCTGCCGGGGGCTTCGGCCGGACTTTATTCAGATCGATTGCAAGGGGCATCCCGGTTGGGCGTCCTACCCCTCCGAATGCGGGAATGCCATGCCCGAATTTGCGCAGGATACGCTGGCGCTTTGGCGTAAGGTCACTCGGGAAGAGGACGTGGCTCTTTATATGCATTATTCCGGCGTGTACGATATCAAATACTGTGCCGAGCATCCCGAAGAGAACGCGTTGAAGGCTGACGGCACCTATATCCGCGGCGCTACCCGTACCGATGGGAAATACGTGGACGATCTTATGATCCCCCAGCTTCTGGAGCTTGCGGGAAAATACGGCGTGGACGGTGTCTGGGTGGACGGAGACTGCTGGAAGGCAACGGCGGATTTTCATCCCGATTCCCTGGCCCGGTTTGAAGCGGAGACCGGAATCTCTTTGAACGGCGAGCTTCCAGCCACTCCGGAGCATCCCTATTATCAAGAATATCGGGAATACCATCGGGAGCTGTACCGCCGGTATCTGCGCCATTACGTGGATGCGGTTCACGAAAAATTCCCCGATTTTCAGATTGCGTCCAACTGGGCCTTCAGCGATCATATGCCGGAGCCGGTTTCGGCAAAGGTTGATTTTCTGTCGGGCGATCTGAATCATTCGGTAAGCTTCCACTCGGCCCGCTATGCGGCAAGGGCTTTGGCGCAGCAGGAGTATCCCTGGGATCTGATGTCCTGGAATTTCCGGATTGCGGTGGGGGATAATGGCGCTAAGGTTGCAAAGCATCCGACGCAGTTGATGCAGGAGGCCGCAGCGGTGATTTCCCTCGGCGGCGCTTATCAGAATTATATTATGCAGAATCCCGACGGTTCTCCGAATCTGACGGAGATCCGGGCTCTCTCGGAGCTTCCCGGATTTTTGCGGGCCCGCCAGCCCTTCTGCTTCCGGGGAACGCCGGAGCATCAGGCGGCGTTGCTGCTTTCGACCTACGATCGGGGCCGGGAGGCGGACTCCCTGTATTCCCGTAACGGATACAGGAAAATAATGGGGGCCTGCGCCCTTCTTTGCGACGTGGGGCAGTCCCTGGAGATCATCTGCGAGCATACCCTTGAAAAATACAGAGACGAATATAAAATGATCGTGGTCCCCGAGCTGTACGAAGGTCTTGCTCCCGAAACGATCCGGAGCCTTTTGGCATATGCGGAGCAGGGCGGGGCCCTGGTTCTGATGGGCTCAAATACCTGCCGTATTTTTGCGGAAGCAAACGCTCCTATTTCCGTGTGTGCCTGCAATCCTTATTTCGGATCCGGAGAAAAGGCCTATGATAACGGCGGAGAAACCGGGCATGCGAATGCGTCGGAGCAAAAGCTGCGTCCGTATTGTTTTACCATGGACGGACAGTCCTTCGGGGTTGCGTTTTCGCCCTGCACGATTGAAGCCGACGGGGGGAGGACCGTTGCCCTTCTTTCCGAGTCGCCCCGGGAGACGGGGGACGGAGTTGTCGTCACCGTTCCCTACGGAGCGGGCAGTGTGACTGCCATCGGGTTTGATCTCGGCTCCCAGTATCTCAGCGGAGAACAATACCTGCACCGGGTTCTGATGAAGCAGATTGCGGATTCTCTGTATTCCCCCTTGGTCCGGATCGAATCCTGCCGCGGAAAACTGGAGGTCGTTGCGCTGAAGAAGGACGGAGCGCAAATGATCCAGCTGGTGAACGGGAACGGCAATCATAACAATCCCCTCTGCGCCACGGAAGACGATATTCTTCCCATATTGGATATCCGATTGTCCGTTGCCTGTGAGAAGGCGCCCCGTAAGCTGATCCTGCAGCCCCAGGGCGAGGAATTGAATTTCACCTTTGCCGACGGACGGGCCACGGTGGAAATCGACCGGGTGGAGATCCATAACGTCCTTGAAATCGTTCTGTAAATCAAAAAAACCCGACGGGAAATTTCCCGTCGGGTCGGTTCTTTTTTCGGTGAGATCAGCGGTCGAAGTTTCCGGGGACGAGGTTGAAATTCCAGGAGAATTGCTTCTCGTTGAAATTTTCGCTGTCCTTGATGGCGGGGCCGCAGGAGCCGGAGCCGGAGCCCATCTGCCGGTAGTCCACGTTGACGATCACGGCCTTGCGGGGTTCCAGCTCGTAATCGTGGCGGGTGGCGGTCAGGTCTTCGGGGGTGAAGCGGGAGGCGTTGAAGGTGAAGGTATCGAATTCTTCGCTTCCGGTGAAGATCAGCCCGTTGCCCAGGCGATTGCCCACGGCGGCCTTCCGGGTTCCCCAGTGCGCGCCGTTTTCCTGAGGACGGACGTAATGCTCGAAGTTTTTGTCGCAATCGGTCTCGTAAAGCCCCAGCTTTGCGGCCAGATGCTTATCGGAATAGGCTTCCATGGGGCCGTATCCGAAATATTTCATCCGCAGGCAGTCTTCGGGAAGCACCAGCTGAACGCCGAAGCGGGGCAGTTGATGCACGTCCTCCCGGACGGTCACGTCGGTATTTACGTTCAGCTTGCCGTCGCCCTTTACGGTATAGGTCACGTCGGCAAAGACGGCGGGACGCTTGGGTGCGGCGCCCAGCTTGACCTTAAAGAGAATCGAGAAGCATTCTTCGGTATTTTCCAGAACCGCCCAGGATTCCAGCATCTGGATGGTGTTCTTAAGGCCGTCCTTGATCCAGTCGTTTTTCACGATCCGGTCGTTGTCCATGGGGGCTCTCCAGATCTGCAGCTTCATGGGTTCGGCCAGATATTCCCGGTCTGCGTCGGCGATGCCGGCCAGCATTCCCCGGAAGGTATCGAAGGTATAGGTGATGCTTCCGCAGGAGACGGCAATGGCGTATTCGCCGAACTGAGCCACGACGGGCAGCGCTTCCTTCTTGCATTCCTCCGCCGTTACGTCGGCCAGAACGAACTGCTCAAAGCCGGCCTCGTGTCCGATATCGGCCCAGGGGCAGGCAACGTTACGGATCATACGGACGGTGCAGGTGTAAACGCCGGGAAGATCGGTGGGCATTTCGTCCCACAGCGCGTAGGTCTTCGCCCGGCCGGCGGGAACGGTCAGGGTTGCGATGCGGCCCTGGGCGGCAATGACGCCGTCCCGTTCCACGATCCAGTAAAGATCGTATTCGGAAAGATCGGTGAAAAGGTTTCGGTTGCGGATCTGCAGCTTGCCGTTCTTCAGGGTCATGGAATAGGGCTGATAGGCCTTCTTCATTTCCAGCATGCCGGTGTGGGGTCTGCGGTCGGGATAGACCAGCCCGTCCACGCAGAAGTTTCCGTCGTTGGGGAATTCGCCGAAGTCTCCGCCGTAGGTAAAGCCCTTCCGGCCGTTCTTTGCGGTGATGGCTACGGAATGATCGCAGTATTCCCAGATACATCCGCCCACGAATTTATCGTACTTCCAGATCAGATCCACGTAGTCCGCAATATCTCCGGGGCCGTTGCCCATGGCGTGGGAGTATTCGCAGAGATAGAGGGGCTTGACCATCCGCTTGTCGGTCACGTAGCGCAGGCAGAATTCCGTGGTGGGATACATATAGCTGTCCACGTCGCTGACGTTATCCGTGGGCCAGGGGGCGGTGACGTAATCGTTCCAGACCGCGGTGCCTTCCTTGGAGAAGAAATCCCGGGTGCGGCTGGGCATTCTCGTAATGCCTGCCCGGCCCTTGTTGGCACCTTCGTAATGGATAATGGCCTTGGGATCCCGGCCTTTGATATATTCCCGCATGGCGGTGTGGTTCCGTCCCAGTCCCGACTCGTTGCCCAGAGACCAGAAGATGATCGAGCCGTGGTTCTTGTCCCGTTCGTAGAGACGGGCGGCGCGATCCACGTAGGCCTCCTTCCAGTCGGGGCCGTCGGAAAGCTGATGCCAGTTGCCTACGGGGGCAAAGCCGTGGGTCTCGATGTCGGCTTCGTCCACTACGTAGACGCCGTACCGGTCGCACAGATCGTAGAACCGGGGATCGTTGGGGTAGTGGGAGGTGCGGATGCAGTTTCCGTTATGGGCTTTGATGATCTGAATATCCTTTTCCATATCCAGCATGGAAACGGCGTGGCCGGTCCAGGGATTGGAATCGTGGCGGTTGACGCCCAACAGCTTCAGCTTCTTGCCGTTGAACCAGGTAACGCCCTTTTCGTCGATGTGAATTTCCTTCAACCCAACCTTGAACAGGACCGTCTCCCCGCCGGCGGTGAGATAGAGATCGTACAGCTCGGGAATTTCGGCGCTCCACAGGTGAACGTCGTCCAGATCCAACTCGATCTTGTCCTTCGCCGTGCCTTCCGCAACGGTAATACCGCAGGGACAGACCAGCTCGTAAGCCACGTCTGCGTTGCCCTTCACAGTCAGATCCACGGTGACTCTTGCGGTCATTTTTTCGGGGTCCACGTCGGTCAGAATCTGGCAATCCTCCAGGCGGTCGGCGGCGCGGGAGAGCAGATAAACCTCCCGGAAAATGCCGGAATAACGGTACATATCCTGATCTTCCAGGTAACTGCCGTCGCTCCACTTGAAGACCAGCACGGTGATGCGGTTGTCGCCTTCTTTGGCGATTCCCGTAAGGTCGAATTCGCTGGTGCCGTGGGAGACCTGGCTATAGCCCACGTACTGCCCGTTGACCCACACGTAATAGGCGGAATCTACGCCCTCAAAGGTCAGAATTACGTCCCGGGAGGCAAAGGTCTTGCCCAGAGTAAAGGTTCGGGAGTAGAGACCGCAGGGGTTGACCTCCGGCGTGAAGGGAGGATCGACGGGAATGGGATAATTGACGTTGGTATACTGGGGAATATCGTATCCGCGGTCGGTCAGGGTCTGCCAGGACAGAGGGACCGGGATGGTTTCGAAGTCCGAGGTATCCAGATTTGCGTCGGAGGGATCTGCGTCGACGGCGGCCATATGCTCGTACCACCGGAAGGCCCAGTTGCCGCAGAGGGACTGATACCGGTCGCTCTCCTCCCGGCTGCCGGCGGCTTCGGCGGCTTCTTTCGACCCGAAGGGGATAAAATAGGCACGGGGCGCCAGGCAATTCTCGTGGAGAACGGCCAGAGATCTGTGATTGGTCAGCTTCATAAACTCGCTCCTTTTTTTCGGAATGATGATTGATATACAGTATAAAGTATCGCCTTAAATTCATTATATCATGCCGGGGGAGGGATTGCAAGACTATCGGAGTAAACTTTGAAAAATCGTCATAAACCCTTCAGCCGGAACCGGTTTTTGCGGTAGTCCAAAAGCCCGTCGTTTTTCATCCGGGATAATTCCCGGGACAGGGCGGAGCGGTCGGCGTTGAGATAGGCGGCCATGCCGTTGCGGTCAAAGGGGACGGTGAATTCCTCTCCCGGAGTCTTTTCCCGGTCCCGCAGATAGGCAAGGATGCGCTTGCGCAGGGATACGATGCTGCAATAGCGGATCTTCCGGTGCAGGGCCCAGTATTCTTTCCCGATGATGTTCAGCAGATTTCCGATCAGCTTCGGATCGGTCCGGGACAGATCCACCGGACCAAGCCACAGCACCCGGCAGTCGGTGACGGCGGTGAGGGTCACGGGGGCGGGGCGGTCGGAAAAAATCAGAATCTCTCCGAACATCATGCCCGGGGACAGGGTCGTGATCACCGAAAGATTTCCGTCCTCGTTGATCTGCTGTCCCTGTAGGTGTCCCGACAGCAAAACGCCGCACCGGTCGGTTTTTTCTCCCTCCCGGATCAGCACCCGGCCCTTGGGCTCGAAGGTTTTCTGCCCCCGCAGGGCGATCATCTGATCTGCGATTTCTTTTTCGTTCATGCCCGCAAAGACGGGCAGATAGGTCAATTCTTTCATTGGTCTTCCTCTATTTTAGAATTCCGTTGCCATGGCAACCGATTTTAAGGATATTATACAGTATAATTGTGATAGAATAAAGGCATAACCTTGAATTTATTACGATAAAGGAGAATTGAAATATGAAATTCAGATCTTTGTTGGCCTTGCTTCTCGTCCTGGCCCTGTCTTTTGCCCTCGTTGCTTGCGCTCCCGCAGATCCCCAGTCTACCGACGGGACCGATACCTCTTCGGTTCAGCAGCCCGGAAGCTCCGGCCCCTCTCAGCCCTTTGAGGGTGCGGACGTGCGGGTTGCGGCCCTCAGCGGCTCTACCGGCCTTGGCATGGCCAAGCTGATGGAGGATGCGGAGACCAAGACCACCGTCAACAACTACACCTTCGACGTATTCGACGCGCCCGAAACTCTTCTCCCCGAGATCACTGCGAAGAAATACGATATTGCCGCTCTGCCCACCAACGTGGCGGCTAAGCTGTATAACAAGACCAACGGTCAGCTGCAGATCCTGGCGGTCAACACCCTGGGCGTTCTTTATCTGCTGGAAATCGGCACCCAGAACGTGAAATCCGTGGCCGACCTCAGCGGCAAGACCGTCTATACCACCGGTCAGGGCTCTACCCCCGAATACGCTCTGAAGTATATTTTGGAAAAGAACGGCGTTACCGATTGCAATATCGTGTTTGAGACCACCGCGGATCTGGTCGTTTCCCACGCCCAGGAAGGGGCTCTTCTGATGCTTCCCGAACCGAAGGTTACCGCCGTGAAGGGCCAGGTGCAGAACGTCACCGTAGCTCTGGATATGACCGCCGAATGGAACAAGGTTTGCGATACTCCCATGGCCCAGGGTTGCGTAGTCGTGACCAAGGATTTCGCCGAAGCCAATCCCCGGGCGGTGAACCAATTCCTGAAGGAATACGAAGCCTCCATCAACTATGTGAAGGAGAACGTGGAGGAGGCCTCCCTCCTCGTGGCTAAATTCGGAATTATTCCCAAGGCGCCTCTGGCCGCAAAGGCCATCCCCAACTCCAATCTGACCTTCTCCTGCGGGATGGCGATGAAGGATATGCTGACGCCCTTCTATCAGGTTCTGTTTAACGCTGACGCATCTTCCATCGGTGGAAAGATGCCCGCCAACGATTTTTATTATGAAGGATAATTCTGCCGGACGCACGATCGTTAAGAAAATAGGACTCGGACTCCTGGCCGCTGCCTTTTGGGTGGCGGTCTGGGGTCTTTGCGCTTATTTCGTGGGATTAGAGCTGTTTCTTCCCTCTCCTTTGGCGGTCTGGCGGGCCCTTCAGCGGCTGGTTCCTACGGCGGAATTCTGGAAAACCGTAGCCCTTTCCCTGCTCCGGGTGGCCGTGGGGTATCTCCCCGGCGTTCTTTTGGGGGTCGTGGGGGGCGTTCTGACCGCAAAGGTCAAGGTGCTGGATTTCCTGTTTTCCCCCGTACTTACGGTGGTTCGGGCAACGCCGGTCACCTCCTTTATTATGCTGACGCTGGTCTTCCTCGGTCGGGATACGGTACCACCCTTCATCGTTTTTCTCATGGTGCTTCCCATTGTGTGGGCCAACGTGGCCGAGGGGATCAAGACCGTGGACAAGGGACTGAAGGAGGTTTGTACGCTCTATCGCCTTTCCTTTCCCCGTCGGATGAAGATTCTTTATCTGCCTCATTGCCTTCCCTATTTTTCCGCCGGCGCGATGACGGCGTTGGGGCTGGCCTGGAAGGCGGGCATCGCCGCAGAGGTGCTCTGTACCCCCGATTTTTCCATCGGTAAGGAGGTATACGATGCGAAGGTCTATTTGGAATCTGCCGAGGTCTTTGCCTGGACGGCGGTGGTGGTGCTGTTGAGCCTCGTTCTGGAAAATCTGCTGAAATATGCGCTGAAAAGGGGGAAACGGAACCGTGATCAAGGTTGAAAAGCTTTCGAAATCTTACGGAAAAAACCGGCTCTTTCACGATCTTTCCTTTACTATTGCCGACGGGGAAAAGGTGCTTTTGTCCGCGCCCTCCGGGGTGGGGAAGACCACCCTCCTGCGGATTCTGTGCGGATTGGAGCGAGCCGACGGCGGAACGGTCAAGGGGATTTCGCCCGCTGACGTGACTTATCTTTTTCAGGAGCCCCGCCTCTTTCCCCATCTGACGGCGCTGGAGAACGTTATCTGTATTTTCCCCGACCCCGAGGCCGCAAGGGCGAAGGCCGTGGATCTGCTGGAGCGATTCGGCCTTTCCGGGGCGCTTTCCCAATATCCCGACGAGCTTTCCGGGGGAATGAAGCAGCGGGTGGCGCTGGCCCGTGCCCTCTTGTCTCCTCGCCCCGTGGTCTTTCTGGACGAGCCCTTTACCGCCCTGGATGCGGAGTTGAAGGATTCGGTCCGGGGGACGGTGCGGGAATTGTGTCGGGATAAGACGCTGATTCTCGTCTCCCACGACCCGCGGGACGGCGAAATTCTTACCGATCGCACGCTGTTTTTATGACAAAAACCCGCCTTTCCTCTTGACGGAAGGGCGGGTTTGTGCTATAATGCAAGGACGAAGAAGTACCGTTGCAACGATGAGAGGATTTGGCGAAATGAAAAGAATCGGAATCCGCCCGGAAGCGAAAAAGACGCTGGTCATCGGTCTGATGTGTATCTTGCGGTCTACGTGGCCCGCAACGCGCTGAGCGCCGCATCGCCCCAGATGATCGAGGCGGGCGTTTTTACCACCGAACAGATCGGCACGCTGTCCTCTTCCTATTTCATCGTCTACGCCGTGGGACAGCTGATCAACGGTGCGGTGGGGTTGGCTGATTTTGATCTGGTTTGCCCTCGTGACCCTGGGCGTTTTCGTGGTTTTCCCTATCAAAAATTCAGAAAGAAGAATTCGTCCCGATAAATCCCTTGCCCGCGAGATTCGGCTTGCGGGTTTTTTATGCGAAAATATGAATAATTTATCAATAAATTTGCATATTTTATAAGTTTTATGCAAGAAAAACCAAACCTCCACTTTTTCCGGGAAATAACTATGAATTTTATGTGAAATCCACCGGAATACGCTTGCAATACGCGGGAAATTGTGGTATAATTATTCATATTTTTTGAAATTCATCCGAAAGGCGGAATCAACCTATGAAACGGGTCTTTATCGACGGCAGTGCCGGAACCACCGGACTTCGCATCCGGGAGCGGCTGGAGGCGAGAGAGGATATCACCCTCATCACCCTTCCCGAGGAGGTGCGAAAGGATCCTGCGGCCCGGAAGGAAGCGCTGAATTCCTGCGACGCGGCTTTTCTGTGCCTGCCCGATCCTGCGGCCGTTGAAGCGGTGAGCATGATCGAAAATCCCAACGTGACGGTGTTGGACACCTCCACCGCCCACCGCACCGACCCCCGGTTCGCCTACGGATTTCCGGAGCTTTCGCCGGCGCATCTGGAAAAGGTGGCGGCCTCCAACCGCATCGCCGTTCCCGGGTGCCATGCCAGCGGCTTTATCGCTCTGGTGTATCCCCTTATTGAGGCCGGGATCTTGTCTCCGGAAGAGAAGATCGCTTTCTTTTCCCTTACCGGATACAGCGGCGGCGGCAAGAAAATGATTGCTCAGTACGAAGAAGAGGGAAGAGATCCTCTGCTGGGCGCTCCCCGGCAATACGCTCTGGGGCAGACCCATAAGCATCTGAAGGAAATGTGCGCCGTCACCGGTCTTGTTAACGCCCCCGTCTTTTCTCCCATCGTGGCGGATTTCTACAGCGGGATGGAGGTAACCGTGCCTCTGTTCGCCTCCCAGGTGAAGGCGGCCCCCGACGGGATCAAGGCGGTCTACGCCGCAAAATACGCCGGGGATATGGTGAAATACGTCGAAAACGTTTCGGAAGAAGGGTTCCTGTCCGCCGGAAAGCTTTCGGGGTTGGACTCGATGGAAATTTCCGTGGACGGCAACGCCGACCGTATTCTCCTCACCGCCCGATACGATAATCTGGGCAAGGGGGCCAGCGGCGCCGCCATCGAATGTATGAACCTCCGGTTCGGCCTTCCTGCCACCGAAGGATTGCTTGTGAAATAAAGGAGATTGCAAAGAATGGAACTGATCAAGGGCGGCGTTTGCGCCGCAAAGGGATTCCGGGCCAACGGACTGCATTGCGGAATCCGGAAGAATAAAATCAAGCGGGATCTTGCGCTGATCGTCAGCGACACTCCCGCCTCCGCCGCGGCGGTGTATACCAAAAATCTCGTCACCGGAGCCCCCAATACGGTGACGAAGGGGCATCTGCAAAACGGCGTCGCCCGGGCTGTGATCTGTAACAGCGGGAACGCCAACACCTGCAACGCCGACGGCATTGAGGTCGCGGAAAAAACCTGTGCCGCTCTTGCCGACGCTCTGCAGATTCCGGCGGATGACGTCGTAGTCGCTTCTACCGGGGTCATCGGTCAGCGGATGGATCCCACTCCCATTATCAACGCCCTGCCCGAACTGATTGCGGGCCTTGGGGATCACGGGGATCTGGCGGCGGAGGCCATTATGACCACCGACACCCGTCCCAAGGAGATCTCTTATTCCTTCACCGTCGGCGGCAAAGAGTGCCGCATCGGCGGCATTGCAAAGGGCTCCGGCATGATCCACCCCAATTTAGCCACCATGCTGGTCTTTATCACTACGGATTGCGCCGTGACGCCGGAAATGCTGCAGAAGGCCCTTTCCAAGGACGTGACCGATTCCTTTAATATGGTCAGCGTGGACGGGGATACCTCCACCAACGATATGGTAGTGGTTCTGGCCAACGGACAGGCCGGGAACGAGATTATCACCGCTCCCGGTGCGGATTTCGACGCTTTCTGCGCCGCGCTGAAGGCCGTCACCGTATGGCTTTGCCGGCAGATTGCCGGGGACGGCGAAGGGGCAACGAAACTGCTGGAATGCGCCGTGACCGGTGCGAAGGATAAAAATACCGCGCGCACCGTCGCGAAGAGCGTGATCTGTTCGTCTCTCACCAAGGCCGCCATGTTCGGCGCCGATGCCAACTGGGGTCGGGTGCTGTGCGCCATCGGCTACAGCGGGGCCGAGGTGGACGTGACGAAGGTTGACGTTTCCTTCCGCTCCGCAAAGGGGACCGTTGCCGTCTGTAAGAACGGCGCCGGCATCGATTTCTCCGAAGAGATCGCGAAAGAAATTCTGCTGGAAAACGAGATCGAGATTCTCGTCGGTCTCGGAGACGGGGACGGGGACGCTACGGCCTGGGGCTGCGATCTGACCTACGAATACGTGAAGATCAACGGCGATTACAGAACCTGAGGAAAGGAGTATCGTATTATGTCTCTTGAAATTACCAACGCACAGCGGGCGGAGATTCTGACCCAGGCTCTGCCGTATATTCAGAAATATTACGGGAAAGTGGTGGTCGTCAAATACGGCGGCAACGCCATGATCAACGAAGAGCTGAAGCAGCAGGTCATGGAGGATATCGTCCTTCTGCATCTGGTGGGGGTCAAGGTTATTCTCGTTCACGGGGGCGGCCCGGAGATCTCCGACATGCTGAAAAAAATCGGCAAGGAATCGGTCTTCGTGGACGGCCTTCGGGTTACGGACAAGGAGACGGCCGACGTGGTGCAGATGGTGCTTGCGGGGAAGATCAACAAGAGCCTCGTCAATCTTCTGCAGATCAAGGGCGGCAAGGCGATGGGGCTTTCCGGTATGGACGGTCACATGATCGAAGCCACCGCAAAGGACGAGCGCCTGGGCTACGTGGGCGAGATTGTCAAGGTCAATATCGATCCTCTTGCCGATTTGCTGGAGAAGGGGTATATCCCCGTAGTCTCCACCGTGGGATGCGATATGGAGGGCAACGTCTATAACATCAACGCCGATACCGCCGCCGCCTATCTGGCCGGGGCCATGGGGGCTTACCGTCTTATTTCCATGACCGATATCAACGGCATTCTGCGGGACAAGGACGATCCCGCCTCTCTCATCAGCTCCATCGATCTGAAGGAGGCGGCAGAGCTGTTCGAGACCGGTATTATCTCCGGCGGCATGATCCCCAAGGTTCAGTGCTGTATCGACGCCATTCACCGGGGGGTGGAGAAGGTCTTTATCATGGACGGTCGGGTCCCCCATTCTTTGCTGATTGAGACCTTGACCGACGAAGGCGCCGGCACGATGGTTATGAAGGAGCGTAAAAAGAAATGAATACCTTTGAAAAGGACGGGCAATACGTTGCCCACACCTACGCCCGGTTTCCCTTGGAGATCGTCTCCGGGAAGGGGAGTATTCTGACCGATTCCCGGGGGAAGGATTATATTGACCTTGGCACCGGGATCGCCGTCAATACCCTGGGCACCGCCGACGAGGGGTGGATTTCCGCCGTCACCGCTCAGTTGGGCAAATTTTCCCATACCTCCAATCTGTTTTATACCTCTCCCTGCGCCGATCTGGCGGAAAAGCTCTGCCTGCGGACGGGGATGAAAAAGGTCTTTTTCTCCAATTCCGGGGCCGAGGCCAACGAGTGTGCCATTAAGGCCGCCCGGGGCTACGCCGCCGCAAAATGGGGCGCTGAACGCTATACGATAATTACTCTGAACAATTCCTTCCATGGCCGTACCATTACTACCCTGGCCGCCACGGGGCAGGAGGTCTTCCATAAGGATTTCACCCCTCTTACCCCCGGATTTGTCAGCGTGCCTGCCAACGATCTGGAGGCCGTTCGGGCGGCGGTGAAGGAGCACGAAGCCATTGCCGTTATGTTTGAAACGGTGCAGGGAGAAGGGGGAGTTCTTCCTCTGGAGAAATCCTTCGTTCAAGGTCTTGCCGCATTGGCGGAGGAGACCGGAATTCTTCTCATCGTGGACGAGGTCCAGACCGGAAACGGCCGCACGGGGCAGCTGTACGGCTATATGAATTACGGCATCACCCCCGATATCGTCACCACCGCCAAGGGGCTTGGGGGCGGTCTGCCCATCGGCGCTACCCTTTTGGGCGAAAAGGTGCAGGAGGTCTATCAGCCGGGAAGCCACGGCTCTACCTTCGGCGGCAATCCCGCCGTCTGTGCGGGGGCGCTGTACGTGCTGAACCGTCTTGACGAGAATCTTCTGGCCTCCGTCCGGGCGAAATCCCAATATATCTTCGATTCCCTCACCGGGGCCGTCGGCGTGAAGAGCGTTTCCGGCCTGGGGCTGATGATCGGCGTCGAGCCGGAAGGGGATGCGAAGGAAATCCTTGCCAAATGCCGGGAAAAGGGCGTGATTGCCCTGACCGCAAAGAATAAAGTCCGCCTTCTGCCGCCCCTGAATATCCCCATGGAGCTTCTGGAGCAGGCCGTGGCGGTGTTGAAAGAAACCTTCGCCGAATGTGCAAAAGGAGAATAATATGAATCTGAAAGGCAGAGATTTTCTCAAGCTTCTGGACTATACCCCCGAAGAGATCGGCTACCTCATCGACCGCGCCGCCGAGCTGAAGGCCCAGAAAAAGGCCGGGATCTCCCACGAGATCCACAAGGGGAAAAATATTGCTCTGATTTTCGAAAAGACCTCCACCCGCACCCGGTGCGCCTTTGAGGTGGCCGCCCGGGATCTGGGCATGGGCGTCACCTATCTGGACCCCACCGGATCGCAGATCGGCAAAAAAGAATCCATCGCCGATACCGCCCGGGTCATCGGCCGGATGTACGACGGCATCGAATACCGGGGATTTGGCCAGGAGATCGTGGAGGAATTGGCGAAATATTCCCCCGTGCCCGTGTGGAACGGACTTACCAATGAATTCCATCCTACCCAGATTCTGGCGGATTTTCTGACTATCCGGGAGCATTTCGGCAAGCTGAAGGGGATCAATTTTGTTTATATGGGGGACGCCCGGTATAATATGGGCAATTCCCTGATGGTGGGGTGCGCCAAAATGGGCTTGAATTTCACCGCCTGCGCCCCCGAGGCTTATTTCCCCGATCCGGAGTTGATCGCCGCCTGCAAGGCCGTGGCCGCGGAGACCGGCGCCACGCTGACCTTCGAGACCGATCCCATGAAAGCCACCAAAAACGCCGACGTGATCTACACCGACGTGTGGGTCTCCATGGGCGAACCGGTGGAGGTGTGGGAACAGCGCATCAACGAGCTGGGCCCCTATCAGGTCAACAAAGCTCTGATGGACAACGCCGGCCCCCAGTGCCGCTTCATGCATTGCCTCCCCGCCTTCCACGATCTGAAAACTACGGTGGGCAAGGAAATGGGCGAGAAATTCGGCCGGGATTCCATGGAAGTCACCGACGAAGTCTTCGAATCGGCCCAGTCCATCGTCTTCGACGAAGCGGAGAACCGGATGCATACGATCAAAGCGGTCATGTGTGAGACCTTGTAAAGGGAACGGTATTCTTTCTTTTTTCGGGAGAAAAAAGAAAGAACCAAAGAAAAAAGCCAAGGCCGGCACAATTCTTGCGCCGGGGAGTTGAAAATTTAAGATGCAAAAAGGGTGTCGGCTTCTGCCGGCACCCTTGGTGTTTATTCGGTTGTTTGCAGTCCGTCGATTTTCAGGTGGTTGTAGAGATTTTGGAATCCCATTTTCCCTCGATCGGAAAATCTCTTTTGTTTTTCTGAGGCGTGGTTTTTATAAAACGAATCCCGCAGAGGCTGGTCCCGGGAGAATTTCTGCACGGTTTATTTAAAAAATTATCGAAAAGTCTTGCATTTTAGGGAGAAATATGTTATACTGACTACGGTGCTGACCTGCACGGTAGGCGGTTAACTCTTTGCCCTCTTGTTGAAAGGGGGTGAGGCGTATGGTTACATACGATTTTTTAGTTGCATTTGCGACTTTGATCGTTGCTATCATCTCTCTTGTTATCTCAATAACAAAAAGAAAATGACCGCCCTTCGTCCAAAAAGTTGCGGTCATTTCTTTTAATCGCATTTTGAGGGCATAACCGTCTATCGGTCAGCACTCTTGATATCTATATTATACACTATTCCGAAGGGTTTGTCAAGACTTTTCGAATTTTTTTATTTTTAACATGCGTAAAGCGTTCTGTGAATGAATTTCACTATTTTCAATATGAACGAACGGTGAACAAAAAACGCGGATGCAAGATACGTTTGCCTGAGGCGGTTTTGTGTGGCGGTGTTTTTTATAAGTCCTTTTTATGGGACAACTTTTGTGTTATAATTATAATAGAAGAAAGGAGTGTGTGCAATGTTGCCGAATCCCATAATGGAGCAGGAACAGATGCTGAAGTACGTCGAAAGCATTGATCCTGAAAGGAAAGAGTTGCTTTTGCGGCAAATTTGTCAGCTTAAAAATGATTTGAACGAATTTTTAGCGGAAATGAAAGCGAACGAGATGCTTCGTTCCGCTTGCGTGGAGCTGTTTCGCAAGACGGGGAAAGAGGCGGTGTTTTTTTCGGAAGATATCTGCCAGGCCGTCTTTACCGCAGAAGAGAAATATACGATAAGCGGTCGGTTTCGTGTGGTTTCCAAGGGGTGCTTTTCCTATTGCCCCGGTCTGAAAGAGCTCACCTTTGGGGATGGTGTGGAATTCGTTTCCGGGAGTGCTTGTCAGGGACTGGAGGACCTTCGCTCCGTGGGGTTTTCCAAGAGCGTCCGGGGGATCGACGAATATGCTTTTGCTGATTGTATTTCCTTGCAAAGTGTTGATTTTGAGGGACAGGACACTTATGTGCGAGCAGATAGTTTTTGCAATACGCCGTGGTTTGATGGGAAACAAGAGGAATTCGTCGTTGTGTGCGGTCAACTGCTGAAATATAACGGGACTGCGGAAGAGGTTCGGATTCCCGAAACGGTTCGCATGATTCAACACATGGTTTTTTCCGGGAATTCGTCGATCAAAAAAGTTGTCTTCCCTGCAACGCTCCGGGAAATTGGCGTTGCGGCCTTTTCCGAATGCACGGCTCTGGAATCAATCGAGTTTCAGGGGAAGTCCATTGATTGCATCAATATGTCTGCCTTTGAGGGGTGTTCGAGTCTGCATATGGTAAGCCTGCCGGATAAGGTCGGCCAATTGGGAGCGATGGCGTTTGATCGTTTTGTTTGGATCTGGTACACTACGGGATGCGGTATTGATGATTATCTGGAAGAGAATTATCCTTTTTGCAGTGATGAAGATTTCCCCGAAATCGAAGACGAGGATGAATAATTTGTATCTATATTGCACCGCAAATCAGGGGTCGGAAATATTTCCGACCCCTGATTTTTTGCATTTAATTTCAGTCCTCTCCCGGCGGAAGGATTCCGCCGGATTTCGCTTTTCTTTCTTTTGGTACTTTTCTTTCTTTTCTCGTGAAAAGAAAGAAAAGTATGCCTCCGTCCCTCTAACCTCACACCTTCTTCACTCTAACTTCCCTCACGCCACCTTGTTGATCTGCACCGTCAGGACGGTGACGTCGTCGAGGCGGTTGCGGCCGGCGGTTTTGGCGGCCCGAAGGATGCCGTCGGCCAGGGAGACGCAGTCCCGGGGCGTGGGGATGCGGTTCAGATATTCGGAGAGCCACTTTTTGTCCTTTCCCAGAACGCCGTCGGAGATCAGAATCAGAAAATCCCGGTCGGCAAGGGTGCAGACCTCGTGCTTCACGTCTGCTTCGTCCAGCATCCCCACCGGAAGAGTCTCGCTTCCGATTTCGTGAACGATGCCGTTGCGCAGAAGATAGGTCGGCGCCGCCCCCGCCTTGAACAGATCGCACACGCCGCTTTTCAGATCCACCGCCGCCACGTCGACCCCCAGAACCGTCTCTTCCGGATATTCCAGCAGATTCCGGTTCAATACCTTCAAAATATCCTCCTGAGAAAGGCCGTTGCGGGAGAGATTTTCCATCATCCGCACCGCCTTCACGCTCTGCCGCGCCGCCTTCGTGCCGCTTCCCATGCCGTCGGTCACCGTGAAAACGTAGCGATCGTCCGCCGTCCGGAATCCTCCCGCCGTGTCGCCGCAGAAGAATTCCCCCTCCTTCTGGGCAAAGGCCTTGGCGAATTTTAGGCCGTAGACCGTCTCTTCCGCCGTCCGCAAGGCCGCGATCACCTCGGGAAAGCGCACGCACCGGTCGAGAAATTCCCGGGGCGGCCGCAGATCCCGGCTTCGCACGCCCTCCCGGATCACGTCGAAGGCCTTGGCCGTTTCGGTGCGGAATTTGGTCAGACATAAGATCCGCTTGGGACACCTCCGGCAGACCGATCCTTCCCCCTGCAGAGCGTCGGAGGAGCCTTGCTTGGTCAGATGAAACCGGGCCTTCTTCCAGCGGGAATATCCCCCTCCCACCGGCACCGTCGCCTTGGTCAAGGCCGTCATCATCCGGCTGGGGATCATCAAAAATAACAGCCCCGCCAATAAAATGGAAATCAGCGCCGAAAGCAGGCCGAAGGTCCGTCCCGTGCAGAGCCAGAGGATCAGAGCCGCCAGCAGATAAGAGAGGATCTGCCCGTATTTTCCGAAGGCCCGAAGGGCCGACGAGAGCAGCGTTCCGAAGAATAAAATCAATAATAAGGGCAATCTTTCTGGGGAGAAGAGGCATAAAATCAGCCCCGTCGCCCCGGCGGTGGAAAGGGTATAGAAAAAGCTGCATTTGCACCCCACGCAGAGGATCAGAAAATACAGCGCCGTCCGCCCCGCCGTTTCCGGGATGCCGCCGAAGCCCATCAATCCCGCCAGCAAAAAGGACACCGACGAGAGACAGCATACGTAGCGCAACGCCGGATTCCCCAAGGGGCGGGGCGTAAAGGACGACGCCGCCACGGTGTAGACCCAGGCAAGGCCGCCGGATAAAAGTCCGTTGAGCATGAATGCCATGTTCTCCGCCGGGGTATACTCGGATAAGAAGAACCCTGCAAGGGCCCCCAGCATGGTGCCCCAAAGGGTGAAAAGCAAATAGGATACCGGCCGGTCTTCCTCGGTCAGCGACGGAAGCAGGAGGCGGAAGACCCGGCTCATGAAGCAGGCCGTCAGAATCCGCAGGACGTCCCGTCCGGCGAAGAGATGCCCCGCGAAGACCCCCAGAAAGCCCCACAACGAGCCGACCGAGGCGTAAGCGACCCCAAAGGGCATGATGCCCCGCACGAGAATAATATTGGAGAAAAGAAGGCCTAAAACGCCTTCGAATACGTGAATGATCACCGTTTTCGGCGTAAGATTCGCCGTCAGGCTCCGGATCTGCTCCCGAATGGCACATTCCTCCCCGTGGATGATATGCCAATTGTAGCATATTCATGCCGAAAATCCGGTCGACTCCTGCCGCCCCCGCCGGAAATCCTTCGACATTCTCTGCAAATAACTTGACAAACGGGCGGATTTGTGGTATGATTAAGATAGAATTTTACGATCCCGGTCGAAAGGAGGGGAACGGTTACGTCCCGTATGGCCCGCCGCCGGAAAGGCTTGTTTTTCCGGAAGCATCTGTTAACGATCGCATTGGGCGCCGTTGTCCTGTTGCTGATCGCGGGGATGATTCTTTTGCTCGTGTCCTGCTCCAACCCCTATCGGACGCTGTTGCGGCAAGGGGGCGTGGAGGTGGAGAAATGCCGCCTGAAGCAAAACGTGTTGACCCTCACCTTCGAGGGGGACGCCGTGGGCATTCTCTCCTGCAGAGACGCTTTGAATTTGATCCGCACCCGGGAAAAGACCCCCGACCGGGTGGATTGGATCCTCGTGCGGGAAGGGGAAACCGTTCTGACCGGATCTCTTTCCTCCGTAGGCGATCTGCCGGAAAACGAATCCCCCCGGGTGGAGACCCTCGACGGGGAAATGACTCTGCTGAAGCTGAAATACGAGTTGGCCCGCAGCGGTCTTACCGCCTCCGCAAAGGGCGAGAACACCGTCGGGATTTCCGGAAAGACCGTCACCGTGACGATCCCCGTATCGGACCGGCAGTCGCTGTCCGCCGCCGAGACCGTCGTCCCTGCCGCAGTTAAGGCGGTCAACGAGGAAGGGGGCGGCATCGTCCGGTGCAACGTTCTGTTCACCGAAAACGAAGGCGTCTTCGCCGCCGCATCCTACGATTTCGTCTACGGCGACGTCCTGTATTCCTCCGCTTTTGAAAGAGAATAAGCAAAGATAACGCAAGTCCGGCACGGAAGAACCGTGCCGGACGTTTTTTATGCTTTTGAATTATTTGTAGGACTTATCGAAGGTATGAACCTTGTAAAATTCCCGATCCTGGAAGGTGATATCCACCCGTTCGGTTTTCAGGGTGGGGATCTTGCCGGTGGTCATGTAACTGTGAACGATCCGCAGGCAGTAGGTGGAATAATCGTAGGTGGTCTTTTCCTTCCGGGTGCCGTATTTGCCGGCGATCGCCTGAACCATGGTGCCGTCCTTGAAGGAGGCGACGCCCTTGACGACCTTGTCGGAGATCTGGGCGGCGTTGGAGTATTTTCTGGTCAGAGTGCCTTCTTCGGTGTCGAACTGCCATACGTAGTTGGTGGCTGTGACCCAGTATTTGGTGGGTTCCCCGGCAACGGGAGCAAGATCGTGGCCGGAGTTGTCGTTTTCAAACTTGGCGCCCATGCCGTCGAGGATGATGGGCTTTGCGTTGGCGGTGCCGTAGCCGGAGATGGAGATGGCCTCCACGCCGGGGCCGTAAACCGCCCAGAGGAGATTGTTGTCGGGATCGTACTGGATGCCGTGACCGCTCTCCAGGGGAAGGATGCCGGAGGGAATGGTGGATTCGGTGACCGACAGGGGGTAGTAGTAGAGCGATCCCACGCCGCCGTCCGCACTGCCGCCGGAGCCGATCATCAGAAGATCGCCGTTGGGCATCATTTCAATGGAGTGGGGGCCGTTGCCGACCTTGGCTTCCCACAGGGTGGTCTTGTTTTCGTAGTCAATGACGCCGAACCAGCCCGCAGAGTTGCAGGCGATGACCACGTCGCAGCCGTAATGCTCGGAATAGCGGAATTTTGCATCGGAAAAGCCCCGGATGGACGTCTTACCGATCTCGCTGTTGGGGTCTTCCTGGGGATCCCATTCCCAGATGGGATCTTCGAAGGGGATATCGTCCCAGTCGGTGCCGGTCTTGTTCAGATCCAGAACCAGCATTTTCAGATTTTCCACGTCGCCGAGAATGATCTTGTGCTCCACGTCGGGATCGAAAACGCCGTGGGCCAATTCCCCGTCGCCGCTTCCCGTATTGCCGGAGGAGACGTTGGAATCGGTGGGGGTGCCGGAGGGATTTTCAGGGGTCTCTCCGCAGGCGGCGAAAATGCCGAGGCAGAGAACTCCGGATAGAAGCAGAGCCAGAATCTTTTTCATGTGATAAACTCCTTTTATACGATGATTTATTTTACTTTCAGGCGAAGCAGGGCGGAGGAAAGTCCGTCGCTTGTGGCGTAGAGCCGGAGGTCTTCGGGATTTTCGCCCAGTTTCACCGCCACGGTGACGGTGCCCGCCCGCATCCGGCGGACGTTTTTGAAGACGGTATCGTGCTCCGAAATATCCGAGCCGGTGGAATAGACCTTGCAGTCCCCGCCGGTGGAGAAGGAGACGGTGACGGCGGCGTCGGGAACGGGATTGCCGGCCTCGTCTTCCACGGAGCAGGTGACCAGGGCAATATCCTGGCCGTTGGCGGAAACGTCGAAGGTGTTCTGGGTCAGCACCAGTCTTGCGGCTTTCCCGGAGGTGACCTTCTTATCGGAGGCAACGATCTTGTCGTCCTTGTATGCGATGACCTCCAGGGTCCCCGGGGTATATTCCACGACCCATTCCCCGTGACCGAATTTTTCGATCTGCTTCCGGCCAAGAGAGACTCCGTTCAGGAGCAGCTCCAACTCTTCTGCGTTGGTGTAGGCGAAAACGGTGATGGGTTCTCCCTCCATCCCCCGGAAATTCCAATGAGGCAGAAGGTGAACCATGGGCTCTTCGGTGAAATGAGATTTGTTCTGGTAGAAGGCGTCCTTCGGCTGCATGAACAGATCGATGGCGCCGGACTGGGAGCAGAGACGGGGCCATTTGGCTTCGCCCCGGTGTTCAAAGGCGTCCCATTGATAGCCGCCCATGATCCAATCGGTCTGGGCGATGTATTTCCACGTAAATTCCCGTCCCCGGAAATCGGAGTTGGTATCGTGATCGTAGGCGGAAATATAACCCTGCTCCGGGCAGTCGGGGAAATACCAGCCCCGGGTGGTTCCGGTGGCGCAGCACTCCGAGGACATCAAAGGCTTGTCGGGATGGCGTTCGTGAACGGTGTTATAATGCTTCCATTGATAATTGATGCCGATGACGTCGTTCAGGTCGTAGATGGTGGCGTCGTAGGGGTAGTTGACGGCGGACATGATCAGCCGGCTGTCGTCAAGGCGGCGGGCTTTGGCCATCATGGTCTGGCAGATCCGGCGGCCGGGCTCGTATTTATGATAAAATTCTTCGTTGCCAAGAGACCAGAAAAAGACCGAAGGACGGTTCCGGTCCCGCTTCAGCAGGGCCTCCATCTGGGCCAGGGCTTCGGGGGTGGATTCGTACCAGCGGACCTCGTCCATGACGATAAATCCGTTTTCGTCGAAGGCGTCCATCAGGGCTTCGGCCTGGGGATAATGGCTGCAGCGATAGCCGTTGACCCCCATGTCCTTCATCATCTGTACCTTGTAGCGGTGGATGTTGTCGGGGACGGCCTTGCCCATCAGACCGCAGTCGGCGTGGCCGCACATTCCCTTGATCTTGTAAGGCTTATCGTTGATGTAAAATCCGGTTTCTGCGTCGGCACGGAAGGTGCGAAAGCCGAATTTCACGTCGGTTTCGTCGCATTCTTCCCCGTCCTTCAGCACCTTTACGTTCATGGTGTATTGGTAGGCATCCTCGGGAGACCAGCGGTGGGGGTCGGAGACGGGAAGAGAGAGATTGACGATGCACGTGTCCTTATCCCGGATCACGCATTCTCCTTCCCCGGAGACCACGGCATTGCCTTCGCCGTCCAGCACCGTGCAGACCGCCTTGGCGCCGTGGGGGACGGTATCGTCGTTACGCAGGGTGACCTCGGTTTCCACGACCCATTCATTGTCGCCTTTATGGACGGGCTTTGCGAAAATCCCCCAGAGATCCACCGAGACGAGATCGGTCTTGACCAGCCATACGTGGCGGTAAATGCCGCCGCCCTCGTACCACCAGCCCTCGTTTTCTTCGGTGTTTACGTAGACGGCCAGCAGGTTTTCTTCCCCGAATTTCACCATATCGGTGATATCCACCTCAAAGGGGGTGTAGCCGGTGAAGGAATGCTTCATCAGGCACCCGTTCAGGTAGACGGTGGCGTGGGTGGCCACTCCTTCGAAATAGAAATAAATGCGGCGGCCCCGGTCTTCCTCTTCCAGGGTGAAGGTTTTGCGGTACCAGGCGTTATCGTAGGGCAAAAAGCCCCGGTTTTCGTTGTATTTTTCTTCGGGAATGCCCTCGATGACGTAATCGTGGGGCAGATCTACGTTGCGCCAGATGGTGTCGGAATACATTTTCGATACCGATCCCACCTTGGTTGTGGGCTGGTACAGGGGGCAGGCAGGCCCCATGATTTTCCGCTGGGTCTTTGCGGAGCGGTAGGCGTAGCCCGCAATGGAGGGAAATCCCTCCTTGAGATCGCCCTTGTGGAAAAGCCAGTCCTTGTCAAAATTGATTTTTTCTCTCATAACAAATCTCTCCTTGATTTTTTATGAAATAATATCGTTTACGTCGGCGACGATGCCGTAATCGGCGTAATCGAAAATAGGGGCGTCTTTGTCTTTGTTTACGGCGATGACCGTTCCCGACCGATCCATTCCGGCAACGTGATGAACTGCGCCGGAGATGCCGAAGGCCACGTAGACCCGGGGCGCGACGGTCTTCCCGGTGATTCCCACCTGCATTTCATAGGGCATCAGATCCGTATCCACGGCCGCCCGGGAGGCGGCCACGTCGGCACCGTATTTTGCGGCGAAGGCTTCGCTTTGGCCGATGACGTCCCTTGCCCCCTTGCCGAAGGCGAAGATTACGTCTTTCCCCGTTTGCTCCGTGCGGACGGTGGCCATTTGGGGCCGGGTGACGCAGGCGATTTTGGCGATAATATTTCCCGAAAAGGCGGGACGGTACATCATCAGCTGGCCGTTTTCCGCCTCCAGCCGGGTGCAATCGGCGCAAAGTCCGGTCTGCAGATGCCATGCCACGACGGGAGCGGTTTTTTTCGACCAGGGGTCGCTTCCCCACAGAATGGCCTCCGGGGCTTCGCTTCGGATCTTGTCGATCAGATTTTCGGCGGTGTCCGGCGCGATGACCGTCACCGTTTCCGCCACCGTTTCCGCAAATCTCCGGGGCGCTTCGCCGATGATCCAGATATTTTTTAATTTTTCCGCCATCGGATTGTCAGCGGCGTCTTCGGTCTGTTTCTTCCGGGCTTCTTCCAGAATCCGGTCAAAGTCTCCGGGGGAGACGAAGGTACATTTCCGCCTTCCCGACTGATTTTCAAAGGATTTCAGCACCTTGGTGGGGGAGCCCTTCAGCCCGCAACGGGTAAGATCCGCCTGCAGGTCGGCCGCCGTCCGCGTGATGACCGTTCCCGGCTTGGAGCGGATGCTGGGCAGACGCAGGGTATTGATCCGTTCCACGGTGATCAGAGCCGGATAATTCGCGGTTTGCCGTCCCATGGCGCGGGTTGCGCAGGTGATCTGCCCGTCGGTTTCCTCTACCGCCATGACGTTGGTGATCAGTCCGTATCCCAACGCCGCCGAAAGCGCAGGCCCGGTCTGGGCCGTGTCTCCGTCTACCGTCTGCCGTCCGCAGATCACCAGATCCGGAGCCAGCTGCCGGATTGCCAGGGACAGGGTATAGGCCGTCGCCAGGGTGTCCGCCCCAGCAAAGGCCCGGTCACAGAGCAGATAGGCTTCTTTTGCCCCCAGCCGGGTCAGACGCAGGAGCATATCTTTGGATTTTTCCGGCGCCATAGAGACCAGAACGATCTCCCCGCCCAGCCGAAGGGCGGTCTCGTAGGCGCAGGCGTCGAAGGGGTTCAACTCCCCCGCCGCCGTTTGTTTGACACAGACGACGATTTTCATACTTCTCTCCCGTCGTAAATGGGGGCAAGGGCATCGTGGATGCGATCGTATTCTTCAAAAATCTTCTGATATTTTACGGTATTTTCCGGGTTCGGTTCGGTGGTTCCGATCCCCCGAATGCAGGCGTTGACCGCCGCCCGGGGCGTTTCGAAGACGCCCACCGCAAGGCCGGCCAGCATGGCGGAGCCCAAGGAAGAATCACTGCTCTCGGTGTGGATCAGGGTCATCCCCAGGGCGTCGGCCACGATTTGCCGCCACAGGGGGCCCTTTGCCCCGCCGCCGATGACCGTCCCCACGGCGTTGTGAGGCATTCCGATCTCGTCCAGCAGTTTTTTTGAGTGTATCAAGGACATTGCCACCCCTTCCAGCACTGCCCGGGTGAAATGGGCCTTGGTATGGGTGGCGCGGATGCCCACGAAGCTTCCGCAGAGCATGGGGTCTGCGTAGGGGGTCAATTCCCCATTGATGTAGGGGTGGTAGATCAGCCCCTCGCATCCCACGGGAATTTCCGCCGCTCCGGCGTCCAATTCTTTATAATCCCCGCCGAAGGTGTCCCGGTACCAACGGTAAGAAGAGGCCGCCGCCTTGGTGGCCGTCCCCGGATACCACAGTCCTTCCGCAATATGGGAATAATTGACCAGATGCCGGTGGGGATAGGGCTTGTCGGTGATGACGCAGATGCGCCCCGCCGTGGCCAGCTTTACCGTCACGTCTCCCGGCTCCACGGCGCCGGAGGCAAAGACCTCCATCACCGTATCGGTGGTGCCGCAGACTACGGGCGTTCCCGCCGCAAGGCCGGTTTTTCGGGCCGCTTCTTCGGTGACCGGGCCCACGATATCGGTGGGGCGGACGATGGGAGGAAGAATCTTTTTATCGATCCCCGCAAGGTCGCAGAGCCGGTCGGACCAGGTCATGGTATTGCAATCGAAGAGCATACTGCCCTCCGCTTCGATAAAGTCGGTGCAGTAGATCCCGGTCAAAAGATAGCGCAGATAGTCCTTTTCAAAAAAGATCTTTTCGGTTTTTGCAAAGATTTCAGGCTCGTTTTCCCGCACCCAGATCAGCTGAGGCAGCGTCCAGATGGTGTCGGGCTTATGGAAGGAAAGGGAAAAGATCTCGTCGCCGCAGGTCTCCCGCAGGATATTTGCCTGCTTGCGGGAGCGGGAGTCGGTCCAATGAATGGCCGGGCGGAGGGGGTTGGCGTCTCCGTCGCAGAGAAGGGCCGTATGGGTGGCCGAATCGATGGCCAGAGCCAGCAGGTCTGCGGGATCAACGCCGCTTTTCTCCAGAAGGGTGCGGATATTTTCGCACAGCGCCGTCTCCCAATCGGCGGGGGATTGCTCGCACCAGCCCAGATTGGGATAATAGGTGGGGTATTCTACGGTATGCTCCGCCGCAATTTTTCCGTCGACGGAGATCAGCGTCGCTTTCGACGAGCCGCCGCCGAAATCGATCCCCAAAAGATATTTCATAGGCTTTTATTCTCCCCGGATCTCAAAATTTTCCCCGGATATGCCGGGAACCACGCCCCGGTCGATGAGGGGCTGATTATCGTTGTGGGCAAGGATCCACTTGTTTTTGCGGAACAGCAGGGGATCTTCCGCCGGCTCGTCGAGGGGTACGTTGGTGCCTACGGGCAGCGCCACCACGCATTTGAAGCCGTCCCCCGTCTGGCAGGGACAGAAATGAAGAGACGTGGCGTAGACCTCCGCAATATCACCCTTCTGCAGGAAAAAGGCCTTGGCCACGGAGGAATCGATTTTTCCGTTTTCGATCTCCCACACGTGCCCCAGAATCAGCACCAGATCGGTGCAGGCCACGTTGACCTCCGAGGAGGCGTGCCATTCCCAGCCGTTGAGCCGGTTGCTGTGGCCGTGGCAATATCCCATCTGAATGGGCAGGGTGCCGAAAACGCCGTCGGTGATCTGCTGCATCAGTCCGGTCAGCTCAAAGGAAAAGACCGAAGGCAGATATTCGGTGCCTTCCGCGGGATAGGGCATCTTTTCCGCCAGGGCGACGATCTCTTCGGTATCGTAATTCAGCCTCCGACCGTAGGGGGCGAAGGCTTCGTCGTCGATTCCGTAAAGAGGGAGGTGGGGATTTAAGGCTTTTATTTCCGCTAAGGTCATAACGGCACTCCTTTACGCAAGGATGGAAATGGTATGGGTGCGGGTGTAGGTCTCCCCGGCGGCAAGGGCGGTAATGCCCTCCTTTTCGGCAAGGTCGCCGGTACGCCGGTTTTTCAGGGTGATCATCGCTTGGCGACCCAGTCGTGCTCGGGATCGTTACTGCGGTTGAATCCCTGATATTCTCCGGCCATCAGCCACAGGAAATAGGTCTTGTATCCGGGGGTGGAGACGGTGGTATGGTAGCCGTAGGGGAATTCCACCAGCTCGTCGTTTTTCACCCGGTAGGCCTCGTCGATCTTTCCGTCGGAGGTGTAGAGGCACTGCACGCCGAAGCCCTGCTTGGGCTCGTAGAGGAAATAATAGATCTCCTCCGCAATGCATTCCACGGGCATATTGTCTTCGTCGTGCTTGTGGGGCGGGAAGCCTGCCCAGTTGCCTTCGGTGACGTAGCATTCGCCGATGGTCAGTACCTTGGCGTTGGAGTTGCCGTCGATCAGGAAGCTGGTCTCCCGTTCGTAGGGCACCTCGCCCAGCATCTTCAGCACCGCGTGATCCTCCCGCAGAATCTGCGGCTCGGTCTTCTCGGCGACGGGGGTGGCGCAGACGGCGATCTTCAGATGATCGAGCGCTTCGATCTCCAGCTTCTGGTCCCGGGGCATATAGATGCACTCGGCCTTGCGGTTTTCGAAAACCGTGCTGCGGTTGCCGATATTTTTTTCGGTCTTGCCGTCGAAGGTGACGTTGCAATGTCCCTCCAGCAGAATGAAGGCAACTTCCTTGTCTTCGGTATCGAAGGGCAGCTTTTCTCCTGCGTCCAGCTCAATGATGCCGAATTCCAGCATCTTCAAAGAGCATTCTCCGATCTTGCAGAGGGGGGTATATCCTTTTGCGGGGACGTAGGTTTTCTTATAATTATAACTCATGATTGCGCTCCTTTAAAAATTCCAGTACGGTACCGTAGGCGGGGACGCTCTCCCGGGCGCCGACGCCGGTGCATTTGATCGCCGATACGGCCGAGGCGAAATAACAGCACTGCAGAGGGGTATATCCCTTGCAAAGCCCCGCCGCAAAGGCGCCGTGGAATACGTCGCCCGAGCCGTTGGAGTCTTTTACTTCTACGGGGAAGACGGGATAAGATACGGAATTTCGGCCGTCGTAAAAAAGGCCGCCCCGGCTCCCCTGGGTGACGACGACGATTTCGGGGTGATAGGCTTCGTAAAGAGCCTTTGCCGCTTCTTCCGCGGTGGCTTTCCCGGTGTGCCCCAGCGCAAATTCCTCGGAAGGGATGATATAATCCGCGTATTTCAGCAGATTCTCGACTCCCTCGTAGAGCCCGCCGCAATCGTAGAGCACCTTCGTATGATGCTCCTTTGCCACGGCGCAGGCCTCCAACGCGCCCTGCATTTCGTTGCCGTCGATCATCAGAATCTCCGCTTCGGCCACGGCGGCCCTTTGGGCGTCGTTTAGGTGAAGGGGAGGCAGATCTCCCTTGTCGAAAACGCAGGTGCGGGAGCCGGCCTCTTCGCTCAGCCAGATGGAGGAGGTAAAGGACCGGTATCCGTCTTCTACGGTGATAAGGTCCGTGCCCACGTTATATTTTGCAAAATCCTCCAGCAGGAATTTTCCGCCGTTATCGGAGGAGAGAACGCCAACGAAGGCCGCTTCCTCTCCCAGCTTTGCGGCGGCGACGATTCCGGTGGCCGCAGGACCGCCCCCTGCCGGCTTGGCCGACAGAGCGCGGAGCTTGGTATCTTCTTTCGGATAGCGGGGCAGGGTAAATAGGGTGTCCATCACGCAGGCCCCGATGCCAACGATTTTCCGGCTCATTCCGCTTTCCCCGCAGCCCCGGTCAGCTCGATCTTGGTCAGGCAGAACTGCTTGACCGCCTCGATGGGGGCTTTCATGAAGTTGTCCACGGCGATGGCCCGGTCGGGCTTGGCCAGCTCCTCCTGCACCTTGTCCAGGAAGGTGTAGCAGATATCGGTGGCCACGTTCAGCTTGCGGATGCCGGCGTTGATGGCGGCCTTGATCTGATCGTCGGGAATTCCCGAGCCGCCGTGAAGCACCAGCGGAGTGCCGTCGGTGGCTTTGCGGATGGCTTCGATGCGTTCGATATCCATTTTCGGCGGCTTTTTATACCGTCCGTGGGCGTTGCCCACCAACACCGCAAGACAGGCAACTCCGGTCTCTTTCACGAACCGCGCGGCATCTTCGGGGACGGTGAATTCGTCCATGCCGTCATCGTTGACGGTGCCGATATGTCCCAGCTCCCCTTCTACCTGTACGCCCACGTAGGCGCAGGTGTCCACCACCCGTTTGGTCAGGGCGATGTTTTCCTCCAGGGACAGGGTGGAGCCGTCCAGCATAATGCCGGTAGCGCCCCACCGCAGGGCACGGGTGGTCTCCAGCTCCGAGGGGCCGTGATCCAGATGGAAGCAGACGGGAACGGAGGCCTTCTTTGCGGCGGCGACCACCACGGGGGAGAGGTAATAGCCGGCTTCTTCCTTCATCAGCCGGGGGTAGACCTGCATGATGATGGGGGCCTTGGCCTCTTCTGCGGCGGCAATGACGCCCATGGCCGTTTCCATATTATAAACGTTGAAGGCGGGGATGCAGTAATTGCCCGCAACCGCCATATCGAGGACTTCTTTCAAGGTGACTAACATTACTTGCCGCTCCTTTTAACCGAGAATCAGTTCTTCGAGGGATACGATGGCAACGCCCTGATCTCCCGCATTTTTCAGCGCCGCGTATTCGGAGACCGAGGCGGTGACGATGGTATCGGCGCAAACGCCCTTGGCGTTGTTGATACGATCGGTAGAGACCTGCTTGATGACCTCGGGCATCCATTGAGCCATCAGAATGTTTCCGGCCCACATGGTATCCTTGCCGTAGCAGAGCATTTCGTCGCAGACGGCGTAAGCGTTGATGATCTCCCGGGCGGTCTCGGTCTCGGTCAGATCTCTTGCCAGCTGGAAGGGATCCTGATAGACCACGTGCTTGCAGGTCTTTTCGGCGGCCAAAGCCCCGGATTTGACCAGGTCGGCCACGTAGGCGGTGAAGGTGAGAACGTCGCAGGAAAGGGCAACGTCCCACTCCTTGTATTCCCGCTTGAAGACCTTTGCGTCCTGGGGATCGTAGGCAACGACGGTCTTGTATCTATTCATGACCTTGGCGCAGGCAGACATCTGCTGCTTGGTCTCGTCGGCGGCGGAAATGAGATATTCCAGCTGCTGACCGGACGCAGGCTCGTCGGCAAGGACGGTAAAGGCAACGCCGGCCTTCTCCAGCACCTTGATCGCCTTAACGGCGGCGTCGGGAACCATATAACGGGCGTCCACGCCAAGGAAGAGCAGAACGTCGGTCTTTGCGGCGTGGGCGGCGACGGCTTCGGCCAGGGCGGCGTCGATTTCGGTCTTACCGTAAGCGTTTCCGGTCTCCAGACAATTGTCCACGAGAACGTTGATGTATTCGGGCAGTTTGCCTTCCATGGCGGCGTCAAGACGGGCTTCCTTCGTAAACATGACGGGATCCCAGCCGGTGACGCATTCCTTGGTGCAGGCGCCGCAGCAGGCGCATTCGTAGATATTATCGGCCACTTCCTCGATTCCGAAGGCTTCCCGGTTGACCAGGGAAAGCCCCAGTGCCCGTGCCCGGGAGGTGTTTCTTTCCAGACCGGTGGCGTTCCCGATGGGGCAGATGTGGCGGCACATCCAGCAGAACCGGCAGGCGTCTACGTGCTTTTTGCTATTTTCAGTCATTGTTTTATCCTCCCCTTACAGACCCAGCTTGAAGGGATTCATGATCCCGTTGGGGTCCAGCTGTTTCTTCAGTCCCTCGAAGACCTGCATGGCGGGACCGTACTGTTCCTTCATCAGACGGCCCAGCTTGATGCCGACGCCGTGGTGATCGTTGACTACGCCGCCGTTGGCCAAAGCGGCGCGGACGCCTACGGTCCATACCTTCTGATGGAGACGCAGGGCCTCCACGGGATCCTGGGGAACGTCCTTTCCTTCAATAATGAAGCGGTCGTAGATCATGCAGCCCCATTCGTACCAATGGGAGAAGTGGGCGATGAACTTGGCCTGGGGGAAGTTGGTCTCTACCGCTTCCTTCATGGCCCAGTAGATCTTTTCGATCTTATCATAGGGGGCAATGGTGTCCATGGTGCCGAACATCTGAGGAATATCCATCATGTGGCCGGGATAGAAGAAGGTGATCTTCTCCTTCCACCATTTTTCGCCGTATTCGCTGCCCAGGTCCTCTGCGCCGTATTTGGCAAAGGTCTCAAGCAGGATCTTTTCCTCCACCTCTACCATTTCCTTACAGCCCTCGTAAGCAATGTTCATGAAGGCGCCGTCCCGTTCCACACCCACGATCTTCTTGATCAGGGAAGCGGTCTCGGCGGGGTCGTAAAGACGCATGACGGAGGGCTTGAACTTCTGCAAAAGCTCTCTGGAAGCCTTGAAGGCCGAGGACATATCCTGGAACAGGAAGCCCCGGAAGCGGCGTTCCTCGGGCTGATCGTAGATGCGGATCTGGGCCTTGGTAATAATGCCGAGGGTCCCTTCGGATCCGATGAAGATCTGATTCAGATCCGGGCCGGCAGCGTGCTTGGGGGCCGAGGCGGTATTGATGATATCGCCGTTGGGCAGAACCACCTCCATCTGCAGGACCATATCGTCGATCTTCCCGTATTTGGTGGAGACCACGCCGATGCCGCGGTGGGCCAAAAATCCGCCTACGGTGGAGCAGGTCAGGGAGGAGGGATAGTGCATGGTTGCTTTGCCTACCTCGTTGGCGGCCCATTCAATATGCTTATAGATGGCGCCGGTGCCGCATTCGATGTACATTCCCTCGGTGTTGACCTCGTAGATCTTGTTCATTCTCTTGGTGTCCAGAACGATGCCGCCGCAGACGGGGATGGCGCCGCCCTGGGTTCCGCCGCCGCCACCCCAGGTGGTCACGGGGATCTTGTAATAATTGGCGATTTTCAGAACCTTGGAGGTCTCCTGGGCGTCTTTGGGGGCAACGATATAGTCGGCGGAGGGCATCCGGCGGCCGCGATCGGCCCACATCCGGGAAAGCCAATAGTAGTCTACGCTGTGGGTCAGCTTGTCAATCTCCCGGACGGAACAGTTTTCTTCGCCAACGGCGTCTTCCAGCTCGGTCAGGATCATTGCGGACAAAAATTCGTTGTTCTGCATGATACGCTACTCCTTTATTTTTCATCAAATATTATTGTCGATTTTCAGGTTGGGGAAATATTTGCAGAATTCTTTGATCTCTGCGGTATAATCCCCTTCGATCTCTACGAAGTGGTGAATGTACGGCCCGTCGAGAAGCCGGTCCTCCACCGCCTGCAGATCCTTGAATTCGCCCCACAGATAGGTTCCGTGGGTCTCGGGGCCGGGAACGGTCTTGCAGACCAGAGGAAGGATCATGTAATTGCCCTTGTCCTGATCGATGCGGGCCACGGTGTAGGTTCCGTTTTTGGCGCGGAACCATTCCCGCTGATTGACCAGCTCCGCCGGGCAGTCGGGCGCCTTTACCGACAGGGGGAAGGGGCCGCAGTGCCACAGCAGCTCTGCATTCCGGTTTTCGGGATGGCGGACGGTGAATTCCCCCAGGAAGGGCCGCACTTTGCCCAGGGCGGCGGATTCCAGCAGCACCATGGTCAGGGCGCAATGCATATCGCTTTCACAGCTGACGATATAGCCCAGATCGTTCAGCACGCCGTAAACGGCGCAGGGGACAAGTCCGTCGAAGAGCTGAGGCGTGGCCGTCCAGCATTCGGCGGAGATCACGTCCAGGTTGAATTCCTTGAAAATGCCGATATACGTCACCACCAGGCAGGCCATCCGCTCAAGGTATTCCGGAGTAAGGTCGTCCATCTGATAATTGACCTTGAAATAATTGATGTATTTTTCGATCTCGTCCTTTTCGCTTTCCAGGGTCTGGTAGAACCGATCCTGCAAAACGGCCAGATTGACGGGGACGATCTTCAGCCCGAAGCGATTCATCAGCTCCCCTTCGTTCCAGATCACCGAAAAGAAGGGCTGGGGACGGGCCCCCACCTGACCGACCCGGAGTCCGGTGAAATTCTTGACCATGTTGGCCACCCGAACGAAACGGTCGAAGCCTTCTTTAAATTCCTTGGAATCTACCTTGCAGCAGGGAAGGTGAGAGAAGGGGATATCGTATCTCTGGAACTGACGGGAGACACCGAACAGACCGCATTGGGAATCGGTGGGGCGCATCCCGTGGACGTAATATTCGTCGTCGAGGGGGGCCCACAGAAGACAGGGCTTCCCGATCTCTTTGGCCAGATCCGCAGCGGCCTCTTCGTTGCCGAAATTGCAGTTGATGATCATCACCGCGTCGACCCTTGCTTCCTTCAGCCGGGCGACGGCGGCGTTCTTGGATTCCTCGTCAAAAATCAGGTCGTTGCACCCGAGCCCGTTCGTATTGACGAAGGAGACGTTCCGGGAGGTGAAGTTCTCCTCGATGTACTTGACGAAGCGGTGCCCCCGTTCTTCGGCGGAGATCCAGGTGAGAAAGGTCTTTGCGGGACGGTTGGTCGCGTTGCGGCGCATCGGTACCAGACCGACGGTGATCTTGTGGTCCATTTCAAAAAACCCCTTTACAATTTAGAAGATTTGTGCTATAATATATAGGATGGACGGAGTGAAACGTGCCGTCAGTTTATTATAACATATCCTTGAGAAAAATGCAAGTGTTTTTGAAAAAAAATTTCATTTTCAAAAAAACTTTATAATTCAACGGTTTTAAACGGATTGTCCGACCGTGTTTTTGTGCTTTGATTCGGGGAATCGTTAAAAAAATGAAAAAAATTTTCACTTCAGCGGAGTAAACCTATGAAATCTATTATTTTAGAGATCCGTTCCAAATTTGCGGAGATGGGGCCCAGCGAGAAAAAAATCGCCAATTGTCTCATTGAAGATCCCGCCTGCATTCTGCCTCTGTCGATCAGCGAATTTGCGGCAAAGGCCGGTTGCGGCGACGCTACCGCCATCCGTTTTGCCCGCCGTTTGGGGCTGAAGGGGTATCAGGAGCTGAAAATTGCCATTGCCGGCGAGGTCTCCTCTCTGTCCCGGGAGCGGGAACAGGTTTCCAAGGACGACAGCTGCTTCGATATGTACGTCAAGCGGATCAACGATATTCAGATCGCCCTGGAGAATACCCGCGGCGTTCTGGACCCGGAGGGGCTGGAAAAGGCTGCCAACGCCATTCTGAACGCGGAGCGCATCGTTTTGTTCGGTCTGGGCAATTCCTCCCCCATCGCCATGGACGCCCAGTATAAATTTCTGCGCATCGGGCTGAATTGCGACGCCTGCTCCGACAGCCATCTGCAGGTGAATATCGCAAGTCATCTGAATAAGCGTTGCGTGGCCATCGGAGTTTCCCATTCCGGCCGGTCGGTGGACGTGGTGGAGGCTCTTCGACTGGCCCGTCTCTGCGGGGCGACCACCATCTGCGTGACCAATCACGACGTTTCCCCCATTACCCGGGTCTCGGATATCTGTCTTTTCACCAAGTCGGAGGAGACCAAGTACACCAATCTTTCCATGTCCTCCCGGACGGCTGCGCTGGCGATTTTCGATTCGATCTATACTTATATCGTGGCCAATTCCGATCATCAGGCCGCCGAGGCCATCACCGCCACCGAAATCGGAATGAAGAGCAAAAAATACTAAACGCGTCCCCTTCTCCCGCCGCAGGAGAGATCCTGCGGCGGTTTTTTTTGTCTTTTTTTGCGTCCCTTTGAGAGAGGGTGGAAAAAAATTTCATTTCCTTGGAACTTTCCTGGGGAATCCCCCGAAAGCTTGAGGGGAACGCAAAGTTAATTTTGGTTATTATTAACAAAAATAGAGGTTGCAATTTGTTTATTGCGCCGAAATATGAAAATATTTTTCAAAATTGCTTAAAAACACTTGCAATCGGCGCAGATTTGTGCTATTCTTATATCATAGAAAGTGCCGCCGTCCGGCGGTTCTGAACGATGTCAACCATATTGAATTAAGCAAAGAAAGAGGAACGCTTATGAAACTTGCAAAGCGCGTCTTTTCCCTGATTCTCGTGTTGCTGATGATTCTTGCTCTGGTGGCTTGCGGCGAATCCGGAACCCCTACCGATAAGGATCCCGGCAAGACTCCCGGGGGAAATCAGACCGGCGACAAGAATCCCTCGAAGGATTTTGATCTGCCCGAACGCCCCGTCTCCGAGATGGAAGGGAAGACCTATATCATCATTCAGCATGAGCCCGAGACCGATCCCTTCGGCTATTCCGAGGACTCTCTGCTGGCTCAGCGCGCCAACGAGCGGATCAACGAGGTTCAGGAGCTGTACGGCTGTACCATTCAGCTGTCCCAGATCCCCTACGACGATAAATTCGCCACCTCCGTTCAGGCGCTGACCTTTGCCGAAAATTCCGGCGACCTGATCTTCTCCTACAATCAGGCTCAGCTTCGCAAGACCCTCGGCACCGGCGGCTCCTCTTCCTTGATGCAGGACCTGCTTCAGCTGGACCATATCATCAATTTCTGGGATATGGAAAAGTGGGGCAATATTACCGCCCGGGAAACCATGATGGCCGGCGGTACCTTCTACGGCGTTGCGCCCAACCTTTGGATCAATTACACTCCCCTGCCCTATTATCTGGTGGTTTATAACAAAGACCTGCTCACCGAATTCGGCGCCACCGATCCTCAGGAGCTGTGGGAGCAGAACGCCTGGGACCGTGACGAAATGCTGGAGCTGATCGTCAAATGCTACGACGATTCCTCTTCCGACGCGATCTGGGGTATGACCGCTTCCATGACCCACATGATGCGGGCCACCTTCCTGACCACCGGTCAGCCCACCGTAATCGTTGACAAGATCAACGCCGACGGCACTGCCGAATGGTCTCACGGTCTGAAGACCGCCGATGCCAAGGAGGCTCTGGGCTGGTTGCAGGATGCGCTTACCACCTACGCCAAGCATTTCAATAACGAGGAAGCCGGCGGCTGGGGTATCTGGAAGTCTCACGAGCCTCTCATTGCCGGACAGTCTGCCTTTGCGCTGACCCGTCCCTCCACCGTTTTCGATTACGTTGTAACCGACATGAACAATTTCGGCCTGACCCTCTGGGCCGGTGCCGATTCCAACGTGGTCAGCGGTTATTACGAAAACTCCTCCGCCATCGCCATTCCCCTCTTCGCTCAGAACGTGGAGCATTCCGCATTCCTGATGTACGACCTGTTCGAGGGTCTTGCGGGCGTGGAGACCTTCGACGACGTTGTGGCATATTACCGGGATACTTATTTCGCCACCGATCTGGACGTGGACTATCTTCTGCGCAGCGACGCCAAGTCCCTCCAGTATTCTTACTGGCCCAACGGCGGCGGCGACGTCTGGACCGCTATGGGCGCCGGATTTGTGGGTGCGTCCTCCGTCCAGGTTCTGATCGACAAGAACGTGGGTCTCATTGAGGAATGCATTACCACCCATATGCTTCCCAACCAGGTGGTAATCGAAGGCTACCGCGCCGCTCAGTATTTCGACTGATCCCATCCGTAACTCAATCATCTTCCTATAAAGATTACATTTTCAGGAGAATCGTTATGAAAAAATTGTTTACTGTGCTCCTCGCCCTTGCGATGATGCTCTCGGTGGTTGCCGGGTTTGCCGTCACCGCCTCCGCCGCCCCCGAATATCTGGAAACCGAATACGAGTACAACGTCAGCGAAGAATGGGGCAACGAAGAAACCAAGAAGAACCCCGTCTTCCAGGGCGGGCTCTGGATGTACGAATGGTATCACGAGGTCAATCAGGAATTCGGTGTCATGGAAGCCTGGTTTGACAAGACTCCCGAAGGAGTCGGCTCCTCCACGATGACCAATTACTACACCGCCATCGAAAACAGCTATGAGGAATACGGCTTGGGTGCCGGTTCCCTCGACGATTATTATTACTGCGCTGTCCGTTACAACGGCAAGGGTCTGCACCCCGGCATCAACGTGGCCCCCGTCGTCACCTTCGTCTGCCCCGCCGACGGCAAGCTTCAGTATACCGTCAAGGGCGCTCCCAACGGGAAGAACAATATTGCAGAAAAGAATTCCGCCGGCAACCACCTCTACGTCTTTCTGGATGAAGAAATCGTATACGAAGTGGAAACCTGCCACTATCAGGAAGATAAGTCCACCTACGACGTGGATCTGATCCTGGACGTCAAGGAAGGCCAGAAGATCCGCTATGCCATCGGCCCCAACGGTTCCCGTTCCTCCAAGGGCTGGGATATGAAGGAGCTGCCCTGCGTGGTTTATCTGGAATCTCCCGTTCCCATCGGGAATCCCAAGGGCGCCGCTCCCGCCAATATCATGACCACCGACCGCACCTCCAGCGGCTGCACCGTTTCCTGGGATGCCGTGGAGAATGCCACCGGTTACAACGTTTATCTGAACGGTGAAAAGCTTAACGATGCGCCCATCACCGCGACCAATTTCACCATCACCGGGCTCGAACCCGAAACCGTTTACGAATCCCTGACCGTTTCTTCCGTTTCCGCCGCCGGAGTGGAATCCGATCAGTCCGATCCCAAATCCTTCCGCACCAAGCAGGCGGAGGTCGCTTCCTCCGACGATAAGGCTCCTGCCGGAAACGACGATAAGACCCCTGATCAGGATAACGACAAGACCCCCGATCAGGACGGCGATAAGGCTCCTTCCACCAACGGTTCCTCCAACGTGGGGCTGATCGTTATCATTGTTGCCGTGGCCGTGGTTGTTCTTCTCATTCTTGCCGTTGCCATCGTTCTCGTGGTTCTGATGATGAAGAAGGTGAACGCGCTGACTGCCGCGCAGGCTCCCTCTGCTCCCCAGGCTCCCGCTGCGGAGGCTTCCGAGGAGAACAAAGAATAAAATAATAGGCTGAATGTCTACGGACGGAGGGGACGGATCGTTTCTCCGCCTCCTCCGGCAACCCGAAATCGGAATTTGCAAAAAGTTCCGCTTTCGGGCTGTTTCGTCCTTGGGTATGGCCTGATATAAGGAGAGAATATCATGAAAAAGACCCTTGCGATTCTGCTGTCTGCGGTCTTGGCCCTGTCCCTTGCGGTGACCTGCTTCGTCATCGTTGCGGCGGCGGCCGGCGACGGCGGGCCCACCGATGCGCAGATCGACGGGAAGGCTCTTGCCACCGAGATCTACGTCATCACCGACGCTTCCAAGGCCGGTGGAACCTCTGCCACCAACGCCAACGGAGGAATCGTGCTGAGCGCGAGCAATCCCTCCGTAACCCTTTCCGCTCCCGCTTCCGGGACGCTGACCTACGACGCCGCTACCGGCGTTCTGACCGTGAACAACGTTTCCGGCGTGGCCAGCATTCAGTCCTGGACCGGTTCCTTCACCGTTAACGTGGTGGGGAACAATACCATCTCCAGCACGGCGGGTCGCGGGATTTTCGTCCGCAGCAAGACCAACAACGGTGGTGTTACCGTCACCTCCTCCACCAACGGCGTGCTGAATATGGACGTGACCTCCTATATCGTTTATTCCAACGACGGCCACGTCCGGTTCAACGGAAACGTTACGGTCAATATCAATAACCTTGGCACTGCGGCCGCCGTGCAGGCCAATCTGGACGGCTCCGATCACGGGGTCGTGATCGTGGAGGATAACGCCGTTCTCGACGTGGTCTCCAAGGTGCAGGCCATCCATGCCAACGGCGCCAACGGCGGTATTTATCTGCGGGACAACGCCGTGGTTTACGCTACCGCTACTGCCGCTTCCGGCAATTATTACGCTCTGCAGGGACAGAATTCTGCTCCCGTGGTGATCTCCGGCAATGCGGCTCTGTACGCCAATTCCACCAACGGGATTGCCGTGAACTGCGGTGAACTGAAGATCAACGGCGGGCTCGTGTCTCTTTCCGGCGGGTCCAAGGCCGTTTCCGGTACCGTCTCCGGCGCCACCGTTGCCGCCGACGCTACGACCGTCAGCGTCAATAAAGGCGTTGCCGTCATCGACGTTGCCGTGACTGCCGGCTCCGGCGCGGTTCTTCTTCCCAATGAAAACCTGAATTCCGTGGAAGCAGGCTCCGGTAAGGTGACCTACGATGCTTCCAAGAATACCCTCGTCCTTGATAACGCCTCCGTTTACGGCGTTGATATCGCCGGCAAAGCCGTGGAGATCGAGCTGAAGGGAGCCAACGCCGTTACCGGTCCCGGGATTGTGACCGATGGCGACGTTGCCGTCAAGGGAACCGGCTCCGTTGCCTTCTCCGGCACCAAGGCTCTGACCGTGGCCGGGAATCTTGTTCTCCGGGATTCCGTCGCTCTGACCGGTACCGTCTCCGGCGCCGCGATCACCGCCAAGGGCGGCAAGATGACCGTTCAGGATTCCGCGGTGATCGATCTTACCACCACCAGCGGGACCGGGATCCATCTCCGTCCCTCCTCCGGCGCCGCCGAATTCGTGGTCAAGGACGCTTCCTCCGTCTCCATGACCTCCACCAGTGTCGCTCTGTATCTCCAGGGTAAGACCACCAATACCGTTTCCGTTACCACTACCGGGAAAACTCATTTTGAACGCACTACCACCGCCGGTGGGGCCGCCCTCTTCCTTGACGGCGCCGCCGCTTCCGGTTCCAATACCGTGACCGTTGCCAACGGCGTTTGCGAAGTGGTTGGTCACAGCCACGGCGTCAACAACGGCGTAATGAACGTGGGGAACAACTCCACCACCCGCAAGTCCAAGACCACCGTCACCGTCAAGGACGCCGTACTGAGCGTGGTCAACGATTACGCCTCCTCCAACGCCGTCAATAACGGCATCCGTCTGAACGGTACCGACGGTTCTTCCTTTAACGTGGAAGGCAAATCGACCGTCAACGTCACCGTTGCTACCACCAAGACCGGCGCGGTCCAGTCCCACGCGATTCATTCCTACGGCGTGGACGTCAACGTCTCCGATACTGCGGTTCTGAACGCTTCCGTCACCGCAGGGGAGACCGATACCGCCGTCTGGGTCTCCAACGGGGATATCACCGTGGAGGATAAGGCCATCTTTGCCGCCGAAGCCGCCGACGCCGGCGTTGCCGTTTCCGTTTCCGGCGGGAAGCTGATGCTGAAGGGCGGCCTTGCCAAGCTGTACGGCCCCGAAGGTACTGCCGCGGCCGGCACCGTGGAATTGCCCTCCGGATCTACCGTATACGCCGGGGATTCTGCCGACGGCGCTCTGGCCGAGATCAAGAATACCTTCCCCTACGCTTCCAAATACGTTTACGCCAATCTGGGCAAGGTCGCAGATCTTCCCGAAATTGCCGTAACTCTGACCGACGGCACCGTGGTCAACCTTCTGCGGAACGCTCCCTGGAATACCGTGAAGGCCGGCTCCGGCTCGGTTACCTATAACGAAGGGACTCTCGTCCTCAACGGCGCTTCCGCCAAATCCATTGCCCTTGCGGGCGCCGCTTTGAAGATCAACGTGAAGGGAACCAACGTCCTTTCCGGCGACGGTCTTTCTTCCGACAAGGATTTGAATATCACCGGTGATACCTTGAACTTCACCGGCTCCAAGGCCGTCGTCACCGATGGGATCGTGACTCTGTCCGGGGATCTGAAGCTGGATGCCAAGACCTCCGGCGCCGCCTTTACCTTCACCGGTCTGAATACCGGGCTGGTGGTGGAGGATCGGGTTGCCCTGACGGTGGATAATTCCAATCACGGTCTCTATTTCAAGCCCGGCACCGCAGGTACGGCCACGCTGATCATTGCCGATACCGCCACGGCCAACGTCAAGTCCACCAGCGTTCCTCTTTATATGGAGGCCTCTGCGAAGAATATCGTTTCGCTGACCTCTTCCGGCGCTTCCTCCTTTGAACGCACCGGTTCCAACGCCGCGATCATGATCACCAATTCCAAGGTGAACGAGGTCGAGATCAAGAACGGTACTTATACCGTGACCGGTAAGGGCGGCAACAATCATAACGCCCTCTTCCGTATCGACGGCGGCAATCCCTCCGGCGTTAACGCTTATAACGGCAAGGCCTGCGATATCGATTTCGTCATCGAAGACGCCACGCTTACCTTGAAGCGCACCGAGAACAATTCCGTTTCCGTCGGGATGCGTCTGTTTGGTAACGACGGCAGCAGCCTGAAGATCCTCGGTGATTCCGTCGTTTCCGTGGACGTCCCCTCCAATGCTTCCAATGCCGATATTACCGGCATTCTTGCCGATAGCGTGGATATCACCGTCAGCGGCAATTCCGTTCTTTCCGCCACCGCCAGAGGCACCGGCAGTGCCAACGCCGCCGCCACCACCGCGGCGCTCCGTCTCATTGATTCCGAGCTGACCGTTCTGGAGAACGGCGAAGTGGAAGCCTACGCTCCCAAGGGCGGCTCCGGTATCGTTACCGATAACGGGAAGGTGACCCTTGAGGCCGGAACGCTGGATCTCTCCGGTGCTCCCGCCGTGAAGACCGCCTCCGCGCTGTTCCTCGCCTCCGACGCCGTGATCAAGACCGGTGACAAGCGTGTGAATGCCACCGTCGCCGAGAAATATACCGACGAGGCCTACGCGTTGATCAAGACCGAAGACGCTCACGAATTCGTTGATATCACCGTCACCCTCGAAGGCGGCTTTAAGCATACCTTTACCCGCGCCGAAAATCTGCTGACCTGGGACGAAAGCGGAATTCTGTACGACTATGCCAACGGTGTTCTTACCCTTGAAAAGGCCTTGGGCGTCAAAGCCCTCGTCGTCGGCGAAGGCGATCTTAACGTCAAGCTCGTCGGCAAGAACGAGATCAAGAACGTGGGCGCCAACGCTCTGAACACCTCTCTGAACGGCGGGGAGCTGAAATTCATCGGGGAAGGCTCTCTGTTGCTGGAATCCGATAAATCCGCCGCTCTCCAGGCCTCCGGCACCGGCGGCAGCTGGATCTTCGGCGATAAGGTCGAGGTAACCGCCAAGTCTCCCTCTTCCGCGCTCCGCACCAGCGGCCCCGACGTTGCCATTATCGTGACCGACGGCGCTCAGGTCTTCCTCAGCGGTTCGGAGGATTCCTCCCTTGGTAACGTTTATCTGTACGCTACCAAGACCGGCCTTCTTGAGGTTTCCGGCGAAGCTACGCTGAACTCCCATAACGCCGTCAACTCCATCAATATTGCGGCCCCCGAAGCCCGCTTCAGCGTCATCGAAAAGGGCGGCGTGGGGATTACCGGCACCCGCTTCGGTGCTTACGTCCATTCCTCCGCCAAGGACGGCCTTGCGGAAATCTCCCTTGCCGGTCAGGGCTCTGCGCTGATCGCCGCAAAGGATGCCGAAACCGTTCAGAGCGGTTGGACCTACGCCTCCACCTACGTCGTGGCCGAAGGGGAAAACGGCGTTGCTTCCGTCTCCCTGAAGGACGACGCTTATCTGTGGTCCAACAATCTCGACGATACCTCCGCCGCCAATTACGTTGGCCTTTATATTAAGTCCTCCAAGAATGCCGCCAAGCTTTCCGTTGCCGACAAGGCCAGACTCAACGTCTATAACGAAGGCACCGCCACGCTGTGGATGAACGCTCCCGAGTCCATCGACGTGGATCTGACCACCTCCGCTTACACCACCGTGGAACGGTCGGGCAACGCCAACGGGGCTGCCTTCTATCTCCAGCCTGCGGATGCCGATACCGTCATCGACGTGAATATCAAGAACGGCCACGCCAACTTCGTCGGTGCCAGCGGCGGTACCAATAACGGCGTCGTCAATATTGGCTACAACGCGGCGGATCCCAGAAACGAAAAAGTCAACGTCAATATTGAAAAGGCTTACGTTTCCGTGACCAACAATTATTCCGGCGGAACTGCCCAGAGCGTGGGTCTGCGGATCTTCGGTGCCGACGGTACCTTCAAGGTTCACGATAATGCCATTCTGTCGGTTCACGTTAAGTCTTCCAAGGCCGGTGCCGAATTGTACGGCATTTACAACTCCTGCGTGGATATGGCTCTGGATTCCTCCATCATGGTGGTCAACACCTATGGGAAGACTCCCTCCGCCAACGGCGCCGCTCTCATGCTCCGCCACGCGGATATGACCGTGTCCGGCAACGCTAAACTGGAAGCGATGTCCAACGACGGCGGCTATGCCACGACCGTTACGGCCGGCAACCGGATCTATTTCAACGGCGGCGTTTCCGAATTCCTCGGTACGGCCGTCACCGATAACATCCTCGCCTTCAAGCGGGCCGATAAGATCAACGCTTACGTCGGTTCTTCTGCGGCTACCGCCACCGACGATTACGTCACCTTCAACGGCCTTGAGGCTTATGCCCGGATCCAGGCCGCCGATCAGAAGGCTCCCGCCATGATCTACGTGACCGAAATGGGCACCGGTGCCGTGAAGATTCTGACCGCCGCTCCCTGGAACGTTTTCGTTGATAAGGAAGGCTATTCCGATATCGTCTACGATCCCGCTACCTCCACCGTCACCGTTCCCAAGGAAAGCTCCGACTGCATTTCCGAAATCTGTGCCAAATCCGGGGATCTGACCGTGGTTCTCGAACGGGATAAGTACATGAACCGTATCGTCACCGAAAACGGTGATCTGACCGTGAAGGGCAAGGGAACCCTCACGCTGGACGGCGGCAACTACCTGCTGGCCGCCAAGAACGGCAACCTGACCGTCACCGGAGACGTTGCCGTTCAGGCCAAGGGCTCTTCTCCCGTCATCTACGTGGGCGGCGATGATCACGACCTGATCTTTGCCGGAAACGCCAAGGTGACCGCTACCGGAACCGGCGCGGGCATCATCCGCAACGTCTCCCCCTCCGGCTTCACTTATATCAAGGATAACGCTCAGGTCAAGGCGGTCAACTCCGAACCCGCCTCCTGGGGTTCCGCTCTTGATACCTCCAATTTTGAGATCTCCGGAGGTCTTCTTGACCTGACGGCTGCGGGCTCCAAGAATTCTGCCTTCGTCGGTATGGCCGTTTCGGTTCAGAAGGCTGAAATGGAAGCCGGTGCCAAGGCAGGGATTGCCAATTTCCTCGGCGGCAAGGTCCTGATCAACGTCAAGAACGATTCCGCCGTGGAAGACGAAGAGACCAAGGTCGTGGCCGACAGCCGCGGTTACGGTCTGTTCTTCAAGAATCTGGAGAAGGTCGACTTCGCCGGCGCCGATATCGAGATCAACGTTACCAACAAGACCGACGCTGCCGATTCCAAGAAGATCAGCAACCGCGCGGCCGTCACCTGGCAGTCCGACAACGGCGTCAAGACCGCCGTCACCCTTTCTGCCGGTACGCTGAAGCTCTCTGCCGATAAGAACACCGCAGGCCTGCTGGCTTCCGCCGCCAACTCCACCTTCACCATGAAGGGCGGATCTCTCCTGGGCGAGGCTGCCACCCTGTTCACCGGCGCGGGCTCCGGCACCAAGTTTACCGTCAACGGCGGTATGGTGGACTTCAAGGCTCACGGCTCCATCGTTGGAACGGCCGGCAAGCCCACCGTCAAGATCAACGCTTCCATCCTGAAGGGCGGTGCTACCACCGAGGACACCGTTCTCGTCATCGGGAACCCCGCCACCGTCGCCCTCCCCATTGCCATCGTCACCGGTACGGCGCTGTCCGCTCTGGCCGTTGCCGCTTTGGTGATCTGGAAGAAAAAGAAGGCTAACGCCTGATTCCGGCCACGCTTTCTGAAATAAGCGAATCGCAACGCACCCGAAGAGGAACTCCGGTTCTTCTTCGGGTGTTTTTTCGTTTCGTGGGGAAAATGAAACTTTTTTTGAACAGAAATCGATACCTCTTGACAAATAATACTGTGTGTGATATAGTATTCTTAAAGGGGGGTCGCTATGGACATACAATTGAAGCGGGGACTTCTGGATCTCTGCGTGCTTGCCGCCATCAAGGACGGCGAATCCTACGGATACCGCATTATTAAGGAGATGAAGCCTTTCGTTTTGATCTCGGAATCGACCTTGTATCCCATTCTGCGGCGGCTGGAGGAGGCGGATTGCCTCACCGTCCGGTCGGAAGAGCACAACGGGCGCCTTCGGAAATACTACGGAATCACCCCCTCCGGGCGGGCGAAGCTGGCGGCCTTTCCCGAAGAATGGAAGGAGATCGAAGCAATTCATCAATTTATCACACGGGGAGGTGGATCCGAATGACCAAGCAAGAATTTTTGGAAGAACTGCGCCGGCGTCTTTCCGGTCTCTCCGGAGAGGATTTGGCCCGGTCTCTTGATTTTTACAGCGAAATGATCGACGATCGCATGGAAGACGGCATGACTGAGGCGGAGGCCGTGGCCAACGTGGGCAACGTGGACTACGTCGCTGCGCAGATCCGGGAGGAATACGGAATTCCCTCGGAATCGGAGTCGGCAGAAAAAACGGAGAAAAAGAGCCGTCTGCGCAATCCCTGGGCCGTGGGCTTTACGTCGCCCTTGTGGATTCTTCTTTGGATTCTCGGCATCGCCTGCGCCATCGTTTTGTGGAGTATCGTCGTTGCTTTTTACGCCGTTTCCGTAGCGCTTGGCGTGAGTGGCGTGTCTCTTCACGTCGCCGCCACCCTTCTCTTCTGGCAGGGGCGGCCGGGGGAGGGACTGGTCTGCTGGGGCGCCGGGGTGTTCTTGATCGGCTTTACCGTGCTTTGGAATTTCGGCTGTCATTGGCTCTGCATCGGCGTCGTAAAATTATGTAAGGTGCTCTTTCGCGGCCTTCGCGCCATTATCCTGCGGAAAGGAGATTCGGAATGAGACGGAATATTTGGGGCGATTTGCTGCCCGCCCTGATCATGATGGGCGTGGGAATTGTGATTCTTTCCTTCGCTATGGCGTTTTACGGGCCGGATCTGTTCAAAGAGGAGAATTATATGGAAAAAACCCACACGATCAACGATAAGGTGACCTTTTTGAAGATTTCCGACGCAGAGTGCGACGTGCGGATCCGTCCCTCGGAGGACGGGGTCTGCCGGGTGGTCTGCCCCGACGGGGAGAAGGTTTTCCGGCAGGTGACTCTGGATGGACAAACTCTGACGGTGACCCGGGTGGACGAACGGAAATGGTACGAGCATATCGGCATTTCCTGGGGATGGAAGCCCCGGGCGGTGACGGTCTATCTGCCGGAGGGCGCTTATAAGGATCTGACTCTGAAGACCGCGTCGGGGACGATCGACGTCCCGGCCGGATACGCCTTCTCCTCCGTAAAGATAACCACTGCCAGCGGGGACATTTCCTTCTCCGGCGACGTGGAGAAATCCGTGGAGATCACCACCGCCAGCGGAGACGTTTCTCTGTCCGATCTTCAGGTTGCCTCCCTCCATTTCCCCGGCTCCCTTGCGGTGACCACCGCCAGCGGAGAAGTGTCCTTCGAGAATTGCGGGGTGTCCGGCACCTTTACCGCCTCTACCGCCAGCGGCGACGTGGAGGTCACCGGTGGGACTCCCACGAATATGGTCCTGTCCACCGTCAGCGGAGACGTGAGTCTGAATAAACTGGAGGTCTGGGGGAGTCTGACCGTTTCCACCACCAGCGGAGAGATCTCCTTTGATTGGCTTGGCGCTCACGAAGATATTGAGATGACCACCGTCAGCGGAGACGTGAAAGGCACCGTAGCGGGAGATTTCCGGTATTCGGTCAAGACGACGAGCGGTGATATCCGGGTTCCGGCCGACGGCGGCTCCGGTAGCTTTACCTTGAAAACCACCAGCGGCGACGTGAATATCGTTTCCCTGCGGCCGCAATAAAAAACCGAGGCACACTTCTTTGGGAGTGTGCCTCTTTTCTTTTTATACCAATAGGGGCTGAATCTGCCGGCCTTCCAGGGCGGCGGCCACGGTTTCCGGAATCCGCTCCATGGCGGCCACCAGAGAAGCCTCCTTCCGGACGGGATCGTCCTGACCGAAGGGCACGAAATAATATCCCTTGGTATTCAGCAGAGCGCCGATATTTTTTGCATTGCCCGTGAGCCCGTCGTTGGTGGAGACCGCCACCACCACCGGCCGTCCGTTGCGAAGATGTGCCTTCGCCGCCAGGGTCACCGGGGTGTCGGAAATTCCGCCCGCCAGCTTTGCCAGGGTATTCCCCGTGCAGGGAGCGACGATCAGCAGATCCAACAGCTTTTTCGGGCCGATAGGCTCGGCTCCGGCGATGGTATGGACGATGGGGCGCTTGCAGATATCCTCAATGGCCGTGCGGAAAAATTCCGCCGTGCCAAAGCGGGTATCGGTATCGTATGCGTTGAAGGACAGAATGGGAATCAATTGGTACCGTTCCGCCATGGTTTGCATGACGGGCAGGATCCTGCGGTAGGTGCAGAAGGATCCGCAAAGGGCAAATCCTACGGTTTTGCGTTCCAAAGGGTTGCCACTTCCTTTCTCTTTAAGATGATAAAATTTCCAGGACCGTTTTGGCCAGATCCTCCCCCGCCGTGACGGGGGCGACTTTTCCGGGAAGACCGGGGCCGTCGACGACGGTGATCTTTCTTGCCTCCGCTGCCTTCCGGTCGATTCCGCCGGGGGACGAGGCCAACTCGAAATATACCGTGTCGGGCGAGGCGCCGGATAAAACCTCCCCGGTGACGAGAGGAGCGGGTACGGTGTTGAAAACGGCGGAAAATCCCCGCAGATCCAAGGAATCCGTATTGATAGCCCTTCGTCCCCGGAGGGCAATTTCCACCCGATCTTTTTCCTTACGGGCGGCCACCGTCACCTTCGCCCCGAAGGCAGTCAGCAGATCTGCCAGCCGCTTGCCGATGGCGCCGTTTCCGATAATCAGGCAATTCATGCCGAAAACCGCCCGGTCGGTATGCCGGATCAGCAGATCCACCGCCCCTTCCGCCGTGGTGACGGCGTTGCGAAGCTTCAGGCTTTCCTGCCGGGAAAGATCGGTATAATCCGAAAAGGGATGTTCGGCCAAAGGTCCGCCGATGACCGGCAGATCGAGGGAAATTCCGGTCTCCCGGATCGTTTCCTCCAGGGTGGGCGGCCGGTCGGTCAGGGGTGCGTTCAGCCTCCCTTGCTTCAGACAGGGCCAGGGCAGAATCAGCCCGTGGACGTCGGCGCCCTTCAGGGGAATCCGATGGGGCAGGGCGTAGGTCAGAACGGCATATCCCTGCCGCTGTACCGCCTCTGCCGCGATCAGCGACCGCCGATCCCCGCCGGCAAAAATCAAGGTCTTCACAGCGCAACGCTCCTTCCGGAAAAGTCTGTTCCATCCTATGCATTCCGATGCTTGGAAGTGCAAAAAAAAGGTGCCGGAGAAATCCGACACCTATTATCGTGCAATATTCGGTTTTTGCTTCCGGCGGAGAAGTCCGCCGGCCATGGCTTTTCTTTCTTGGTTCTTCTTTCTTTTCTCCCGAAAGAAACGAGGAACACAAGATAATTCTCCGTTATTCGATGATCCTGCCTTTTTGAAGTAAAAAAAGAAGGTGCCGAAGAAATCCGGCACCTTTTATTGTGCTGTATTCTGTTTTGCTTCCGGTGGAAGAATTCCGTCGGCCATGGCTTTTCTTTCTTGGTTCTTCTTTCTTTTCTCCTGAAAAGAAAGAAGAACATAAAACGCTTCTCTAACCTCTTATTCCGCGGCTTTTGCGGCGGCGGCGATGACCTGTTCGGCGATGTTGGCGGGAGCCTCCTGATAGCGGAGGAATTCCAGAGTGAACACGCCTCTGCCACGGGTGGCGGAGCGCAGGTCGATGGCGTAGGTGGCGGTTTCGGACATGGGGATCTCGGCGGTGACCTCCGTCCAGCCCTGATCGGCGGCAGGATTCATGCCCATGATCTGTCCGCGGCGCTTATTGATATCGCCGATAATATCGCCCATCATGGCGTCGGGGATCTGAACCTTCAGTTCTCCGATGGGCTCCAGGATGCAGGGCGCGGCCTTGGGGAGACCTTCCCGGAAGGCGATGCCTGCGGCGGTCTTGAAGGCCATTTCCGAAGAGTCTACGTCGTGGTAAGAGCCGTCGACCAAGGTAGCCTTCAGCCCAACCACGGGATATCCGGCCAGAACGCCCTTTGCGGTGGCTTCCTTCAGACCCTTTTCCACGGCAGGGAAGAAGTTCTTGGGAACGGCGCCGCCGAAGATGCTTTCTTCGAAGACCAGTTCTTCGCTGGCGCAGGGCTCGAATTCGATCCACACGTCACCGTACTGGCCGTGGCCGCCGGATTGCTTCTTATGCTTGCCCTGAACCTTGACCTTCTTGCGGATGGTCTCACGGTAGGCGATGCGGGGGGCTTTCAGTTCCACCTCTACGCCGTTGCGGGTCTTCAGGCGGGAGCAGATAACTTCGATCTGGGCTTCGCCCATGCCGCACAGGATCTGTTCCTTGGTTTCGGGATCCATGGAATAGGAGAAGGTCTTGTCTTCCTCCATCATCTTCTGAAGCCCCTGAGAAATCTTTTCTTCGTCGCCCTTTTTCTTGGCGGTGATGGCCATCTTCAGGTTGGGGACGGGATATTCGATGGGATCGATCTCCAGCTTAATTCCGGAGGTCAGTACGCTTTCGGTGGCGGCGGACAGCTTGGTTACCGCGCCGATATCACCGGCCTGCAGCTCTTCCACTTCGATCTGCTTTTTGCCCTTCATGACGTAGATATGGCCGAATTTTTCGCCCAGACCGGTCTTGGAGTCCGTGAGGGTCATGCCGGCCTTCAAGGAGCCGCACAGAACCTTGAAATAAGAAATCTTGCCGAAGGCGTCGGCGACGGTCTTGAAGATATAAACGCCGGTGCCGGATTCTGCGGCGGGGGTGGGAGCGGGCAGGACCTCTACCATCGCGTTGAGGATGGATTCCAGGCCGTTCAGCGTGATATTGGAGCAGGACAGAACGGGGAGCAGTGCACGGCGGCGGATACCGATGGACAGGGCGGTCTGCACTTCCTCATCGGTGAAGGGCTCCTCTTCGAAATATTTTTCCATCAGCTCTTCGTTGGTTTCGGCGAGGGCCTCGTTCAGTTCGTCCTTCAGACGCTTGACGGTATCCTCCAGCGCGGGAGGAATGGGGGCGTCGCTGGCGTGGGTGCCTTCCACGGTGCGGTAGGTCATCTTCAAAAGGTCGACCATGCCCAGGACCTTGCCGTTGCCGATGACCGGATAGGTCAAGGCGCAGACGCGCATACCGAACTGCTGACGCAGGGCGGTATAAACCTTCATAAAGTCGCCGTTTTCTTCATCGATCTTGGTGACGACGAAGATGTTGGGCAGATTTTTCTTCTGGCAATATTTATAAGCCTTTTCTGTGCCGACGTGAAGATTGTTCTTCGCGGAAACGACGATAGCGGCGGCATCGGCGGCCTTCAGACCCTGCAGCACTTCTCCTTCGTAGTCGAAATAACCGGGGGTGTCGATCAGATTGATCTTCGCGCCCTTCCATTCCACGGGTGCGAGCGCGGCGGAAATACCGGATCCACGCTTGGTTTCTTCCGGGTCAAAGTCACAGACGGTGGTGCCGTCGGCGATCTTTCCCAGTCGGTCGGTCCCCTTCGTATAGTAAAGCAATGCCTCCGCAAATGAGGTTTTTCCGTTTCCTCCGTGGCCCAAAAGGCAGACGTTGCGGATGTTTTCGGTTTTGTACTGCATAATCTGTTAAATCTCCTTTCCGCCCCGGCAAATCGTATCTTCGGTGACCGGCGGCGTTCCCGCAGGGTGTGTTTTGCCCCTGTCGGTGGATCTCTCTCCTCCCTGCAGCGGGGGAAAATGAAACCCGATAAAGATATTATACTATATTCCTTTCAAAATGTAAATAGTATTTATGAAAAAGATACAAGTTTCAGCGATTTCCATAAGAGTTTTCCGTTGCTTTTGTATATTATCACCAAAGATTTTTAGAAAAATGTCACAAGATATTTTTTTCCGCCGTATTTTTTTCGATTCTGGGGAAGAGTAAGCGTGAAAGAAAGGTGTGTGACGATGAAAAAAAATATTTTGCTTCGTGCATTTTTAGCCGAAATTTCCGAAGACCCCGCCGCAGGGCGTTTCTTTTCCCATCTCTCCGAGGAGCAACGGGACAAGGTTGCCGACTACGTCCGCCGCTCTTCCGACGTTGAGGAGGCCGCCGCCCGCAGCGCCACCGCTTTGAAACGTCTCCGTCAGGGGAGGATCGATTTCATTTGAGGGGAGAAGACGGGGGGGACGGTGTTCTTTCTTTTCACGAGAAAAGAAAGAACCAAAGAAAAGCGGCGGCCGGCGAATTTGATTCGCCGGAGGAATTTGTAAGGATTTCCTGTGGGACGGGGCGGCCTTTCTCTTTTCGGAAGAAAAAAGTGAGCCCCAAAAAAGTCAAGTTGAAGACGCCGACCTTTTTTGATGGTCGATACTTTTGCAGTAGCTGAAAGAACCAAAGAAAAGCGGCGGCCGGCGAATTTGATTCGCCGGGAGCGCTTTATTAAAAAGAATCGCCTCTTCCGTTTGGAAGAGGCGCATGGGTCAGGCGTTTTTGCCGGATTTGCGATAAGCCAGAGGGGAGACGTCGTACCGGGCTTTGAAGTGCTTGCAGAAGGACGGAGAGTCCCGGAATCCGCAGGAATAGGCGATCTGCGTGGTGGAAAGCTTGGTTTCCTTCAGCATGCCGGCGGCGTGCTCGAGGCGGTAGCGGATCAGATATTCCTGAGGGGCAATGCCCATGTTTTTCACGAACAGCTTGAAGAGATAGGTACGGTCAAGGCCCACGTAACGGGCGATATCCTCGATCTTGATGCGGTAGGTGTAATTATGATGGATATAGTCCAGCGCTTTTTCCACGTATCCCTTTTCGCCCTGCTTGCGGTTCGCGGTATTTTGCTGCAGGAAGGCGGCTACGGAATAGAACATGGCAAGGATATTGTATTTATCGTTCTGATCGTTTTTGAAATAGTCCAAGAGCTTGTTCAGCATTCCTTCCAGGCGGCCGTCCGGTTCTCCGCGGAAGACGGGGGTCTTTTCAGAAAAGCCCATGCTTGCTACGATCTGGGCGGCGTCGGTTCCGTCAAAGCCGATCCAGATATATTCCCAAGGATCGTTGGCGTCCGCCTCGTAATAGGTTACCTGATCGGGCAGGATCATGAAGCCTTGACCTGCGGTGAGGTGGTGGGACGTGCTGCGGGTGCGGAAGGTTCCTTTTCCGGAGACCACGTAATGGAAGAGATACTGCGTCCGCATCATCGGTCCGCAGGAATGTCCGCTTTCGCACTGTTCCCGTCCGCAGAAATAGACGGAAACCGCATGGGTTTGCGGGATCTTTGCGTGGGCAGAATATTCTACCTTTTTCATAGATTTTGAGTCCTCCTGTTTATCATCCGAATACGCTATTTAAAACTTCTTCATAGAGATCCGCAAAGGGGTCGGCCGTCATCCAATAGACCAGGATCGTTCCGTAGCGCTTGCAGGTACCTCCGACTCCGGTCTGCAGGTTCGTTTCATAGGCAGAATTCGCTTCGTCCTCGGAGTGAAAACGCATAACCTCCGCCTCGAACCACATATAATCGTCCAACGTGACCGCATCGTCGGTATTCAGGCATACCCTGACGCAAAAACAATCGAATCCGTCGTATTTTTCAATCTCGGTCACTTCGTATCCTTCCACGCCTTCCCCCCGGGCCAGGAACGCCTCGTAAAGGTCGGTAAAGTTCCGTTCGTCCCGCAGAGTACAGGCAGAGCAGGAGAGCAGAATCAACAGGGAAAGGATCAGGGCCAATCGTTTCATAAAAATACTCGCATTATATTGTAGATTATACAAGCGTATTATACCTCTACTATTTGACATTTCTGTGACATTTCTATGTTTTATTTCAAGAAAAAGTGATAAAAAGTTTGAATTTTTTTAGAAGATGTTGAATTTGTAACATCTGTATCGGTTTTTGCTCTTATTTTTATCTTTTTTTGAAAGGAGGTGAGAATATGAAACGATTGAAGACGACGGCGCTACTGGATCTGTCCCGGACGGTGGCCGGAGAGCTTCTTCGGGACGTCCCGTATCCATGGGAGGTGCTGGGCGGTCTTTGCGAAGGGATCCGGCGCATGGGAAGAGATCTTCCGCAGGACGAATACCGGGAGATTCTTCCGGAGGTCTGGGTGGCGACCGATGCGGTCGTCGATCCTTCCGTAGTCCTTCTCGGCCCCTGCATCGTGGATCACGGTGCAGTCCTCCGCCCCGGAGCCTATCTGCGGGGGTCGGCGGTGATCGGGAAAAACGCCGTGGTGGGCAATTCCACCGAGATCAAAAACGCCCTTCTCTTCGACGGCGTTCAGGTGCCCCATTACAATTACGTGGGAGATTCGGTGCTGGGGTATAAGGCCCATCTCGGGGCTGGCGCGATTTGCTCCAACGTAAAGAGTGACAAATCCCCCGTTACCATCTTCCTCGACGGCCGGAGAATCCCCACGGGGCGGAAAAAATGCGGCGCCGTGGTAGGCGACTTCGGAGAAGTGGGCTGTAATTCGGTATTGTGTCCCGGTACCGTGATCGGCCGGAACGCCACGGTCTACCCCTTGAGCCGGGTGCGGGGTTACGTGCCGGAAAAGGGCATTTTTAAAGAGCCCGGGAATATCATAATAAAGCAAAACGATGAAAGTGAGGAATCTTAAATTATGGGAAGATTATTTGGAACCGACGGCGTCCGGGGCGTTGCGAACGAGGCTTTGACCTGCGAGCTTGCCCTGCAGATCGGCCGGGCGGCGGCAATGGTATTGACCGATGATCTGCGTCCCCGTCCCCGGGTGGTTCTGGGGGCCGATACCCGGATGAGCTCTGCCATGCTTGCTTCGGCGGTGACGGCGGGGCTTTGCTCCGTGGGGGCCGACGTGTTGGATCTCGGGGTGATGCCCACGCCGGCGGTAGCCTATCTGGTGGGCAAATACAAGGCCGACGCGGGGATCATGATTTCCGCATCCCACAATCCCTTTGAGTATAACGGCATCAAGATCTTCAGCGGTGACGGCTATAAGCTGCCCGACGCCCTGGAGGAAGAGATCGAGGCCATCGTTCTGGATCACGTGAAGACCCCGGTGCCGGTGACGGGGCGGTCGGTAGGACGGGTCATCGCCATGACCGACGGCGTGCGGGACTATACCGATCACCTGAAGGCCACCGTGCCCTACTCTCTGGAGGGGCTTCGCATTGCCGTGGATTGCGCCAACGGAGCGGCCTTCCGCACGGCGCGGCGGCTGTTCGAGGGGTTGGGGGCGGAGTGCCATTTCCTCTTTGACGCTCCCGACGGATGCAATATCAACGAAAACTGCGGCTCTACCCATCCGGAGGCCCTGCAGCGCTACGTTCTTGCTCACGGTCTTGACGCCGGGGTTGCCTTCGACGGAGACGCCGACCGCTGTTTTTGCGTGGACGAAAAGGGGCAGGTGGTGGACGGAGATCACGTCATGGCCGTTTGCGCTCTGGATATGCGCTCTCGGGGGAAGCTGGCCGGGAACGCTATCGTGGGAACGGTGATGACCAATCTGGGCTTCGTCAAATTCTGCGAAGAAAACGGCATCCGTTTTCTGTCTACCAAGGTGGGAGACCGGTTCGTTCTGGAGCAATTGCTGTTGGAGGATCTGAATTTCGGCGGAGAGCAATCGGGACATATCGTATTCCGGGATTTTGCCACCACCGGGGACGGTCAGCTGACCGCCGTGCAATTGCTCTGTCAATTGCGCCGGACGGGCGAAAAGCTGTCGGAGCTGCAGGCCTGCATGACCCGCTATCCCCAGGTGACCGTCAATCTTACCGTTTCCCCCGAGGGAAAACTGGCCTTCTATACCGATCCGGTCATCCGGGACGGGGTGGAGACGGCGAAGGCGGAGCTGGGAGACGCCGGCCGTATCGTGGTGCGGGCTTCCGGCACGGAACCGGTCATGCGGGTGATGGTGGAGCATTCGTCGCCGGAGACGGCAGACGAGATCGCTCACCGTGTGGCGGAGCTGGTGGCCGAACGGCTGAAGGATAAATGATACGCAACAGCGCCGGGACCGCCGAAAGGCGGTTGACGAGGAAAGAGGTTATCGAAGCATTCGGCGGGTGCCTCTTCGGAGTGAAACACTTCGTCAGGAGTCGGTCAAATATACGGGAGACCGTAAAACAAATCCGGCTCCAAAAGCAGAAAGGAATCAAATTATGTGTGGAATTATTGGATATACCGGGGCGGAAAACGCTCTGCCCCGGATCGTTCAGGGATTGAAGGCGCTGGCCTACCGGGGATACGACTCCGCCGGAATCGCCGCCGTAACGCCCGACGGCGTTGAAACGGTGAAGCGGGCCGGGAAGGTGGACGCCTTGGAGACGGCGCTGAGAGAACAGGAGAATCCGGTCTCCTTCTGCGCTTTGGGACATACCCGTTGGGCTACCCACGGCGCACCCACCGAAGAAAACGCCCATCCTCACCGGGTGGGAAGGGTGACGCTGGTGCATAACGGAATCGTCGAAAACGAATCGGAATTGCGGAAAGAGCTCCGGGAGAGCGGCGCCGATTTCCGGTCGGATACCGATACGGAGGTGGCCGCCGCCGTTCTTGACCGGTGCTACGGGGAGACGGACGATCCCATGGCCGCTTTGCGCCGTGCGGAGGGGATCCTGCGGGGATCTTACGCCTTTGGGATATTGTTTGACGACCGCCCCGGAGAGATCTGGGCCCTGCGTCGGCAAAGCCCTCTTCTGGTGGCTCCCGGGCCCGACGGCTTTTTTCTGACGTCGGATCTGCCGGCGGTGCTGGCCTATACCGACCGCTGTTTTCCCCTGGAGGAAGGGGAGATCGCCCTGCTGACGCCCCGTTCGGTTTCGGTTTGGAACGAGGCCGGGGAGCCGGTGGAAAAGACCGCAGAGCCCACCGGGATTTCTGCGGGGGCGGCGGAAAAGGGGGGCTGGCCCCATTTCATGCTCAAGGAGATCTTCGAACAGCCGGAAGCCCTCCGCCGGACGGTTCTGCCCCGGATCCGGGAAGGGATGCCGTATTTGGTGGGAGACGGGGTTTCCGACGATTTTCTCCGGGATCTGCGGAGATTGCGGATCGTGGCCTGCGGAACCGCTTACCATGCCGGAATGGTGGGGAAGACCATGATCGAATCCCTGGCCCGGGTTCCGGTTACGGTGGAGATCGCCTCGGAATTTCGTTATTCCAATCCTTTGCTATCCCCCGACGAGCCGGTGATCTGCGTTTCCCAATCCGGGGAGACCGCCGATACGCTGGCGGCTCTTCGTTTAGCGAAAAGCCGTAAGATCCCCACGGTGGCCGTCGTTAACGTAAAGGGCTCCGCTTTGTCCCGGGAGGCAGACGCCGTCTTTTACACCCACGCGGGGCCGGAGATCGCAGTGGCCTCCACCAAGGCCTATACGGTGCAAATGGCGGCCTTCGCTCTTTTTGCCCTGCGGCTGGCGTACGTCCGTGGGATTCTGACGCCGGAGGGGACCCGGGAAATGACCCGTTGTCTATCGGCCGTGATCCCGGAAACGCTGGCCCTTGCCGCCGAGCAGGGGGACCGCTGTCTTTCCTTTGCCCAGCGGCTGAAGGACCGGGAACACGCCTTTTTTCTGGGGCGTGGGGTGGATTATACTTTGTCGTTGGAGGGATCGTTGAAGCTGAAGGAGATTTCTTATCTCCACAGCGAGGCCTACGCCGCCGGGGAACTGAAGCACGGCACCATTTCCCTCATTACCGAAGGAACGCCGGTCGTCGTCACCGCCTCCGACCCCAGGCTATTTGAAAAAACTCTGGGAAGCCTGCGGGAGGCGGCGGCACGGGGCGGCGAGATTTTGCTGTTGGCTTCCCCGTCGTTGCCGGCGGTGGAGGGAATTGCGGATCGGATCGATCTTCCCGATCTTCCCCCCTTCTTCGCCCCCTTTGCGTCCATCGTCTATCTTCAGCGCATCGCCTACGAAACGGCGGTTCTGCGGGGATGCGACGTGGATCAGCCCCGGAATTTAGCAAAATCCGTCACCGTGGAATAATCTCCCGGCACGGATTTTTGGAATTGCAAAAGGTAGGCTCCGAATTCGGAGCGTGCCTTTTTTCAGTCGTTTTTTAACGTCGCAGGAAGAGCCACGCCCCTGCCGCGAACAAGCCCCACGCTCCGCCCAGAGCCCAATAGATCCATCTTCGCGGATTTTGAGGCCTTCCGTCGGAATGGGGACGGTCGGAGCCTTGGGATCCGGAAGGATCCGTGACGCTTGGGGCGTCCGTGAGATCGGACGTATTCGCGGAGCCTGCGGCATCCGTGGAATCGGTGGAGGACGCGCTTGCGTCGTCGGGGTCGGGGACTGCGGAAAGCATGGGAATTTCGGTCCGTTCCGTTACCCCGCAGACCGCGCAGGTCTGCTCCGAAAGGCCGGCTTCGGTTTCGGTGGCCGGTTTTACGATCTGCTCTTCGCCGAAGGTGTGTCCCGTAGGCGGGATGCGCTGGCTGGTGTATTCCTCACACTGGTAGCATTCTCCCCGTTCGGTGCCCGGCTCGGTGCAGGTGGGCAGCTGAAGGATCTCCGGATCGAGGAACTGGTGCCCCAGCGCCGCCACGATCTCCGATTCCTTAGAGCCGCAGGAGAGACACACCCGTTCCCGGGCCCCCTGCTTTTCGCAGGTGGGAGGCTTGACAATGACCCATTCCTCGTAGGAATGTCCCGTGGGGGGAATCCTCTCGGTGAAGGAGCCCGAGCAAAGGGCGCATTTCTGGGTGCGCACCCCCGGCTCGGTGCAGGAGGGTTGTCTTGAAACGTAAGTGTCCGAATAGCGGTGGCCGGTCGCCGGTACGGATTCCGTTTCGGTGGCGTTGCAGACCGAGCAGCGCCGCATTTGGGTTCCGCTCTGGGTGCAGGAGGGGTTTACCGTATTCCACCAATCGCTGAAGGTATGTCCCGTGGCGGGGATCGTTTTCGTTTCCGACCGGGCGCAGGCCGCGCAATAGAGAGTTCTTTTGCCGTTTTGCGTGCAGGAGGCGGCGATCACCCGTTCGTCCCAATGATGGGGGCATTCCTCCAGAGGCGCCGTGCGCAATTCCGGCCAGCGGTAATCGGCGTTTCCCTCCATGGTCCATACGGAGGAAAAATTAAATCCGTAAAAGGCGCTGGCAGATTTCATTCTTGCGGCGGAGAGGCTTCCTCCGTACCACGACTGGTAGGCGTCGGAAAGGTAATAGCAGTCGTTGTGTTTCGCTTCCTCTTCCACCGTTCCCACAATGCCTCCGATGCCGTCGCCGGAGGTGGGAGCGGGGGCTTCGATCTTCAGGCTGCCGGCGTTATAAGAGGTGTTGACCGTTCCGTTGTTGGTTCCAACGATGCCTCCTGCGCTGCGGGATTGTCCCGTACCGGTAACGGTGACGGTGCCGACGTTGAAGCAATTACAGATCTCTCCCTCTTGCAGATATCCGACGGCTCCGCCTGCCCGTGAAATGTTTCCTTTGTTTACGGTGACCGCGCCAAGATTGACGCATTCCGATACCGTTCCCCGCAGATGTCCCACCACGCCGCCGGCATAGACCGTGCCTCCGGAGGCGGTGATGGAGCTCTTGTTGACGTTGTCCCAGAAATATGCATTGGGGTCGACAATTCCCGAAAGGCCTCCGATACGGGTAAAACCGGCGGAGCTGACGGAAATTTCACCGTCGACGGAGCATCCCGACAGCGTGCCCAGGGTGGCGCCGGCGATCCCCCCGACGGCGACCGCACTGTCGGTGGTGATGCGGATCTTTTCCCCGATCACGTGGAGATCCTTTACCTCGCCCCGGATCACGGAGAACAGACCGAGATAGGCGTAAGAAATCTCTCCGTCCCGCCAGATCTGCAGGTTTTGGATCGAATATCCCTTTCCGTCCAGACTTCCGGTAAAGAGCGTGCCGCCGTATCCGATGGGGTTCCAGCCGGTTCCGTCGTTATAAAAGGCTCCTCCGGCGGCAAAATCCCCGTCGGTAAAGACGATATCGTTGCACAGCACGAAGCAGGCGGTGGGGTAGCTTCGGATATTGCTCAGATGGGCGGCGGTGGTGATCTGATAAGGATCGTCCGCCGTTCCGCTCCCGCCTGCGAATTGAGCCGTATTGGCGTAACCGGGCAGGCAACCGAGGATTGCCGCAAAAAGAAAACAAAAAAGGAGACCCGCTCCCGCTTTTTTCCAACGCATACCGGATCCCCTTTCTTTGATGTGATATGTATTATTATAGCAAAAGTGCAACGAAATGTCAAGACTTTTGGATTCTTTCACGAATGTCACATTTTATAACTTGACTTTTATCTTTTTTTTTGGTATACTGAGTTATAATGCAGAATTCCCGTCCTCCGGGGCGGACGAAAGGAAACTTTCTCATGAAAAAAGTATTGTCTTTGCTTCTGGTCGTTCTCCTGGCCGCAGCCTTGTTTGCCGGATGCTCCAAGGGGCCGGATATCTCCTACGCCGTCACCGGCACCGTGGACGGGGAGACCCGGGAATTTCCCGTGGGGCCCTATCGCTATTACGTCCAATGGATGACCGACTATTATTACGCCTATCTGTCCTCCATGGCCGCTCAGATGGACAAAAAACTCACCTGGACCGAAATGCTGGCCGACAAATCCCTTTCCGGCGGCAAGGCGTCCTTGAGCGATACCATCATCGAATCGGCCAAGGATCAGTACATGACCTATCTCTATATCGAGGTCACCTTCGAAAAGCTGGGGCTGACCCTCTCTGCCGAGGATGAAAAAGAGATCGACCGCATTATTCAGCAGGACTGGGTGGGAGTCTACGGCAACGACGGCTTCAACACCATCCGCCAGACCCTGGGCATGACCTACGACGAATTCCGCAACATTATGGCCTGCAACGTGAAAAGCGAGCGGATTCTGGAATATTATTACGGAAAAGGCGGCCCCAACGAGATCACCGACCAGGAAATGGCCGACTATTTCAAGAATAATTACGTCCGCTTCAAGTATATCGTCATGATGACCAAGGACACCGACGGCAACAAATACAACGATACCAAGATGGCCGAAATCAACGCCAACAAGGACGCCGTCCTTGCCGCCCTTGCCAACGGCACTTCCATCAACGATCTGATCGTTCAGTATTCCGACGATTATACCGAGATTACCGACAAGCACACCGCCTCCGAAAAGGAAGCCTTCGAGCTGCAGAACAAAACCATGCTGGAGGACGGCCTTGTGGTCAACGATAAGGGGGTCTTCAGCGAATCCTTGGCTACCTATTATAACATTACCGTGGACGAGGATATCGTGGACAAGGTCTTTTCGATGAAGGACGGGGAATACGCCGCCGTCACCATCGACGATTCCATCTGGATCGTTCAGCGCTTCGATCACAATGAAAAGGATTCCTATTTCACCGACGTGAAACAAACGGTCTTCAAGGCCCTGTACGCCGACGATCTTTCCGCAAAGCACACCGAATGGCGCAGCCGTCTGAACTACGTTTATAACGAGGACGCCATCGAGGCCTACCGCCCCGAATATCTGGCCGACCTCTTCCGCTTCTCCGAAACCTCCGGCTCTTAAAACCGAATCAAAACCAAAAACGACCCCCTCCGCAACGGATTTGCGGAGGGGGTTTTGTGATCGGCTTTTTTATTTATCGGTTCAGCTCTTTGACCAACGCGGCGTATTCCTTCAGGCCCAGTTCTTCCCCGCGGGCGGTGGGGGCGAGGTTCAGAGTCTGCAGGGCGGCGGCGGTTTGTTCTTTGGGGATGCCGATGGAGGCCAGGGTGTTCTGCAAGGTTTTCCGGCGCATGGAAAAGGCGCCCCGGATGATGCGGAACAGCTCCTCCGGGTCGGTATCCACGGGCGGGTCGATGGCCTGCAGGCGCAACACCGCCGAATCCACCCGGGGCTTGGGCAGAAAATTGCCGGCGGCCACGGAAAAGAGCATTTTCGGCTTGGTATAATAGTTCAAAAACAGAGTGATGGCGCCGTAGTCCTTGCTCCCCTTTTCGGCGCAGAACCGCTGGGCCACCTCCTTCTGCACCATGACGGTAATAGAATCGAATTTCAGCCCGCTTTCCATCAGGTAGACCAGAATGGGGGTGGTGATATTATAAGGAAGATTGGCGCAGACCGCCAGCTTTTCTTCCCCCGCAAACAGGGCGGGCAGGTCGGTTTTGAGAATATCGTTGTGCACCACCTGCACGTTGTCCAGGTCGGCCAGAGTCTCGGCCAGAATGGGGATCAGCCGGTCGTCGATCTCCACGGTGACCACCTTTTTCGCCCGGGCGGCCAGGCAACGGGTCAGACATCCGATGCCGGGGCCGATCTCCAGCACGGTGGTATTTTCGTCGATCTGCGCGGAATCGGCGATCTTTTCCGGGATCTGCCGGGTGATGAGAAAATTCTGCCCGAAGGTCTTGGAAAAATGGAAATTATGCCGCTCCAGAAGGTCTTTGATTTGGGTTGGGTTGGTCAGATCCATAGCGTTATCCTAAATTTTCAGCATAAATTTCAGCCCGCTGTACCGCTTGTCGGCGGTGACGTTGCCGATCATGTAAGAAAGCCGGGCGGGAGAGCCCACCAGCACCAGCAGCTGCTTGGCGCGGGTCATGGCGGTATAGAGAAGGTTTCGGGTGAACAGCACGTCCGCCCCCTCGGAGACCATCAGAATTACCGCCTTGAATTCGCTTCCCTGGCTCTTGTGGACGGTGACGGCGTAGGCCGGCTCCAGCTCCTCCAGCTTATCGCTGGTATAGGTCACCCGCTTATCGTCAAAGCGGACGATGAGGGCGTCCTGCCCCGGGATGACCGCTTCCACGATGCCAAGGTCGCCGTTGTAGATGCCGGCGTCCAGATGACCGTCGTCAAATTCCGTGACCAGATCGTAATTGTTCCGGATCTGCATCACCTTATCTCCTTCCCGGAAGACGATATCCCGGAAGGTCATTTCTTTTTTATCGTAGGCGGGGGGATTGATCTTCTCCCGCAGCTCCGCGTTCATGGCGTTGGTTCCCGCAATGCCCCGTCGGGTAGGGGTCAGAAGCTGGATATCCAGGGTAGGGGAGAGGTCGTATGCGTTCGGCAGCCGCTGGGCCGCCAGCTCCACCGCCAGCTTTACCGCCTTCTCCGGATCGTCTGCCCGGAGGAAGAAAAAGTCTTTTTTCGTTTCGTTCAGAACCGGCATCTCGCCGTGAAGCACCGCGTGGGCGTTGGTGATAATCAGGCTTTCCCGGGCTTGTCGGAAGATTTCGGTCAGCTCCACCGCCGGCACGCAGCCGCTGGACAAAATATCCTTCAGCACGCTGCCCGGGCCTACGGGCGGCAACTGATTTACGTCACCCACCAGAATCAGCCGGGAGGACAGGGGCAATGCGTCGAGCAGATGATCAAAGAGCCACAGATCCACCATGGAGCACTCGTCGATGATCACCGCGTCGTATTCCACGGGATTCCCGTGATTGCGCTGGAAGCAACGGTCGGTTCCGTTCATGGTATATTCCAGCATCCGATGAATGGTTTTCGCCTCCCGCCCGGTCAGCTCGGTGATTCGCTTCGCCGCCCGCCCCGTGGGGGTGGCAAGGCCCACCTTTTCCCCCTTGGCCTCCAGAATCCGGATGATGCCGTTGAGGGTGGTGGTCTTCCCAGTGCCGGGGCCGCCGGTGAGAATCATCATTTGATGACAGCAGGATTCCTTTACGGCCTTGCGCTGCTTTTCGTCAAAGGTAATGTCCAGATCCTTCTCGATGCGGGCAATGTCCTTGTTGAAATTCCCCGGATATTCCGTCCCTAACCGGGAGGCGATCAGCACCCGGTTTGTGATGTTCCGTTCGCTTTCGTAGACCCACCGCAGATAGACTCCGTCGGTATTCCCGATGGATTCCACGTAATGCAATTCTCCGGCGGGCGCACACATATCGTCGATGCGGGCGGCCACCGTTTCCACGTCGGCGTCCAGAAATTCCGCCGCCAGGGGAATCAGCTTTTTCCGGGGAATGAAGGTGTGCCCCTGATTATAGAGGTTTTGGTTCAGAATATATTCGATGCCTGCCTTCAGACGGTAGTCCGAGGTGCGGTCGTATCCCATCTGCTCCGCCATCCGGTCGGCCTTCTCGAAGGAAATGCCGGGGATTTCGCAGATGCGGTAGGGATTGTGCCGGATCACGTCGTAGGCGCGAAGCCCGAACTGCTTGTAAATCTTGAAGGCCACCGTGGGAGTCATGCCGAATTGCTGAAAATAGAGAAGGATGGTCTTCACGCCCACCGTCTCTTTCATGCTCTGGGAGATTTTTTCGGCCTTTTCCGCCGAAATCCCCCGGATCTGTACCAGCTCCTCCGGATGATTTTCGATGACGTCCAGCGTGTCCGGCCCGAAGGTGTCCACCAGCATTTTTGCGGTCTTGGCCCGGACGCCCTTGACGATTCCGGAAGAAAGATACCGCAGAATGGCGGCCTCCTCCACCGGCAATTTGCTCAAAAAGGAAGAGACCTCAAATTGCTGACCGTGCTTGGGGTTTAATTTATATTCCCCCTCCACCTCGATCTGCTCCCCTTCTGCAACCATGGGCAGAAGGCCGACGACGGTAATCTCTCCGTCGGGGGTCTCCAGCGCGGCCACGGTATATCCGTTGTCCTTGTTCTGGTAGATGACTTTGTCGATGATGCCCGATAAGGTCGGCACGGCGGTCTCCTCCTTTCCGATATAATTCAGTTCGATTGGCTTATTTTACGATCAGGTTCACCATCTTGCCGGGGACGAAGATCTCCTTGATCACGGTCTTGCCTTCGGTATAGGGCAGGATCTTGGGATCTGCCTTTGCGGCGGCGAGGATGGTGTCCTTGTCCGCGTCGGCGGCGATCTTCAGCACCGAGCGGAGCTTGCCGCAGATCTGAACGGGGATCTCGATTTCCTTGTCCACCGTTTTCGCCTCGTCGTATTCCGGCCAGGGGGCGGTGACCATCATGCCCTCAAATCCGGCCATTTCCCACATCTCCTCGGTGATATGAGGAGCGAAGGGATTGAGCATGGTAAGATAGGTCTTCAGCTCGCCCTTGGTGATGCTTCCCTTGGCGGAAATATCGTTCATCAGCGTCATCAGAGCGGCGATGGCGGTGTTGAATTTCATGTTTTCGATATCGGACGTGACCTTGCGGATGGTCTTGTGGAAGGCCGATTCCAGCTCTGCGGAATAGCCCGCGTCGTCGGTGACGTTCTCCATCAAATTCCAGACCCGGTCGATATAACGCTTACAGCCCCGGACGCTGTTTTCCGACCAGGGAGCGGCCTTTTCGTAGTCGCCCATAAACAGAACGTAAAGCCGGAGTACGTCGGCGCCGTAGACGTTGACCACGTCGTTGGGGTCTACTACGTTCCCCTTGGATTTGCTCATCTTATCCCCGTCGGGCCCCAGGATCAGCCCCTGTGCGGTGCGCTTGGCGTAGGGTTCTTCCGTGGGAACGACGCCCAGATCGTACAGGAAATGGTGCCAGAACCGGGAATAGATCATATGGCGGGTGACGTGCTCCATGCCGCCGTTATACCAGTCCACGGGGAGCCAGTAGTTCAGCTTTTCGGGGTCGGCCAGGGCTTCGGCGTTGTTGGGGTCGATATACCGCAGGAAATACCAGGAGGAGCCGGCCCACTGGGGCATGGTGTCGGTTTCCCGCTTGGCGTCGCCGCCGCACTTGGGGCACTTGCAGTGGACGTATTCCTCGATCTTGGCCAGGGGGGATTCGCCGTCGGAGCCGGGCTCGAAGTTTTCCACCTTGGGCAGTCTCAGGGGCAGTTCTTCGTAGTGAACGCCCACCATGCCGCAGTGGGGGCAATGGACGATGGGAATGGGTTCGCCCCAATAGCGCTGGCGGTTGAAGGCCCAGTCCTTCATCTTATACTGGACGCCCTTTTCGCCAATGCCCTTTTCGGTGAGCCACGCGGCCATTTTTTCGATGGAATCCTTTTTATTGGTAAGGCCGTTGAGGAAGTCGGAATTGACCATTTCGCCGTCACCGGTGTAGGCCCCTTCTTCCATATTGCCGCCCTTGATGACCTCGATAATATCGATGCCGAATTTCTTGGCAAAGGCGTAGTCCCGCTCGTCGTGGGCGGGGACGGCCATAATGGCGCCGGTGCCGTAGCCCATCATGACGTAATCCGCCGCGTAGATGGGAATTTCCTTGCCGTTGACGGGATTGATGGCGGAAAGCCCGTCAATGCGCACGCCGGTTTTATCCTTGACCAGCTGAGTGCGTTCAAATTCGGTCTTTTTCGCGCATTCGGTGCGGTACGCGTCCAGCTCTGCGGCGTTGGCAATGCGATCCCGGTATTTTTCCAGCAGGGGATGCTCGGGCGCCATGACCATAAAGGTGACGCCGAAGAGGGTGTCGGGGCGGGTGGTGTAGATCCGCAGGGTCTCGTCGGTATCCTTCAGGGAGAAATTGACGAAAGCGCCGGTGGATTTGCCGATCCAGTTGACCTGCTGCATCTTCACGTTGGGTAAGTAATCCACCTGCTCCAGGCCCTGCAGAAGCTTATCGGCGTATTCGGTGATGCGCAGATACCAGACGTCCTTGGACTTCTGGATGACGTCGCTGTGGCAGATGTCGCATTTGCCGCCCTGGGAGTCCTCGTTGGAGAGAACCACCTTGCAGGAGGGGCAGTAATTGACCAGAGTCTTGTCCCGGAAGGCAAGGCCCTTTTCAAACATCTTCAAAAAGATCCACTGAGTCCATTTGTAATAATCCTCCTCGGTGGTGTCGATGACCCGATCCCAATCGAAGGAAAAGCCTACCCGCTTCAGCTGGGAGGTGAAATTTTTGATATTGGTGTCGGTGACGGTGCGGGGATGGGTGCCGGTTTTAATGGCGTAGTTTTCGGTGGGAAGACCGAAGGCGTCGAACCCGATGGGGAACATGACGTTATAGCCGTCCATCCGGCGTTTGCGGGAGATGACCTCCAGGCCGGAATAGGCCTTGATGTGACCTACGTGCATCCCGGCGCCGCTAGGATAGGGGAATTCTACGAGGGCGTAGAATTTTTTCTTGTCGGAAAGGTCTTCGGCGTGGAACGCGCCGGTCTCCTCCCATTTCTTTTGCCATTTGGCTTCGATTTCGGAAAACTTATATTCCATAATGATCAATCCTCCAAAAGATCGTTGATTTCAAGCTCAATGCCGTCTTTCCACAGCTTTTCCAGGTTGTAGAAATTCCGGGTGTCTTTGTTGTATACGTGAACGATAACGTCGCCGTAGTCCAATAGAATCCAGCTGCCCGCGTCCATACCTTCCCGGCTGCGGAGGGCGTATCCGATCTTATCGGTGGCCGATTCGCATTCGTCGGCAAGGGTCTTTACGTGGGTGGTGGAGGTGCCGTTGCAGATGACGAAGCAGTCGCACAGGGAGGTGACTCCGTCGATCTTCAGCACTTTGATGTCCACCGCTTTTTTGTCGTCAAGGGTCTTGACGATGGTCTTCAATGCGTTTTCCATATTTCATGATCCTTTCGTAGGGTATTTCAAGCGTTTCTTTTCGGTTTCTTCGGTGACGTCCGGGTACCGTTCCTTCAGCCGGGCAATGCCCTCCAGCATGTCCCGATGGACTTCAAACCCCCGCCGTTTCACGTCGTCTCTGCACCATTCCATGGCCACCAGCGCCGCTTTCCAAAGATCGTCCCGGGCAAGGGCACGGTAAAAATCCACGTCGCTATAGTCTCGCGTCTCGTCGGTCAGATCCGCCAGGTAGAGGATGGCCTCCAATAACGTCATATCCCCTTTTCCGGTGGTATGATAGCGGATGGCCGAGGTGATCTCCGGGTCGGTAATCCCAAAGGCTTCGGTGACGGCTACGGAGGCGGAGACGGCGTGCCACAGATTTTTATTGCTTTTCAGATTGTCGTCCAACGCCACGGCGTATTTTTCAAAGAGGCGGAAATGCTCTTCCTTCGGTACCTCCTTGGTCATGTCGTGGAGAAGCCCCGCGATCCGGGCTTTTCGCACGTCGGCGCCGTGGATCTTTGCCAGCCGGCAGGCTTCCTTCATGACTCCCACCGAATGGGCAAAGCGCTTTTCGGACAGTCGCCGCTTCAGAGAACGGTAGTATTCCAGATTCTCCAGAAAGCCGCAAACGCCTTCCGGAAGAAGCCCGGAAAGATCCTCGCCCCGTTCCCATTTTTCCCGGATCTCCGTGGAGGATACGGGGAAGGGAGGCGTGGTGCGAAGGGTGATCTCCGCCCCGGGGAATTGGGCTTTCAGCCGGGTGCAATGGGCGGTTAGCTGTTCCAGATCTTCCCCCGTCCGGGACAGGGCAAAGATCTCCGCCCGGGCAAAAATTTCTTCGGGGCAATGCCAGTCCTGCAGGGTCAGAAGCATATCCGATCCTACGTACAGCACCAGCCGGTCCCCGGGAAACTGCGTCTGCAGATAGGCCAGAGTCTCGCTGGTGTAGCTGCGGCCTTCCTTCCGGATCTCCCAATCACTGACCGTGACCCCGGAGATGTCCTCGCAGGCGGCTTTCGTCATTTCCAGACGCTCGTCGTCGGAGAACAGGGCGGTTTTGGTCTTATGGGGCGGAATTCCGGAGGGAATGACCAGACAGGAATCCGGCTTCCCTTCCTCCAAAAAGGTCTTCAGGGCCTTTTCATGCCCTTTGTGAAAGGGGGCGAAGGTTCCCCCGAATATGCCGATGCGGCTCATTTTCTTTTCTTCTCCGCGGGAAGCTCGATCTTCCGTTTTTTGGGGTCGGAGGCGGGGCGGTAGAGGATAAACTTGCTCCCGATGACCTGCACCGTATTGGCGCGGCACTTTTCTGCCAGCGCATCCGCCGCCTCCCGGCTGGTCATTCCGGCGGTCTCAAGGCATCGGATCTTGATCAGCTCCCTGGCCTCCAGGGCTTCGTCGGTCTGGGTGATCAGATTCTCGGTAATTCCGCTTTTGCCTACCTGGAACAGGTCGTCCATGGAATTGGCAAGGCCCCGCAGATAGGCCCGTTGTTTGCTCGTCAGCATAAATTATCTCCTGAAAAATTCAATAAACTCAAGCGTTTTCGGTCAACGCCCTGGCGAAGGCTTCCGGTTCGAAGTACTGCAGATCGTCGATCTGCTCGCCTACGCAGACCAGTTTGATGGGGATGCCGGTCACGTCCTTGACCGCCAGGGTCACGCCGCCCTTTGCGGTGCCGTCCAGCTTGGTCAGAACGATGCCGGTCAGGGGTACCACGTCGTTGAAATATTTCGCCTGCTCCACGGCGTTGGAGCCGGTGGTGGCGTCGAGCACCAGCAGGATCTCCTTGTCGGCGTCGGGCAATTCCCGGTGGATGATCCGCATGATCTTGCTCAGCTCTTCCATCAGATTTTTCTTATTGTGAAGGCGTCCCGCCGTATCGCAGATCAAAACGTCGACGCCTCTGCTTTCGGCGGCCTTGATGCCGTCGTAGACCACGGCGGCGGGATCGGATCCCTCTGCGTGACGGACGATCTGGGCGTCGGCCCGGTCGGCCCATACCTCCAATTGCTCGATGGCGGCGGCACGGAAGGTGTCGGCGGCGGCGATGAGGACGGATTTGCCCTCCTTCTTCAGCTTGTTGGCGTATTTGCCGATGGTGGTGGTCTTGCCTACGCCGTTGACCCCTACCACCAGGATCACCGAGGGCTTGGTGGAGAGGTGGAAGGCGTGATCTCCCGCCATAAATTCCACCAGAATTTCCTCCAACGTCTGCCGGAGCTTGTCGGCAGAGTCAATATTTTCCTTTTTGGCCCGGTCCCGCAGGGCGGCAATGATCTTTTCGGTGGTTTCAAAGCCCACGTCGGCCAAAATCAGCAGCTCCTCCAGCTCCTCCAGCAGGTCCTCATCCACCTTGCGGAAGGTGGCGAAAATGCCGTTCAGTCCTTCGCCGATGGATTCCTTCGTCCGCTTCAGACCTTGCTTGATTTTTTCAAAAAATCCCATAGATACCGTCCTTTACTGTTTGTCCAGATTCATCTTGCTCACTTCGTCCACGTCGATGGCGATGACCCGGGAAATCCCCTTGTTGACCATGGTTACGCCGTAAAGCTTGTCGGCCTCCTCCATGGTGCCCCGGCGGTGGGTGATGGTGACGAATTGCGTTTTTGCCGCGAGACGGTGCAGATAAGCCGCGTACCGGGCAACGTTGATATCGTCCAGTGCTGCCTCGATTTCGTCCAGAAGGCAGAAGGGAGAGGGCTTGATCTTCAGAATGGCGAAATACAATGCGATGGCGGTCAGTGCCTGCTCGCCGCCGGAGAGGGAAACCAGATTTTTGATAATCTTTCCCGGAGGCGCCGCGTAGATTTCCACCCCCGATTCCAGAATGTTGTCCGGTTCGTCGAGACGTAGTTTCGCTTCCCCACCGTTAAACATTTCTTTGAAGGTTTCCGCGAAGGCTTCGTTGATGGTATATAACTGTTCTTCGAAGATCCTCGCCATTACTTCCTCCAGACCGGCGATCATGGTTACCAGTTCGGCTTTCGCCTTACTGATGTCGTTGAACTGTTCTGCAAGACTGTCGTGCCGTTCTTTGACGGCGGCGTATTCTTCGATGGAAGAAACGTCTACGTGTCCGAGGGCTCGGATCATATCTTTCAGTTCCCCGGCGCGTTTCCGTGCCGTGGGTAGATCGAAAGACAGGTTCATGGCGATAACTTCGCTCAAGGTCA
>JAZPXN010000039.1:0-40167 GCA_045543655.1 Eubacteriales bacterium
GAAGAGAATAGTCGGTGTCTATGACGAAGAGGTTCCACCCGTTCCCATTCCGAACACGGTAGTTAAGCTCTTAGGTGCTGAAAATACTTGGCTGGAGACGGCCCGGGAAAATAGGGCGATGCCGACATTCTCTTTTTTTATGCCCAAAAAAAGAGAGACGATTCCTTCGTCTCTCTTTTGCTTTTCCGGTTTTTGCAAATATGGTTCATTTTTGAGAACTCTTTCTGCTTTGCGTTGACAACTCCGGAATAATTTGTTATAATACAAAAAAGCCTTGGAACAGGAGGATCTATTATGTGGAACGCAAATAAAGTTCAGTTGCATTTTGGGTTGAAAAAGCCGGTGCGCATTCTGCACTTGACCGACGCCCATATCGTTCTGGCCAACGAGGACGAATGTGAGGAGAATCGCTCCTTTGCGGCTTGGCGTCAGCCGGTCTTCGACGTCTCCGGGGAGACCCCGTCCCATCTGTTGGAGGCCGCCCTGGACTATGGGAAGGAATTTGATTGCACCGTCCTTACGGGGGATGCGGTGGATAATTATTCCGTGGCAAATTACGATGAGATGCGCCGGATTTTCGCCGGCCGTGATTTCATGTTCGCCCTGGGGAATCACGAATATCTCCAGCCCGTGCGCCATACCACCCGCACCCACGAGCGGATCGAGGGGAAATACGAGATGTGGGACGAGCTCCAGTCCATCGCGCCCAACGATCTTGAGATCGCCAGCCGGATCGTGGGCGGCGTCAACGTGATCACGGCGGATAACGCCCAGATGTGCTGGTCTCAGCGGCAATACGATCGCTTCAAGGAAGAGGTCGCCAAGGGCTATCCCATCCTGATCTTTACCCATTGTCCCATCTATTACGCCACCCCCGCCTACCACGATCACATGATCAAGTACGGATTTACGGAGGAGCAGATCCAATTGGCCTACGAGGTTCACGATTATCTGGTGAACGAGCCGCTGATCAAGGGCTTTTTCGCCGGTCATTGCCACCTCTGGCAGGACACCCCCTACGCGGGCAAGCCCTGCTACCTCACCGCCGCCCTCTTCAACCGCGAACTCACCGAGATCACCATTGATTGATTTCATAATAAAAAAGACGGAGCACCGGAATTTTTGATTCGGGTGCTCCGCCGATTTTTTTGCGGAATAGATTCTATTTATGGGTGTTTATTACCGGAAAAAAAACACGATATGGAGGCTATAGAGTCGATTATTCTATTGTAGGTATCCGCCCAGCGATGTGGATTGATTTGAATCCTTGATTTAGAAATAAAAGAGAGCATTATGTCTGAGTAAATGGAATTAACAGATTACTTCAGCCGGTCTTCGGATCGGCTGATTTTTTGCTACAAAAGAATGAATTTCGTTCTTCCCTTGATCTTTCGTTTTCCTCTTTTTGTTGGGTGGTATCGTCCGGGTGTGACGGGTTTTTGGACAAAAAACGGAAGTTGCTTGACTTTTTTGGCGGGATATGCTATGATAAAGAAAAAATCTGCGGAGGTTTTTCTTATGTTTCAAGCTGGATTTGCAAGAGTTGATATTACGCCGCCGTTGGGCACTCCCATGGCCGGTTATTTTTACGCGCGCTATGCGGACGGGGTGCTGGATCCCCTCGAATTGAACGCCGTTGCCTTCCGGGATGGAGAAAAGACTGCCGTCGTGGTGGTTGCGGATATGCTTTACGTGATGGAGAACGCCGCTACGCCCATTCGCAACATGATCGCCGAGGGCACCGGCCTTCCCGTGGAGCAGATTTTCTTGCACGGGTTGCATCAGCACACCTCCATTCGGTTGGGTTCCCGTCCCGGAGGAGATCTCGCCAAAGACCGGATGATCAATAGCGCATATTTGGACGTTCTGCATCGGAAATTCGTGGACGTGGCAAAGATGGCCATTGACGATCTGGCCGATGCGGAGATCGGTTATGCGGAGCAGGAAACCGAAAAGCAGTTGTCGTTCGTTCGCCGTTATTGGATGAAGGACGGATCCTTGCAGAGCAATCCCGGCTGGCAGAGGCCCGACGTCGTCCGGCCGGCCAGCGATCCGGATAATACCGTTCGGTTGCTTCGGTTCAAGCGGGCGGGGAAGGACATCGCTCTGGTCAATTTCTGGACCCATCCCGACGTCATCGGCGGCGATAAATTTTCGGCTGACTGGCCCGGCTTCGTTCGCAGATATACGGAGCAGGATCTGAAGGACGTTCATTGTATTCTCTTCAACGGCCCTCAGGGCGATACGAATCACCTGGATTTCAGCATTCCCAAGTCGGTCTGGCACGACGATCGCTACGGCTTCAGCGCTATGATGGGACGCACCATCACCGATACGGTGCTGAAAATCTGGGATAAGACCGAGGCCCGGCAGGGCGGTCTGATTTGGGGCGAGGTGCAGACCGTTACCGTCCCCACCAATACCTCCGGCATCGAAGATATGGAAAAATGGAAGCAGATCAAAGCGGATTACGATTCCGGCAAAAATCGGCATATTTCCCAGAACGATCTGGGCGCGATGGGTCGTATCGCTTCGCTGGATAACGAAATGCTCTTCCAGAAGGTTCCCGTCAGCGTTTTGGGCGTGGGCGATTTGGCCTTCGTCGGATTCGGCGGAGAGGCCTTCACCCAATACGGTTGGGACGCCATCAAGGCGGCGCCCGGACTGACGGTCATCCCCATGACGCTGGTCAACGGCGGTCAGGGCTATCTGCCCAGCGCCCAGGCCTTCGGCGAAGGCGGCTACGAGGCGAACTCCTCCCGCTTCACCCCCGTCCTCCAGGAAAAAATCAACGCCGCCGTCAAGGATATGCTCGATAAATTTCAGGAAGAAAAATAAAGCTCGCTAAAATAAACAGAACCCACCCTATATGGGGTGGGTTCTTTGCCGTCTTGGTTAGGAGTTCATGAAGGATTCAAGGTCGAGATTGTAAAGATTGATGATTCCGTAGAGAAGCATTTGCTGGGTCAGCGTTTTCTTATCAATTGCCTTGGCTCCGACAAGTGTGCTGACGGTTCCGATGGGGCCAAGAAGCAGCGATGCTGCAACGGTCGAAAGAGTTTTTGTTTTAGTGGAGATTTTTTCTTTGTTTTTAATTTTTTCAGGGAGGGGGAGGTCTTTTAATTCCTTGGTAAACTGCCTGTAATGCTCATCATAATCAAGGGCTTTTTCATCGGTGCAGAGAAATGCAACGTTCTCCGTCCAGCCATAGGACACTCCAAACTTTTCAAATTTTACGGAGTTTTCCTCTATATCCATTTCTTTTCCGATGAAGAGCAGTTTTGCATTGCTCAGGCGGGAGTCTGTGAAATGGGTTTTCCACATCTTATCTGTCCAGGAGACGACCTTTACGGAGTTGTCTGTCGTTCCAACAACGGAGTCTCCGTCATCATCCGCTTCTACAAGAGAGCGTAGTTGTTCAAATGCCTCTTCGTTGTGATGGACGACAATGAGCAACCTTTCCGAGTCGGTGGTGGAAAATTGCTCATTGATGATACTTTCGTTTTCCCTTTCTCTCTCGTGAGTCTTGTCAGCTTGATTGATTGCGATCAAATGCAGAATGTGTTCCGGGGTGAAGAAAGCTGTCCATTCAAGTACTTTTGACGATGCAGATTCCGGAATTAGGCTGATAAAAGGTGCTGCAATGGGAAATATGACGCATAAAACGGTTTTAACAAATCTCCCGAGTCGGTTGAAAATCTCAGGGTTATTCTTGGCCAAATCGCAAAGATCAATATACTTCAGGACGTCTGCCATTTTGTTCCAACCGTTTGCGGTATCGGAATCGACGCCGAGTTCCTGTTGGAGTTGATCTTTCATTTTCTTTGAAAGTACTTGATCTCCGAGTTTTTCCCGTAGAATTTTAAGGATTTCTGCGATGGAATTGACATTTTCTTCCGTTGCAAGTTTCTGTACGACATCCATCGTATTTCCTTTGACTGGTTGTGCTAAGGTGTTGTTTTTCATGTTGTATCTCTCTTTCTTATTTAATTACAAGTGTGTAATCTTCCGGGATGAGATCCTGGAAAAGGTTTTTAATTAGGGTTTCGGCGTGTTTGTCGGCGTGCTCCAGAATGCCGGTCTTTCCGGCTTCGATGATGGCCTCCTTTTCGGCCAGTTCTTCGGCTTTGTCGGAATCTTCCTTTGCATCGAAGTTGAACAGAGAGAATTTTTCATCGTAATATTTGATGGACTCCGGCTCGATCTTTACTTCTTGAATTTCTGCGGCGGGGAGGGTGACGGTTACGGTTTTGGTCAGGTCGTTGACGTCGATCTCCACTTTTTCGATATCAATCCCTGCCCGGAGAGTGGCGCTGTAGACCATTAGAAAATCCGACTTGTTGAAGATGGGAATGCCGCTGTCTTTGTATTCTTTATGTCCGCTGAAGCGCAGTTTTGCCGTGGTCAATTCGCCCACCAATTCCAGTGTTGGGTATAAGGTGCTGGCCGTAAATTCCGGCTTTCGGCTGAGAGCTGCCGCGACTGAAATTCCCGCGATCAATGCAATCAACACGACGACGGATGCGACGGCGAGAACCATCTTTTTGGGGTTTTTGAGGAATTCTGTGAACTTGTTTTGGGGTTCCATGGGGATTCTCCTTTTCTTTTTTTTAGAGTCCTTGTTTTTTTCGCGAATTTTTTGCAATAAAAAAGTGCGACCTCAATGAGGTCGCACCGAAAAAGCGTTTCCCTCATTGCTGCTAGACAACTTCACTCCGAATTACGGGATGCGAAAAAGAGAGAAAACACCTTTTGCCAAGGCAGTTTTCCCGTAATTTCGAGTGTTATTCCGTTGTCTAGCAAGAATATTATACCACAACGAAGGCGCTTTGTCAAGTTTTGTCGAATATTGTTGATGCGCATAAAAAGGGTGCCGTCTTGAGAGGCGGCACCCGGGGGTTGGGATTCGGTTGTGTTCGGAGATTTTGGTTATTCGCAGAGCTTTTTGAGGTAGCGGGCGCCGATCTTAAGGGCGTCCTCGTTACGCTCCATGCCCTCGAATTCCAGGGTCAGGTAGCCGTCGTAGCCGGCGCGCTTGAGGATGGCCACGCATTGACGGACGGGGACGACGCCATGACCGACGATCGTGCCTCGGAGATAATTGCCGCCCCGGGTCTGGAAGAAGCCCTCGGGCGGGTTCTCCTGCCCCGATTTCAGAAGGAAATCCTTGGCGTGGGCGTTGACGGCGTAGGGGGCGCAACGGCTGACGGCGGTGACGGGGCTTTCGTCGACGCAGAGGAAATTCCCCATATCCACCTGCAGGCCGAAATTATCGTGGGCGACGGCGTTGACCAGCTTTTCCATCCGGTCGGAATCCTGGGCGAAGGTTCCGTGATTTTCCACGGCGGTGCGGACTCCTTTCGCGGCGGCGTATTCGGTGATGCGGCGGCAGCCTTCGGCCAACCGGGGGAGGACCGTATCGAAGCCGCGGTATCCCCGGCCACCGGGGAAGTTTCCGGAGGCGGCGTCGTGGCGCATGACCTTTGCCCCCATCAGGGCCGCAATATCCACCTTGTGTTTCACTTTTTCGATTTCGGCGTCCAGGTCTCCGTCACTGCCGGCCAGAAGATCGGCGGAAACGGAATAACCGGAGATTGCAAGCCCCAGCCGTTCTCCTTCGGCCTTGATCTGCAGGGCGTATTCCTCCTGGGTGACGCCCTCCGGCGGGGTCAGGTCGGTGAATTCGATGGCGTCAAAGCCGTATTCCTTGGCCTTTGCCATGACCGACAATTGGGTCTCTCCCTGGGCTCGCATCATATAATTGAAGCTATAAGAAGATACTGACGTTTTCATCGCGTTCCCTCACCCGTTGATTTGATTTTTCAGGAAATTGACTGCCAGCTCAATGTCGGCGGCGGGATCTTCTCCCACTTCCCGTTCGATGGTCAAAAAGCCCTTGTAGCCGATATCGTCCAAGGCCTTCAGATAGGCGGGGTAGGGGACTCCCCCCTGACCAAGAGGCATTTCCCGGAAGGCAACGCCCCAGGATTTTTCCTCGTCTTCCTTCCGCAGGCCGTAGATGATCTCCGGATTCCGGTCCAGCAGCTTGACGCCGTCCTTTGCGTGGGTGTGGACGATATAATCCTTCAGCGTATGAACTGCGGCGGCGGGATCGTCCCCGGTGACCATGCCGAAGTTTGCGGGATCCAGATTGACCGCAACGCCTCTGGAGCCGAGGCTGTCCAGAAATCCCTTCAATACCACGGCGGTTTCGGGGCCGGTTTCCACCGCAAAGTGGGCGCCGTTTTGATCTGCGTGCTCCGCCAATTTCCCGCAGGCGTCCTGCATGATCTGATAGCGGGGGTGGTTGGGGTCGGCGGGCACTACGCCGATATGGGTGGTGACGATATTGGTTTCGAAATGCAGGGTCAAATCCAGCACCCGCTTAGAGCGCTCCACCAACGTGGCGTTGGCCTCGGGGTTGCCGAAGCCGTGGCCAAAATCTCCACAAATGGCAGAAACGCAAAGACCGTTGGATTTGATAATATCCAGAAGCTCTTTGATTTTTTTCTCGTTCAGGTTTTCCGGGGCCATTTCACCCTTTGTCATATAGATCTGCAGGCCCTTCGCCCCCAACGCCGCCGCCTTTTCTACTGCCTGGCGGAAGGGAAGACGGAAGGATTCCAGCATAACTCCGATGGGAAAATTGTACATAACGCGTACCCCTCTTTCTTGATTTATGTCTTCATTTTAGCATATTTCCTTCGGTCTGTCAAGGGGCGGCAGGGGGTGATTTTGGGTTTTTTTTAGCATCTTTTTGGGGATGGGCTTGTAATCTGCCGCGAGATGTGCTATAATATAAAAAAAGAGGAACGAGGAGAATCGTTATGGTATACAAATATGCGAAAATTGCTCTGGAAAAGGCCGTGGAGGTGCTTGGCATCGACAGCCCCACGGGATATACGAAAAAAGCGGCCGAGGCGGTCTGCGGCTGGTTTTCCAATTTGGGCTACGATGCGGAGATTACCGTCAAGGGCGGCGTACTGGTGGATCTTGGGGGAGACGATGCGGCGAATGCGTTGCTTCTGCAGGCTCATCTGGACACCCTTGGGGGCATGGTGGCTGAGATCAAGGGGAACGGTCGCCTTCGGCTGACCAATCTGGGCGGCATGAAGGCTAACAACGGCGAGACCGAAAACGTCCGCATCCACACCCGGTCCGGGGAGATTTATGAGGGGACGCTGCAGCTGCACAATCCTTCGGTTCACGTGAACAAGGATTACGGTACCGCAGAGCGGAATTTCGATACCACGGAGGTGGTGATCGACGAGGACGTTTCCTCCGCCGACGACGTGCGGGCGCTGGGCATTGAGGTGGGGGATATCGTGGCCTTCGATCCCCGTACCCGGGTGACCGATTCCGGGTATATCAAGAGCCGTTTTCTGGACGATAAGCTGTCGGTTGGCATCCTTTACGCCTTCGCCAAATTTCTGAAGGAGGAAGGAATTTCCCTTTCCCGGCGGGTTTATCTGCATATCACCGTATACGAAGAGGTGGGGCACGGCGGTTCCGGGTCGGTACCCTTTGGGGTAACCGAGGCCATCAGCGTGGATATGGGATGCGTGGGCGACGGACTGCAATGCACCGAAAAGAAGGTCTCCATCTGCGCCAAGGATTCCGGCGGGCCTTATAATTACGAGGTGGTGGGCAAGCTGATCGAAGCGGCCAAGGCCATGGAAGCGGATTATGCGGTGGACGTATATCCCTATTACGGCTCCGACGTGGAGGCCACCCTGCGCAGCGGCGTGGATATCCGGCACGGTCTGATCGGCTCCGGCGTTTTTGCAAGCCACGGCTACGAGCGCAGTCACGTGGACGGCGTGCTGAACACCCTGAAGGTGCTGGAGGGGTATCTGAAATAAGCGAGACTTCCGGGAAGCGCCGGGACGGGCGAATTGCATTCGCCGTCGATTCGTTGAAATCGAGATAAAATACGTATCGATCGCATTGTGAGGGAATGGATATGCTGCCTTACGTGATTTTGTTGCTGGCCGTAGTGCTGGCCATTCGTTTCATTTTATTCCGCAAGCCGAAGGCGGGGGAGCCGGTATTGCCGGCGGAGAACGTGCAGATTCCCCTGGAGACGGTGGACGGCGCCGATTGTCTGGTCTGGGACGGCGGGCGGTATTACGCCTACGCCGGGGCGGACGTTGACGGCGGACCGGTGTGGGATTGGCACGGCCGGATGGGGGACGGCATCGGATTTCTTACCCGGGCGGGGCATTTGACGGCGGCGGGCGAGCTGTACCGCCTGCGGGAGGGGAGCGGCGATCTTCTTCTGGCCTATCTGCCGGAGGAGGGGTGGCCGATCACCGATATGCAGATCATGGTGCGGGAAGGGGCGTCCTTGCCGGAGATTGCCGCCGACGGCTTTGCCTTCGGGGAGGTCTACCGCATCGAAGGGGAATTCCCCGAGGAGGAATTGGAAAAGGTCTGTGATCTTACCGACCCTGCAAGGATCGCCGAATTGGCCGGAGCGTGGCTGGAGGGAGAGCATTTCGACCTTCCTGAGGAGGAATTCGAGGGCTTCCGGGTGCGGCTTCATTCCGCCGCCGAGCCGGGGCTGTACGTGACCTTTGCCGTCAACGTCTGCCGGGCCCGGAATTGCATTGCCGTGGAAAAGTTTCATTTCGGAGGCGACGCCCTGCTCTCCGCCGAATGGGGCGAGATCTTTTGCGAAAAAGAATAAATCGGTCTCCCGGATAATATTCCGGGAGATTTTTTCGTATACTGTTATCAATGGGGGTTGAAGGTATGCGAAAAGAAACGAAAAGCCGTATTTGGGGATTTTTCTTCGTGGGCGTTTTGGGGGTATTGTTCCATTTCGCCTATGATTTTCTGGGGCAAAACGATATTGCGGGACTCTTTTTTCCGGTCAACGAAAGCATTTGGGAGCATCTGAAGCTGGTGCTTCTTCCGGTGATCTTATGGTGGATCGTCGTCCGTAAGCCGGGGGATGGAAGAAAGCGCACCTTTGCCTCCCGGGTGTGGGCGGTCAGCCTTGCGATGCTCTTTTTGCCGGTGGCCTTTTATACCTACAGCGGCGTGCTCGGACGGCGGTTTGCGGCGGTGAATGTCAGCCTTTTCTTCCTGGCGGACTTTTTGTATTTTTGGTTGGAGAGCCGGTTTTTGCGCAAAGAAAAGCCGGAATCGGAAGGGGAAAACGTGCTGGCGGTGATGGTCTTTTTTCTATGGGTCTTCGCCTTCGGCCTGTTTTCCTTCTTTCCGCCGGAGCTAGGAATTTTTCAGGTTCCCCAATAAAAAGCGACGCCGCAGACTTCGGAAGGTCTGCGGCAGTTCTTTTACTTTTTGATCTCGATTTCCGTTCCTGCAGGCACGGCGAAGGCAAAGCCGTAATAGCCGTTCTTATCCACGTATACGTGGTATTCCGGGGTGAATTCTTCGCCGTTGGCAAGGATTTTCGGGAAGGTGTATCGGTCGAAGCCCTCGATTTGCAGGATCACCGAATCCTCCATCCCAAGCACCGTAAAGGGTTCGGAATTCCGTTCCGCTTTCTGGATCAGCTGGAAGCTCCCGCCGTTGCGCAGGATCTTCAGGGCGTCCTCGGTTACCGTTTCGGTTTCCACCCGGATGACCTGGGCGGTCAGGGTGTCCCCGGGGACGAAATCGGTCTCCCCTTGATCAAAGGAAAGATACATTTTGTTGGGGTCGTCCTCCGAAACCTCCCGGTATCGCAGGCACAGATGGGCGGTGGAGGGCGTCCCACCTGCGGTCATCCGTCCGGAGGTGATCAGCCATCCTGCCGTCTCCCCGTCGGTGGACAGGCAGAGATAGGGCATGGAGCCCAGATAGGCCACCTGCTCGCTTCCCGCAGGGGCGGTGACGGTCTGATTTTCGCCGTTGAGATAGAAGTATTCTTCAAATCCGTAGGTCAGCTCAAAGGCAAAGAAGGGAAACCGGTCCAGTACGTCCGCGACCGTCTTTCGGTCCAGAAAATCGTAGCGGATATCGTAGATGGTGGCCGTTCCGTCCTTCAGCCGGGTGGAGGTAAGGGTGACGGAATAGGATGCGTCGGGGGCGTCGTAGACCGTGGTGCTTTGGGCGCAGAGGCCGTTCAGGACCGTGGCTGACCGGGAGCGCTCCCGGAGGCCGGAATCGGCAAAAAAGGAGGGAATCTCCACGCTCTTCGTGGCCGGCTCGGACTTCAGCCGCACCGTCAGATCGTTTCTGCCGGAGCAAAGAGGAAAGGTGGCGCCGGCAAAGATGGGCAGGGGGTGATCCTTTTTATCCAAAAGGCGCCAGGCGGAATTTTCCATGGGGTCCGCGTAGAGATAAACCGTCCGTCCGCAACCCTTCAGGGTGACGGAGCACCGTTCTTCCGTGGGGGTGATGCGGTACATCCCGCCCTTGGGATCGTACCGCTCGAATTCCGCTCCCTCCAGGATGAAATCATCTGCGGTAAGGGGCGTCCGTTCCTCCAGGGCAATTGCCTGAAGCTCGGAAAAATCCTCGGTATAATTCAGATAAATGCGCAGCGCCGCAGTGGCTACGGGTTCTTGGGAGGAGACCGTGGATTTCGTGGGGGAAAGATCCAGATCCAGAAGAATCCGTACCTCCGTTTCATCCCGCTCTACCCGAAGCGCTCCGCCGGACAGCGGTCGGACGAAGCCCAACACCGAGCCGTCGATCATTTTGATCCCCACGGCGTTTTCGGTTTCCGAGATCTCCTTGCATTTGGCGGCGTTCAGGGCGAAGACCGTGGTGGCCTGGGTATAAAGGGTCTCGTTGAACCGCAGGGTCTGGGAGAAATAGATCCGGTCGGAGTAGACCGTCCACAAGGTGTCCGCCACCCCTTCGTCGAGAGGGTCGTTGGCGGTGAGAAGGGCAATGCGGGAAATCTCCACCGAGCCGGTTTCCCCCTCGGGAAGGCGGAACAGAAGGGTCTGCAGCGTCCCCTTCCACAGCTCGTTTTCGATTTCGGCCGTCAGAGTAATAAATCCGTTTTGCGCCTCTGCCAGAGAGACGGTGCCCAGCAGCGTATCCTCCGTCAGAGGAACGTCGGCGGTGGAAAAATAGCATTTCAGCCCCGAAATATTCTGGGCCTTGATCGTCAGCGAGAGATAAAAATGATCCGCCGTGCCAAGGTCAACGCCCAGATACCGTGCTCCGAACTGAGACCGGTTTTTCCCCTGGGAGGTCACCGTCAGCCCCGCCTCCCCTCCGTTGGCGGTAACGTCGTTTTTCAACGCCGAAAAGGAAGTCTGTCCCTTTGCTTCGGTCAGGTTGAATTCCTTCAGGACCGATGCGTTTTCGGCTTTTGCCGGGATTCGGATGGCAGACCCCGTCCGGCCGTGGCTGACGCCGTAATTCCCCGGATAGACCGCTTCCGCGCCTCCGGTGACCGATCCCTTCGTGCCGTCGGGGGCTACGAGGGTGGTGACGACCGTATTTTTCAGAAGCGTTTCTCCGGTCTGCAGGGAAATCATCTCCCGCAGGCCTTCCTCTCCCGCGCCGAAGCTCAATTGGGCGGTCTTGTTTTTCAGGGTGTGATCCGCTGCCGATTCGGTGATCTCCACGCCGCCCCACGCCCCGTTTGCATAGGCTACGGTGGGGGAATATTCGGTGGTTTTTCCCTTCAGCCCCGCCACTCCGGCCGGCGCACAGGCGGACAGAGACAGGGCGAGGAGCAGAAAAAAGGAGAGGGAGGTGAAAATTCGCTTCATGGTCGTTCCTTTCAGCGGTGTTTTTTTGCGTGTTATCTATATTATAATACAAAACGCTCTTATTGTCAATCGGTAAAGTGTGGCAAAAGTCCTCTTTCTATGGGAATAAAGAAATGAACTTTTTGTGAACAATTGAGAAATTTAAAAGTTTCGCTTGCAATTCCCATTATTTTATGGTATAATATTCGATGCATGATTCGGACGGTCCTCTGCACTCAGCATGAACGTCTTACTTATCTTGACTATTATCAGGAGGTACTGAGAGATGAACAACGTTATTCTTGATTCCTTCACCAAGGATCAGCTGCGGGAAGAACCCTTCAAGTTTGAAATCGGCTCCACCGTCCGCGTCCACGTGAAGATCAAAGAAGGTTCCAGAGAGCGCATCCAGGTTTTTGAAGGCACCGTGATCGCGAAGAAGCACGGCGGCGTTTCCGAAACCGTTACCGTTCGCCGGGTTTCTTACGGCACCGGTGTGGAAAGAACTTTCCCCGTCAACTCCCCCAACATTGCAAACGTTGAGGTTGTCCGTCGCGGTAAGGTTCGTCGCGCGAAGCTTTACTATCTGCGTAACAGAACCGGTAAAGCCGCTAAGGTTAAGGAACTTCTGTAAGTTTCTTCCTTTTTCATCGAACAGGAGAGAAGCAGTTCGTAGGAAATCGATGTTTTCTATGAACTGTTTTTTCTTACCCGGCATTTTTATCGGGCAGGAAAAAGCAGTTCATGAGGGGTTATTACAAAGAAAGGACGGATCGGCCATGACGGAAGAAAATAAGACCTTGGATCTTGAAGAATCGGTATCTGCCGGGGAAAATGCTCCGGAATCTGACGCGGAATCTTCGTCGCCGTTCGGCGTGGCGCCTTTGATTCCGGGGACGGAGATCATCGGCCGCCGGGCCAGAAGGGCCGCACTCCTGGCCGGGAGAGCCGATCTTTCCGAGACTGCCGCAGAGCAGTCCCCCGTCGAGGACGCCGTGCCTGCCACCGACCCCTCCGTCCTTGCCGCACCGGAAACGGAATCTTCGGTGGAGTCGGAAACGGCGGAGGAGGATCAGATTCCCCTGTGGGATAATTCTCTGTTGGAATCCGAGGCCGACGACGCGTCCGATCAGATCCCTCTGTGGGACGACGCTTCCATCGACGAACTTCTTGCCCGGGCGCAAAGCCGGGGGAACGGCGAGGGAGAACCCTCCGTTGCTGCCGAGGCCGTTGAAGATCTCACTGCCTCTGAAACTGCCGAAGTTTTGGAAAATACCGAGGATCCGGGGACCGTTGAAGCGTCCGAAGCCGTCGGAGAGGCCGGAGCTTTCGAAGAATCTTCCGACCAAGCTTCTGCCGGAGTCCTTCCCGAAACCGATTCCGAGGAATTCTGGAATCAACTGTTATCCGAAGATTATTATACCCCCATCGAGCAGATTCCCCGCCGCCGTCGGCCGGGAGAAGGCTCCGGGGGAAGACGGGGAAAGCGCCCCGCCGGAGAAATCGACGACCGGCTGAAGCGTACCCCCAATAAGCCCAAGGCCTGCGCCGTTTCCCCTCTCGTGGAATTCGTAGAGGTGGTGGTAGGCGCCTTGGTTGCGGCCATACTGATGCTGACGCTGATCTGTCGCACCGGGGTGGTGGACGGATCTTCCATGGTTCCCACCATGTATCACGGAGACCGGTATATTATTTCCGATCTGTTCTACGTCCCCGAACGGGGCGATATCGTGGTCTTCCGTCCGGAGATCGACGGGGAAGACGAGCTGTGGATCAAGCGTGTGATTGCCACGGAAGGGCAGACCGTTTATATTGACCCCGAATCCTACCGGGTCTACGTAGACGGACGCCTTTTGAACGAGCCTTATCTGGGGGGCGCCGGAACCATCCCCCATTCCACCGAAAATCCCATCACCGTTCCCGAGGGGTGCGTTTACGTTCTTGGGGATAACCGTGCCATCTCCCACGACAGCCGTTATTCGGATCTGGGATGCGTGGAGATCGGTCAGCTGGCCGGCCGGGTAATTTTACGGTTCTGGCCCCTGGAAAGCTTTGGGCTTTGCGAATAAGTGAGGTGTAACGATGGATATTAACTGGTACCCCGGGCATATGGCGAAGACCCGCCGGGTCATTTTGGATACCATGAAAAACGTGGATATCGTCATCGAGCTGGTCGATGCGCGGATTCCCACGGCCTCCAAAAACCCCGATATCGCCGAGCTGATCGGGAATAAGGCGAAAATTCTGATTCTGAATAAGAGCGATCTTGCCGACCCTGCGGAAAATAAAAAGTGGGCGGAATATTATCGCAATCTGGGCTATACCGTCCTTTTGGGAAACAGCCGGAGCAAGGACGACCGCAAGCCGGTGCTGAACGCCATCCGGGAAGCCTACCGGGAAAAGGCCGAACGGGACAAAAAACGGGGCATTGTGGCCCGTACCGCCCGGGTGATGATTCTGGGGATTCCCAACGTTGGGAAGTCCACCTTCATCAATAATCTCTGCGGTGCCCGCCGTGCCGAGGCCCAGGACCGCCCCGGCGTTACCCAGAAAAAGCAATGGGTGCCCCTGGCGGAGGGAATCGACCTGCTGGATACCCCCGGGATTTTGTGGCCGAAGCTGGAAAATCAGTCCGACGCGGCTCTTTTGGCCGTCACCGGCGCCATCAAGGACACCATCCTCGATCTGGAGGGGCTGTCTTTGATCCTGCTTGCCATGCTTTCGAAATATTATCCCAACGAGCTGAAGGCCCGTTATAAATTGACCGACCTTGCGCCGAAGGCCTACGATCTGTTCCTGCAGATCGGTCGGAAGCGGGGCTTTGTGGTCAGCGGCGGGGACGTGGACGAGGAGCGGACCGCCATCACCCTTCTGGATGAATTCCGGGGGGCGAAGATCGGCCGCATCACCCTGGAGCGCCCCGGGATCCCCAACGGCGTCAGCGAAGAAACGGAGCCGGAAGCATGATCTGGGATTTCGAATTGCCCTTCCGGGCGGAGCATCCCGGTCTTTGTGGCATCGACGAGGCCGGCCGAGGTCCTCTGTGCGGCCCCGTGGTGGCGGGCGCCGTTATTCTGCCCGACGGATTTGACGTCTCCGGACTGAACGATTCCAAGAAATTATCCGAAGCAAAACGGGAAAAATTATACGAAGAGATCACCGCCTCCTGCATCTGGGGCGCCGGCATTGCCACGCCGGAGGAGATCGACGCCTACAATATCCTCAACGCCACCTATCTGGCCATGTGCCGGGCGGTGGAGGCGCTGGAAAAGACGCCTTCCTTTGCTCTCGTGGACGGAAACCGGATCCCCAAGGGTCTGACCGTCCCCGCCGCATCGGTGGTGAAGGGGGATGCCAAATGCCCCTCGATCTCTGCCGCATCGGTCATCGCAAAGGTGACCCGGGACCGGATGATGAAGGAGTTGGCCCTGCAATATCCCCAGTACGAACTGGAAAAGCACAAGGGATATCCCACCAAGGAGCATTACCGGAAGATCATCGAGCATGGCGTCGCTCCCATCTACCGGCTCTCTTTCCTGAAAAATCTGGATCAACATCGGGAGGACTGACATGAAATCCTTCGGAGAACGCATTTTTGAGGCCCGGATGGAAAAAGGATGGTCTCTGCGGGAAGCCTCCGCACGGATCGGCATTTCCCACACCTATCTTTCGGCCATCGAAAAGGAATACGATCCCCGGACGGGAAACCCGGTCACCCCCTCGCCGGACAGCCTGCTGAAGATCTGCAACGCCTACGATATCCCTTACCGGGAAACCGAGCAGGTCTTCACCTCGGTCAACGAAGGGGATCTTCTGAAATTCATGATCCATCAGCTCCGCATTCTGCGGAAAACCGACCCCAAGATCTACAGGCTCATCCTCTCCGAAGCGGAGCGGGACAATTAGTTTGCGGGAGGACGGGGTGTATTCTTTTTCTTTCGGGAGAAAGAACCAAAAAGAAAGCCAAGGCCGACGAGAATACGCCCGTCGGCTTTTTGCATGCGATAAAACGCGGTGCCGATCTTTTTCGATCGGCACCGTTTCGTATTTTATTCTTCCGATGCAAGGATTGCATCGGCTTTCGCTTTTCTATCTTTTCTCGAAAAAAAAGAAAAGAACGCCTTTGCACAAGCTTACTTAAAACAGATCCCCGGAAAGGTAGCGTTCGCCGGTGTCGGGGAGGAGGGCGACGACGGTCTTGCCGGCGTTTTCGGGGCGCTTGGCGGCCTCGATGGCGGCGTGGAGGGCGGCGCCGGAGGAGATGCCGACGAGAAGCCCTTCCCGTTGTCCCAGGAACCGGGCGGCGGCGTAGGCCTCGTCGGTGGTAACGGGGAGGATTTCGTCCAGCAGGTCGGTCTTCAGGATTTCCGGAATAAAATTCGCGCCGATGCCCTGGATTTTATGGGGCCCCGCAGGCTTTCCGGACAGCAAAGCGGAGTCTGCGGGCTCTACGGCGATGATTTTCAGATCGGGATTTTTCTCTTTCAGATATTCCCCCGTGCCGGTGACGGTGCCTCCGGTGCCCACCCCCGCCACGAACAGATCCACCTGCCCGTCGGTATCTTCCCAGATCTCCGGCCCCGTGGAGGTATAGTGGGCCTTGGGGTTGGAGGGGTTGACGAATTGCCCGGCGATCCATGCGTTGGGGGTGTTACGGGCGATCTCTTCTGCTTTCCGGATGGCCTCGGTCATCCCCAGTTCCCCCTCGGTCAGCACCAATTCCGCGCCGTAGGCGGTCATCAGCTTGCGACGCTCCACGGACATGGAATCGGGCATGACGATGACGCACCGGTATCCCCGTGCCGCCGCCACCGCCGCAAGACCGATGCCCGTATTGCCGGAGGTGGGCTCGATGATCACCGAATCCGGGGTCAGAATTCCCGCCGCCTCGGCGTCGTCGAGCATCGCCTTTGCCACCCGGTCCTTGGCCGAGCCGCCGGGATTGAAGGATTCTGCCTTTACCAGCAGGCGCGCCTGCAGATTCAAGGCTTTTTCCAGATTTTTCAGTTCCAATAAGGGGGTTTTTCCGATCAGCTGATCCACGGAAGTATAAATTTTCATAAGCGTTCTTCCTATCTGTAATTATTTGTTGGCCTCCCGCCGGTATTGAGCCGGGGTTCTGCCGAAATGCTCTTTGAAATTCCGGTTGAAGGTGCGCAGGGAGTTGTAACCGCAGTCCAGGGCGCATTGCAGGACCGATTCGTCGGTGTTTTCCAGAAGATAGCAGACCTTATTCAGCCGGTATACGTTGAGATAATTGCCGTAGGAGATGCCGGTGAGCTTTTTGAAATACCGGGAAAGGTAGGCGTAATCGTAGCCCGTGGTCGCCGCAAGCCGCTCCAGGGAGCAATCCTCCGTATAACGGGTCTCCACGAAGGCGAAGATGCGGGAGAGCAGGTCCTGCTGCTCCGTCTGCCGGGGCAGATATTCGGCCGATTCGTCAAAGGCGGCGCAGAGGGAGTACAGAACCCCTTTTTTGGCGATCTTCCGGGCGTCGGCCGGCAGATTGTCCAAAGCGTCGAGCCAGACCGGATCGGGACGGAAAAAATTGCTTTTGGGGATGCTGTTTTCGGTCTTCGTCCGGTACGCCCGGATCAGATCCGGGGCAAAAATACAGAGCATATGCCGGCTGTCCGTCGATTCCAGCGCGTGGAGTTGATTTGGGAAGATCAGCAGAGCGTCACCCTCCTCCAGGAGGTAAGGTGCGCCGTCTACGGTCACTTTCATCCTTCCCCGGCGGACGGCGATCAATTCGTAGGAAAGGTGCATATGGGGCGGAAAGGAGAAATTTTCTCCGTATTCCTTGCAGAAATAATCTCCGGCCCCCGGGTGCTGAAACTGATAGAAAATTCCGGCCACCTCCTTCTTTTTTTGAAAAAGACAAATTTTGTCTACTAATTATAGCATATATTGCGAGAAAAGTCAAGATATATGTTTTATAATAAAAACAGAAAAGCATTGAGGAGGTCTCTTATGAAACGGTATATCGGAGCCGATCTCGGCACGTCGGGACTGAAGCTTCTTTTGGTCAACGAGACCGGAGCCATCGAAAATCAAGTCACGAAGACCTACGGCGTCTCCTACCCCGCGCCCGGCTGGAGCGAGCAGAATCCGGAGGATTGGTGGAAGGCCTTTCTTGCGGGAGGAAAAGAATTGATCTCCGGGGTCGACCCTGCCACGGTTTGCGGGATCGGAGTCGGGGGACAGATGCACGGCCTTGTGGTATTGGATGAATCCGACGCCGTTTTGCGCCCCGCCATTCTCTGGAACGACGGCCGCACCGCCGCGCAAACCGCCTACCTCAACGGTACGGTGGGAGAGGATTTTCTTGCCCGTGCCACGGCCAATATGGCCTTTGCCGGATTTACGGCGCCGAAGGTGCTGTGGATGAAGGAGACGGAGCCCGACCTGTTCGCCCGGATTGAAAAGGTCATGCTCCCCAAGGATTATCTCAATTACCGCTTGACCGGCGTTCATTGCACCGATTATTCCGACGCCTCCGGTCTTTTGCTTCTGGACGTAGAGCATAAACGCTGGTCCCGGGAGATGCTGGAGATCTGCGGTCTGCGGGAAGAGCAAATGCCGGCGCTCTACGAAAGCTTTGCCCCCGTGGGGGTGCTGAAGGCCGAGGTCGCCGCCGCATTGGGGCTGGAGCAGATCCCCGTAGTGGCCGGAGCCGGGGATAACGCGGCCGCCGCCATCGGCACCGGGACGGTGGAGCCGGGGAAATGCAACATTTCACTGGGAACCTCCGGGACGGTCTTTATTCCCTATGAAAAATTCAGCCCGACGGAGAACCGCAGTATCCATAATTTTTGCCACGCCAACGGAAAATACCACCTGATGGGATGTATTCTGTCGGCGGCCTCCTGTAATAAATGGTTCTGCGAGGATATTCTGGGCACCGACGATTACGTCGCCGAGCAGGCCGGGATTTCCGACGAAGATCTGGGCCGCAATCACGTATACTTCCTGCCATATCTCATGGGCGAGCGAAGTCCCGTCAACGATACGGACGCTCGGGGGATATTCCTGGGAATGCGGGCCGATACCAAGCGGAAGGATATGACTCTTTCCGTGCTGGAGGGCGTGGCCTTCGCCATCCGACAGAACGTGGAGATCGCCCGTGCCATGGGGGTGGAGATCACGCGCAGTACCGTCTGTGGCGGGGGTGCCCGGTCGGAGCTTTGGTGCCGCATTCTCAGCAACGTTTTGAAGATCCCTTTGGATCTTCCCAAAACCGAGGAAGGCCCCGGTTACGGCGGCGCTATGCTTGCTATGGTGGGCACCGGTCTTTACGAATCGACGGAGGCCTGCGCGAAGGCGCTGCTGTCGGTGCGGGGCACGGTCCTGCCGGATCCCGAAATTGCCGCCCGGTATGAAGAAAAATACCGGAAATTCGAAAAAATCTATCCCGCCGTCAAGCCCCTGTTCGGGGACGGAGAATAAAATCGGAAATGCGAAAGGAAAGAACTATGAAAGAATTTTTTAATCTTCCCAAAATTGCCTACGAAGGGCCGGAAAGTAAAAATCCCTTTGCTTTTAAATATTACGATGCTGAGAAAGTGGTGTTCGGCAAAAAAATGAAGGAGCATCTGCCCTTTGCCATGGCCTGGTGGCATACGCTTTGCGCCGCCGGCACCGATATGTTTGGCCGGGATACGGCGGATAAGTCCTTTGGCAGTGAAAGGGCGACCATGGATCACGCCCGTGCCAAGGTGGACGCCGGCTTTGAGCTGATGCAGAAGCTGGGCATCGAATATTTCTGCTTTCACGACGTGGATCTGGTGCCGGAGGCCGAGGATATCAACGAGACCAACCGCCGTCTGGACGAGATTACCGATTATATTCTGGAAAAAATGAAGGCCACCGGCATCAAATGTCTGTGGGGCACCGCCAATATGTTCTCCAATCCCCGGTTTATGAACGGGGCCGGCTCTACCAATTCCGCCGAAGTTTATTGCTTTGCCGCGGCGCAGATCAAAAAAGCCCTGGAGCTGACCGTCAAACTGGGCGGCAAGGGCTACGTGTTCTGGGGCGGCCGGGAGGGCTACGAGACCCTGCTGAATACCGACGTGAAATTCGAGCAGGAAAACATCGCCCGCCTTATGCATATGGCCGTGGACTACGGCCGGAAGATCGGCTTTACCGGGGATTTCTATATCGAGCCCAAGCCGAAGGAGCCCATGAAGCATCAGTACGATTTCGACGCCTCCACCGCCATCGGCTTCGTGCGGCAGTACGGCCTTGACAAGGATTTCAAGATGAATATCGAGGCCAATCACGCCACCTTGGCGGGGCATACCTTCCAGCACGAGCTTCGTATCTCCGCCATGAACGGAATGCTCGGCTCCATCGACGCCAATCAGGGCGATCTTCTGCTGGGCTGGGATACCGACGAATTCCCCTACGACGTTTACGACACCACCATGTGTATGTACGAGGTGCTGAAGGCGGGCGGACTGACCGGCGGCTTTAATTTCGACGCCAAAAACCGCCGTCCCAGCAACACCCCCGAGGATCTTTTCCACGCCTTTATCCTCGGTATGGACGCCTACGCCCTGGGACTGATCAAGGCCGCCAAGCTTATCGAGGACGGCCGCCTGGACGAAAATATCAAGAATCGCTACGCCTCCTTCGGGGAAGGCATCGGCAAGACCGTCGTTGACGGCACCGCCGATCTTTGCTCCCTTGCCGCCCACGCCGCCAAATTGGGCAACGTCTCCCACGTGGAAAGCGGCAAGCAGGAAAAGCTCCAGAGCATCGTCAACGCCGTCCTCTTCTCCTGACCCAAAGCACCCCCAAAAAACAATCAGACCGATACCCCCACCCCGGGAGTATCGGTCTTTTCCTATCCAATTCGCTTATTTTTCGGCGAAAGGATTTCGCCGGCCGGGGCTTTTTTTGGTTCTTTCTTTTTTCTTCTGAAAAAAGAAAGAATACTGTTTCCCGGGCGGAAAAAGGAAGTCAGATTCCGCCGCAGGCGACCCGTAGCGTACTAAGGTACGTGATGGGGAGCGGCCGGCGGAAAGAAGAGAAAGCCGTTTTCCCTTCCTTTTCAAAGGAGGTGGACGGTTTTGGGATAAAGAAAAGGTCGAAGGGGGAAGATGATCCATTCGACCTTTTTGCTTTTTCTTCGGTGTGACGACTTTTTCCGACCGGGTCAGTTATCCCAGTTGTGCCAGACGTCAGTCACGTCGTCGTTGTCGTCCAGCATATCCAGAAGCTTCTGCATCTTTTCGCCGTCTTCGTCGGAGAGGGCGGTGTAGTTGTTGGGCACCTGAGCCACTTCGGCGGAGAGAACGGTATAGTTCTTGGACAGCACCAGATCGTTGGTGTCGGACATGGCTTCCGCCTCGGTGTAGACGGTAAAGCCGCCCTCCTCCGCCACGATATCCAGCACGTCTGCCTCCAGCAGATCCTCCATCAGCTGATCCTCATCCACGTCTTCGCCGTCGATGACGATGACGCCCTTCTTTTCGAACATCCAGTTAACCGAGCCGGTCTGCCCCAGATTGCCGCCGCATTTATCGAAATAATGCCGCAGATCTCCGGCCGTACGGTTCCGGTTATCGGTTACGCACCGCAGATAGACTGCAACGCCGCAGGGGCCGTAGCCTTCGTAGGTCAGAACCTCGTAGTTGGCACCGTCGTTGCCGCCGGCGGCCTTCTTGATGACCCGTTCGATGTTATCGTTGGGTACGTTGTTGGATTTTGCCTTTGCGATCAGATCCTTGAGGGCGGCGTTGGATACGGGGTCGGGGCCGCCTTCCCGGACGGCCAAAGAGATTTCACGGCCGATCTTGGTGAAGATCTTCGCCCGCTGGGCGTCGGTCTTCTCTTTTTTGTGCATAATGTTCTTCCATTTGGAATGTCCGGACATAAATGATTCCTCCTTCGGAAATCTATAAAAATATTATTTTAATCCTTTTTAAACAGTGCAATGGCCAGCACCGGCAGCGCCCAGATCAGATTGAAGGCGAAGGGCCACACCCAGGACATTTGCCCCGGCGCGATCAGCAGGGCCGCCAGGGTCAGCAGGAGGCCTCCCATAATGGAGATCTGCTGGACGGCAATGCAAAGATTGACCGAGCGGTGCAGATTTTTTGCCCGTCGGATGGATTCCAGAATCCCCAAAGCGTTCTGGGTGGAAAGCATCACCGGAGGGGATTGGTCTTCCTCCATCTCTTCTCTCGTCTCCACTACCGATTCCGCTTCGTCGGGGTCGGGCACCGAGATTTTCGTGTGGGAAAGATCGTATTTTCGCTGAACCATATTTTCGTTGATGTTGCAATCCTTCGTATCGACCAGAAGATTGAAATCTCCGCCCAGCATTTCTGCGGATTTTTTCAGATCTCCATCCTCACCGTACCGACAGATCAGAGTCGCGGTAATGCGGCCGTTGATGACGAGATACATCAGATGAACCCCTGCGGCGGTCAGCATGGCCTCTTTTTCCGCGGACCAGGGTTCTACGTTATGAGACATCAGCAGGTTGCGGTTTCCGAAAAGCACGTTGTCCACGTTGATGGTGGCAACGATGCCGTAATTCTTGATCACCCTCCATTGCAGTACCGTGGGAAGCCGCTCCGGGATCCCGGGGAAGGTCCGGTGGAAGGCCTCCTCCAGAGGGGATTCGGACAGCTTCAGAAGGGCGGTGATATACAGAACCGCTTCCTTCGCCAAAGGCTTGTTTCGGATGTTCAGATTCAGAATTTCGTTATTTTCCGGCGGGAAGAGATCCGTGTCCTTCACAAGCAGAGTATCCGTATCCTTCAGATGCTCCACGGAATAATTCCCCATCAGGATGCTGCCCAGCCTCCGCAGACGGATCTGCATCATAACGTAGGGCAAAACGAAGGACATTTCCGCCGAGAAGCAGGCGCAGATCGACAGAAATGCGGGGAGCGCCACCAAAAAGGATCCCTTGCGGATCAGGGACACGACCACCGAAAGGAGGATCACCGCCAGGGTTACCCAGGGGATAAAGCTCCGGTTTCGCTTTTCCGTGGGATCGCTGTCGTAAGAGGTTCGTACCACGTTGGGGAAATCCACCACCGGGTTTGCCGAACAGACCTGCCGGATATATTTCTTCGACAGGGAAAGGTCGGTCACCTGCAGGGCGTAGGTTTTCTTGTCCCGCACCAGATCCAGGTTTTTGATGATCTGCAAGACGTACAGAACCTTCATCCCCATGGATAAGGTGATGGAAAAATAGAAAACGAAAGCGATAAAATGCTCGTCGAAGGGCGTTTTCGCGGCCATCATATAGATGGAATGGGCCGCCAGCGCCACTAACCCCAGAGCGTTGAAGCTGTCGGTAGAGGGGCGGAGCTTCAGGAAGGATTTGATCCCGTCGGTCAGCTCCTTGTTGCAGACTGCCCAGATCATCACCGAGAAGATCAGCTCCAGAATGGCCAGCGCCAGACGGGGCATCCCAAGGAAGGTCAAAAGCCCGAAGACGGCGGTGATTCCAAAGCAGACGCCGGTTTTCAGCAGCAGCTTATCCCGCGCCCCGACGACGGCGTTGTATTGCTCCTCGAAATAGGAGAGCTCTTTCATCCTTTTCCCTCCTTCTGGCGAAGGGACTCATACAGAATGACCGCTCCTGCCACCGAGACGTTCAAAGAATCCAGGGGGCCCTTCATGGGGATCTTGACCAGGAAATCGCAATGCTCCCGGACGAGACGGGAGATTCCCTTTCCCTCATCCCCCAAAACGAAGGCGCAGGCCCCGGTCAGGTCGGTGTGATAAATATCCGCAGGGGCGTTGCCGTCGGTTCCGTAGACCCAGATATTATGCTTTTTCAGTTCTTCCACCGTGTCGGTAATATTGGTCACCCGGGCTACTTTCATATATTCCGTGGCGCCGGCGGCGGATTTAATGAGCGTGGGGGTCATTCCGCAGGAATTGTGCTTCGGCATGATCACGCCGTGAGCGCCGCAGCAGTATGCGGTACGCAGGATCGCCCCGGCATTGTGGGGATCGGTTACCCCGTCGAGAATGACGATGCAGGGAGGCTCTCCCCGTTCTTCTGCCACGGACAGAATCTCTTCCACCGTGGAGTATTCAAAGGGGGTTACGAAGGCCAGAACGCCCTGATGACCGGCGGTGCCGGACAAGGCTTCGATACGGGTGCGCTCTGCGTCCATAACGGGAATTCCTTTTTCCTTGGCCATGGCCACGATCTTCAGGATAGACCCTTCCCGTTCTCCCTTTGCTACCAGGATCTTGTCTACCGTGCGCCCGGAACGCAGAACCTCCATGACGGGGTTCCGGCCGGTGACTACGTTTTCGTTGATCTCTTCGGACCGAAAATCCGGTTTTCTCCGTTTTTGATAATTGTTCATACGATCTTCTCCGTTGCGTGTTCTTTCTTTATTCTTCTACGACCGGGTAAGCAAAGGTGGCAAGACCCGGGTCGGGATTGTCGGCGGTTTTAATGCAGAGCAGAGTCATGATGCAGGTGCCGTCGGTCATGACGTTGCCGTTGCAGTAGTTCAGAATTTTCCCGTTGGCCTTGTCCGAGGGGACGATGGCACGGGAGAGGGTTGCGGCGTTGAGATCGGAAATGACGACCAGATAATCCCCGGCGGGCAGCGTGCGGAATTGCCACATCATATTTGCCGCAAGATCGGGAAATTTCTCTTGCCGAGCCGGCTTTTCCGCCAAGGTGGTGGCGTAATCCACCGTGGCTTTATAGATGGAAACGGTGGCCGAGGGGGCGTCCCCCGTCAGATTGAAATACAGCTCCAGCCCTCCCAGCGGGGCTTCGGGGGAGACGGCCACGATGACCTCGTTGCCGGGAATGGGCGCGTCGGTGGCGGCGTCTCTGCGGGCAAGGTCCACGGCAGCCCATTGGGTTTTGTTGGTGCCGCAGCCGGAAAAACAGAGGCAAAGCAGAAGGCCGAGGGCGGTGAAAAGGGCAATTTTTTTCATGGGCCGTTCCTTTCTGAATAAAATATCGGTTCCCGGGCGAAACTGGAAGTAAATACCACAGGAGGGATCCGAATGAAACAAAACGAGCTATGGGGAAGCGGGCTTTCGCCCTTTTTTACGCCGGAGGATTTTTTGCCCTCCCATCCCCGTGTTTCGGCCGATCTTGAGACCGAAATTCTGGTGATCGGCGGAGGGTTGAGCGGGCTTCTCGCCGCATACGAGCTGCGAAAAGCGGGGAAAGAGGTGGTTCTGGTCACCGCAAATACGGTGGGAGACGGCGCCTGCCGGTTTTCTTCCGGGATCGTATGCGCCGACGGCGGGGCAGATTATCTGCGTCTGCGGGAGTTGATCGGAAGGGAGAACGCAGGGGCGTGGTACCGTTCCGTACCTTCCGCCGTGGAGCGGTTGGAAAAAATCGTTGCAGAGACCGGAAGCAAATGTGATTTTCAGCGGAGGGATCAGTTTTGCTATGCCCAAAGCGACCGGAACGCAGGTCTTTTGCGGGAAGAATACTACGCCCGCAGGCATCTGGGCTATGCGGTGCGATGGACGTCGGGCCCGGAGTGTCGGGAGGAATTTTCCTTCCCCTGCGCCGGCGGATTTTTCACCCGGGGGGCGGCCACGCTGAACCCCGTCCGGCTTTGCCGGGATCTGGCGGATTGGCTGACGGTGCACGGCGGAAGGATCTTCGAAGGAAGCCGGGTTGACGTCATCGAATCTCCGGGGGCGGGGCGCTTCGTCTGCCGATGCGGCGGATACGGGATCTCAGCCTCCGGAGTAATCGACGCCCGGGGCGGAGAGGTCTTGCGGAAGCGTCCCCAATTAGGACAGCGGGTGACGGTTTTTTCCGTCGTGACGCAGCCCGTCCCGGTTTTCCGGGGGTGGCCGGGGGAATGCGTGATAAAGAGCCACGACGGTTTTTCGTACCTTCGCATTACGCCCGACCGACGCATCGTCTGTTCCGGGGCGGCCACGGGAAGCTTGACGCCCGACGGGCGCCTCGGTCGGCTGGACGGCAGTCTTCTCTGCCGGGTGAAGTACAAAAATATTTTATCGGAATTGCAGGATATGCTTTTCGGAATCCCCCGCCTCAGGCAGGAATATGCCTTTTGTCAAGGGATGGTGCTCCCCAAGGGGGGCTTGCCCTACGTGGGACAGGATGCCCAATGGGAGGGGTTGTATTATCTTTACGCCTTCGGCGAAAACGGCATTGCGGGGGCGGTGACGGGGGCTTCCCGGATCCGAAGCGCCATCTGCGGCGGCTTGCCGGTGCCCTCTTATCTGTCCCTTCAGCCGGTCAGTCGGCCAGCATCAGATCGGTGATGATCTGACGTAATTCCTCGCATCCCGTGCCGTTGAGGGACGAGAAGGGAATGACGTTGATGCCGAATTTTTCGGAAAGGGCGTCGGCGTTTTTCTTCGTCTCGGTCTTATTCAGCTTGTCGGCCTTGGTGGCCACCACGGTGAAGAGGGTTTGGGACTGCATCAGCCAATCGAACATGACCTCGTCGTCCCTGGAGGGGGGATGGCGCAGATCGACCAAAAGAAGGATCAGCCGGATATCCCGCCCTGCGGAAAAATATCCCTCGGTCAGCTTCCCCCAGGCGGCCTGTTCGGACTTGGGGCGCTTTGCAAAGCCGTAGCCCGGAAGGTCCACCAGATCGAATTTTCCGTCGATATCGTAGTAGTTTACCGAGATGGTCTTGCCCGGCGTGGACGAGACCCGGGCGAGACTTTTCCGGTTGAGTATTTTGTTGATCAGCGAAGATTTTCCCACGTTGGACCGTCCCACCAGAACGATTTCCGGTTTCTTGGGGCGGTCGATTTTTTTGCCGTCAAAGTAACTGGTGACGAATTGGGCGTTGTTGAAATTGATGGTCATAGCTTATCCTTCGACCAGAGCGGTCTTCAGCACCGTTTCCACGTGTTCCGCAGGAATAAATTCAATATTTTCCTTCACCACGGGATCGATTTCATCCAGATCGGGCAGATTTCCGGCGGGCAGAACCACTTTTTTGATGCCGGCCTTGTAGGCGGCCATGGTCTTTTCCTTCAGCCCTCCGATGGGCAGAACCCGGCCCCTCAGGGTGATCTCCCCGGTCATGGCTACGGTATGATCTACCTTCCGGCCGGTCAGCTCGCTGACCAGGGCGGTGATCATGGTGACCCCGGCAGAGGGGCCGTCCTTGGGAACCGCGCCTTCGGGTACGTGGATGTGGATATCTTTGTTTTTGTAGAAATCCCCGTCAATCCCAAGCTCCTTCGCCCGGGAACGGATATAGCTGATGGCGGCGTTTGCCGATTCCTTCATCACGTCGCCCAGCGATCCGGTGAGCTGGATTTTGCCGTTGCCGTCCATAACGGAGGCTTCTACGGGCATGACCTCGCCCCCCACGGCGGTATAGGCAAGGCCGGTGACGATGCCTACCTGATCCTTACGGGAGAGGGGATCGTCCCGGAATTTCCGGGGGCCTAAGAAGGCCTCCAGATTTGCGGGCTTGAAGGTGATTTTGGTTTCTTCCGGATGCTCTGCCAGATATTTCAAGGCCTTCCGGCAAAGGGAAGCGACGGTGCGCTCCAATACGCGGACGCCGGCCTCCCGGGTATAGCTGCGGATCAGATCGTTCAGACCCGCATCGGTAAATTTACATTCCTTCGCCGTAAGGCCGTGCTTTTTCAGTTGCTTGGGGATCAGGTGATCCTTGGCGATATGGATTTTTTCCTCCTGCGTATAGGAAGAAAGGGTGATGATCTCCGTCCGGTCCAGCAGGGGACGGGGCATGGTATCCTCCGTATTGGCGGTCAGAATGAACAGCACGTTGGAAAGATCGAAGGGCATATCCAGAAAATGATCCTTGAAGGTCTTGTTCTGTTCGGGGTCCAGCACCTCCAGCAGGGCAGAGGCGGGATCTCCCTTGTAATCGTTGCCGATCTTGTCCACCTCGTCCAGCAGAATGACCGGATTGACCGAACCGGCCTCCCGGACGGCCTCAATGATCTTGCCGGGCATGGAGGCCACGTAGGTGCGGCGATGCCCCCGGATTTCCGCTTCGTCGTGAACGCCGCCCAAGGACACCCGGGCAAATTTCCGTCCGGTGGCACGGGCAATGGATTGGGCTACCGAGGTTTTTCCGGTGCCCGGAGGGCCCACGAGACAAAGGATCTGACCGTTGTATTGCGGCATTTTCTGCAGAACCACAAGGGTTTCCAGAATGCGCTCCTTTACCTTTGCAAGGCCGTAGTGGTCGTCCTCCAGGATCTGCCGTGCAGTGGCGATATCCACCTCTTCCCGGGTGAAAACACCCCAGGGAAGATCCAGGCAGGTGTCCAGATAAATGCGGGAAACGCCGGCCTCCTGAGCGCCGATGGGCATTTTGGAAAGCCGTTCCACTTCTTTATAGAGTTTTTTCTTAATCTCTTCGGGGGCGGCGGATTTGTTGATCTTATCGGTATAAACGCCGATTTCGTCGTCGGGATCCATTTCGCCCAGCTCTTCTTCCAGGGCGTGAATCTGCTCCCGGATATAGAAATCCCGCTGATTTTTCCCGATGCGCTCCTTGGTTCGTTCTGCAATCTGGCTTTCCAGGTCGGCAATCTCCACCTCCCGCTCCAGGATCAGCAAAACCTCCTTCATGCGCTCCTCGGGATCGAGGATCTCCAGAATCTTCTGCTTATCCTGATACCGCAAAAACAGATTTTGGGTCAAATAGTCGGCAAGGAAGCCCAGATCCTCGATGGAAAGCACCTCCATGATCTGCTGCTGGGAGATATTCTCCACGTACTGGGACAATTCTCCGTACAGCACCTGGGCCTGGCGGGCCAAAGCCTGCCGTTCCATCGAAGACGTGATGGGGGTGTCCTGCTCCGGAATCAAGGACACGGTGACCTTGTAATGGCCGTTTTCTTTATAGGGAAGGGTGATGGCCTGGGCGCGGCAAAGGACGTCGAGCATGACGCGAAGATCCCCGTTTTGGGTCTTCATCATCTGCTTGACCTTGGCAACGACGCCGAAGGCGTAAATATTTTCCGGCTGGGGATCTTCTTCGGTAATATCGACCTGGGCCGACAGCACGATATAGCGATCGGCCGCCAGAGAAGCCCGGACGGCGGAGGCGGAAAGCTCCCGCGCCACGTCCAGATGGATGGTCTGCTTGGGCAGTGCCGCCAGATTCCGCAGGGGAAGGAGGGGCAGGGTGCGGATCTTCTGTTCGAAGACCGGTGAAGTATCGATCATAATGATAGAATTCCTTTGATTTATCGTGTTTTTTCGGGGATTTTAATCCCCCGGAAAAAGACCGAAGGCTCGAACCGCAAAAGGCGGTCCGAGTCGGTAAGGTTATTGTTCGGTTTCGGTGCGGACGATCTTTGCGTCGCGCTCGCCCCGGATACAGGCCCCGTCCACGGTAATGCGGGTGATGGTCTTATCGGAAGGGGTGAGGAACATGATCTTGGTCATGACCTTTTCCGCAATGGCCCGAAGGCCCCGGGCGCCGGTTTTATGCTCCAAGGCCTGATCGGCGATGGCTTCGATGGCGTCGTCGGTGAACTCCAGCTCTACTCCGTCCATGCGGAACAGCTCCCGGTATTGCTTGGTCAAGCAGTTCTTCGGCTCGGTCATAATGCGAACCAGAGCCTCCTTGTTCAGCGGCTCCACGTTGACGATGGAGGGGAGACGGCCCACCAACTCGGGGATCAGGCCGAATTTGACCAGATCGTGGGCCTCGCACTGCTTCAGAAGCGCGCCCACGTCGTCGCTGTTCTTGCCGGCCACGTCGGAATTAAAGCCGATGGCCGATTTCCGGGTGCGCTTACGGATGACGTCCTCCAGTCCCGCAAAGGCACCGCCGCAGATGAAGAGAATATTCTTGGTATCGATGGGAATGAATTGTTGGTTGGGGTGCTTCCGGCCGCCGTTGGGGGGCACGTTGGACACCGTTCCCTCCAGGATCTTCAGCAGAGCCTGCTGAACTCCTTCCCCGGAAACGTCCCGGGTGATGGAGGGGTTTTCCGACCGGCGGGAGATCTTGTCGATCTCATCGATATAGATGATCCCCCGTTCGGCGGCTTTCACGTCGAAATCCGCGGCCTGGATGAGGCGGAGGAGGATGTTTTCCACGTCTTCCCCCACGTAGCCTGCTTCGGTCAGAGTGGTGGCGTCGGCGATGGCGAAGGGGACGTTCAGGGTCTTTGCAAGCACCTGCGCCAGCAGGGTTTTCCCCGATCCCGTAGGACCCAGAAGCAGGACGTTGCTCTTTGCCAGCTCCACGTTGGCCTTGCCGTCCTGATTCAAAATCCGTTTATAATGGTTATAAACGGCCACGGAAAGGGCGATCTTCGCATCGTCCTGGCCGATGACGTATTCGTCGAGGGCGGCTTTGATCTCCGCAGGGGTCTTCATGGTCAGCCGGAGCTTTTCGTCCTTCTTTTTCTGCTTCTTCTCCGCCAGCGCCTGCAGATATTCCACGCAGGCGTCGACGCAATCGTTGCAGATATAGGTGTTTGGCTCGATCCCGGCAATAAACGTTTTATCTCCCGTGTTGGGCTGCCCGCAGAAGGAGCAGGTGCGGGGATCGTTGTGTTGATTCGGCATGGCGATTCCTTTCGGATAGGTGGTTTTTACCGATGGGCGATAACCTTATCGATCAGGCCGTATTCCATGGCCTGCTGCGCAGTCATAAAGTTATCCCGTTCGGTGTCCGCTTTGATGACGTCCAGAGGCTTTCCGGTATTTTCGGCCAGAATCCCGTTCAGCTTATCCTTGATATCCAGGATGCGCTGGGCGTGGATCTTGATATCGGTGGCCTGCCCCTGGAATCCGCCCAGAGGCTGGTGAATCATGATTTCGCTGTTGGGCAGAGCGTACCGCTTCCCCTTAGCGCCGGCAGACAGAAGGAATGCTCCCATGCTGGCGGCCATGCCCACGCAGATGGTGGAAACGTCGCATTTGATATAATTCATCGTGTCGTAAATGGCCATTCCTGCAGTGATGGAGCCGCCGGGGCTGTTGATGTAAAGGCTGATGTCCTTATCGGGGTCCACCGATTCCAGGAACAGCAGCTGGGCTACCACCAGATTGGCGGTCACGTCGTTGACTTCGTCTGCAAGAAATACGATGCGGTCGTTCAGCAGGCGGGAATAAATATCGTAAGCACGTTCCCCCCGGGAGGTCTGTTCGACGACGGTAGGGACGAGGGCGTTATAAGGCAGCATAGCAATCTCTCCTTTAAAAAATAGCATTCGTAAAATCGTTTGACGTTGTGTTTTTTGACAATACGGGGACCTCCCTCGTCGGAAGGAAGGTCCCCGGTTGAAGTTCTGTTTCAGTATCGCCGGAAATGGGGAGGATTATTCAGCATCGTCCTTCTTTTCGGTCTTCTTGGCAGCGGGCTTCTTGGTCGCGGTGGTCTTCTTGGCGGCGGGCTTCTTTTCAGCCGCTTCGCCTTCCGCCTTGGGAGCGGCCTTCTTGGCGGGAGCCTTCTTTGCGGCGGGCTTCGCTTCTGCGGCGGTCTCCTCAGCGATTTCAGCCTTCTTGGCGGGCTTCTTGGCGGCGGGCTTCTTGGCGGGCTTCTTGCCTTCTTCCACGAATTCCGCATTGGCCTTGACGCATTCGAAGGCCTTGGCATTGGCCAGTTCCTTCATGACGTTTTCGGTCACGGCGTCGCTCTTGAGACGTTCCACGGGAACCTGCATTTCCTTGGAGAACTTTTCATATTCGGCGTTGATCTCGTCTTCGGAGATCACTACGCCCTCCAGCTCGGCGATCTTTTCGAGGGCCAGACGGAGCTTCACTTCGGTCTGGGCACGGCCGGCGAACATATTCCGAAGATCTTCGGTCTTTGCGCCGGTGAACTGCATGTACTGTTCCATGCTGATGCCCTGAGCGGCCATTCTCTGGGCGAAATCGTTCATGCTGGCGTTGATTTCGTTTTCAAACATGCACGCGGGGATGTCAGCCTCCACCAGCTCGGCGACGGCTTCGGCCAGCTTGTCGGAAACGACCCGCTCGGCTTCCGCTTCCTTGCGTTCGGCGATCTTCTTGGCAAGATCCTCCTTAAAGGCGTCGAGGGTGTCGAAATCGCTGACGTCCTTCACAAATTCGTCGTCAACCTCGGGCAGCTCTTCCTTCTGGATTTTATGGATGCAGCACTTGAATTCGGCGGGCTGACCCTTCAGCTCTTCGGCGTGATATTCCTCGGGGAAGGTGACGTTGACGGTAAATTCTTCGTCGATCTTCTTGCCGACCATCTGATCTTCAAAGCCGGGGATGAAGGAGCCGGAGCCCAGCTTCAGGGAATAATCGGAGGCCTTGCCGCCTTCGAAGGGCTTCCCGTCGGTAAAGCCTTCGAAATCGAAGGTGACGGTGTCGTCAAGCTCGGCGGCGCGGTCGTCCACGTCGATCATGCGGGAATTGCGCTTCTGATAGCCGGCGATTTCGCTGGCGATATCGTCTTCGGTCACGGCGGTAGAGGGCTTTTCGATCTTCAGACCCTTATATTCCTTGACGTTGACCTCGGGCTTCACGGTGACCTTCGCCTTGAAGGTAAAGCCCTTGTCGGCGCCGATCTCGGAGATTTCGATGTCTGCGCGGTCAACGGGGGTGATGCCCGCTTCTTTGACGGCGGCTTCGTAAGCGGCGGGATACAGAGCGTCTACCGCATCGTTCCAGAAGAAGCCTTCGCCGTACATTTTTTCCACGATCTTCCGGGGGGCTTTGCCTCTGCGGAAGCCGGGGACGTTTACTTTGCCCGCATTCTTGCGGTAGGATGCCTGAACGGCGGTTTCGAACTCATCCGCAGGGACGGAGATCTCAAGCTCGACCACGTTTTTTTCGACATCGGTTTTGTTCACTAATTTCATAATTCGTACTCCTTGAAAATATTATGAATTATCTTCGTAAGGGATATTATATCACATTATTTATTATATTTCCATACTTTGGAAGGAAAGTTTGAAAACTTGTTGCAGAAATGCCGCAAAAACGGCATAAAATCAAGTCAATCCCGGATTTTCAGAGGGGTGAAATCCAGATAGTCGGCAGAGATCAGGCGATAGGTGACTCCGTCGGTCTCTCCCTGCACTGCAAGGGAGGCCGCTCCGGGACCGTGAAGGTGCCCGTAATAGCATTCTCTGACGCCGAATTCCTTCATGACGTCCAGAATGGGATCGCACTTCAGATCTCCGAAAACGGGGGGATAGTGGAGGAAGACCAGGGGCTCTTTTTCCGCCTTTTGCAGGGAGGCTCTCAGCCGTCCCACCTCCCGGTTCAGCACCTTTTCGTCTTCGTCGCCGTTTTCCAGCGTCCAGCCCCGGGTGCCGCAGACGCTCACGTCTCCTACGGTATAGGAATTGTTGTGCAAAAAGCAAACGGAGGGGTAATTTTCCGCAAATTTCGTCATCTTCGCCATGGTCTCCCACCAATAATCGTGGTTGCCCTTGGCGACGATCTTTTTCCCCGGCAGGGCGTCAAGGAAGGCCATATCCGCAGCCAGCTCTTTGAAGTCGATGGCCCAGGAAAGATCCCCCGGCAACACCACCGTATCGTCGTCGGTCAGATTCCAGCGCTCTGCGATTTTCTGAGGGTGATCCTTCCATCGGTCGCCAAAAACGTCCATCGGCTTTTCCGTGGAAAAAGAAAGGTGCAGATCCGCAATGGTATACAACGCCATATCGATTCGATCCTTTTCGGTTCAGCGGCCGTTTCCGAAAAAGAAACGTTCCGCATTATGATAACAGATGTTCCGGCAGATTTCCGGGCCGAAAGCCCGTTCAAGGGCCTTTGCAAGGAGGGGCAGATCTCCGAAATGACGGATGCCCCGGGGAAGACGGTCCACCCCGTCGAAATCACAGCCGAGGGCAAGGCCGTTTTCGCCTCCGAGGGTAAGAAAATGCTCTGCGTGGCGCAGAATATCCCCGATTCCCGTTTCTCCCTCCCCCAGGAACGGAGGATAGAGATTCAGCCCGACGATCCCTCCCCTGCGAAAGATTTCCACGGCTTGCTCGTCGGTCAGATTCCGGGGGTGGTTCCGGATGCTCCGGGCGTTGGAATGGGAGGCGGCAACGGGGGCGTCGGTCAGGGTTAAAATATCGTCGGTGCCGGCGGCGGAAAGGTGGGAAACGTCAAGGATAATTCCCCGCTGAAGAAGCTCTTTTACCGCCTCTTTCCCAAGGTCGGAAAGGCCTTCCTTATCGTCGGTGACCGCCCCGGTGGCCAGGGGATTTTTCCCGTTCCACACGATGCCGGCCATGCGGCATTCCCGGGCGGCGATGCGGTCGATCCAATCCGGATGCGTCGCTAAAACCCCTGCTCCCTCCAGCGTCAGAATGGGGGTCAGCCCCGGTCGGCGCAGATCGGTCTCGATCCGCCGGGCAACGGCCTCAAAAAAGTCCATGGCACCGGAAGATTCCTTGGTATCGTTCAGAAAAACCGCAAAGCACTGGGTCACCTCGTGCCCCGCAAGGGCGGCGGCGTTGAGATGGGTTTCGGGGTTTTCAAAGGGGAGATTTCTTCGGTATAATTCCGTTGCGGTATCGCAATGCAGGTCAAACAGCTTCATTTTCGGGCACCAAATAGGATACGTATTGATCGATGCAGGAGGGAGCACCGTCGGCTTCAAAGGACACGGTGATAACGTCGTAGCGGATCGACAGATTTTCCCGGTCGACGCCCGCTTTTTCCAGCTTGCGCAGATAATCCTGCGTGACCAGAGAAAGGGAGATGCGCTTCTCCCGGTCCACGGCCCGCAGAGGAGTATAGACCGAATGTCGGCGCCGGGCCTTGACCTCAATAAAGACCAGCGTTTTTCCGTCCTTGGCAACGATGTCGATCTCGCTTCTCCGGCGACCCCGGAAATTGCGGTCGAGGATACGGTATCCCCGGCGCTTCAGCCAACGGCAGGCGAAGTCTTCGTAATAAAGACCGCGTTCATAGGGCGGCAGCTCACGTACCTGCAGCGTCCCCTGCCGGATCCGCCGGTAATTCCGATGCCGGTCCCGGAACCGTAATGCGGAGGCAAAAAACGTAGATAATGTCTCCATACCAATCCTTTTCCGTGGAAAATTCGTAGTGGGCGGTGGCGATGCAACGGTATTCTCCCGGCTCCGTGGGAAGAGGAAGCTCCTCCGTCCGGCTTTGGGAATAGGCTGTTTCTCCGTCTCTGGCGGCGGTCAGAGACCATCCGTCGGGAGCGGTGTCGATGGTGATTTTCATCTGCGTTGCCTGCTCTTCGGTCAGGACGACGGTGGTATTCTCCGTTCCCGCATCCCGCTTCGCTTCCCGCAGATCTCCGTTGCCCCGGAAGATCTTCGCGTCGTATCCTGCAGGAGAAACGAGGGAATATTGCCCCGGAATTTCTATTTTCATCGTCGGCGGCGCGAAGAGTCCGTCTACTGCCGCCGCAAGGGCCTTGTGGGAGAACAGCCGGGTCACGTCCATGACCGAAAGCCGGTATTTTTCTCCGGTCTCAAGGTCTTCTAAAAGGGCGTTCCGGTCTATCATACTTTCCACCTTCAGAGAATATGCATCCACCCGGACGCCGCCCCGGCTCCGGGTCTGAAGGATCACCTCCGTCTTGGGCGATTCCACGGTCTGATCGGTGGGGATTCCCCGGGTTCGGGCCAACTCCAGAATCTGCAGAAGATCCGCGTGGCCTTCCTCGGTCGGATCCGCATTTTGGGGATCCCGGGGATTGACCACTGCCTCGTCTGCCTTGGTAAGCTCTCCCCGGACGCAGAAAAAGCCCAGCGCCGCCCCCAAAAGCAGGACGGCGGCCAAAGCGATGGCGTAATTGCGCAGAAGTTTCATGTCTGCTCCTTAATATACGAAGTCGAATTCAAATCCGTAAATATCCACCGTGTCGTCTTCCTTTACGCCGGCGTTGACCAGCTCCTTGATGACGCCGGTGTTGTGAAGGATCTTTTGAAAATACTGCAGCTGCTCGTATTCCCCGAAATTGATCCCCCGCATGATCCGCAGAAGCCATTCCCCTTCCACCGACCAGTAATTGCCGTCGAGCCGGGTGATGCGCACCGTCCGATCCTTGGGATCGAAGGTTGCGGCAGGCTCCACGTATTCGGGCTCGTAGACCTTGATGGGAGGAAGCTCTTTGACGGCGTTCCAGATGGCCATGGTCAGTTCCCGGGTTCCCATATGGGCGGCGGCGGAAATAGCGTAGAAGGGATAACCCTTGGCTTCCACGTATTCTCTCAGCTCGTCGATCTGCTCCTCGATGGAGGCGTCGATCTTATTGGCCACCACGATCTGGGGGCGCTTGGCAAGCTCGGGGGAGAACTGCGCCAATTCTTTGTTGATGATCTCAAAATCTTCGATGGGCTCCCGGCCTTCCTCGCCGGAAACGTCCACCAGATGCACCAGTAGCCGGCACCGTTCGATATGCCGCAAAAAGTCGTGCCCCAGCCCCGCGCCGTCGCTGGCCCCTTCGATGACCCCGGGGATATCGGCCATGACGAAGGATTGCCCCTCGCCTACCGATACTACGCCCAGGTTGGGAACCAGGGTGGTGAAGTGGTAATTGGCGATCTTCGGCCGGGCGGCGGAGACCACCGAAAGCAGGGTGGATTTGCCCACGTTGGGAAAGCCGATCAGACCCACGTCGGCGATCAGCTTCAGCTCCAGGATCACTTCTTTTTCTTCGCCGGGTACGCCGGGACGGGCAAACCGGGGACATTGCCGGGTGGGAGTGGCGAAATGCCGGTTGCCCCAGCCGCCGCGGCCGCCCTTGCAGAGGATATAAGGCTCGTCGTCGGAAAGATCCTTGATGACCTGTCCCGATTCCGCGTCCTTGATCAAGGTGCCCACGGGAACCTTGATCACCAGATCGTCGGCGGATTTGCCGTACATCTTTTCGCCCTTGCCATCCTCTCCGTTTTTGGCGGACATATGGTGGGTGTAGCGCAGATGCTCCAGGGTGTTCAGGTTTTTGTCCACCATGAATACCACGTCGCCGCCCTTACCGCCGTCCCCGCCTACGGGGCCGCCGGCCGCTACGTATTTCTCCCGGTGGAAGGCCACGCATCCGTTGCCTCCGTTGCCGGCTTTCAGATAAAGCTTCGTGCTGTCGATAAACATAATCAATCTCCGTTTGATTGCATACTATTCTAATCTATAGTATACCACAAATTTCCGCAAAAATCAACCCCTTTCCTTCAATTCGGTCTGTGATATGGAGTATAATATCGAATTTTTCAGCAGGATGTACAAAGTGGAAGAAGTTTTTTTGTGAAAAACTTATAAAATTTATTCTTTATTCAATGATAGTCTTGACAACGCCTTCGAAATGAGTTATAATAGAGATGAAAATATCCAAAGTATTGGAAGGAGGAGTTTCAGATGAAAATCATTTGTTTGCGCGTTCATCTGCTTTTGTGGCGTGTGCTCCGAATTCCAATCAGGACGGATCGGTTGCTCTTCTCTATAAAACGTGCATAAGCTGATGAACGTATATCAGGCTTATGCACTTTTCTTTTTTAACTAAAACAAAAGGAGAAATATAATGAGAAAAAAATTGATAATGATTGCGCTTCTGCTCGTGATATTGTTTTCTTGTGCAGCCCTTTCTTCTGTAGCGAATGCATACACTCCTAATATTGATGTTGCGGAGACAGAATATGTGATTAATTCTTTTTCAAATAATTCGATTACATATGCTGTTGAGCAGTTCAGATTTTTGAAAAGCATTTCCGGGAAATCTGGCTACGAGTATATTCTATGTGATTTAAAGCCGTCTGGTTTTGCAGTTCTGACGGTAGATAATTATCCATTACAGATTTGTTATTCCGATGGTGTGAATCCTCCGATTTCGATGAGTGATAAGAACGTGTACTACTATTTGTGCCCCGGTTTTGCAGTTCGGATTAACGGATCGTATGTTAATTGCGAAACCAATCGTGTGGTTTCAAGCGATAACATTCAAAAAATTGCGAAAATAGAACAGCGAATTTTGGAGAGTTCAAAGTCCTCTATAGATTCGGTAAATAACCGTTCTGCTACGACTGTATACCAAGTGCCAAATTCTCATTATTTTGATGATTTGGTTAACTATGGGACGAATAGTTCGGGACAGTCGTGTCTTGCTGTGGCTTCGGGAATGATTTTTGGCTATTATGATTTTTATGTCAATAGTAATTATGTGGCAACACAATATTCACAAACATCAACCGGGCATAGTGTAGGGACAAGTGAAGCGTTTCATAGTTTATTGTGCGGCTATATTTGGGGGAATAATCCCATTACAATGAAGCCAATAAGCAATGCAACTGCGGGGTTGAGTGACTATCTCGAAGATCGGGGATTTCCCTTTTCATTTGTCACTAATCCTATTGCTGCAAACATGGCAGTGATGATTAGTACGCGGAGACCTGTTGTGGGAACAATAATATATGATGAAACTTCAGGCCATGCAGTAGCCGTTTATCGGTGTTCGATTAGCGGGTCAACGAGAATGTATGACGTTCATATGGGATATCCGAATAAGACCAGTGCATCTAATTGGCAAAGTTTGAATCAATCGTTGTTTGGCTCTTTTGGGTATATTGAAGATTGCATGGTTGATGGAGCTCATACATATTCGTATAGGTATACATCTCGTAATTATCATTCCGGGAGCAATCATTACTATGAAAAGGAAAAGTACTGCACCAGATGTCCTGTTGATTGTGGAGAAGTTATTTGGGAGTCCAGAGCGTGTAATAATTGCATTGAGATCATGAGTGCTAATAACTTACAATGAACAGGGGGCTGGGTATGAAGCGAACATTTTCCACATTCATGATTGTCGTACTGCTGTTTTCCTTGGGGGGATGCTCCGTTTCTCCGAAAATCTACAATCCCCCCGAAGGAATCACTATGTCTGTGACGGAGATTGTGGAGTTGCTTTATGACCGGCATTCCTTGCAGGAATCCTGCGGTACCGTTCCGGCATCCGTGGCGGTTTCTCTGAAAGAGCCTGCTGAATCTCCGTTGATCTTTGCATTCATCCCGGAGGAAATGCGGTTGGTTCTCGTTGTGGAGGATATCTATTACGTTCCGGAATCCGAATGGGAAGTCGTGGGCCGCAATCTCGTGGAGCGGGTCGCTGTGCTTACTCTTGACGTTCCGTATCGGAGCTTGTCGGAACTGCTGGCGCAGGACGCGTGGTACGGCTCCGTCATGGAGATTTGTCCTCTTTCGGTTTTGCCGCATCTGCAGAAATTGCACGGGGCATTTTATTTGGAAGAGCCTTTGGATGACGGTGCAATTTCGGATTTTAAGGGCACGGCTTACGGGCTTTATTATCCGGGACGTGAAGCTGCGGTTCGGTTCCCCGAAAATCCTTTGGATTCGTCCTCTTCGGTCCCTACCGTTGGGTACTATGTTGTTTCGGGGGATACCGTTTCTGCGGCCTTCCGTGAGGAATTGTTTCCATGTAAGGTCCTTCCGGAGGAATAACGGCACAGGGAATTTTGATCTGCATAAAATAAGAAAAGGCGTCGGTTGTTCCGGCGCCTTTTCGTTTTTTTGTTATTTTGCTTTCCCAGATAGAGGGTGCGCATTCTGTCTCATTCCCAATCGTGCTGCAGGTCGGTGTGGAAGGTGCGGTCCAGCTTTTGGCTTTGCTCCCGGTGGATGCGGTAGAAGGTGCCCCGGTTGGCGGTGACGTATTTGTGATTTTTCAGGATGGAAAAGAGGGGTACGATCCCGAAAAATCCGGCAAAGATCTGAGGCCCTTTTCCCTCCGCCCGGTCGATGGCGGGGTAGCAATCCAGATAGACCGAATCAATATATTCTTCCACCTTGTGAAATTGCCGGAAGTCCAGAAAGACCCCCACGAGGCACCACAGAAGCAGAATGGCGTAGGCCACCGTCCCCGGAAGATCCCCGGAGAGAAAGGCAAGAATCCCCGCCAGAAGCAGGAAAAACGCGGCGGAAACGAAGAGAAGTCCGTTGATCCGCCAACCGTTCCGCTCCCGGTTCAGGGTCTTGCGAAGCTCAAATAAATAGGTTTGGTCCGGGTCTCCGTGATGCTGGGTTGCAGAGACCTTTTTGCCGCAAAAGGGGCAGACCTGCACCCCTGCCGGGAGGGTTCGGGTGCAATTGGAACAGCTTGCCATAGAATAACCTTTCTGGGAACCGTCAGCGGCTCCGGATCAGATCAGCGTTGTTTTTCACGTGAACGTGGTTCAGGATTACGAATACCATAGCCAGGGTGTTGAAAATGGCCGCAAGGACGATCGGGCCCACGCTGACCGCCCGGTCCAGGGCCGGATCAGGGCAGGTCTCAATCTGGCCGAGGTAGGTGTCCAGCTTCCGGGCAATCGACTTGTTGACGATGGCAACGGCAAGGAAGATGCCTCCGCAAAGCAGATAGACGAGGCTTATGACCGCAAAGACAATTTCGGTTCCGGCACCGATCATAAGGTAGATCAGAGCAAAGGCCAGAAAGAAAATGGCGATCCCCAGATAAACACCCCCGAAAATACTCCAGCATTTTCGCTCGTGGCGCAGATTCCGGCGGAATACGTAGAAGGCGTCGTTGTCTGCGGGGGCGGCGGCAGGCTCGCTCATCCGCTG
>JAZPXN010000040.1:0-9882 GCA_045543655.1 Eubacteriales bacterium
CAGATGGTCAAGAAGATGATCGAAAGCTACGAAAACAACATGAAATAACTCTGTTATTTTCGGATAGCGCAATAAAAAGCGGCGGCCTTCCGGGGGATTCGGAAGACTGCCGTTTTTTTTTGTTGTTTTGGGGATTCTTTACGACGGGGGAATCTGTTATCGGGGAGGGGCGGGCGTTTGGGGCAACGGTTACGGGTCCCCGGCCGGAGGGCGGACGGCGCGGGTGGAGGCAGGGGTGGTGTGGTAGATTTTGCGGAGTTCCGCCATGGCTTCGGTGCAGCGGCGGGAACGGGAGGGGACTGAGTCGTTGTAAATCATTTCCCGGTCGATGACTGCCCGGAGGTAGAAGAGGCGGAAGGAGCGGGAGGCGGTGACCGACGGAGGGAGGATTTCGTTGTATTTCGTCAAAGTATCGTAGATGAATTCTACGTTCGACGGATCCTTGATCTCCGCCCGGAAGGGGTTTGCCTTGAAATCGTGGTGGCGCGCGAGGGTTGTTTCGGTCTTTAAGACGGCTTGGTACAATTCCTCGTCGTCACAGCAGAATTCGTATTTCACGTAGGCCCGGAGGGCGTCGAAGGCGTTGGGGTAGAGTCCGGAATAGGCGGACAGCTGGATGAATTTATTGGCATCCTCGAAGATGCCCTCGGAATAGGGGAACCCGCCCCGGTAGAGGTGGGCGGAGTTCTCGTTGGTCTCGTTCAGGAAGTGGGCCAGGTGGCTGGCGCCGTAGCCTCCCCAGGGGACGCAGGAATACATGCTGATCTCCGGGAAATCTACGAATTTCACACCGTCCGGGATCCCGTTTTCTTCAATGCACCGGGGCAATTTCCCGTGGAAGAAAAAGGCCATGACGTAGGGGATCTCTTTCAGGGTGCCGTCGGAGAGGTGGGGATAAAAAGCGTCCCATTCCCCGTCGGTAAAGCGGTCGAAATACCAAGTGGAGAGGATAATTTGGGTTTGGGGCATGACTTCCTTGACCAGTTCCCGGAAGTGGGGCAATAATTTCAAAAATCCGTTGGCGCCCCAGGGAGCGCAATCCTTGCAGGTGCATCCGCCCTGATCGTAGGGCCAATAGACCACGTAATTGATTTTCAGATCCTTGAACTGCTCCAGCACCTGGCGGCGGGACTCCAGAATTTTTTCGATCCCGCCGGGCTTGGAAGGGCAGATCTCCACGTGATAATGGCTGTCCGGGGAGTGGTGATAGCCGTTTTGCACCTGCCATTCGGCCCGTAATTCCGGAGGGGAAGAGCGGAATCCTTCGTTGGAAAGCATGGTCAGAGATCCGCCCACGCCAATGGTATTCGCGTAATTGAGGATCTTCCGCAGGCGGGCGATCATATCCTTCGCGGCGGGGTCTGAGACCGAGTCGAAATGGTGCATATCGAACCAGACCAGCAGATTATTGCATCCCCGCAGAGCCAGATCCTCGATCACCTCGAAGACCTCTTCTATGGGGGCGGCGTGATAGAAATTATCAAAGTGGGTGGCAAAATACATTCCCCGCAAGGGCTTTTGGGGCGTAAAATCAATGGGAAGGACCGGCGGCTCGTATCCGCCTCTGCCGTCAAAGGTCGATTCCAGCAGCAGGCGTCCCAGGCCGGCGAAGACGGCGCACTCGTTGGCGGCGGTGAGGGAGAAGCCCTGCCCGGTGGATTCCAGCCGATATCGGTCGCAGGTCATGGAGGGGTTGACGGCGCAGGTGATCTCGTAGTCCGCGGGGGTGGAAAGGGACAGGCATTTCCGTTCCAAGTGGCGCCGGAAGGCCTTTTGCAGAATGGAAAACCCGGCGGGAGAGAGATTTCGGTTTTTCAGTTGAAAAACGGGCATGGCAGAGTCTCCTTCGCTTTTTTGAGAGCAAAAGGAGTCCGAAGCAACGTCCGGACTTCTTTTAGGATTTATGATTTGTCGTTTTCCTCGAATTCGTTTTCCCCCCGGTATTTGCTGGGGGCGATGCCGAAGTTGGCCCGGAAGACCCGGCTGAAATACAACTGGTCCGGGTATCCGCAGGATTCCGCAACCTCCCGGATGGACATATCCGCCATGGCCAGAAGCTCACAGGCGCGGCGCATCCGCATCCGGGTCATGTATTCCGAGGGGGACATTCCCATGCACCGGCGGAAGACGGTTCGGTACCGGCTGGGGCTGAAATGCTCGATCTCAGCCAATTGGGCTACGGTAACGGGCTTGTGGATGTGGTTGTGAAAATAGGAGAGGGAGCGGAAAATGGTTTCCACGGTAGCGTCGTTGCTTTGGGTGTTCATGTTCCTCAGTCGGCTCATTTCCGCAAAGATCGTAACGAGGGCCGCCTGAGAAGAATCGTCGAAGCACCGATCCCGCCAGAGAAACTCCCGGAACAGGGCCCGGAAGAGGCGAACGACCTGCTCGGTATTGCCAACGTTATGCACTTTGTTGCAGAACAGCTCACACCGCTCCAGGATCCTTCCGGCGTCGCTTCCGGTAAAATGGATCCAGTAATAGGTCACGGGATCGCCAACGTTTTTGCAGGTGTAGGGGGTGCGGGGCGCTAAGATCATCATCTGGCCGGGGGTCAGAATATTGGTTTTCCCGTTGGCTTGGATTTCAATGCCGCCTTCAATGCAATACTGAAGATAAAAATCCTGCCGTCCCCGGGGGATATTGGTGCAATAAGGGCGGGTCATTTTATACAGCCCCGTGCAGTTTACGATCAGGGGGCGGTCCGCGCTTTCGCAATCGTTTGAGCTTTTGTTGGGGACGTCAAAGTCCAAAATCCGATAATATGCCTGCTGTTCCATTCGAAATCGTCCCCCTTCTTTGTTAGAAAAAAGTCGCAAAAGGTAATTGACTTTTCCACAATTGTAGTATATAATAAAAGTACGTTTGTGTCAAGACGTTTTTTTTATTTTTTTCGAATTTTTAACAAAAAAGGGAGAATTTTCTATGAAACTCGGTTGTATGGTTCATCTGGACGGCCGTCTGAAGGACGGCAGTATTTCGGAGCAGTTTGCCCGACTGAAGGAATTCGGCATTCCCACCTGTCAGCTGAATTGCTGGAAGACGGAGCTTTTTACCGATGAAACTGCGGCGGAGATCAAGGCCGCGCGGGAAGAACACGGTATTGAGATTTCTGCTCTCTGGTGCGGCTGGGCGGGTCCCTGCACCTGGAATTTTTACGAAGGGCAGACCACTCTGGGACTGGTGCCTGCGGCGTACCGCTACGATCGCATGAAGGAACTGGTCAAGGGAGCGGAATTTGCCGAAAAGCTTGGGGTTACCGACGTGATCACCCATTGCGGTTATCTGCCGGAAAATCCCTGTTCTGCGGAATTTGCAGAGATCGTAACCTGTCTGAAATGGCTGTTGAAGAAGTTTGCCGCCCACGGATGTAATTTCCTTTTTGAGACCGGGCAGGAAACGCCGGTGACCCTCCTTCGTACCATCGAAGAGGTGGGCATGGAAAACGTGGGGATCAATCTGGATCCCGCCAATCTGATTCTGTACGGTAAGGCCAATCCGGTGGATGCGCTGGACGTGTTCGGGAAATACGTCCGCAACGTTCACGGGAAGGACGGTCTTTATCCCACCGACGGCCGCCATCTTGGCGAAGAGGTTGCCATGGGTGAGGGTAAGGTCAATTACCCCGCCTTCATCAAGCGCCTGGCGGAGATCGGTTATACCGGTCCTATCACCATCGAACGGGAGATCTCCGGGGAGCAGCAGCGAGAGGATATTCGCAAGGCCTGCGAGCTTTTGTTGAAGCTCTTTGAAGAAAACGGAGCGCTCTGATCCGAGGAAACTGAAAAAGGCGAGGAAACGACGACGTTTGACGTCTGTAATATTTCCTTCCGCGGTGGTCATTGGCACCGTCCTTGATTTCTGCGGCAAGCCCAGCTACGTGGTGGGAGGTCTTTTCAAGGGTGTTCTTGGTGAGATCCCCGTCGACTGACGGAGAGAAAGGCCGAAAAATGAGAAAAAAAATGATTTCTCCTTCTTTAATGTGCGCGGATTTTCTGCGCCTTGGAGAGGAGCTGAGAGCGCTGGAAGCGCACGGCGTCGAATATCTTCATATCGACGTGATGGACGGCGCTTTCGTGCAGAATTATACCCTGGGCACCGACTTTGTCAAGAAGGTCAAGGGGGCCTGTAGCATTCCCGTGGATCTGCATCTGATGATCGAGGATCCGGAACGGAAGCTGGACTGGTTCTCCTTCGGAGAAGGGGATTTCGTGTCGATTCATTACGAGGCCTGTCGCCACGTGCAGGCGGCTCTGTCCGCCATCCGGGCGCGGGGGGCCAAGGCCATGCTGGCTCTGAATCCCGCAACGCCTCTTTCGGTTCTGCAGGAGGTCCTGCCCGACCTGGACGGGGTGCTGATCATGACGGTCAATCCCGGCTTTGCGGGGCAGACGCTGATTCCGCAGACCCTGGACAAGATCCGCAATCTCCGGACGATGCTGAGGGAGAAGGGGTACGAAAAGATCCTCATCGAATGCGACGGCAACGTCAGCTTTGAAAACGCCCGAAAAATGAGCGACGCCGGGGCGGATATTTTCGTGGCCGGCACCTCCAGTATTTACGCAAAGGGTTGTTTTGAAGACAATATCCGGGCTCTGCGAGCCGCCATTGAATAAGAAAGTGTGAGAAGATGAATAATTTTCAGAAGCTGGCCCGTAGGGTCCAGAAGAAAAAGGCTGCCCGAAGGGAAGCAAAGCACGCCTCCGGAACCCGGGGACGGGGTCGCCGGAGGGGGCTGAGCAAAAAAGGGAAGATCTGGCTGATCGTCGGTATTTCCGCGGCGGTGCTGCTGATTGCGGCAGTGATCTTCGGCATCGTCTGGTTCCACAACGCCTTTGACTACGACCACAATCCCATCACCGAGAACCCCGACGATCTGGGGGTCGTGGACGTGCCGGAGGAGCATAAGGACATCGTCAATATCGCTCTGTTCGGCATCGACTCCCGGCGGGCGGATTACAAAGGCCTTTCCGACTCTATGATGATTATTTCCATCAATCCCGAGACCGGCTCCATCAAGCTGGTTTCGGTCATGCGGGACAGTCTGGTGAAGGTGGACGGCCACGGGTATCAGAAGATCAACGCGGCCTATAATCTGGGCGGTCCGGTGCTGGCCATCAAGACCCTGAACCAGACCTTTAAGCTGAATATCCAGAACTACGCCACCGTAGACTTCGTCGGCATGGCGGAGATCGTGGACGCGGTGGGCGGCGTCGAGGTGGAGCTGACCAAAGCGGAGGTTTATTATACCAATCTCTGTATCGACGAGATCGCCGAGGCCCGGGGACTGAAAAAGACCCACGTTTCCAAGGCCGGCGTTCAGACCCTGAACGGGCTTCAGGCCGTGGGCTTCTCCCGCGTCCGTGCGGTTCCCACCATCCAGGGTACCCGGGACGATTACGGTCGTACCGAGCGTCAGCGGCTGGTCATGTCTCAGTTGTTTGAAAAAGCCACGCAGCTTCCCCTGACCTCCTATCCCGGCCTCATTCAGCGGCTTTTGCCCTATATCGAGACCTCGATGGACTTTGACGATATCTTCGATCTGGCCAAGCTGCTGAAGGCGGACAATATCTCCATGCAGCAGAACCGCCTCCCCATGGAAGGGGCTATTATCAGCGGCGGCTACAGCGTCAAGGGGCTGGGCTCCTGCGTATATTACGATCTGGATTACGCCGCAAAGCTGATCAACGCCTTCTTCTTCGAGGGGATCACCTTTGAGGAGTACGCCGAGGCCAACGGCATTGAAAAGAACGACTGGTTTGGCGGCGGTTCCTCCGGCGGTTCCTCGAAGCCCTCTACCAATACGACCAAGCCCTCCACCAATACCGGAACCACCGATACGGGAGACACCACCGACACCGGCTCGGACAGCGACGTAACCTCCACTCCGGCAGTTCTGCCCACCACGGACGAGACCTCCGACGGAACCTCCTCCGGAAAGGGGAACGGGTCGGATACTACCGATACGGGGACGGCGTCGGATACGGAAAGCTCCGGGAATCCCACCGACTCGCCGGACAGTGACGTTACCGATACCAAGGTCTCCGGGTCGGCTCCCTCTTCCGGCGGCACGACCTCCGATACCGGCACCACCTCCGATACCGGCACCACCGATTCCGGGAGCGGAGATTCGGATCTCCCGTCGGATTCCTCCAATGCGGCGTAAATAAACGGAAAAATGAGTAGCAAATCCGTGTTTTTTCTGCGGGTTTGCTACTTTTTTTACATTTTCCCCCTTGCAATAATCCCCAATATGTGCTATAATTACTTATTATGATGATATAATGGGTTTTTATTGTTGATATCAAGGAAGGAATCAGAATATGATGGATATTGCGATTATCGGATTCGGCGTGGTCGGTTCCGGTGCCTACGATACGATCCGGGACGGAAAGACCTGCCTGCGGGTCAAAAAGGTGTTGGATCTGGCGATTCGCCCGGGGTACGAGGACGTTATGACCACCGATTACAATGAAATACTCTCCGATCCGGCCATCACCGTCGTGGCGGAAGCCATCGGCGGACTTCATCCTGCCCGGGAGCTGGTGCTCAGCGCTCTGAAGGCGGGGAAAAACGTGGTCACCGCCAATAAACTTCTGATGTCCACCTGCTATCGGGAGCTGATGGAAACGGCGGCGGAAAACGGCGTCGTCATCCGCTTTACCCCCTCTGCCGGCGGCGGGATCCCCTGGCTTTCTTCGTTGCGGCGCACCGCCCGGGCCGGGGAGATCAACCGCATCGAAGGAATTTTGAACGGGACTACCAATTTCATTCTGGATAAAATGGCACGGGAAAATGCGGATTTTGCCGAGGTTCTTGCCGAGGCCCAGACCTTGGGCTATGCGGAAAAGGATCCTTCCTCCGATATCGACGGGTTGGACGTCCGGTATAAGGTGGCGCTGTCCTGTAACGTGGCCACCGGCCTTACCGCCGATCCCGATTCCATTCCCGCTTTTGGCATCCGTTTTATTCGCAAGTGCGATTTCGAGTGGATGCAGGCTCGGGGGAAGACCTGCAAATTGCTTGGGAATTTCCGTCGTAACCCCGACGGCACCGTGGCGCTTTTCGTTCAGCCTGCCGTGCTGAACCGGGATTCCCTCTTCGCTTCGGTCTGCAAGAATTTCAACCTCGTCTCCCTGGACGGAGATCGGGTTGGGAATCTGGCCTTTTACGGACAGGGGGCCGGGAAGGACCCCACCGGCTTTGCGCTGGTGCAGGATATGCTGGATCTGTCCGAGGGCGTCTGTGAGACGGCTTACGAATACCGCCCCGCTGCGGTGGATAATACCAAGGTTTCCTTTTCCTATTACGTCCGCACCCCCGACGGCGGCGTTACCGTTACCGGGCCCACGACCGTTGCGGCCATGAAGGAGTATTACGCCACCCTTCCCGAAGGGACGTTTATCGCTGCGCTCTACGAATAAATTCTTCCGCATCTGCGGGAATTGAGGAATAAAGTTATGTTAAAAGTCGTAAAATTCGGTGGTTCGTCTCTGGCCTCTGCCGAACAGTTTGCCCGGGTCAAGGCCATCGTTGAGGCCGATCCCGCCCGGAAGGTCGTGGTGGTTTCCGCCCCCGGCAAGCGTTTTGGCGGAGATACGAAGGTCACCGATCTTCTCTACATCTGCCACGCGCATATTAAATATCACGCTCCCTTCGAAGACGTTTTCGAGGATATCGCCGGCCGTTACCGGGAAATTGCCGCAGGCTGTGGCCTGAAGCAGGATCTGGAAGGGGAGTTCGAAGCGGTCAAGGCTTTTATTCAGAAAGCCCCCACCCCCGACGCCATTGCCTCCCGGGGGGAATACCTCAACGCCCGGCTGATGGCCGAATATTTGGGGTATACCTTCGTTGATTCCAAGGATTGGCTCTGCTTCAATTACGACGGAAGAGTGGATTTTGAGAAATCCTACGCCCTTCTGCAGGGATTGTTTGCCCGGGCGAAGAAGGTGGTTATTCCCGGCTTTTACGGGGCTATGCCCGACGGGGAGATCAAGACCTTTACCCGGGGCGGAAGTGACGTGACCGGTGCGATTGCCGCCGCCGCTCTGAATGCCGACGCCTACGAGAACTGGACCGACGTTTCCGGAATCTTGATGGCCGATCCCCGTATCGTGGAGAATCCCCGTCCCATCGAGCAGGTTACCTTCGGCGAGCTGCGGGAGCTGTCTTATATGGGCGCTGACGTGCTTCACGAAGAGACCGTTTTCCCCGTCCGGCAGAAGAATATTCCGCTGTATATTAAAAACACCAACGATCCCACCGCCCGAGGAACCTTGATTCTGGAGGATTTCGAACGGGAGAGCGAGGAAGATAAAAAGCGCTTCGTCACCGGGATTACCGGACGCAAGCACTATTCTATCATCACCCTTTCCAAGGCCCGGATGAACAGCGAGCCCGGTTTCATCCGCCATGCTCTGAAGATCGTGGAAAAATACGGGATCACCGTGGAATATATTACGTCCAGCATCGATTCCTTCTCTATCGTCGTGGCTACCAAGCAGATCGAGTTTTCCCTGCACGATCTGACCAAAGACCTGAGCGAGGTGCTGAATCCCGACCGTATCAAGGTGGATCACGGCATCAGCCTCGTGGCCGTCGTCGGCCGCCGGATGGCGTGGAACGTGGGCGTTTCCGGCCGTCTTTTTGCCACCCTCGGCGAAAACAGCATCAACATCCGTATGATCGAACAGGGATCTGACGAAATCAACATCATCATCGGTGTGGACGACAAGGATTTCAAGAAGACCATCCGGGTTCTGTACGACAGCTTCACTTGATTTGATTACACTTTTTGGAGGAATATAGTATGAAAAAATTTAACGTGGCTATTCTGGGCGCTACCGGCGCCGTAGGCCGTGAAATGCTCAAGGTATTGGAAGAACGGGATTTCCCCATCGGTGAGCTGAGATTGCTGGCTTCTGCCCGCAGCGTCGGCAAGATCATCGAATTCAAGGGCGAAAAGCTTGCCGTCCGGGAAGCCTGCCCCACCGCCTTTGAAGGCATGGACATCGTCCTCGGTGCTTCCACCAACGCCGTCGCCAAGGAATTGGCCCCCTATATCGTCAAGGCCGGCGCGGTTCTGGTGGATAATTCCAGCGCCTTCCGCATGGATCCCGACGTTCCCCTGATCGTTCCCGAGATCAACGGTGACGACGTCAAGAATCACAAGGGGATTATTTCCAACCCCAACTGCTCCACCATCATCACCCTCGTGGCGGTGAACGGAATCAACAAGCTTTCTCCCATTCAGTCCATGGTGGCTTCTACCTATCAAGCCGTCAGCGGTGCGGGTGCCGCCGGCCCCGTGGAGCTGGAGGAACAGACCAAAGCCCTTGCGGAAGGCAAGCCCGTGGTCTGCAATACCTTCCCCTATCAGATCGCCGCAAATCTGATTCCCCAGATCGGCGGATTCAACGAGGACGGCTACACCACCGAAGAAATGAAGATGCAGAACGAAGGCCGCAAGATTATGCATCTGCCCGAGCTGACCGTTTCCTGCACCTGCGTCCGGGTTCCCGTGGTTCGTTCTCACTCCATCATGGCCACCGTCAAGACCGCCGACAAGCTGACCGTCGAGCAGGTTCAGGCCGCCGTTGCCGCCGCTCCCGGTTGCGTTCTCGTGGATAATCCCGCGGAAAAGAAATATCCCATGCCTCTCGACACCTCCGACCAGGATCTTGTCTTCGTGGGGCGTATCCGCAAGGATCTCACCGACGAGAACGGCATCGTTCTGTGGTGCTGTGGCGACCAGGTCCGCAAGGGTGCTGCTACGAACGCCATTCAGATCGCCGAACTGCTGACGAAGTAAAAATGTCGGTCTTTTCCGTCGGCCGCTCCCCTCGCGTACCTTAGTACGCGTCGGGTCACCTGCGACGAAAA
>JAZPXN010000041.1:0-1539 GCA_045543655.1 Eubacteriales bacterium
GAATCCGGCGTCCTTCAAAGCTTCTCCTATAGACTGGGCCGCCTTGACCCGGGAAGCGTTTTCCCGATTGACCAAAATACGCAGGGACACAGGCTTTCCCTGGTATTCCCGGACATCTCCGTCCAGGATAAACCCGGCTTCAGTAAAAGCGCTGCCGGCGGAGACGGTGGACAAAATATCCGGATTCAAATTCGCCTGCCTCGTCTCACTCCAAGCGGGATTCAGGGGATACCACACGGGAGTAGCAAAGCCATTCAGGGCTTGAGACACCAGAGAAGAACGGTCGATCAGATAGGACAGTCCTTTGGAAAAATTCACGTTTTCCAACTCTTTTCGAGACTTATTAACCACCAAAAACGTAAATCGATTGGTGGGGATGGTGACGATTTCGTTATCAGAACGGTATTCCTCCGCTCCCAGAGACAGATCCGCATAAATTGCTTGCAGACGACCGTAATTAAAGTTATAGATCATCGCTTCCTTGTCGGCAATGCCCAAAAGGGCAATTCGATTCACGGAATACGTCCCGTCAATGCAGTTGCAATCGGTCTTGACTAGATTGAACCCCATGGCGTTGTCAAAACGATAGCGACCGCACCCCACGGGATACCCAGCAGGGTCGGTGGAGCCGGATTTGATGACGGGAATATTCAAAAGATTCAGTTGGGGGAGAGAATAGGACCAAAAAGTCACCTGAAAAGTAGTCTGATCCACCGCTTTGTAGGATCGGATATAGGAAAAAGCGTCCGACCAGATGGAATCCTTTTTCGCCGCCCGATCGTAGGATGCTGCGCAATCGGCAGCGGTGACCGGCGATCCGTCGGAAAACCGAAGATCGGAACGAATCAACACGGTAACGGTATTCCCATCCACCGTATAAGATTCCGCCATGACGGGGAGGGCGTTGTATTCGTCGTCCACCGTAAACAGACCGCTGTAACAAAGCCGCAACAATTCCGAATTGGTGCGGCTCAAAGAAGTATAGGGATCCAGACTCTCCTGGGTATAATAAGACAACGAAAAGACCTGCTCCGTCTCCGGAACGGTGTCAGTATTCAGGTCTGCCGGGTCGGTGGCACCTAAAATTTCGGAAATATCCTCTCCATCATAAAAGAAGCCGCACCCGGAAAGGCCGCATAAAAGTGCAGCCGCAAGCAAAATTGCAAGCGGCCCACGAAAAATTCGGAAAAAATCAGTCATTGTGATTCAGAGATTGTTTTGCCTGCTCCAGAGCGTTCATGGATGCGGCAAGAGAACGGGAAGATTCTTCCAAAGCACCTTCCACGTAATTGATGGTAACGGTACGCATCTTGATGGCGTCGTTGCGAGCCTGTTCCAGAATGGCGTCGGCACGTTCCTGCGCCACCCGAAGGACTTCCTGCTGGCTGACGAGAATTTCCACCTGAGCCTTGGCGCGTTCCATAAGATTTTCTGCGTTGGCGCGGGCGTTGGCAGTAATGAGCTCGGAATTCTTCTTCGCCCGTTCCAGCATATGTTTTGCCTCTTCCTGGGCAGTTTGGATCATGCTGTCCTTGTTCT
>JAZPXN010000042.1:0-22248 GCA_045543655.1 Eubacteriales bacterium
TGCAGTACCGTGGTTGAGCCTCGGTATTTCACATCCAACTTGCTGTCCCGCCTGCGCTCCCTTTACACCCAGTAATTCCGGACAACGCTTGCCACCTACGTATTACCGCGGCTGCTGGCACGTAGTTAGCCGTGGCTTCCTCTTTGGCTACCGTCAATATTCGTCACCAAAAACAAAGGTTTACAATCCGAGGACCTTCTTCCCTCACACGGCGTTGCTGGGTCAGGCTTGCGCCCATTGCCCAATATTCCCCACTGCTGCCTCCCGTAGGAGTCTGGACCGTATCTCAGTTCCAATGTGGCCGTTCAACCTCTCAGTCCGGCTACTGATCGTCGACTTGGTGGGCCGTTACCTCACCAACTATCTAATCAGACGCGAGCCCATCTTTCAGCGGATTGCTCCTTTGGTACCAAAGCCATGCGACTTCGGCACGTCATGCGGTATTAGCACCGGTTTCCCAATGTTATCCCCCTCTGAAAGGCAGGTTGCTCACGCGTTACTCACCCGTCCGCCACTAACGCAGGGGAGCAAGCTCCCCCTTGTCCGTTCGACTTGCATGTGTTAGGCACGCCGCCAGCGTTCATCCTGAGCCAGGATCAAACTCTCTAACAAAATCAAAACGATTCCGTAGAACCGTTAACGTCATTAGACTGTCCGACCCAGAAGATTTCTGGTTCGTGTTCCGTAATTTTTACGAGTTTACTTCTCAATTGCTTTTTCCGATTTTCCAGGCCCGAAGACCTGTTATTTCGGAATCAACAGGGTACAAAATTCACTGTTTAATTTTCAATGTTCATCCGGCCGTTTTCCGCGGGCACTTCGCCCCGTTTTTTTTGGCGCTCGAATATTATACCACACTTTTTTCCGTTTGTCAACCCCCCTTTTTTAAAAATATTTTTGCTCCGAAAAAACCGCAAAAGTGCAAAAAACGTGGATTTATCAACGGTTTCCAAATTTCCGATACCGTTTTGGTATAAAATCTTTGTGCATATTAAACAAAACACAGATCATTGAACTGTGCAATTCGTACAAATTACCCCGGTTTTTTCGTTCCCTTCCGACAAGACCGAAGAACCCGCCTTTCGCCGGATTTTCGCCTATTATTGTAATAAGGAAGACAAAAAGAAAATCCCCCTCCGGGAGGAGAGGGATCGCATTGTTCAGTTCCCGTAAGCGCCTTCCATCATTTGAGTAAGACGAAGAGCGTCTTCCATGCCGCATCCTTCGGGGACGAGGCCCTTCAGGAAGGACACCAGCGGGCTGTCGCCTTCGGGGAGGAGGGGTACTTCCACGGGTTGCTTTTCGGTGGTCCGGGTCCGTTTGATCACGGTTCCGTTCCGCTGATAGGTGACGAAACCGTCGGTTCCGCCCACTTCCAGAGTCTCTGGGCTTCCGTAAGAAACGAAGCCGGTCTCGTTGACGGCGATGGCGCCGTTCTTATACCCCATCACGGTGACGGCGTTGTCTTCCACCCGGTCGGAATTTTTTTCCGTGGGACAGGCCAGGGTAAAGGCTGAGGAATAGGTATCGGGCATACCGAGAAACCAATCGGCCAGATACATTCCGTGGGCGCCGAGATCGATCATTGCCCCGCCGCCGCACTGCGTTTCATTATAAAAATGGGAAGGCAGCCAGCCTGAAGTACTGCCGTCGTGGCAATTGCGGAAGCGGAAATAGTTGAGGATCCCCAATTCTCCGCTGTCGGCCACAGCCTTGACGGTACGGATGCCGGCGCGGAATTTCCAGGGATAGGAAATAACGAACCGGACGCCGTTGTTCTTTACTGCTTCCGCCACCCGCTCACAATCGGCGGAGGTGAGGGCCAAGACCTTTTCGGTAAAAATATCCTTTCCCGCATTCGCAATGGAAACCATAACATCGGCGTGGGAGTCGGTGGAGGTACATACGATGACGGAATCCGCATCGCTGTTCAACAGTTCCTCGGCCGAAGCAAATGCGGGAACGCCGTATTTTTCGCAGAAGGGATCCCGGAATTCGGGATTCTCCTCGTATACGCCGATCACTTCGCCGTATTCCGCAGCGGTTTTATAATATTGAGGGGCGTGGACGTGCCACAGTCCGTAGAGAGCGATCTTCAATCGAAATACACCGCCTTCCCGGTTTTAGAGGAGGTATAAATAGCCTCGAGAATTTCAGAAACCACACAAGCCTGCTCCGGCTTGACCAAAGGTTCCGTATCGTTGACGATGGCTTTGATCCAGCGGCAAGCCTCGGTCTGGGCGGGAGTTGCGGAAGCGCCGTCGTAGAAGGCAACGCCGCCGGCAGAAGTATCAACGGTGGTATTGACGGCACGGTCCAACTGAACTTTATTCAATTTCAGCACGTTGTTTTTCAGGGACACGCCCGCTTTGCTTCCGTACAGAACGCAGGAACCTTCCTGAACGGGCTCGTCGGTGTTCAGGGCCCAAGAGGTTTCCAGAAGAATGGTGGCGCCGTTCTTCATTACGATCATTGCACCGGCCGCTTCTTCCAGAGGCGTGGTGCTGACACCGTTATCCCCCCAGATATTGCCGGCTTCGGGATGTTCCAGTTCCTTGTGGGTCTTGCCCAAAACCACGGCGGGCTCGTAGTTGTCCATCAGATAAAGGGTCAGGTCAAGGGAATGGGTCGCAATATCGATGATGGGACCGCCGCCCTGGGCTTCCGCATCCAGAAATACGCCCCAGTTGGGCGTGCCTCTGCGGCGGGTGGCAAGACAGTTTGCATGATAGATCTTTCCGACTTCGCCGGATTCAATATACTGTTTTGCATAATCGGCGGGGACCTTGTGGCGGTGCTGATAGCCGATCGTTAATTTTTTTCCGGTTTCCTTGGCGGCCTGAACCATACGGCGGGCATCCGCGGCGGTCTTTGCCATGGGCTTTTCGCACATAACGTGTTTGTCCGCGTAGAGAGCGTCTATGGTGATCTGCGCGTGCTCCCGGTTGGGGGTAAGCACGTGAACGACTTCGATCTCGGGGTCCTTCAGCAATTCTTTATAATCGGTATAAACCTTGGCGTCCGCAGTGCCGTATTTGGCCTTCGCCTTTTCTGCCCGCGTGGGAACAATATCGCAGAAGGCCACCATTTCCACGTTGGGAATGTTTTTCAGGGAGGGCATATGCTTGCCGTTGGCGATGCCTCCGCATCCGATAATTCCGATTTTGACGATACGATCCATAGTGTAAATTCCTTTCTCTCGGATAAGATTTGAACTTTTTGGGGATTTCCGTATATATGGTAGCATTTTCAAGAAAAAAATGCTATAATAAATCTGCAGAGAAATATCATTTTTTTGTTGTGTTAAAAGGAGAAGGTATGGAACGCTACCGTTATGAAAAGGAAGAACCTCTGGTGGTTCAGCAGGATATTGATTTTTTCCCCCAGAAGGTCCGGAAGAATTCGGGATTTCACTCCCATATCCACACTGCGGTGGAGGTTCTGTTCCTGAAAAAGGGACGGATGCGGGTGCTTTCGGAGAACGAAGAATTCCTGGCGGAGCCGGGGACGACGGTGCTGATCCGCTCCAACACGGGACACACGGGCATTGCGTTGGACGAGGAGGGATGCGAATACTGGGTACTGAAGGTGAAGCCTTCTTATTTATACGATATCTCCTTCCGGGATCGGAGAGGGCGGTATCTGTTGGATTTTACCCTGAACCGATCGGGGAAAAAGATCCTGTGGTCGGCGAAAGAATCGGAGGACTGCGGCATCCGGGCGGCGGTGGACGGACTGATCCGGGAGTCGGACCGGAAGGATTACGGCTACGATATCGCAATGAAGATCCACGCCTCGGCCATATTGCTGGCGCTTCTCCGGGGAATGCAGGAATCCTCCGCCCCGGACGAATCGGAGCAGACGGTTCGGAATATTTACGAAACGATGATTTATATCAACGGGCATTACAACGAAGACCTGACCGCCGAAGCCTGCGCAGAGCGGGTCTATCTGAGCTACAGCTATTTTTCCCGCACCTTCCGCAAGGTGACGGGGAAATCCTTCCGGTCGTATCTCAACGCCGTCCGCATCGATCACGCAGAACGGGAATTGGTGGCAACGAAAAATCCCATCACCCGGGTAGCCACCGATTGCGGATTCAACAACGTAGCCTATTTCATTTCCGTCTTCCGGGAGCAGAAGGGCATGACGCCCCTCGCTTTCCGGAAGGAATACGAAAAGAAGCAATAAAAAATGCCGAGGAAGAACGGCTTCGCTCTTCCTCGGTTTTTCAGTCTTCGATTTTGACGGAGATGCGCAAAGGGCCGTATAAGAACAGCCGCTTTTCGGGGGTGGGAGTGCCGTCGGGGGCGCAGGGGAAGACGGCCAGATCGGAATTGCGGAACCATTGCAAAGAATTCATCTTCCGATAGGCTTGCTTTTGCTCTTCGGTGAGGTATTCTTCCACCCTTCCGCTCTTCAGAAGATCCAGGAGTCCCTCCCGGTCGGGCAGGACGGTCTGCCAGTCTGCCACGGCGTGACAGCGGTCGAAGGTGAAAAGATCGTAGCACAGAAGGGCCTTGGCGGTGCGTTTCATCTCCCCGTCGGGCAGTTTTTCCAAAAAATCCGCCATCCGGGCAAAGGAGCGGGGCGGCGTGTGGGCCAGATAGAACTCGCCCCGGGCCTCGGAATCTTCGGCAAGTTCCCGGAAAAGGGCAAATACGCCGGGGGCATAACAATCGGCAAGATAGGAAAGAAGGCGCACGCAGAGGCCGGAATTCCAATACCGCTCCAGCATCTTCTCCACCCCCTTCAGAATCTGCAGATCTTCCGGGGAAAGCCATTGATTGCGAAGGATCTCGTAGGGGGGATATTCGGAATAGACCGCACCGTCCTCCCGATGCTCCAGAGCCGTCCCCTTCAGCCGCTTAAGAAAGCCCAATTGCAGGCAATGGGAGCGGAGAGCGAAGACGGTATTGAAGGACGCCTCGAAGGAGGCAAGATCCTCGTAGGGCAGGCCGGCGATCAGGTCGGTATGAACGTGGCAGGGGCCTTGGGAGAGGCGGCGGAGGTTGGCGTATAATTTCTCCGGATCGGTCTTCCGGGTGACGGCCTTCAGCGTTTCCGGATTGGCCGATTGAATCCCCGCCTCCAGCAGAATCATTCCCGGACGGCAGGATTCCAGCAGAGCCATTTCCTCCTCGTCGAGAAGCCAGGCCGCCACCTCGAAATGGAAGGAGGTAACGCCGTTGTCGTGCTCCTTCAGATATTGCCAAACGGCCTTGGCGCGGCGGCGGTCACAGTTGAAGGTACGATCCACGAATTTGACTAAATTCACCTTGGCGTCGAGGAACTTCTGCAATTCGGCGCAGACCCGTTCCACCGACCGGAAGCGCACCCGCCCCTGCACCGACGAAAGGCAATAAATGCAGGTATAGGGGCATCCCCGGCTCGATTCGTAATAGAGAATCCGCTTACGTAACGTTTCCAATTCTCCCGGCTCGTAGGGAAAGGGAAGGTCGTCGAGATTGCAGACCGGGGGACGGTCGGGAAACGCCCGGTACTGCCCCTTTTCCATCATAGAAACGCCGGGGAGAGACGAAGCAAGAAAGGTTTTCCGGGGATCCTCGGCGCCGGCGAGAAGGGCGGAAAGGGAAGCGTAGGTCTCTTCTCCCTCCCCCCGCAAGATTCCGTCGACGGCGGGATTCTGCCGCAGGAAATCCTCGCATCCGAAGGAGACCTCCGGGCCGCCGCAGAGAATCAGGGCGTTGGGACGGACCGCCCGCAAATCCGACAGGATCTGCCGGACCGCAGCCACGTTAAAAATATAAACCGAAAAGGCGTAGGCCTCGGCGGGAACGCTTAAAATCTGCCGAAGAATCTCTTCTTTCGGCTGATTGACGGTGCACTCCAGCAGCTCCGTCGTCCCGGGAGCCACGGAGCGAAGGCACCGTAACGCCAAAGACGTATGGGTGTATTTGCTGTTGAGGGCAACGAGCAACAGTTTCATAAAATCATCCTCTCTCCTCTTATATTACAATGCGAATGGGGCTTTCGTGTGTCAAAACCCGGAAAAAATCTCTGCTTTTTTATATTTTTGCCGTTTTAACTTGACTTTTTCATTAAAATATGGTAACATAAGAGCGGAACCCATCCGCAACGAATACCATCCCTTCCGCCGAAAGCGGAACCGAAAGGGGAACTTATGATGAAACCGATCACGAAAAAAATCCTGATTCTTCCCGTCCTTCTGCTGGCGGCCGTCCTGTTATTTGCAGGCTGCAGCGGCGCCGGGAAAATCGAAAAGGCCTTCGTCCTCTCCGACACCGAGCTGACCCTGAAGGTGGGACAGACCAAGGAGCTGACCCTGAACAACCCGAAGAACAAGGACGTCGGGGACTATACCGTGGAATGGATGAGCGCCGACGGAAAGATCGCCACCGTCTCCGACGAAGGTCTGATCACCGCCGTCGCCCCGGGCGAGGTGAAAATCACCGCCGTCGTCCGCACGGACAAAGCCGAAGTATACTTCGATTGCGCCCTGACCGTCAAGATCAACACAGACCCCTTGACGGGCATGGAATTCAACGCCTCCGTTTATACCCTGGGAGAAGGACAGACGTTGAATCTTTATGAAGAAATCACCTATTCTCCTGCCCACGCGGCCAATAATAATCTGCTCTGGACCTCTTCCAACACGGGCATTGCCACCGTGGCAAACGGCGTGGTCTCCCCCGTCTCCGAGGGGATATCCACCATCACCGCAAAAACGCAGGACGGAAAAGTCCAGGCCACCTGCACCGTCCGGGTCTCGGAAATCACCGTAGATCCCACCGGCGTTTCCTTCGAGGAAGCGGAATATACCGTGGTTACCGGAAAATCCTTCGAGCTGAAGCCCATCGTGGAACCGGAAAACGCCACGGGCTACACCATCCTCTGGATCTCGTCGGACGAGTCGGTAGTCAAGGTCGCCGGAGGTAAGGTCACCGCCGTCAGCGCCGGTCAGGCCACCGTGACGGCCCGGCTGAACATCGGCGGAGGAAAATATACGGCGGAATGCACCGTCACCGTGGAAGACGCAGGATCGGTCACCGTTCCCGCAACGAAGGTCACCCTGTCCCCCTCCTCCATGACCATTCCCGAAAATCAGAACGGCCCCTTTAATTTCGGCCTTTCCATCTCCCCCGCAAACTGCACCGAAACGCCCGTCTGGACCTGCAGCAAGAGCGATTACCTTGACATTGACGAGGATACCGGCAAATTCACCGTCAAGAGAGCAGATCCCAGCAGTACCGTTTCGGTGGTAGTCACCTGCACCGTGGGCGAGATGTCCGCCACGGCGGTGGTCAATATCTCTCCCCGCAAGCCCGTGATTGAGATTGCCACCGGCGAAAGCGGAGACGTCTACGATAAGGCACCTCTGAACGTCATTGAACTGGTTGCCGCTTATACCGACGACGATCTTCCCCTGCCGGAAGTGATCTGGACCTCCCACAACCCGGAGATCGCCACCGTTGACAAGAATACGGGCGTAGTCACCGCCCTGAAGGCAGGAGACTGCGTCATTACGGCCGTCAGCAAGACCGATCCCTCCTCCGGAGCGACCTATACCCTGACCGTGAAGCCGTCGGATTTCGTTTCTATCAAAAAGGGAGAGAGCATCCCCCTGGATCCCTCCCTCTTCCCTGCCGCCGTCACCGGCTGGAATTGCCCGCCCGGATACCTGACCATCAATCTGCAGGCAAGAGCTCTGACCTGCACCAAGGACGTTGATGCCGTAACGAAGCTGGAGATCTCAGGCTACCTGCCCAACGGGCAGCTGGTCCGCGTTCCCGTTTACGTTCTGCCCGCAGAATAAAAACCGATCCCAAGAAGATCCCATCCCCCCGGAAGAAAAATCCCTTCCGGGGGATTTCTTTGCCCAAAAGGCTTGATTTTCCTGAAAAAATATGCTATAATATTAAAATAGATATAATATATACTGACAGGAGCATCATTATGCTGATCAACAAACTGAACGCTGACCTGCGGGCCGCCGCGGAAGAACTGGGGTACCCAACCGAAAAGATCACCGTAACCTATTCCGACCGTCCCGATCTGTGTCATTATCAATGCAACGCCGCCTTTGCGCTGGCAAAAGAGCTGCGCAACGCCCCCATTAAGATCGCCGGGGCGCTGGCGGAAAAATTTGCGGAGAAATTCTCTTACGCCAAGGCTGACGTGGCCGCCCCCGGCTTTCTGAATTTCACCGTGACCGACGAAGAATTTTCCGACCTTCTCCGGGAGCTTCTTGCCGATCCCCGCTGTGGCGTGGAGAAGACCGACGACCCCAAAAAGATCGTGATCGACTACGGCGGACCCAATATTGCAAAGCCCCTGCACGTGGGACATCTGCGCAGCGCCGTCATCGGAGAAGCCCTGAAGCGCCTCTGCGTTTTTCTGGGACACGACGTGACCGGGGATATCCACCTGGGTGACTGGGGCACGCAGATGGGGCTGGTCATTGCCGGGCTGCAGGAGCGGTACGACCTTTCCTGCTATTTTGGCGGGGAAGGGGAGAAGCCGGAGATCACCCTGGCCGATCTGAACGAGGTCTACCCCATGGCCTCCGCCCGCTCCAAGGAAGACGAAGCATTCCGGGCAAAGGCCCAGGATATTACCTTCCGCCTCCAGAAGCACGAGGAAGGATATTACCGCCTCTGGCAGGATATCTGCGCCATTTCCATCAGCGATATCAAGAAGGACTACGCCGCGTTGAACGTGGAATTCGATCTGTGGAACGGAGAAAGCACCTGCGATAAATACGTAGACCCCATGATCGAATCCTTTATCGAAAAGGGGTACGCCTACGAAAGCGACGGGGCGCTGGTCATGGACGTGGCGGAGGAGGGAGACGAAAAGCCCATGCCGCCCATCATCCTGCGCAAGTCCAACGGAGCCCAGATCTACGCCTCCACGGACCTTGCCACCATCATCGAGCGGATGGAGACCATCGACCCCGACGAGATGTGGTACGTCGTGGACGCCCGCCAGGGACTGCATTTTGAGCAGGTCTTCCGGTGCGCCCGCAAGACCGGGCTCGTGAAGGAAGATACCGTCATGATCCACGTGCCCTTCGGCACCGTCAACGGCACCGACGGCAAGCCCTTCAAAACCCGGGAAGGGGGCACGATGAAGCTGAAGGATCTCATCGCTCTCATCTCCGACGCCGCCGGGAAGCAGTTGTCCGAAGGGGCCTTGGCCCAGGATCCCGACGCGCCCCGGAAGGTGGGTTGCGCCGCCCTGAAATACGGAGATCTGGTCTGCAACCGCACGAAGAACTATATTTTCGATATCGACAAATTCGTCCAGTTTGACGGAAAGACCGGCTCGTACCTGCTCTATTCCCTGGTCCGCATCAACTCTCTGCTGGCCAAGGCCGGGGCGCCGGATCCCGAACGGAAAATCCTCATCACCTCCAAGGAGGAACGGGAGGTTCTGATGAAAATGCAGCTGCTCGTCACCGCGTATAGTCAGGCCTACGCAGACAAGCTGCCCAGCTTCCTGTGCGAGGCGGCCTACGATCTGGCCAACGCCTTCAACGTATTTTACGGCACCCATAAGATCATGGCCGAAGCGGATCCGGTGAAGAAAAATACCTGGATCGCCCTCTCCGCCGCCGCAGGCAATCTGCTGAAGCAGACCTTGACGGTGCTTGGAATGGAGACCGTTCCCGCCATGTAAGACCCCTTCTTTGAAAAGGAGGATTTCGATGAAATATCTGAAAATACCGGCCCTGATCCTGCTCTGCGCCCTGCTCGTTTCCCTTTTGGGATGCGAAAAGCTCGATCTGAGCGGAGGCAAAGACAAGGACGGAGATCTGCCCGTCTCCGAGGACGCTTCCGACCCCCGGACGCTGACCGTCAAGACCACCGTCACCGGCCGGGACACCTTCCGCCCCGACGAGGGGATCTCCCCCAAGACCGACGCTATCCTTGCCCGGATCGCGGAGGTGGAGAAGGAAACGGGATATACCGTCAGCGTAGAAATCGTTTCGGAAGAGACCCTGTCTACCGCCTTTTTGCGGGCCAGCCGGGCGGGAAAGAAATACGCCGACGTGATCCAGACCGACGCCGCCTTCCTCACGCGGTATTACGACGAGGGATATTTCCTTTCCCTTGCCGACGCGGGGCTGGAAAACTCTGCCACCGGCGTACTGAAAAAGCAGAACGGCACGGCCTACGCCTTCCGGGCAGACGGCTGGAATCAACCCCTCCCAACTCTTTCTTATACCCTGTTTTATAACGAAAAGATCTTCCGGGATGCGGACTGCGACCTGCCCTTCGAACTATACGAGGGCGGCGCATGGAACTGGGCGAACTTTGAAAAGCTCTGCGCCGACGTAACCAACGCCTATCCCGGGGAGATCTACGCCCTGGCCCACCCCACCGAAGGGGAGACCGACCTGATCTGGGCGACGCTCCACGCCGCGGGGCTGATCTATTTTACCGACGACGGGGAATGCGTCATGGACAGCGACGAAGGGCTGAAGGGCTTCTCAAGGTTGACAGCGCTTCTGAATTCCGGGGTCACCTATCCGTTGGGCTCCGAAGCCGCCGTAGAGCACGAATCCACGGCAAAGCTGGCCTTTATCAACCGCCGCACCGCCTTTCTGGTAGGGAATTCGTCCCTGCTCTTTGAGACGGGGAGCGGAAGCATTGCGGAAAATCTGGGGGAAGATCTGCGAATCATCGGCTTTCCCGCCATCCGCAAGGGGGTCTCCGGCGGAGCCTTCACGCCCGACGATATCTTCCTGGGCGTCACCGCCGCTGCCAATAAAAATCTCTGCAAAGAGCTTCTGCCCAAGCTCTTTGCGCCCCTGGAGGACGGCGACGCCACCGAAGAGCTGACGGAGAACTATTTTTATTCCGAAGAAGACGCAGAGCTTTATCTGTCCCTTCTTGCCTCCGCCGATACCGACACCTCTCTTGCCATGAACGACAAGCGCTCCCTGATGGAGGAATATTTCCTGCAGGTGGCTCGGGGTCGCTCGGCAAAAGAGATTCTGAATAATTTTCAGACCATTTTCAACAGTTAACAGAAAGGATACATCCACTATGAGAGCTATTATCACCGTTACCGGGAAGGACGCCGTGGGCATTATCGCCCAGGTTTCCGCCACCTGCACCGAAGCCAACGCCAATATCGAGGATATCACCCAGAAGGTTCTGGACGATCTGTTCGTCATGGTCATGCTGGTGCGTATCGACGAAATGTCTATCAAATTCACCGAGCTTGTAGACCGCATGAACGAGCTGGGCAAGAACAACGGCCTTGTCATCCACACCATGCACGAAGATATCTTCAACGCAATGCACCGGATCTGAAGGGGATAAGGCAATGATCAACAGCAGTGAAATTTTAGAAACCTTACATATGATCGAGGACGAGCATCTTGACGTCCGCACCGTCACCATGGGGATCTCCCTCTTTGATTGCTGCGATCCGGACCCGAAGGTCGCCTGCCGCAAGATCGTGGATAAGATCTGCTCCAAGGCGGAGCATCTGGTCAAAACCGGAGAGGAGATCGAGAAGGAATTCGGCATTCCCATCATCAACAAGCGGATCTCCATCACCCCCATGGCCATGATCGCCGCCGCCTCCAAAACCGACGATTACGTCTGCTTTGCCAAGGCCATGCAGGAAGCGGCAGACCGTTGCGGAGTCAACTTTATCGGAGGATATTCCGCGCTGGTTCACAAGGGCTTTACCGAAAGCGATCTCAAGCTGATCCGCTCTCTGCCCCAGGCGCTGACCGAAACGAGCAACGTATGCTCCTCCATCAACGTGGCCTCCACGAAGGCGGGCATCAACATGGACGCCGTCCGTATGCTGGGGCATACCATTAAAGACCTTGCCTACCTGACCCGGGATCAGGGCTCCATCGGCTGCGCGAAGCTGGTGGTATTTTCCAACGTGCCCGAGGATAACCCCTTCATGGCCGGCGCCTTCCACGGCGTAGGCGAGGGGGAATGCGTGATCAACGTAGGCGTTTCCGGCCCCGGAGTAGTTAAGACCGCGCTGGAAAAATGCGACGGAGATCTGTCTGCCGTAGCCGAAACCATCAAAAAGACCGCCTTCAAGATCACCCGGATGGGTCAGCTGGTGGCGTCGGAGGCCTCCCGCCGGTTGAACGTACCCTTCGGCATCGTAGACCTTTCCCTGGCGCCCACCCCCGCCATTGGGGACTCGGTGGCTCACATTCTGGAAGAAATGGGGCTGGAACAGTGCGGCGCCCACGGAACGACCGCCTGCCTCGCCCTCTTGAACGACGCAGTGAAGAAGGGCGGCGTCATGGCGTCCTCTCACGTGGGAGGACTTTCCGGCGCCTTTATTCCCGTATCGGAAGACGCAGGCATGATCCGCGCCGCCGAAAACGGCGTGCTGACCCTGGACAAGCTGGAGGCAATGACCGCCGTCTGCTCGGTGGGGCTTGACATGATCGCCGTCCCCGGCGATACCTCTGCCGATATTCTTTCGGCCATCATCGCCGACGAGATCGCCATCGGCGTGGTCAACACCAAAACCACCGCCGTGCGTATCATTCCCGCCTACGGAAAATCCGTGGGAGATCAGGTGGAATTCGGAGGTCTTCTCGGCACCGCTCCCGTCATGCCCGTGCGCAACGTCTCCCCCGCGAAGTTTATTGCCCGGGGCGGACGAATCCCCGCTCCCATGCAGAGCCTGAAGAACTGACCCGGCAAAACCCATAGATTCTGACCTGAGGCAGGGAGGGACTTCCCTCCTTGCCTTTTCAAATCCGGAAAAGAGGAAACCCATGGAAAACACCCCTTCCCACGACGTATTTATCAGCTTTTCCTTCAAGGATCAACCCACCGTCCAATCCATTGCGGCTCTGTTGGGCCAAAAGCACGGGATCTCCTACTGGATCTGCACCGAGGAAATCCGGGGCGGAGACGATTTTTACGATATCATCGAGGACGCCGTCGAATCCTGCAAGGTTTTTCTGCTGATGCAAACCGAGCATTCGGTGCAATCGGACGAGGTAAAAGACGAAATTTACGCCGCCCTGCGAGAAAACAAGCGGATCATCCGCTTCGTTCTGGACGGCTCGGAATTGCGGAAGGGCGTCCGGCTGAAGCTGAAAAACAGGCAGCACGTGGACGGCCAAACCGGAACCCTCGACCAGGCCGTAGACCGGCTTGCAGAAGAAATCCGTCTTGCCCTGGCCCAAAAGTCCGCCCCGGCAAAGGGAAGCGGCGGGGAAGAGACCGAGATGCTTCTCTCCACACCGAACGTGGTCCCGAAGCCCATTTTCCACGGACGGGACGACGTTCTGCGCGAGATACACCGGCGCTTCCGGGAGGGAGAAAGAGTTCTGTTTTTGCAGGGCATCGGAGGCATCGGCAAGACCCAGATCGTAAAAAAATATGCCCGGGACTACGGCGGCGAATACGATACCGTCGTTTACGCAACCTATGAAAAAAGTCTCCGGGATCTGATCGTGGCGGAAGAGCCCTTCTCCCTGCTCCCCCAAATGAGCCGGACCCTCCTGCCCGACGGCACGAAAGAATCCGACGAGGCCTTTTTCCGGCGAAAGCTGAAGAAGATCAGCGCGCTGTCCGATCAGCGAACCCTCGTGATCATCGACAATTTCGATACGGAATCCGATGCAGATCTTCCCGCCCTTGCCGAAGGAAATTACCGGCTTCTTATTACCACCCGTTCCGACTTTTCCCGGTTTTACGCCGCCCTGCCCATTGAGGAGATCCACTCCGACGAGGCGCTTTTGGCCATCTTCCGGGATAACTACGACGGGGACGAGGTGGATTTCGGTGATCCCGCCCTGATCGAGCTTTTCGACAAGGTCAACCGCCACACCTACACCATCGAGCTGCTGGCGCAACACATGGAAAACAGCGGACAGACCCCTCGGGAAATGATCGAGGCCCTGGAGGCTCAGGGCATCACCTCCCTGGACGAGGAGGTCCGCAATTCCGACATGACCACCACCGTAGCCTACGAAAATCTTCTGAAAATGTTCCGCATTTTCTCCCTGACGGCAGAAGACCGGCAGATTCTTTCTCTGCTTTCGCTGATGCCCCTGGAGGGGGTCAAATCCCGGGATTTCCGCCATTGGAGCGGCCTTGCCTCGCCGAAGCCTCTCAAGTCCCTGCTGGAACGCAGCTGGATCATCAAGAACACGGAGGGTATCGCCCTGCACCCCATCGTCCGGCAGGTGGTCTGCCACGAGGTTCCCCCCACGGTAGAAGGTTGTACCGAATTCAGGAAGCGCTTCTGCGAAAGCATCGACGAGGTCCGGGCGTGGCATATGAAAAAATCCGAAAAGGATCACTACGCCGCCGTTGCGAAGGGGCTTCTTTCGGTCTTTCGCACCATCACGCCGGAAACCGAAGTTCTTTATTATCACACGGAGGTTCTGCTGAGCTTTGCCGTAGACCCGGAGGGGGCGGTAACGCTGGCAGAGCGGCTCTTTGAATACTGCCTTGCGACCCACGGAGAAAAGGATTACCGCACCGGACGGGCCGCCTATAAATTGGGCTGGGCCTACGCCTATAACACCGCCCTGCCCGACGCCCTTGCAAAAGCGGCCCATTGGCTGGAGATTGCAGACCGGATTCTGGGGGCCGTTGACCTGGTCGGGAACGAACAGAAAACCTCCTTTTCCCAAACCAAGGTCAATCTGGCCAAGACCCGTCTTCTGCTCTATCAGAAATCCGGCGCTCCCGCAGATCTTGCGCAGGCAAAGGCTCACGCCGAATTTGCCGTGGCCTATACGAAAAAATATTACGATACCCCCGGCGATCCCCAGCGGGTGCGCATTGCGGGAGCGAGTCTCCAGCTTGCCGACGTCCTGCTGGAGGCCGGAGAATGGGAAGAGGCCCTGAAAAGCGTAGACGTGGCACTCCCTCTTCTCATCACGGCCTATACCGAAACCGACAGCGACGTCATGTTTGCCCTGCACCGCAAATCGGCAATTCTGTATGCCCTGGGGCGCTATGAAGAAGCCCTGCCGATTGCCGCAAGGGCCGCCGCAGGCTACGCAGACTTTTTTGGAGAATCCCATCCCATCGTGGCCGACGCCTACCGGGTGCTGGGGGACTGCCACAAGGCCGTCGGAAACGAAGCCGAAGCCGCGCAAGCCCACGAAAAAGCAAAGACCATCACCGAAAAATTATATGGATAAAAGCAACGGGAGGATCTGTCGGAACAGATCCTCCCTCTTTCGTTGTTATTACTTCCGGCCGTCGCGGATGCAGGCAAGCAATCCGTCGCAGGTCATCTCCCCGGCGGCCACGGCAAGAGCGATGCGGGCAACGTCGCCGTCGTCCCAGGAGAGAGAGACGCCGTTAACCTCCAGAAAGACCAGCAAAGCGAACATTCCGATCCGTTTGTTTCCGTCCACGAAGGGGTGGTTGGAGATCAGAGCGTATCCCATCCGGGCGGCTTTTTCCTCCACCGTCGGATAAAGATCTACCCCGCCGAAGGTCTGAAAGGGGGCCGCCGCCGCACTCTCCAGCAAGGACCGCTCCCGCAATCCCGGGTCTCCCCCGGTGGCCTCGGCCATACTGCGGTGGAGGCGTATTATTGTTTCGTCGGTCAATACGATCATTTTGCCAACTCTTCAAAGGCTTTTTTGTATTTTTCCAAAATCTTCCAGGCGGCGCGGTCGATGGCTTCGTTTTCGGAGCAAGCTTGCGGACGGCGGGAGGAAGGGGACGTATTCTTTTGTTTCATTGCGTTTTCTCCTTTCGTATTTGCTTAAAAAGACCCGAAACGGCCTCGTTTTTCGCAAAAAAAGATCCCGGAAGATCCCAAACGGGACCCTCCGGGAGGCGTTTTTCGTTATTCCGCGGCCTCGTCCTTTGCGGAAGGACAGGAGCAGCAGCAAGCGCAATTGCCGGAGCAGGGGGAAGAAGCTAAGTCCCCGTTCTGCTTGGCGGAATTACAGCAGCCGTCGGGACAGCCGATGCATTTTTTTCCGCTCTTTTTCGCCTTGATCACGTACCACGCGGCAAGGCCGACGATGACGGCGATGACGGCGACGACGATAACCGTATCCATAAAAATACTCCTTATTATTTGGAAGTCTTCCGCCCCTTATCACCCCGCAGGCAGAGGAAAACGAGAATTCCAGCGAAGACCAGAACCGCGGCGCCACCGCACAGTGCGGGGACGGTCTGCAGAGACGCGGGAGCGGTGATGAGGGTACCGATCGTATAGACCAGGTAGCCCACGGTATAACCGACGCCCAGCTGAAGGCCGATGCCGCCCCACAGCCATTTGGCGCTCTTCATTTCGGAGTTCATAGCACCGATGGCGGCGAAGCAGGGGGGAGAGAAGAGATTGAACATCAGATAAGCAAGTGCAGCGACGGCCGTAATGGAGACCGTTTCTCCGTTTGCGTTGAGTCCGGTAATCACAGAGGTATCCTCAAAGGAAGCAACCGCGAAGCAGACTGCCAGAGTCCCGACCACGTTCTCCTTAGCGATAAATCCGGTGACGGCGGCGGCGGCCAGCTGCCAGGAAAGAACGCCCACCAGGGGAACGATCAGATACGAAATGGGGCCGGCGATGGAGGCGAGGATGGAGGAATCGGCAGATTCGGCCACTTGGAAGGACCAGGTAAAGGACTGCATGATCTGCACGACGGTATTACAGAGAAGGATAATCGTACCGGCCTTGACGATAAAGGACCAGCCCCGGGAGACCATAGATTTGCAGGCTCTCCAGAGGGAGGGGGCCTTATATTCGGGCAATTCGATGATAAAGAAGGATTTTTTCTTGCTGTTGCCGGTGATTCTATTGACCAACAACGCACCGATAAAGATAATGACGATCCCGACAAAATACATCAAAGGCCCAATCCAGGGAGAATCGCTGAAAAACCCGGCAAACAGAGCGATCACCGGCAGCTTCGCACCGCAGGGCATGAAGGGAGCAAGCATTGCGGTGGCTCTCCGTTCCCGCTCGTTGCGGATGGTGCGGCAAGCCATAACGCCGGGGACGGAGCATCCCGTTCCAACGACGAAAGGAATGACCGATCTCCCGGACAGCCCCACCTTCTTAAAGATGGGATCCAGCACCACGGAGACCCGGGCCATATAGCCGCAATCCTCCAAAAGGGCGATGAGGAAATACATGATCATCACCAGAGGCAAGAAGCCGACCACGGCGGCAACCCCGCCGATAATGCCGTCAACCAGCAGCGCCTGAACGATATCGGGAGTATTGACCACAAGGCCGCCCACCCATTCCTGGAAGGCTTTCAGCCAGCCCCCCAGAAGATCGGCGATCCAGGTGCCGAGGGTGGCCTGAGAAATATAGAACACGAGGAACATGACCACGGCGAAGATGGGAATTCCCACCCATTTATTGGTCAGAACGGCGTCGATGCGATCCTGGGCGTTCTTCTTCCGGGTCAGAACCTTCCGGGTCTCTACCAGCTTCACGATCCCGTTGACGAACTTGAACCGCTTCCGGTCTTCCGCCTGGACGGCCGCTTTATCGGTGAGATCGATCTCCGCCTGCAGGTAAGGAGCCTTCTGCCCCTTGCCCACCTGGGCGATGGCGGCGGCAATCACGTCCTTCAGACCGTCGGCGGTGGTGGAGGTGGTGTTGACGACGGGACAGCCCAGCTCCGCAGAAAGAACCTCCGCGTCGATGACCGTCTCCTTTTTCTTATTGACGTCGGCCTTGTTCAGAGCAACCACCACGGGGATGCCAAGCTCCAGAAGCTGAGTGGTAAAAAACAAACTGCGGCTCAGATTGGTGGCGTCCACGATGTTGACGATCACGTCGGGGGCTTCGTTCTTGACGTAAGAACTGGTGATACTCTCTTCCGAAGTGAAGGGGGACATGGAATAGGCGCCGGGAAGATCGACGGCGATCACTTCTTCCGCAAGATCCCCGCAATAGGATTTTTTGATTGCGTGTTCTTTCTTTTCAACGGTGACCCCCGCCCAGTTGCCGACCTTTTCGTTCCGGCCGGTGAGCGCGTTATACATGGTGGTCTTCCCGCTGTTGGGATTGCCGGTTAAAGCAATTCTCATGTTGTCGTTTCCTCCCAGTTGATAACAACTTTCTGCATATTTTCGTAAAACGGAATTCCGAACGGAGTCTCCGGAGTTACCTTGTGCTAACTTGACCGTAAAAAAAACAAGATGCTTTCGCTTCCTGTTTTTTGATCCGGTCAGATCAGAATGGCTTCCGCCAGCTGATTGTCGATATTATAACGGCCGTCCTTGATGGAAACCACGCAACCGCCCTTCAGATGGGAAATCACCGTGATGGGCTCGCCGCTGTAGCAGCCGAGAGAGAACAGAAAGGCATCCAGCTCTTCATCGTCGGTCTCGATGGCACGAATGATATATTCGGTTCCTTCCTGTGCTTCCTTCAAGGTCATATCCGTCACCTGATCCTGCAAATAATTAAGGGTTAGCATCGTCTAACCACGGATATTATACTCCCATTTCCATGATTTGTCAAGGGGAACGGTGTACTGTTCACATTTTTTTTACAAAATTATTTTCCGCCCTCTTCCTCCTCCCGAGCCCGGTATTCTGCAGGGGTCTGTCCCAGGCTTTTCCGGAAAACCTTATAGAAAAAAGCAGGGTCGGAATAGCCCACGAGGGAGGAAATCTCCGCCACGGACTTCTTCGTGCGCCGCAGAAGACGGCAGGCCTCCTCCACCCTTATTTTAATAAGGTAGTCCCGGAAGGACATGCGGGTCGTCTGCTTGAAGGTAAGGCTCACGTGGGTGAGGCTGAAATTCAATTCCCGGCTGAGATCGGACAGGGAGATCTGCTCCATATAATGCTGCGCCACGTATTCCTTAACGGTCTTCGTGATGTTCCGCCCGTCGCCCTGCTCCGCCTCCTCCGCATCGTTCCGCAGAAGGCAGATCAAGAGAGACACCAGGCAATTCCGCAGAATTTCCTCGTACCCCGGCCGCCGTTCCATATCCTCGGCGAGCATTTTCCGCATCAGCGCCCCCACGAAGCCGTCCTGATCGTGGTAGGATTGCAGGGTCACCCGGTCGGAAAATTTCCGGTATCCGAAGCGGAGCAGATAATCGTTCAGAATTTCCTGAAACCGCTCGGCGTGAGCCAGCGTGCGATCGATAAACCCGGGCAAAAACAGACAATTGATAATCCGAAACCCTTCCCCCGCAATCGCCCGGTAGGAATGGGTGTCGTTCCGGTTGATCAGAAAATAGTCCCCCTCGGACAGAATGAAGGTGCGGTCGTTGATGGTATGCTCCGCCCGACCGCTGACCACGTAGGCAAATTCAAAAAAGGTGTGATCGTGCGTGTTTACGTCCCGATCGGCGCATTCAGCCATCGCAACCGTACCGCCCCGCAAACGCTCGGAGGAAAGAGTCTTGCCGCTCATAAGATCTCCTTAAAAAAAGAACATGATATTAAAAAACAGGCTATTGACTTATTATAACACAAATGGTATAATAAAGTCAAGCATCAATTAAAAAACCGCCACCCGGCGGCAAAAAAAGCAAAGGGGTATTCGCACATGAAAGCAAATTGGATCAAGGCGCCGGAAGGGATGGGCTCCGTCTCTCCGGAATTCCGTAAAACCTACGCCCTGAAGGGGTCCGTCAAAAAGGCCACCGCCACCGTCTCCGCCATGGGGGTCTACAACCTCTACGTCAACGGCAAAAAGGCGGGCAACGCCGTCATGGCGCCCTTCTGGACCAGTTATCAAAACCGGGTGCAGGAGCAAACCTACGACCTGACCGGCCTTCTCGGAGAAGAAAATACCATCGCCATCCTGCTGGGGAAGGGCTGGGCCATGGGCCGCATCGGATACAGCAATCAAAGGCATTTCACCGGATTTTTCGCCGAAAATCTCTCTCTGATCGCATCGATCTGCGTGGAATACGCCGACGGCACCGTGGACGAGATCAATACCGACGAAACCTGGCAGGTCTGGACCAGCCATATTCTGGATTCGGAGATCTACGACGGAGAAACCGTAGACCGCACGGCGGAGATCAAATACGTGGGCAACGCTCTGTCAGACGCCGGCAACCGCCCCTCCATCATCCCCCAGGAAGGGGAATACGTTACCGAGCACGAACGCATCGCGCCCTGTGAAATCATCAAAACGCCGAAAGGCGAGACCGTTCTGGACTTCGGCCAGAACCTTGCGGGCTACGTGGAGGTTACCGTTGAGGGCAAACGGGGAGACAAAATCGTCATCACCCATGCGGAGGTGCTGGACTCCGACGGTAATTTCTATACGGACAACCTGCGCACCGCCAAAAACCGTATCGAATATATCCTGGCCGGCGACGGGACGGAGGTCTTTAAGCCCACCTTCTGCTTCCAGGGCTTCCGGTATATCCGGCTGGACGAATTCCCGGCGGACGTGGAGGTGAAGGCGGAAAACTTCACCGCCATCGTGATCTATTCCGACATGAAGCGTACCGGGGATTTTGCCTGCGGACACGAAAAGATCAATCAGCTTTACAACAATATTATCTGGGGTCAGCGGGGCAATTTCATCGACGTACCCACCGATTGCCCCCAGCGGGACGAGCGTCTGGGCTGGACGGGGGATGCGGAGGTCTTCTGCCGCACCGCCGCCATCAACTACGACGTAGAAAAATTCTTCCGGAAATGGCTGGCCGATATGGCGCTGGAACAGACGCCGGAAGGGGGCGTATGGGGCATCGTTCCCCGGGTGGGGCGGTGCGGCGGCCGGATTGCCACCGGCTGGGCCGACGCGGCGGTCATCTGCCCCTGGGAAATCTATCGGGCTTACGGCGATAAGGATCTGCTCCGCAAAAATTTCGATATGATGAAAAAATGGATCGGCTATATGCACTCCTTCGGGGAGGAAGAATTCCTCTTCGTGGGCGGCCACCATTACGGGGACTGGCTTGCCATGGACGCGGGCTACGGCGTATACGAAGGCGCCACCCAGACCGACCTGATCGCCTCGGCATTCTTCGCCTATTCCACGCAGATCGTCATCAAGGCCGGAAAGATCCTGGGCGAGGATATGACGGAATACGAAGTGCTGTACCAAAACGTTCGCCGCGCCTTCCGGGAAGCCTTCATGAAGGACGGTCTGCCCTGCATTTATCCCAAGGCAGACGCCTTCGACACCAAGCGTCCCGTGAAGGGATTGACTCAGACGTCCCTGGTGCTGATTCTCCATTTCGGTCTTTACGAAGAGGACGAACGGCAGGGGCTTGTGGATCAGCTGGCCAAGCTGATCGAGGAAAACGGCGGCCGGATGACCACCGGATTTTTGGGCACGCCCTATATTCTCCACGCCCTGTCCGAACAGGGGCGCAACGATCTGGCTTACGATCTTCTGCTGCAGGAAGAGGCGCCCTCCTGGCTCTTCTCGGTCAATCACGGGGCCACCACCATCTGGGAGCATTGGGACAGCCTGAAGGAGGACGGAACCTTCTGGTCCACCGATATGAATTCCTTCAACCACTACGCCTACGGCGCGGTCTACGATTGGATCTTCGGCGTGGCCTTGGGGATCTCGGTGGACGACGACGGCGCAGGCTACGAGAAGATCACCGTCTCCCCCGTGGCCGACAAACGCCTGGGCTTTGCTAAGGGCTCTATTGAATCCCGCCAGGGAAAAATCGAATCTTACTGGCGTTATCTCCCCGACGGCCGGGTGCGCTACGAGATCACCGTCCCCGCCGACACCGTCGCCACCGTCAACCTCCCCGGCAAAAACCCCGTCACCGTCTCCGGCAAAACCTACGTGGCAATCGTATAAAAAGCGACATAAATACAACCCCCGGAAGCACACCTTCCGGGGGGAATTTTTGGCAAAATAATTTCGCAGAGGTAGAAAACTCTGCGATACCTTATTTTAGCACATATTCTTAAAAAATGCAACAAAAAACATCAAAAAAAAGAAAGAGTTAACAGAAAATTCCCAAATATACCTTTTTGGTATATTGTAATAATGTAGATTTGGTGGATTTGACGGGGGATGTGCCGTATCGGTTGCCGTCGGGATAGAGATTTCAATATGGAGAAAAATCTGCGGTCGCTGATTTTTTATCGCCGTCGGAATTTGCCGTCAATGATGCATCCGCGCCTTGGAAATGCCGGAGTTTTCCCAGAGTTTTCTACATCTGCGAAAAATTAAACTCTTTAGGAGGTAAAAAAATGCAAAAGCAAACAAAAAAAGCATTGGTACTCAGCGTTCTGTCTCTGATGCTCTGCGTATCCATGCTGGTCGGCACCACCTTCGCGTGGTTCACCGACTCCGTCACCACCGGTGTCAACG
>JAZPXN010000043.1:0-5558 GCA_045543655.1 Eubacteriales bacterium
GAAGAGGAAGGTATGACCGTCCTTTCGGTCTGCGTGAGCCCCGAATGGCTTTCCGCAAAAGAACGCCTTTACCCCGTCATCATTGACCCGCAGGTGTTGACCCGTCTGGCGGAAAATACCGGATGGGATATGGTTGAAATCAGTTCGAATGGTTCCAGCTTTACTGAAAAAGAATATTATAATTTGGGTGTCATTGGAGGCGTAGATTTTCGGATTTTGCTAAAGCCCGGATTTCCGGTCCTTCCTGATGATGCCAAGATTTCCAATGCCTCTTTGATTTTGCATCAGACGAACTACAGCGGAAACGGAACCTTTGATATTCATGAAGTAAAGGAATCTTGGAATCCGGACTACGTAAAGTGGAGCAATCGTCCGGATGTGTATTCCACTCCGATGGCTTCCTTTGAAAACCAAGCACGAGCCGTAGGAGAAGAAATTGATATTGACGTAACCTCCATTGCAAAGAATTACTATAACGGTACCTATTGTAAGGGATTTATGATCAAGGCCTCCATTACCGATATTAACCCGGAAACCACCGGCAACTCCTCTAACGATACGAGCGGCAGTTGCAACAACTGTACAGGAAGTACTTCCGGCGGGAATGATAATTGCGGAGGTACGACGCCTCCTTCCACCGGCAATACCGACAATAGCAATGATGACTCTTGCGGAGGAACATCCTCCGGGGCCGGCTCCAATTCCAATGATTGCGGGGGCACTTCCTCTTCCGACGATTGCAACGGTTCTTCCGATTCCTGCGGTGGATCCAGTGGCGGCCCTGTCATTGATAATCGGTACAATACAATTTTCTCGCTGCGTCCTTCGGTTAGCACTCTTACACTGAAATCCGTCGGATTGATGACAGATACTACCACTTCCATTGCATCGGTTGCCTCTACGAATTGCAATACATCCGTCGGGACTGCCTCGGGATCCTGCAATTCGTCTTCCGGGAATTCCTCTTGCAATACTTCTTCCGGAAATTGCGGTTCCCAAAGCTCCACGCCGTATTACACTACTATCTATTCTTCCCACGCATCTGTTTCGGAAGAATACAGAGCTATGATTCGCGTGGAATATTCCTTGATGGACGAATACGTAGATCACCAGCAGTTTGAGTCCTTCGATGCCGGACAGGCAGGGGTAGGTTCGGTCAATCTGGCAACGGGCAAGCTGACCTTCGTCCACAATGACGTTTCTGCATCCGGCGGAAAGCTGCCCCTCTCGGTCTCCCATATTTTCCGCTCCGATGTGGCGGAAAACAATACGCAGGATCTTCTGTACGGCCGTGGCTGGATGCTCTCCAATTGTCAGATGCTGGATGCTAGCTCGTCTCAGGGGATCAAGGCAACTTATCAGGATGCAGAAGGGAAAAAGCATTATTTTTCCGACACGGATAAATATACGGACACGGCCAAGATTACCTGGTATTGCGACGTAAACGGTCTGGGCCTTTATTGCAACGGTTCCAACACCGTCAAGGACGAAAAGGGCAACGTCATGACCTTCTCGGGCGGAAAAGTCGTATCTTTGAAAGATGCCTATAATAATGCTCAGGAGTTGAACTATGACAGCTCCGGCAGACTATCTTCTATCACCAATAACGCAGACCATAGAGCTGGATTTGGCTATAATGTGGCCGGCCGTCTGGAATTTATGAATGATATGAAGGGCCGTGCCACCACGTATCTTTACAATGCAAACAGCGACCTGACCAAGATCACCAAGCCCGACGGCTCCTACATCTCCTTCACCTATGAAGGCACCGGAACCAATACCAGATTGGTAGAGATCTACGATTCCACCGGCATCAAGCACACCGTTTCCTACAACTCCGAAGATAAGGTCTCTTCCGTCCGGAAGACCGGCCTCAAAAAATTGGAAAACGGCACCCTTATCGACACCAGCCCTGTCGACGGCGGCGGGATGGACTTTGCATATTACGACTCCACCACCGTCGTAACCGACCGTCTGACCGGCATCAAGACCGTGTACAGACTGGACGATTGCGGGCATGTACTTTGCTGTTACGAGGATCTGCGATACAGTTCCATCAACGATAATGGAATTACTCCCACGAAAGTTTTTGAGTATGGAAAACTCTTGAATAATACGTTGAAATGCGAGACGAATGGTTGTTATCCGACGATTGAAGCGGCTCTCTCCGGGACTTACGAAATGCATCCCAATTATTTGAGCAACAGTAACTTTACGCAAACCACCCCCAACGGGTTACCCATGGATTGGACTGTGGCCGGCACAACTTCTTGTTCTTGCTGCGGGAATAGCGGAAACAGCGGCGTTGTGAGTGGCGGATATGAATCCGAATTTAATGCATTTAAATTTTCCAATCCCTGTAACGCACGAAGCAACAAGTCTATCTGTCAGACGGTCTCGTTGGAAGGTAAAGATATTAAGGGTAATTTCCTGATTGCTTCCGCTTGGGTCAAGGCCATTAACCCTCTGCAGAGCCCCTCTTCCAGCGTTTGTTTCCGTCTCTGTGCACGGCTCACTCTTTCCAACGGAACGATCTTGCGAAAAACTGCAAACTATGATTATTCCAGAAAGAATGAATGGCAGTATATGGCGATTCCCTTGAAAATTCCCGACAGAACCACCGCAAAATGCGCCGAAGTCCGAGTTGAATTCAACAATAACACCGGGGACTTCTATGTATCAAATATTCGGCTTACCGAAACAAGAGGGACAACTACCTATATCAACTACGATGTGACCCAATATACTATCTTAGGGGACTACAAACGAATCACCCGCCGAGTTATGACTCACGATGGATTAACTTCTACTTGTACTTCTTATGATACTCAGTTTGATCCTGTTGAAACTTCGGTAACAAAAGATGGAATAAATTTTCATAACTATGCCAAATATGATGATATGCATCAAGCAATTCAGATTGAAAGCAGCCATCAGAGTTTTACCACAAATTATTTTTATGATGATAGTGGGTTTGAACAATCTATATTAATGCATGATAAGGATGATTTGACAAAAGACCGAGTACTTATCGAACCGAAATATGATTCTTCTACAGGTCTGTTGCTAAGCACGACCGATACCAGAGGCGTAGAAACACAGTTTGAATATTATGAAGAAATCGGGCAGCTGTATCGCAAAAAAAGACCGGAACAAACTTATGAATACACCTATCATTCTAAAAACGATGCGTTAACAAATATTACTGCTTATGTCGGCGGAGTTCCGCTCTCCAACGATTTTTCTTATCTCGGTGGGACGACTCATCTGACAGACATTACGCATAACGGATTCAATTACAGTTTTAATTATGATCCTCTTGGGAGAATTACGAAAACCCGAATTGCAGGAACCGACTTTGTTTCCAATACTTACTCCGACGGAGAACTCAGTTCCGTTACCTCCAATTATGCAAACGGGCATACTTCTTACGTTAAGTATGATGGGCATGGAAATCCCATTAAAAAAACGATTAACGGAACAACGGTGTCCACAGCAGAATATGACGGCCGCGGAAATCTTCTGAAAATGGTTGACAAAATCCGGAATATCTGTTATACTTATAGATATAATACGGATGGCACTGTCAAGCAGATCGAAATGCGGAATGCGTCTGACAACGCATTGCAAGGTTGTAAATTTTTTGAGTACGATAATGCTCAGCGCTTAACCTGGGCCGAAGATACGAAAACCGGGACAGAAAAGACCTTCATTTATAAAACCACCTCGTCTGGAGAAATTGATCCCAGTGACACTGTAGTAGGTGTTAATGTTTCTGGAAAATTCATAGATAAAGTTGATTGCGATTCTCTGGATCGGTCAGAGAAACACACGTTGACCTTGCAAGGGGATTCGACCCCCCTTATCACCAATGAACTTTCCTATCTCCAATACAAATACTTTGACGGCAACTACAACTACACCGGATTTGTTGATGGCTATAAGCATTCTTGTAAGAGCAAAACTACCGGAGTGAACACCGTAGCAGATTGGAAATATGTATACGACGCTGCCGGAAATATTACGGAAGTCTATAAAAACAGCAATCTGATTGCACAGTATAGTTACGACTCCCTCAATCGTTTGGTACAGGATTGCAGCAATGGTTCGCTTGTAGCCTATGTGTACGATGACGGCGGCAATATTCGATCTAAAACGGTTGACGGAACGACCTATTCTTACGGTTATAGCAGTACGTGGAAAGATCTTCTCACATCCTTCAACAGCCAGCCTATTGTTTATGATGAAATAGGAAACCCCACCACCTACAAAGGGAAAACGTTGGTTTGGGACAATGTTCGGCGATTGAAGTCCTATGGTTCCAACACCTTCACCTATGGAGCAGATGGGATTCGTTACCAAAAGAATAATACGACCTATGTTCTTGACGGAAGCACGATTCTTCAAGAATCCGACGGAACGAAGACTCTGAAATACTATTACGGAGTAAATGGTGTTGTAGGTTTCCGTTATAAAAATGCGGACTACTATTACGGCAAAAACCTTTTCGGTGACATCATTGCAATTTATGATGCGAACGGTAATATTGTTGCAACGTATTCTTATGATGCATGGGGTAATCATACTCCCTCCGAAGAGGATAAAAACAACGAAATCTGGAATGTTAACCCCTTCCGTTACCGCAGTTATTACTATGATACAGAGACAGAACTCTACTATCTTGAATCCCGGTATTACGATCCCCAAACCGGCAGATTCATTAACGCTGACTCTCTCGATTACCTCGGTGACGGTGAAGACCTCAAGAATTATAATCTTTTTGCATACTGCGAAAACAATCCTGTCATGAACACCGATTCAACGGGACACAGTTCCTTTCCAAACTGGGCAAAGTGGCTTATTGGTGGATCTGTAATACTTGGTCTGGGAATCGCAACTGCTTTTATCGGAGGAATGCCCGGAGTTATTCTTGGAGCAGCCTTTGTAGGTTCTGTTGCTGGAGCAGCAACGGGTATTGTTCTCGGATGTGTTAGTGGCTATTCTACAGGAGAGTTTCAAGGAATTGTTGATGGAGCATCTACAGGTTTTTTGTGTGGCTCCATTATTGGTGGTGTTTTGGGTGCACTAATTTCCGGGGTTAATTTCGGACTTGGTGTTTTGACACATGGGAAATTGGGAGCAACATTCTATGGAAGCGCACAAAAGACAGGTACTTTTTTCCATCGAATGGCCAGCAATATTGAAGGTGGTAAGATGGCTTTGCAACTCGGGAGATATTCGCAAATAACTCTTGATAGAAGTCTAAACAAAGCTGGCCTTGTCGGCCGGAAAATGCCGGATGTTATAGGGACTGCAAGATGGGGGAAACATAGACTAATTGAAGTAACAAGTAAGTCACAGACCCATGCGCAGATGGAGGCTAAATTAAAAGCTATTGAAAAAATGAACCCCGCCGCAAAAGGTCATGTTGTTGACTGGGCAGCAAATATTTCCAGATTTTTTAATTAAGAGGTTTAAAATGGATAATCACATCAAAGTTCCAACTTATTTACGCGAATTTGCTTCAAATGTGAGCATAAAGAAAGACATCACTCGTT
>JAZPXN010000044.1:0-49996 GCA_045543655.1 Eubacteriales bacterium
GGGGGTGCGAGGGGTACGGTCTTCTTTCTTTTTCACGAGAAAAAGAAAGAAGCAAAGAAAAAGCGGAGGCTAACGCAATTCTTGCGTTGGGGGGCAGGGCGATCGTGCATCGTCCTTTAATTTAGCGCCTTGCCGATTGGGGAGGACGGAAAGTATCATTTGAAACAGGACAACCCTTCCACCGCAAGCGGTCCCCCTCCCCCTACACGGGGGAGGTATTTTTTTTGGCGCATCGTTCTTTGGGATTGCCCGCTTCGGCTACTCGGGCATTGCCGTTCAGCCGGCGACGGCGACGGACAGGGTGAGGCGGCCGACGGTGACGCCGGAGAAGGCGTTGGTGGGTGCGGGGCCGGTGACGGCGACGGCATAGGTCAATGCCTCTCCCCCGGCGACGGTTTCGCTGGCGGCGGGGGCGGAGCCGTTGACGGTCAGGGCCGCATTGTAATCCTCATAGCCGGTCTTGGCGGCGTAGGTCAGGGCGACCGAAAGATCCACCGTGCCGGCGTTATTGACCCGGATCATGGCGTCGGAGGACTGGCCGTCGGCCTTGTGAACCCAGGCTCCGCCCTCGAAGGCGTGAGTGTGGGGATCCCAGGTGCCGCCTTCGTATTCGAAGGTCATGGCAGACCAGATCACGTCACAGCTGACCACCAGAGAATCCTCGAATTCGGTGCCGAGAGACAGCACGTAATTGCAAAGATCGGTCAATTCCTGCTCGGTCAGACCGGAAACGTTGCCGTGGGTTCCGGTGACGTTGCGGGTGGTGAGGACGTCCATAATCGTGGCGGCGCTTCCGTCGTGGAGATAGGGAGCGGTGCGCCAGGCTTCCACCAGCGGGGGAACGAGAAGTCCCCGGGTCTCGGTGGCGGATTGAACGTAATTTTCATAAACCAAAACGTCGGCGCCGTAAAGGTCTCCACCGTGGCAGGAGGCGCAATTGGCCTTCCCCTCAAAGAGGCGTTTGCCCCGGGAGGCGCTTTCGGACAGCTTGCCGTTTTCCAGATAGGGGCTGACCTCGGCCGTCAGATTTTCGGTGAAGGCGTCGATCTTCCGCATTTCGCTTTCGGGGAAGCTTTCATTGAAGCAGATATACTTCAGCCCCGCCCGGTTGGCCACGGCGGTATTGGCACGGATGCCGCTGGCCATGACCCGGCCTCTCGCCCAGGAGCCGACCATGCTTCTGGCCTGCTTGGGGGTGCCGACGCCGTCGTTCATGTTATCCCAGTTCAGGGCGTCCACACGGGCGTCGGGGTGGCAGGAGGCGCAGGATTGCCACTGACCCATACAGATGGTGGCGTCGTTCCAGAGCCGTTCCCCGCCCCGGACGTCGTCTTCCGCCTTGGAGGTGGTAAGACCCAGGGTGGAAACCCGGTCGGTGGAAAGATCGTAAATGCTGACGCTTCCGCCGTAATAATTGGCGGTATAAACGTGATTGCCAAGAATCTCAATGCCCCGGGGGCCGTCCTCGCCCAGCTTGATACGCTTTTTGAAGGCGGTGGTGAAGGTGAGATCCACGGCGATATCCTCGGGCGTTTCCAAAAATCCCTTGCCGCCCAGGGTACCGGACCAGACCTTTTCGATCTTTTCCCGCAGGCCGATGCGGTCGAGGATCATCATTTCCCGGGTGCCGGAGATCGAAAGCACGATCTTATCCCCGGTCACGTCGATGCCCCAGGGATTGGCGGCGCCCCAGTCCAGATCGTCCACCAGCATGGTGGCACGGACGGTATCGTCGGAGGTGCGGATCTCGGTGACGGCGTTGGTATAGATCCAGCCCCGATCCACGTGGGTGGTGGCCACGTTCCAGCGGCCAAGGGCGTGGGAGACGTAGAGGTATTCCCCGTCGGGGGACAGAGCGATATCCTTCAGGTTGGTCGATCCGCTGACCATGGTGACCGTCTTTTTGACGGCCAGGGTGACGGGATCCACCACCGCAATTTCGCTGGAGACCGTACCGTCGTTCATATCTCCGGTGGGGAGATGGCCGCCCACGTAGAGCTTATCGCCCCGCAGAGCCATGCTCATAGGTTCCCGGGTGACGGAAACGGGAGTGGAGGGGACGGTGCCCGTGGGGATGACCCCGGCGGTCAGGGGAATCTTCTGGACGGTGCCGTTAAAGCGGTTGGCAACGTAGAGCGTATTGCCGTCCTCGCTCAATGCCAGGGCGGAGGGGGTGTGCCCCACGTCCACGGAGCCGGCGGAGGTATTGGTGACGGTATTGAAGGCCTCCACCTTCCCCTTTTCGGCGCCGGTGGCAACGTAGAGAACCTTGCCGTCCGCGGAAAGAAGGAGGGTATTGGGCTTTTGGGAAAGGAAGATCTCGCCGATCATGATCCCGGTGCGATCCCGGAGGATCTGCACGGAGCCGTTGGTCTCGTCGGCAACGTAGACAAGGCCGGTCAGCATGGAGCCGACCACGTCGATGGGAGAGCGGTATTCGGAGGAGGAGCCGGTATAGGCCGCCTCCGCCTTGGGGCCGTCGAAGACCGTTTCGTCGATGCCGTCGAGGATCTGCACGTTGGAGGTATTTTTGCCGCTGTTCAGGCTCCAGACGATTTCGGCGGGAGCCGAGGCGGTGGGAACGGTGATCTCAATGACCGCATCCCCGACGGCGCCCCCGTGTCCGCCCCAGTTGGCGAAGACGAGATTGCCGTTCTCCAGTACCTGCACCGCCGCAAGCCAGGCCAGAGTCACTTCGGGAAGATCCTCCTGACCGATCTGCCACAGCTGTTCCCCGGAGGGGGCAAAGCAGGTGATATGCAGGTCGCTGCCGCCGGAGACGATGACGTTGCCGTCGTTGTCCTTCACGGCCATAAAGCCGCCGGCAGGATATTCCGCCAGCTTTTCGCCGGTAGAGGAGTATTCCAGAGTCTTGCCGCCGTCGACGGCAGATACCAGATAGGTGCCCTCGTCGGTCTTATACACCTGACGAATCTGACCGTGGGCGTTGGACTCGAGAGGGAAATCGGGCAGGGGATTTTCCGCGCCGCCGAGGATCTTACGGACGCTGCCCTGGGGATCCAGTTCCACGATGCGGATGGAAGAGGCGTAGGCCTCGCCGATCAGAACGCCGCCGTCGGGCAATGCCTGGGCGGTATGGTTTTCCCCGCCTGCGGGGACGGAATAGGTCCAGAGAACCTCGTAGCCGGTGGTGTTGGGATAATCGGGACGCACCATATAAACGGTGGAGCCGGAGGAAGCGCGGGAGGCGATGACCACGTTGCCGTTGGGCAACAGATCCGCGTCGTTGACCTCCGTCCAGCCCAGATCGTCCCGGGGCAATTCCCAGATTGCGGTGCCGTCCCGGTCAAGGATGGCGACCCGGTCCAGATTACTCCCGCTGATGAGGGAGAGATGGCCGGAAGGGGTGGTTTCGGTGTTTGCAAGGGTGGCCTGCGCCGTCCCGAGCATCAGGATCAGCGCAAGGAAACCGGAAAGAATTCGTTTCAGCTTCATTTCATCTCATCCTTTCTCAGCCGGGAAGCTGGGTGTAATAGGTGCCGGGGTTGTTGGCGGTAGGCCAGCCGGGCCACTCGGCATTCTTGGCCGCCATGACGGCTTCGTAATCAGAATCGTATTTCTTGATGCCCGCAACGATGGCCGCGCGGTTGGCCGCTTCCATGGCGTCGTAGAGGCCGACCTTATCACAGCGCCATTGGTCGATCTTGTTCAGCCGGTAGGGGTTGACGGTAAGGTTGGGATTGCCGGGGACGGCGGTAAGTCCGCGCCAGTCCACGTCGGGATTGGTGCGAAGCCGCTGAAGACCGGTCTGGATGATGGCCAGCGCCGCATCGTATTCGGCCCCGGTCTTGCCCTGAAGAATGGGGCTCTTTTCGGGATTGTCGAAATAGATGGCCATGGAGAAGGTGTTCAGCTGGAAGCCGGTCCAGCCGTGACTGCGGGTGTCGCCCAGCGAGGTGCGTTCCGCCGCGGTCAGGGGGGAGCGGCCGGCCTGATTATAGCCGTAATTGGTGGAATAATCGCCGTAATAGGTGCCGTTCAGGTCGACCCATTCGGCAATGCGGCGTTTTTCCGCATCGGTGAGCAGGTTCTTGTGGGTCTCGTCGGTATAGATCTTCTGCACCAGGGGGCTGACGTAAGAGCCCCAGGTCTTCGCGGTATAGAACCGGGAATCCCCGCCGCCTACGGCGCCCACCAGATTTTCAAAGGGCACGCCGGTCTTGTTGCGGTCGACCCAAAGATTGATATAGGCCGCATTGAAGACGATATCCTTATCGGGCACCAGGGTCAGGTTGGCCTCGGGATTCTCATAGCCGTGGCAGGTGAGACAGTTCTTGGTGAAGATGGGCTGAACCTCGGTGAGGAAGTTCATGGTGGGCAGATCGGTATATTCGGGGAAATACCGGGGATCGTTGTAATCCACCAAAAGATCGGTGCCGGTTTCGGCGTCGAAGATCCGCTTCTGGGGAACGTCGGGGGTATTGACGGCGATGGTCATGGGCAGGTTGGAGCCGGCCACGTAATCGGGATTGTCAATGACCTTCACGTTGGCCTCCAGCGCCATGGGGGTATTCCGCCCGCTGGTAGTGGAGGGAGCGGTGCGGCGATCCTCGTGACAGCCGATACAGCCGGTCTTTTCCCCGGACTGAACCAGGGTGCCGGAGCGCATGGACTGGATCATCTTGCCGTCCTCATCCAGCAGCTGGAAGTAGACGAACACGTCCTGAGGCACCTCGAAATAGGCGGAGCCGTCCTCGTAGACGGGGACTTCCCCGATGACCCGCTTGGCCTCGAAGCTGTGCCAGTTCATACCGGGAGCCTGGGCCCCTTCGCCGGACCAGGAGGTGGACTGCGACTGGGAGATATATTTCTTGTCCACGGATTCCACGATGCGCAGGGTCTTGACGGTGCCCCGTTCCACCCCGTCCATATGGGTGCCCTCGTAGACGTCCTGAATGAAGAAGGAGCCCGCGGCGTCGTTATAATTGCGGCGGTCGGAGGTGTCGATCTCCTTTTCCCGTACCTGCAGGACGGTGGCGTCGAAGCAGCTCATAGCGGAGGAATCCTCGTACAGAAGGGTCTCGTTGCCGTAGATATCCAGCAGATAGATGCCCATCTTCGAAGAGCCGGGCAGGGTGCGGGAGACCAGGAAATATTCCTCGCTGAGGGGCTGGGGATCCTCGTATTTGACGGTGAGGGATTTGTAGGCGTCGATGTTGTTCTTGTTTTCGTTGGGATTGCCGATATTGGCCTGAACCGAGGCGGGCCAGGTCTTTTCCACGGGATCCCGGCCGTCCACGCCCTTGGAGCGGTCGATGATGGCAACGGCGCCCCAGGAAACGTCGTGGCAGGAAGACAGGGTGGCCATGATCTTATTGGTGCCGGGGATGACCTTGCCCTCGATGGTAGCGCCGGTGGGGGAGTTGTTGCCGTAATAGGTATCCTGCTTGGTGCCGTCCTCGTAGACCGTCCAGAGGCCCTGGGCGCTGGCGAAGTCACGGTCGTTGTATTCCCAACGATCGTACAGGATCCGCCCGTCGGGCAAAACGTCGGTAGGACGTTCGTACAAGGTGCTGGAGGTGATCTTGACGATATTGGCGCCGTCGGATTCCATGCGGTAAATGTTGGCGGAGATCTGACGGTTACACATGACGTATTTCGGATCCCGGGTAGACGAGAACACGATATCCCCGCTGGGCAGATACATGGGATCCATGTCGTCTGCGGTGGAGAGAGACGTCAACTGCTTGGTTTCCACGACGGCAGTACGATCGTCGTTCAAGGTGTATTCATAAATATTGTAGGTATCGTTCCGATCGTTACGGTAAGAAAGAAGGATCTTATCGGAATTGTAGGAGACGTCCAGATCCCGGTAGAGGCCGTCGGTATCGGTCAGCAGGGTAAAGACGTTGCCGGTCTTCACGTCGAAGACCTTCACCGCGCCGCCGGGAGTGTATTTTGCCTTGTCGGAGATTTCCCCATTGTACGAGGGGAACATATTGTGGGTATTCTGATGGTCTACCGCATACTGATGATGCACCGTGAAGGCGATCAGACCGCTGCCCAGAGCGGGAGTGGAAGTACGGATCTTGTATGCCAAGGCTTCCATTTCTTCCATCCATTCCTTCAGTTCGGAAGAGCCTTCTTTGACGCCGTTGGACGCAAGGCGGGCTTGCTTGGCCTTCATGGTGGTCAGTTCATCCAATAACCCCGCCCCTGCGGTATATTCGGCACCGTAACGTTTCGTATTGCTTTCAATGATTTCGGTCAGACCTTCGTAGGCTTCTTCCGTCCAACCGGTGGCTTTCATGACCTGGCTGACGGTGGTCAGCATCGACGCTTCCGGGAAGGCGAAACTGCCTCGGATGTTATCCACACCAACCCAGACCCAGCCGGAGCCGCCGGTGCCGTCGATGATCTTCATGATCAGCCGTTCCCCTTCGATGAACTTTCCGGTCAGGTCAAGGGTGCGGTTACAGACTGTCCAAGAATCGGAACCGTTCGCTCTTGCCAGCAGTTCGCCGGTTTCCAAACTAAACACGCCGACGTAGCTGCTGGAATTATCGCCGCCGCCCATGACCGAAAGGGTGATGATGGGATCGTCGGGATTCAGGAAAAATTCGGGAGAAACCAATTCCCCGGTCATATTATTGTCGAAAGAGCCGGAACCAACCGCCAACAAAACGGTGTTCAGATAATATTTTCCGTGGGGGACAGACTGATTCTGAACGTAAGTGTTAATCAGTCCCGCGCCGAAGGAATGACTGGTGATAAAGGGAAGGGACGTTCCGCTTTCAAAGCTCCAAATCGTTTCGGCGTAATCAATTTCCGCAAGACGGCCGGAGAAGGAGATGTCGTCCACGCAGACGAAGGCCCAGCCGGAGGTGGTTTTATCTTCGATCTGCAGATAGAGAGCCTGCCCTTCTTCGTATTCAAAATCTGCGTTCCAGACAACGGTACGGGTGGTCATTTTCCAATCGTTCTTTACAGAAACCGCTTCCCCGACTTTTTCACCGGAGGCGAGATCGTAAACCGCAACGCAGTTCCCCACGTTACCGCCCAGTTGCATGGTAATATCGGTATTGTTGGGATCCAGGATGAAGGCGGGGGAACGGAGCTTCCCTGTATAACCTTCGCTTCCGCCGGCATTGTTCGTTCCGGTGGATTTTCCGTCGGCTTCCGTGATGACGGGCGCCGCATTGAAATAGGTATTCAGCCAATAGGAACCCTTTTTCCCGATTTCATTTCCGGTCAGAGTTTTCCCGACACCTCTATAGTTCCAGTCCCAGGAAAGATCCGTAATCATCACGGGGTTCAAATTCGAATCCCCGGTGACCTCAAAGGGAGCTGCAGTTCCGTCTTCAAAGCCCCAGGAGATCTTCTGATAATTCTGAGCAGTCAAATTCCCCGAGAAGCGGATATTGTCCACGCAAACGCAGGGATAGCCGTATCCGCCGTTGGAGGAATTAGAGGTGTTATCCACAATCTCCATATAGAGGATTTGACCTTTTTGATAAGTAAAGCCTTCCACCCAGACCACGGAACGGGTCTGCATCATCCAGGAGACGGCGTTGCCGTTGTTGGGATGGGTGGTGGGATGCGCTTCCCCGACCACTTCTCCGGTGGCGTGATCGTACACGTAAACGCCGTCCAAAGGATTTCCGCCCAGTTGCATGGTGATCTCCGTGTCTTCGGGATTCAGAACGAAGGCAGGAGACCGCAGGGTTCCGGTCAGATTCACGTTATAGGAGGGTCCGGAAGGACGTGCGGTGCAGACACCGTTGGTGACGGTGACCACAGGCGCTTTATTCAGGGCGGTATTCAACCAGAAATTACCGTTCTTGCCGATGGCACGGTTGTACGCGTCTTTGAAATTGCCGGTATTCAGATTGATGTCGTAGGCAAAATCCGTAACCATTGCAGTCAGCCCCTTCAGACTTTCCGAAACGGTAAAGGGATCTGCGGTTCCATCCTCAAAATTCCAGGAAATATCCTGATATTCGGAGACCGTACGGCCTCTGAAATGGATGTAGTCCACACAGACAAAGCCGTAGTTGGACGTGGTGGTATCTTCAATCTGCAGGTACAGTTCCTGCCCTTCCGTATAGGTGAAGCCGTCGTTCCAAACCACGGAACGGGTCTGCATGATCCAGTTCTGATTGCCGCCGTTGATCACTTTGTTCACGGCGTGGGCCTCGCCCACCTTGGTGCCGGTAGCAGAATCATAGACCGCAACCACGTTGTTGGGATTTCCGCCCAACTGCATGGTAATGTCGGTGTTTTGGGGATCAAGAACAAATACCGGAGAGCGTAACTCGCCCACGTACCCTTCCGCACCCTTCACGCTCTTTGCCGTAACTTTGCCGGTGCTATCCACGGTGTGGGTATAGGAATTGATATGCGTATTCAGCCAATATTTCCCATTTTTGCCGATTTCCTGACCGAAAATGGTACTATTCACGCCAAGATTGATATTGCAAACGATATCGGTAATCATCACCGAATTCAGGGTGTCACCTTCGTTTACCTTAAAGGGCGCAATGGTGCCGTCCTCAAAGTCCCAGGCCACCTCGTGATAATCGGTGGAGACCTGGAGATCGGGGGTCTTGATAATATCACCCTTGGCGCGGATATCGTCCACGCAGATGAAGCCCCAGCTCTTGGTGGCCTTATCCACGATCTTAAGATAAACCCGTTCCCCGTCCACGTAGAGGCTTTCGGGGATGGTCATGGAGATATCCTGGAACATATAGCCGGAGGTGCGGGTGGTATCGTTGACGCCGTCACCGTTGGTATCGCATTCGTAGGTGGTGACCTTGTCCAGGGTTCCCTTCACCAGCTCCGTCCCGTCGGACTGACGGACGATGGCCACGTAAAGGGTATTGGCGTCGTGATATTCCAGAGACCCGCCGCCCAGCTTCAGGGTGACGGTGGGATCCTTGATGGCGAAGGTCGGAGACGCGATCACGCCGGTATAGGCTTCGCTGTACGAAGTATAGGTTCCGTCCTTTTCTACGGAGCAGAGGTAGTAATTTCCATCCTTGTTGATCTTTCCGTAGGCCTGATTGTTTCGTTCGGTGGTGAAACTTGCGATCAGCCCCGTGCCGAATTCCCCTTCCAAAACTTTGAAGGGAGCGAGAGCCCCGGACTCAAAGGACCAATGGATCTCGTTGGGAGGCTCGGGGAGGATCTCCTTGGTCTCGTCCACGTAACCGAAGGCGTGGAAATCGTCAAAGGTGATATGTCCCCAGCCGCCGGAGGTCTCGTCCACGATCTTGATAAAGACGTATTCGCCCACCAGATCCTCGTATTTCAGGTCCCATTCCACCCGGGTCATAACCTCGCTGTTATTGCCCGAGGCCCAGACCAGCTCCCGGCCGTAGATATCGCAGAGGGCAACGTAGACCCCCTCGCTGCCGCCGCCCACGAGGAAATTGATCTCGGGGCTGTCCAGCCGGAACAGGGGAGAGTGCAGAACGCACTGGTAGCTCTCGTTGGGGACGGTCATGGTGGCAGGATCGTCGTAGCGGGATTCCTCATCCCCGTAATAGGTGGTGGATTCCAGCGTGGACAAATGATAATCGCCCTGCCGGGGATAGGGATCGTAGGGATAGTTATGAGCCTGGGGGATATTGGAAATAATGGTGCCGTAAGAGCCGCTGACCAGCGTAAACGGCGCAAGATTTCCGTCTTCGAAATCCCAATGGATCGGAGTCCCCTCCGCGGCGACGGCCTTCACGGGCCGGACGATGCCGGAGCCCACGAAAACCAGGGAGATCAGCACGAAGGCCATGATCCCCGCAAGGAGCCGTTTCGGATGATTCTGCTTCATAATTTACCTCCTTGAAGCAAAAATTTCTATAAAAACGCAGGAATAATCAGCGGTTTTTACGTGTAGGTGTGCATGGATCCGCCCACGTTGGGAAGAACGTTGACGCACAGGAAGGTGAAGACCAGCGCCCCGAAGGCGATGAGGGAGAAGACGGTGGCGTATTTTTTCATCTTCGGCACCCTGCGGGCGTGGAAATAACAGAGATAGAAGGCGGCAGTGATCAGCGACCAGACCTCCTTGATATCCCACGTCCAGTAATTGCCCCAGACCTGATCGGCCCACAGCGCCCCCAGCAGAAGGCCGAGGGTCATGAAGGGGAAGGCGATGCGGAGGATAAGGTAGGCGGCATCCTCGTATTGCTCCCGCTTCCGTTTCCGGAAAAGGCCGATGACGCAGAGCAAAAAGGCCACGGCGCACAGAGCGTAGGACAAAACGTAGCTGAACACGTGGGGGACGAAATAGGGGGAGCGCAACGCCGGCATCAGCGACCAGCGCATATTGCGATCCATGAAAAGGGTACCCATCAGGGGGACGATGGCACCGAAGCAGAAATAGGGAGCGACCCATTTCTGTTCCGGCTTAAATTTCACGATCAGCACCATCAGCACTACGAAGAGCAGGGAAATATCGCTTAAGACCTGATACATACTGGCGAAGGGGGGATAGCCGTTGAGATACCAGTTTTTGACGAAGATGCCCAGATTGCAAAGCCAACCCAGGGCGGAAAGAAGGTAGGCGATCTTCTCCTTTTGCCGGAGGAAGAAGGCGCCGGCGGCGGCGTAGCACAGAATCGAGGCCCCGCAGAGGGCGGTGGCGAAAATTTCAAGTCCGTTCATTTTTCACCCTCCTTCCGGGCTTTCAGGGGGAGGCAGGTGAGGAAGGTTCCGACGATGACGCACCAGATGCCAACGGCGAAGGGGAGATTGGCGGGGTCTTTTTTCACGTAAAGATTGACGTATTCCCCGTTCTGTTCGTCGTAGCCCATGAGATAAAATTTCCAGCCCCGGTAGGTATGGGGGTGGTTGACGCCGAGGGTTTCGGATCGCACCGTGCCGTCGTCCTGCCGGATCTGAAGCACCGCCTCGTAGGATCGATCCACCGCGGGGAGGCGCACCAGGGTATTGCCGTCGGGGAAAACGTAGGAGGGCAGGTATTCCCCGTTCTTTTTCAGGTCATCGACGGTGAGGGCGCCGTATTCCCCAAGATCGTAAACGCCCTTCCGGTTTTGCCAGACCGACTCAATCAAAACGGCGCCGGAGGCATCGTAAAGGCGGTAGTCGGGATCGTATTTTTCCACCTCGAAGGAGGCCACGGAGATCTCGAAGCCGAAGCGCAATTCCGACCCGTCGTCCTGCATGACCTCGCCGTAAAAGGTGTGGGGATTGACGGGGATGGCGAAGGAGGTGTCCTTCAGGCAGAGCCAGGAAACGAAGGCGCAGACGATGATGACCAGGATCCCAGCGTGGCAGAGGTAAAAGCCGATCTTCTTCCACGAAAAGCGGTACCGGATCAGGCACCAGACCATCACGCCCGTGAAGATCAGCACGGGAAGGATGAGGAAGGGGGATTTGTAAAAGCCCTCCCACAGACCGAAGGAAACCAGGATCGAGCCTACGGTCAAAATCACGCCGATGGCGGCCATGACCCACACCGATGCTTTCAGAGATTTCATTGCGCCGTCTCCTTTCCGCCCCGGAACCCGGGGGCAGTCCTCGATTTTAGTATCCTACATTTTAATGATAGCAGATTCAAAAGACCGTGTCAACCTACACGGTCAAAAAAATCGGAGGGTGCGTGACATTTCTGTGAACTTTTGCGAAGAATCGCCCCTTTGAGGGGGGGGGAAATCTCTCGCCGTCAGGCGAACATCACCGATTTCGGCGGGGAGGGAAGTAACATTTGCGCAGGGACAATCCCTTCCGTCGCCTACGGCGCGACCTCCCCTTGCTAAGGTGGGGCAAGCATTACGGGCGGCCTTCTCTTTTATATTTCTATCCGAGAGCGACTCTGCGAGAAAATAACAACGAATCGGTGATGCGCTATGTCCGGGCCTCCCCTTAGTAAGGGGAGGTGTCACCGCAGGTGACGGAAGGGATTGCCCGGGAGTGAGATTCTTTCCATTCCACGGAATCGAAAGCATCTTCTCAAAGAGCGATGCGCCCCCAAATCGACCTCCCCTGTGTAAGGGGAGGGGGACCGCTTGCGGTGGAAGGGTTGTTCCCTCTTCCGTTACGGTATCAAATTCACACAAAAAACGAGGCTTGCCCGATGAGCAAGCCTCGTTTTTATATAATCGGAATTCGTTTTTTCGTGGGGAAGCGCCCTTGTGCCTGCGGTTACTTCACCTGAAGCCACAAAAGCATTTCGTTTTCGCCCCGGTTGGCCATGGCGTAGTAGGGGATGAGGGTCACGTCCACGGGAATGCGGTCGTCGGTCAGCTCCCGGTAGAGGACGGTCCCGTCGTCAAAGCGCCGGCGGGTGCCCTTGCCCGTCAGCGTGGGAACGCCCAGCTCGGGGTGCAGACCCCGCTTCCAGCGGTTGCGGCGGTTCAGACAGAGATCCCGCAGGTTTTTGCCGTTGTCCCGTTCTTCCGCACAGTAAAGAACGGGGCCCCGTTGCACCGCCACCCGGCCGCAATTGAAGACCGCGTCGGGACGGGATTCCATAAACTGCACCGGCATAGGCAGATCCAGCACCGTGGGAACGCCGTTTTTCGCTTCCAGATAGGTATACCCCTTTTCGGTTTGATAACCGTGCTTTTTGCACCAGCCGGGGATGCGCAGGGCCAGCGTCTTATCGGCGCCGACGACGGTGACGGTGATCTTGCCGCTTTCGGGATATTTGGTATCGATCTTCACCGTCACTCCGTCGCCCAGATCAACCTCAGCCTGCATATACTGATGGACGTAGACCGTATCCCCCGCAATCGAGCAGAGATAATTGCCCAGAGAGGGGATCATGCGCACGATATTGGGCGGGCAGCAGGAGCAGCTGAAGACCTCGGAGCGAAGCATCTTCGGCCAGCGGATGGCGGAAGCTCCGTTGTCCCGGGTGTGGAGATAAGGCATGATTTCCTGGGGATTTTCGTAATAAAAGGCCTTGCCGTCCAGAGAGGTGGAGGTCAAAACGCTGTTGTAAAGAGCCCGTTCGATCACGTCGGAATACCGGGAATCGGCATCCATGGCAAGCATTTTCTGGCAGAAATAGATCAGACCGATGGAGGCGCAGGTCTCGCTGTAGGCCAGCATATTGCACAGATCGTAGGCCACGGTAAAGGCTTCCCCCTTCGCGGAAGAGCCGATCGAGCCGGAAATGAACATTTTCTTTTCGGTGATATCCTTGAACAGGGTCTCGCAGGCGGCCTTCAGGGTCTCGTCCCCGGTTTTGGCGGCGGCGTCAGCCATGGCGGTATAGAGATAGACCGCCCGCACCGCGTGCCCTACGGCTTCGGTCTGCTGCCGGACGGGCTGATGATTCTGAGCGTAGCCCCCAAGGTCGGCGTGCTTGTGGTCTTCCGCCAGCGCCCGGGGATGCACGCCCCGCAGATTCAGAAAATGCAGGGAAAGATCCCGGTATTTTTCATCGCCGGTGGCGTCGTACATCCGCAACAGCGCCAGCTCGATCTCCTCGTGACCGGGGACCTCGAAGCCCGTGTCCTTGTCCTCCACGAAGCGCTTGACGATATAATCCGTATACCGCCCCAAAGCGTCGATAAACCGACGGTCGCCGGTGGCCTCAAAATGGGCCACCGCCGCTTCCATCCAATGGCCGGCGCAGTACAACTCGTGGTCGTTCATGTGCTGAAACCGGTTTTCCTGCTCCTGGGTCTGGAAGTGGCTGTTGAAATAGCCCTCGGGGGTCTGATTTTTCAGGAAGGTATCAATGGTTTTGTTGATCTTTTTTTCCAGCGCGGCGTTGGGGTGGAGGCGGTTGGTGTAGACGGCGCCCTCCAACCATTTGGCGACGTCGGAATCCCAATACACGTGGGGCTGAAAGGGCTTGCCCTCCGTCCAGTCGCAGTTCAAGGCCGCAAAACGGCCGGTATCGGTGAAACGGTCGTAGACCGCCCGGACGGTGGTCTTCCGGGAAAGATCCTGCCGCTTTTTCCAGAATCCGCCGGTGATGCGAACCTTGGAAAAATCAACGTGGTTCAGTTTTTTCTCACACATGATACGTTCTCCTATCCTCGTTTTTCTTTTATTATATCACAAATAGAAGCGACTTTTAAGCGAAAAAATCACATAATATATTGCAAATATCACAATAATGTGGTATAATAAAGAAAACGGAAAGGGAGGGGATCGCCGTGACCGGAATCGACCTAAACCGGGAGATTCGCTATCTTCACGCGTCTCTGCGCTATTTTGCGCCTTTGGAATCCCACGTGAGCCGGGTCTGCGGATACGACGTTCTGCTGCTCGTCTTCGAGGGAGTTTTGCATTTCACCGAGGACGGAACGCCCTACGATATCGGCGCGGGGGAATATTTTATTCAGAAAAAGGGGACCCGGCAGAGCGCCTTGCACCCCTCCGAAAGTCCCAAATACCTCTTCGTTCATTTTGACGGCACGTGGGGCAACGGGGGAGAACTTCTGCCCCGGCGGGGGTATTTTTCCCCCTCGGAGCTGATGCCTCTGATGGAGCGCCTTGACCGGGCCCACGCGCAGAGGCGGAGTCTGACCGAAAAAACCGCCCTGTTCCTGCGGATTTTGTCCAAACTATATCAGCGGGAGGAGCCGGAAAGACCCGGGGGCGAGATTGCCGCCTATCTGCGCAAGCACGCCTGCGAGGCCTGCACCCTGGAGGAATTGTCCCTCCGCTTTCGGTACAGCAAGAATCAGATCATCAACCGGATGAAGCAGGATTACGGCATGACCCCGTTGGAATACCGGAATCTGCACCGCATGAAGCGGGCGGAATGGCTTTTACGGGTCACCGCCACCCCCCTGTCCCGGATCGCGGAGGAATGCGGATACGGGGAATATTCCCAGTTTTACAAGGAGTTTTCCCGCACCTATCACCTCTCCCCCAAGCAATGGCGGGAAGAAAACCGGGAGGTGTGACGGCGGAGGGGGGGGGGGGACGATGTACTTTCTTGTCGGAGAACAAGAAAGCACCAAAGAAAAAGCGGAGGCCGGCACAATCCTTGTGCCGAGGGCTTATAGGGATCGTCTCTCGCCAAAAGGCGAACATCACTTTTCGCAGAAAAACTTCACTGCACCGCAACTTTACTTGCCAAAGGCAAACATCACCGACATTCGGGGGAACGGTGTTCTTCCTTATTCGGAAGCAAGAAAGAACCAAAGGAAAGCGAAGGCGGACGAATTTCATTCGTCGGGGAGGGGCAGAGGGAACCCTCTCGCCGCAAAACACACTTCCCCGGCAACAACAGCGCGGGAGACTGCATATGAACCGGACACCCCGTCCCCTACCATGGGGGAAGGTGCAATGGGGTGCATCGCTCTTCGGTTTTGTGCCGTGCTATCCGAAAACTTGAAAAGTATCTTTTGCGGGGGCAATCCCTTCCGTCACGGCGGCCGTACACGCCGTGCCCCCTCCCCTTACTAAGGGGAGGCTCGACCATAGTGCGTCACCTCTTTGTGATTCTTTTCTCGCAGAGCTTATCTCGGATAGCAATATAAAAAGAGAAATAGCGCGTAAGCCTGCCTCCCCTTAGTAAGGGGAGGGGGACCACGAAGTGGTGGAAGGGATTGACCGGGAGTGAGATTTTTTTGCACTGAATGAAAGAGAACTCTTTTTCTTACCCCGCCCACCGGCGCAAGCGACGGTCCCCCCTCCCCCACCATGGGGGAGGATGCAATATACGCATCGACTTTTTGAACGCATTTATTCTATGCGGGGTGCAAAAGTTTTTCACCTAAAAACTCTTTAACCGCACTTTACGAAGGTGCCGGCTCGGTTAAGGCCGGTACCTTCCTATTGCACCCAGGCCTTCCATCAATCCCCCGGCACAAGCATTGTGCCGGACTGTGCTTTTTCTTTCTTTTAAGTGAGACCCGAAAAAGCCAAGTCGAAGACGCCGACCTTTTTCGATGGTCGACACTTATGCCGTAGCTGGTACTTTCTTTCTTGTTCCCGAACAAGAAAGAAAGTACGCCCCCGCCCCGCCCCCCTCCCCCTCATCTCATTTTTTCACCCAATAAAAGGAGCCGGCTCGGTGAGCCTTCTCTTTTGCGCTGTCAGGGGAGGTTTTTTTAGTTGATACACTTGCGGCAGGTGCCTTCGGGCAGACGGATGGTCCAGGTCTGGAGACGGGCCCGGCGGGAGAGGTGGTTGTCCATCAGATCCTTGACGTCAACCCACTTCTGCTTCAGATCCTGATCCCGTAGTTTGGGGAACTGATCCAGATCGATCTGCCATACGTCGGGAGCGACGGTGACGGTCTCTTCGCCGCAGAGAACGGCCAGAGCGGCGCGAAGCCAGTCGGCGGTGCCCAGGATGGAGGATCCCACGATGACCGACCGAGGCAGCCAGCCCTCCGCAGGGATGCGCTTGGCGGATTCGATCATCTCGGCCTTGGTGACGGTGACGGGAGAGGTGATGGCGAAGGGCTCTTCCAAAAATCCGTAAACCTTACCGCATTCGTATTCTTCCGCGCCGCCAAGGAAGGCACAGCAGGCGTGGAAAAGGTCGGAAATACAATAAGAATGGGGCAGAGTGACGGGGAAGAATTCCTCGTCCATCTGGGCCTTCAGGGCGGGGAGATCCTGCAGGCGGATCTTCCGGGTGCCCATGCAATACTGCTCGGCCAGCTTTTCATAGGTGATAATGCGGAAGCGGGGATCGGCCTTCACCATACCCACGAGGAAATCAAAGTTTTTGTAATAGCCCTCGGTCATTTCCACGGGGTTGCGCTTGGATTCTCTCCACTGATCGGCGGGAGCGTTTTCCCCGTAGCAGTTGACCATATCCCACCATTCGTTATACATGGACATGGAGGGGTGGTGATAGCAGATGTGAAGATCCTTGGTGGCGGCGATTTCGTCGAATCTCGCCCGGATCTCCTCCTCGGTGCGCAGGCGCAGGGGCCACATCTTCTCATCCCGCACCATCAGAAAGCCTTCCAGATTCAGATCGTAATCGGTGCAGAGAATATTGCAGAAATAGGTGGGACGGCGGCGGACGGGATCGTAGACGAAGTCCCCGGCATAGACGGGAATGCCCTTATCGGCGGAGAGGTAGTGCCCCACGTAGGAGACCGAGTTGCCGGGCGGGCAGAAGCAATGAAGCTTTTCGATTCCGAAGATCCGCTTCAGAATGGCAAAGGTTTCATCCTCCCGTGCTTCCAGAATCCGGTAGGCCTCGTCGAAGTCCTCCAGGTCGGTGCATTCGTTGACGGTGGGGTGCAGGGAATGCCCCAGGGTGTGGCTGTCGATTTCGTGATATTTCAGCGCCTCGATAATATCCTGCCGGCCGTGCTTTTCCAGCAGTTCGGCCAGACGGCCCACCACCTGGAAGCAGCCCCGGACGTTATGCTTGCGCAGAATCTCCGCCGTGCGCAGAATGCCGTCAAAGCCCGCAATATTCGCAAGATCTTCCGTATCAAAGCTGAAAATAATATCGGTCATAAGAGATATCCTCCTCTATTATAGTTGATTTAAAACGGCGTAACCGCCCCCGTCCGAAGGGGTGATTACGGATAAACCTTCCGGCAGGTGCCCTTTTCGAAGCGATAGGTCCATCCCTGCAGCTGAAGGCGCTTGGTCAGGTAATTGTCCTCCAAAAGATCCCAATGGAGCCACACGCCTTTATAGGTGCGATCCCGGACCGAGGGGAACTGATCCATATCGATCTGCCATACGTCGGGGGTGACGGTGACGGTCTCTTCTCCGCAGAGAACGGCCAAAGCGGCCCGAAGCCAGTCGGCGGTGCCCAGAATGGCAGCCCCCACGATGATCGACCGGGGCAGCCAGCCTTCCGCAGGAATGCGCTTGGCGGATTCGATCATTTCTGCCTTGGTGACGGTGACGGGGGAGGTGATGGCGAAGGGTTCCTCCAAAAAGCCCTGAACCCAGCCGCATTTATGCTCCTCGGCCCCCAGAAGCATTTCCCGGCAGGCGTGGAAAATATCGGAAATACAGTAAGAATCGGGCAGAGTGACGGGGAAGAAATACTCGGCCAGCTGATTTTTGATCAAAGGCAGATCTGCCTTGGTCAAAACCCGCTCGTGGGCGTTCAGCTCCTTGGCCATATCGCCGTAGGTGACGATGCGGAACCGGGGATCGGCCTTGATCAGCCGCACCAGATAGTGGAAGCGGGAGAAGATCAACTCGATCTCTTCGGGGTCCCGGGGGATGGAGGGAACCCAATCGGGCTCTTCGTGAAGATTTCCTTTATTATAATTGACCTCGTCCCAGCAATCGTGGAAGGAGACCATGTTGGGATGGCTGTAGCAGATATAGAGATCCTTGGTCTCGGCCACCTCGTTGAAATGGGCGCGGATGGCCTCCTCGTCGTTCTTGCGGAACTGATAGCCCATAAGATAATGGTAGTCGGTGGTCCAGATATTGCAGGCGTTGATGGGACGGGCCCGGTTCAGATCCCGCAAGGTGTCCCCGTCGTAGACGGGAATGCCCATTTTGGCGTAGCCGTAGTGGGCCACGTAGGAGGTATTCGATCCGGGAGGGCAGGCGGCGGGGAAGGAATCCCGGCCGAAGGTTTCCTTCAGGATCTCCACGCATTCGGTCTCCTGCTTCAGAAATTCCGCTTCGGCGGCGTCGTAATCCTCAATATCGGTATATTCGTTGATGGTGGGATGGTAAGAATGAGCCAGGGAATGGATCTCGATCTCGTGATATTTCAGCGCCTCGATCACGTCTTCCCGGCCCCACTCCTTCAGCTTCTGGGCAAATTTGCCGACGACGTTGAAGCATCCGCGGATATTTTCCTCCCGCAGGATCTGAGCGTACCGAAGAACGGAATCCGCGCCGGAGGGATTGACGTAGTCTTCCACGTCGAAACTGAATACGATTCTGGTCATGGTGTTACCTCCAAGATCAATGAATATTTTTCATCTATTCTGAATCCCCGACGGGATCAGGCTTCGTCGGAAAGGGCGATGAGATACCGTCCCACGTCGTGGGCCATTCTCAGAGCGGAGGGATATAATTCGGAAGGGAATTTCGCCAGATAGTGGCACAGCTCATAGTTGAAGGTGCCGGAATATCCGGTCTCCCCCAGGGCGGTCATGATCTCCGGCCAGTTCAGATCGCAGATAAAGGGCAGCTGATGGCGGTCGGCCAGATAATCGGTGTCCTGCACGTGAAGAGCGGTGACGGCGCCGGGGATAACCCCCCGCAAAAATTCCTCGGGCTCAAAGCCGGTCATGGCCGCGTGCCCCAGATCGAGGCAGACGGTAAACCATTCGGAATCCAGCCGCGCCAGCATCCGGTTGACCAACTCCGGCGTGCCGCAGCGGCGGTTGCTGTAGGACTTCCGCTTGCGGTCGGTGTTGAAGAGATTTTCCACGGCGATGCGAATGCCGTATTTTTCCGCATAGGGCTCCAGCGTGCGGTAAAATTCGTAATTATAATCCTCGATAAAATCCGCAGACCGGTCCCGCACCGTTACGGCGTGAACCACGATACACGGCGCTCCCAGAAGAGCCGCCGCCTCCAAAGCGCGGACGATCTTGGCGTAGTTCCTGCAGGACAGATCGAAGGGCTCTTCGTAGGCCAGGTCGAAGGGGGCGTGAGCCTGCACGACGGGAAGACCGATCAAATCCAGATATTCCCGCATCTGGCGGGCGTATTCCCCACTCGCTTCCCCGAAAAAGGGATGATCGTCGGGAAGACCGCAGAAGGTGTAATCCACGCCGTCAAACCCGGCGTCCTTGATCATTTTCAGCCCTTCCTTATCCCCGAAACGCTGCTGAGGATGGAAGGAATCGATGGAAAGCTTCATTCTGACACTTCCTTATAAAGCAAACTCCGCTTTCGGCTTTATTATAGCACGGCGGGCTTTTTTCTGCAAGGGCGGTTTGTTGGGGAAAATCCTCAATTTGTTTCTTTCCGTCAGGGTTTTTCAGCAAAAAAACGGAGCGCTCATCGCCTCGTTTGGCTTCATTATACCACACCGGGAAATAATTGCAAGTCTTTCCCGGCGGAAATCGGAAAAAGTTCAAAAACCACCGGAAGATCCGGCCTTTTTTTGGGGGGCGTCAGTCCCTTTCCCGCACCTTCATTATACCTCATCCGCCCCGAAAAGTCAATCCGATTTCGGCCACGGGTTTTTATGATTTCGGACAGTACGAGCCCCGCAGAAGAACCGTTCTTCTGCGGGGCAAATTTCTTTTTTCAACGGTGTACGGCCTCGTAGGCGGCGTGAAGAGCGGACAGCCCCTCCCGGGTCAGGATCCCTTCCCTCAGAGCCTGATTCAGGCTGTAAAACACGCCGTCCCGGTAAAGGCAAACTCTGCCGAAACCGAAGCAGAAGCCCTCCACGACCACGACGTGGCCCCCGTCGGTGGTGGGCGGTCCGGAGATCGCCACGGCGTGAGCGCCGTCAAACGCGCCGTAATACTGCAATACCAAGCGGTCGGGCGTAAAATAAGAGTTATGTTCGGTCAGATTCCGGTCGTAATAATCCTGCCGGATCTGAAGGCTGAGCGCATCGGAGCATTCCGCCTCGGCAAAAGATCCGTAAAGTTGAGGATAATAGCTTTTATGCCACAGATGCAGCTGCTCAAGATCTCCCCGGAAGACCAGGCCGTTTTTCCCCACTTCCGCCAGCGTGTGGATCTCCCCCTGCTGCAGGAAGACCAGCCGGGCCTCGGTGGGATAGCGGAATAAGTGGCCGCCGGCAGACTCATACCACTCCTTTTCCGGGAGGGTGGAGCCGTCCTTCACGATCCCGGCGATACAGCCGTTGTTCACGTAAACCGCAGAGACGCAGAGGGAATCGATCCGCACCGTATCCTCTGCCGGAGTGCCCTTGATATAGCGGTCATAATAGGCCCGGCAAAGATCGGGGGCGTAATAATATTCGGGATGAACCGTCCGGTGGGTAGATTGCAGGACGTTCCATTCGCCGTCGGGCAGCGTCACCTCGGAAATATCGGTCAAGGCTCCGTCCCGGTAGAAATAGATCCCACGCCCGTTCCACGAGGTAAAATAGGTGTCTTCGTTCCGGTACTCCCACCGGTAATTCATCTCCGGCAGGGCGACGGAGACCGCATATCCCGCAGAATATTTTCCATAGAAGGTGACGGTCAGATCTTCCGGGGAATCAACCGGAGGATACGAGGAATAACGGCCGTAATAAAGCTTTTGCACCTCCGACGCCCAGGAAGCGGTAAACCTCTCCGTATTTTCCGGAATCCAATCCCCGGTGTCAATCGAAAAACGCAGGGCATGTACCTCCTCAATCTGCAAAAGATCCCCGTCGCTCACGAGCCATTTTTCATAGGCCTGAGGCAGGGTGAGGATCCCCTCTTCGGTGAAGAACAGAATGCGCTGATCGGTATCGTACCGGAAGGAAGCACATCCCACCGTTTCCTTCGTCTTTTGGGGAGAATGAGCCTCATCCCCCGTCACAAAGACTGCGATTCCGCAAGGATATTTCCCGTAGATCCACACCCGAAGCGCCTCGGGAGAGACCTCAGCCTCCCGATCCGTTCCCCGGACGAATTCGTTATAATAGGCCGCGCGGACGTCCTGCTCGATATACGCATCGGCGTGACGGGCCTTGTAGACCTCGTACAGCGCCTGCAGATCCGCTTCCGACAGAATTCCTCCGTCAAAGGCCTCGGAAAGGCCGTACACTTCCCCGTCGCAGTAGATATCCATGGTATGATACGATGCAAAGATAAACGGGAGGCCGTTGACCTGAAGCGTGAATTCCGCCTGCGGATAGCCCACCGGAGCCCCGGACAGAAAAACTGCGTACGCCCCGGAATATTCACCGTAAAACGAAAGGATCTTCACGTCGTCGGCGGACATTCCTTCCATTTGATCGATATGATCTTCATAATACGCCTTTTGGATCTCCCGAACCACCCGGGCAGGAATGCCGAACACCCCTTCTTCCTCCGAAGCGCCATCCGTCCCGCAGGCGCAGAGGGACAGACAAAGGGCGAAAATCAAGCATAAATACCATACTTTTTTCATCAATAACGCTCCTTTCGGGCCGTTGGGCGGCTTTTGTTAAAATGAGATATTCCCAACTAAAGTATAACATACCCCCTCACGCCTGTCAATTGTTACACCTGCACAAGAATTTACATATAAACTATGCAGAATATACAAAAAACGTTTTTCGGCTTCGGGATTCCGGGCAGAAAAATGCCGCCGCTGCAGGCGCAACGGCGGGATGATTTTCGGATATTTTACAGCTCGTCGGGGTTGTCGTAGGCGTCGGCCAGGGAGATTTCCAGATTGCCGTTGCGGGTGCGGAGCTTGTCGATAAATTCCTGGGATTGGTCGGGATTTTTCAGCTTGATGCGGTAGGTCAGCTTATACAGGCTTCCCATGGCGGTGGTCTTGACCTTGATCAGACGGCAGGAGGAAGCATATTCGGCGAAAAGGTCGTCGAAGCCGTGGGAATACCGGAGGGATTCGGGGACGGTGATGCGAAGCTCCATATTCTTCTCACCGAGAGGGATGAAGGCAAGGGAGATCATCAGCGCGGAGACGATGACGGTAAAGAGCAGAGCAATGCCCACGAATCCGGCGGCGCAGGCAAGGCCGGCGGTCATAGCAAGGAAAATGGAGGCGATGTCCTTGGCCTTCCCGGGGACCGAACGGAAGCGGACGAGGGAGAAGGCCCCCATGACGGCAACGCCGGTGCCGATATTGCCGTTGACCATGACGATCACGGTATGTACGATGAGGGGAAGAAGGATCAGCGAAATAAAAAAGCTTTTACTGACCCGGGTGCGGAAGGTGGCGGCGAAGGCCACGATCAGCCCGCACAGAAAGGCGGCGCCGAGACAGAGGAAATAGTTCTGAGGAGTGACGGTAGAGGCGGCGAGAGATTCGAAAAACGCTTCCATAATTCAGTTTCCTTCCTTATTATTCCTTGATTCCCTGAGGGTTTTCAGATATGCGGTGCCGTATTTGGAAAAGGAGCCGGGGTAGATCTCGTGGCGGTCCAGAGCGTGGGCCAGCCACAGAGGCATGGCGCCTTCGGTCTTGACCTCCATCAAAACCCGATCCTCGGGGAGCAACAGAATCCCCTCGTGTCCTTTGGACAGATCCAGATCGGTCTCCCGGTAGCGGACGGAGGTGTCGAAGGTGATGCGCAGGCGGGGATTTTCCTTCAGCGTATAGGCCTCCCGCTCGCAGGCAATCAGCATGGACGGGCGCAGGGTCTCGTAAAACCGGAAAGCCCAATCGATCTCGTCCATAATCTGGGATGCGAGAGGTTTTTCGCCTCCGGCAAGATAGTCCACGGCCTTTTGGTGGGGAAGAACCACCCGGCGCTTATAGACCACGCCCTTGTATTTCTTTTTGATCTCCAGAAATACGCGGGTATCGGGGTCGGGCGTGCCGTAGCTGCGCAGGCGCAATTTCTCTTTATAGGCAGGCTTATCGAAGCCTTTGGCATCCACCGATTCCCGGATGATCCGGCGGTCGGGAGTATCCAGATAAAGACTGCAGACGGTGCTTTTTCCGTACGCGTCCGGCTCCAGCCGATCCCGGATCTCGGCCAAAAATGCATCCCGACGCTCCAGCGTAATGGGATATTTCTTCTCCACCCGCTGAAACACGGTGATAATGCCCATAGGCCTTCCCTCCCTTCGGAAATATTATAATATGAAATCTTTAAGATTAGTTAAAGTGAAAAACGGGGGGAGCGTGTACTTTCCTTTCACGAGAAAGGAAAGCGGAGGCGGACGAAATTCTTTCGTCCGAAGCTTCGTAGGGATCACCCTCTCGCCGAAGGCGAACATCACTTTTCGTAGAAAAACTTCACTGCCTGCAACTTCACTTGCCGCAGGCAAACATCACCGGCATGGGGAGAACGGAAAAAATCTCACTCCCGGTCAATCCCTTCCACCGCCACGGGCGGTCCCCCTCCCCTTACTAAGGGGAGGCCAGATGATAATGCATCGCCCTTGGTTCTCGTGCGTTGTGTTTTGCAAAAACATAAAAAAGTATCCTTTGCGCCGGAACAACCCTTCCGTCGCCTACGGCGCCACCTCCCCTTACACAGGGGAGGTATCTTTTGGGGCGCATTGGCTTTTCGGGTAGTATTTTTCCTTGTGGCAGTTTTTAACAGTAACAGAAGGGCGGTCAATCCCTTCCGTCGCCTGCGGCGCCACCTCCCCTTACTAAGGGGAGGCAGGGCGCGCATCGCCCCTTGATCCCGTGCATTGCCGATTGGCAAATTGAAACAGCGTCATCTTCTTTCAGCATCTGCAAAAAGGGGAAATATCAAAAAACCGTCGACGTACCGTTTCCTTCCCGTTTTTCGCCGACCGTTAGGCCTCTCCGACGGTTTTTTCGGAAGCGTCGGATTCTTCGGAAGGGTCGTCGGCTTCCTCGGCAGGGGCTTCGGGCCCGTCGGCAGATTTCTCGGCGGCCATTTTTTCATCGTAGGCCTGCTGCAGGTCGGCCAGGGAAACCAGGTCTTCCTTCCGGGGCGGCCGCATCTGGACGACGAGGGCGGCAAGTCCCACGTAATAGAAGGCGTAGGCCAGATAATCGGACCAAAAATAATAGGTATACTGAACCACGTTATAATCGGCGTCGTAGCCCTGCTGGGTGACGGTAAATTCTCCCACGCCGCACAGGGTGAGCACGAGAGGAAGAAGCACCGCAAGGCCGCAGAATCCCACGAAAATCCATTTGGAGGGGAGAATCTTTTCCACCGTCAGCGCAAAAAGGATCAGCGCCGCAAAGGGGGCGATAAACTGGATGGGCGCGCCGAAGAAATAGTCCGGGGAATTATCCTTGAAATAGACGATAAAAAGCGACATCTGCTGGACGATGGGGCCGATCATTCCTACCAGCACCAACCGGGGATCTTTTTCCGCAAGAAACAGCACTGCGATGAAAAACAGCACCGGCACGATGAGGGACAGAAGGGTAAGATACAATTCCTGCCCCTCCATTTCGGAGAAGGAGAAGGTATTCATATCCGCCGTCCATTTGCCCTGGCCGAAGTAAAAATAAAGATACCACAAAACCGCCATAAGAATGCCGCAAAGCGACGGCACGATGGGAGTTCCTTTGACGATAAACTTCTTGTTTTTCATGGTTTTTTCTCCTTTTAATATGAATGACATGGGGGAGAGGACGGTGTTCTTTCTTGTTCGAGAACAAGAAAGAACCAAAGAAAAAGCGGAGGCGGGCGAATTCCATTCGTCCGAGGGGCAGGGGGAATGCTCTCGCCGAAGGCGAACATCACTTTTCGTAGAAAACCTTCACTGTGGAACAACTTCACTTGCCGAAGGCGAACTTCACCGACTACGGCGGGCAGGGGTCGCCCTCTTACTGGGGCTTACCGCAGCACTTTTTGTATTTCTTTCCGCTGCCGCAGGGGCAGGGCTCGTTGGGACCAACCTTTTTGCCCTTGACCACGGTGACGCCCTTGCCGGACTCGGTGGTCTTGCCGGGCTGATCGTGAACCTTGACGTGGGAAAGCTTCAGCTTTTGCGCCATGGCCTTGCGAGCCTCGGCCTGCCGGACGAATTCGGGAAGCTGCAGCACGCTCGTGGCCCATACCCGGAACATCCGCAGACAATCGAAGACCGCCTGCTCCCGGATGGCGTAGACCGTTTCCCGGAACATTTCGTCGCTCTGCAGCTGATATTCCACCAAGGGGTTCCGGTTGCCGTAGGCCTGGAGATTGATGCCGTGGCGCAGCTCTTCCATAGCCTCGATATGATCCATCCAGAAGGTATCGATGGCCCGGAGCATGACGAAGCGCTCCAACTCCCGCATATGCTCGGGCGTCAGCTGACTTTCCACCAGATGGGCGGAATTGTCGGCGGCGTTGATCAAGGTCTCCCGCAGATCCTCCAGATCGGTCTTCCCTTCCAAAATATCGATGGGACCGTTCTCGTCCCGGACGGGGAAATAGAGGTTGCCCTCCAGATATTCCCGCAGGCCCTTCAGATTCCAATCCTCCACAGCCCCGGCACAGAAGGTATCCAGCTGGCGGTCGACCACGTCCCGGCGCATTTTGATCAGCTTCTCCGAAAGATCCATGCCGGCCATGATCTGATCCCGCTCTTTGTAGATCTGAATCCGCTGCTGATTGGCCACGTCGTCGTATTCCAGCACGTGCTTACGACCGTTGAAATTGGCGCCCTCCTTGCGCTTCTGAGCATTTTCCACGGTCTTGGTAAAGAGGCTCATGGCAATGGGCTCGTCGTCGGGCAGGGAATCGAGGATCCCCATATTGGAGATGCGCTCCCCGCCGAAGAGGCGGAGCAGATCGTCTTCCAAAGAAATATAGAAGGCGGTCTCACCCACGTCCCCCTGACGGCCGGCACGCCCCCGAAGCTGATTGTCGATCCGGCGGGATTCGTGGCGCTCGGTACCGATGATATAAAGACCTCCGGCGGCCTTGACCTGCTCGGCCTCGGCGTCGACCTGGGTTTTAAATTTGGCGTGAAGCTCCTTGTACCGGGCCCGGGCGGCAAGGATATCGGCGTTGTCGGTCTCGGCAAAGGAGGTGGACTGAACGATCATTTCGCGATCGAAATCCTCCTGCTCCATCTGCTTTTTGGCCATATATTCGGCGTTGCCCCCAAGGATGATATCGGTACCGCGCCCCGCCATATTGGTGGCGATGGTGACGGCGCCCTTCCGGCCGGCCTGGGCGATGACCGCCGCTTCCTTTTCGTGATTCTTGGCGTTCAGCACGTTGTGGGGGATCTTATGGGCCGAAAGAATTTTGCTGAGCTTTTCGGACTTTTCAATGGTGACCGTACCGATCAGCACCGGCTGACCCTTGGCGTGACACTCCTCCACCTGCTTGACCACATGGGCGTATTTCTGCATCTCGGTCTTGAAGAGGCGGTCGTCGTGGTCTTCCCGGCGGGAGGGCTTGTTGGTGGGGATCTCCACCACGTCCAGATTATAAATCTCCAGAAATTCGTCTTCCTCGGTCATGGCCGTACCGGTCATGCCGGAAAGGCGGTCGTAGATGCGGAACAGATTCTGGAAGGTGATGGAAGCAAGGGTCTTCGATTCGCTTTCCACCTTGACCCCTTCCTTGGCCTCGATGGCCTGGTGCAGGCCGTTGGAATACCGGCGTCCGTACATCAGACGCCCGGTGAATTCGTCAACGATGATGACCTCGCCCTCCTTGACCACGTAGTCCACGTCGGTTTCCATGATCCCGTAGGCGCGCAGAGCCTGGTTGACGTAATGCTGAATCTCAATATTTTCCGGGTCGGAATAGTTCTCGATGCCGAAATAATCCTGCACCTTGCCCACGCCCCGGGGGGTAAGGGAAACGGTCTTGTGCTTTTCCTCCACCACGTAATCGCAATCGTCGTGGGGCTCTTCGTTCTTGGCGTCGATCTCCTTATATTTCTTGCAGATCAGAGTCTTGACGAGGGTATTGGCCCGCTGATACATTTCGTCGGATTCCTCCACCTGGCCGGAAATGATCAGAGGGGTACGGGCTTCGTCGATGAGGATGGAGTCCACCTCGTCGACGATGGCGTAATTCATGCCCCGCTGAACCTTGGGGGGCAGGTAGGGCGTAGGATCCCCGGGGTTGACCTGGTAACGGGTCATATTATCCCGCAGATAGTCGAAGCCGATCTCGTTGTTGGTGGCGTAGGTGATGTCGGCGGCGTAGGCCCCCCGGCGCTGCTCCCGATCCAGCTCGTGGACGATCAGCCCCACCTTCAGCCCGAGGAAGGTATGGATCTTCCCCATCCATTCGCTGTCGCGGCGGGCAAGGTAATCGTTGACGGTGACCACGTGCACCCCCTTGCCGGCCAGCGCCATCAGATACGAAGGCAGGGTGGCCACCAGGGTCTTTCCTTCCCCGGTGCGCATCTCGGCGATGCGTCCCTGATAAAGGATGATCCCGCCGATCAGCTGACAATGGAAATGGCGCATCCCCAGCACCCGGTCCGAGGCCTCCCGGACGGTGGCGAAGGCTTCGGGCAGAAGGCTGTCCAACGTCTCCCCTTCGGCGTAGCGACGGCGGAATTCGTCGGTCTTGTCCCGCAGCTGACGGTCGGTGAGCGCTTTATATTCCTCTTCCAGCGATTCGATCTTCTCCACCAGGGGAGCGATCTTCTTCAGTTCCTTCTGGCTGTAAGAGCCGAAAAGATTTCCAAACAAACCCATGTTGCAAGTTCTCCTTTGACCCAAGGCTCCGCAGAGCCAGGGGCGGTAATGATGATAATATTTATTATATTATAGCATATAAATTTAAAATATTCCATAGTTTTTAAATTCTGACACATAAATATCACAATTATATATTATTATATATAATGGACTATTATACGCGAAAACGGATTTTACGGCTCGGAGAAGGGGAATCGGTGTGATTTCGGGGAATTCCGCAAGGGAAAACCGGGGTTGCAAACCGGATTTTTCTCCCCCACGCCGGGTCCTTTCGCCGAATCTTCAGCAAGGGAGCAGGATTGCAATATGGTAGCAAAGGTGTGCGCCGTAGGATTGAACGGCATCGACGGATACGCGGTGGAGACCGAAGCGGATTTCCGGATGGGGGAAAAGAAATCGGTCATCGGCATCGTGGGTCTGCCGGACACGGCCATGAAGGAGGCCCGGGATCGGATCTCCATGGCGGTGGTGAATTCGGGCTTTCTTCTGCCCGAAGCGGACTACGTCCTGAACCTTGCCCCGGCGGACGTGCGCAAGGAAGGCTCCTGGTACGATCTTTCCATGGTGCTGGCCCTGTTGGCTGCCACGGGACAGATCTCCCCTCTGCCGAAGACGGCGGCCTTCCTGGGAGAAGTGGCCCTTTCGGGAGAACTGCGCCCCTGCGCCGGCATCCTTCCGGCGGCCCTGGCGGCGGTAGAGCTGGGCTTTACCGATCTGTTCGTGCCGAAGCAGAATGCAAAAGAGGCGGCCTCCGCCAAGGGGATCCGGGTCTTCGGTATCTCGTCGGTGCGGGAGCTGTGCGATGCGCTGGCGGGGATCGGTCCAAAGCCGGTGCCTCATCCGCCGGTGACCGCCGATTCGGAGGACGTACCCAAGGAATACGAGGTAGACTTTGCCGAGGTCTGCGGTCAGCAGGGAGCGAAACGGGCGCTGGAGATCGCCGCGGCGGGGGGACATAATATTTTGATGATCGGCCCTCCGGGGACGGGGAAAAGTATGCTTGCAAAGCGGCTCCCCACCATTCTGCCGGCCCTGTCCGACGCGGAAATGCTGGAAACGGCCAAGATCCGCTCGGTGGCGGGGAAGCTGGATTTCAATCAACCTCTGTCGGCGGTGCGTCCCTTTGCGTCGCCCCATCACAACATTACCGTTCAGGGCATGGCCGGAGGCGGAAGCATTCCAAAGCCGGGAGAAATCTCTCTGGCCCACAACGGGATTCTGTTTCTGGATGAATTGCCGGAATTTTCAAAGCCGGTATTGGAGGCCCTGCGCCAGCCCTTGGAGGATGGGAAGGTAACCATCTCCCGGGCGGCGAAATCCCTGACCTATCCGGCCTCCTTTCAATTGGTCTGCGCCATGAATCCCTGCCCCTGCGGATATTTTGGGCATCCCACCCGGAAATGCACCTGCGGGCCGCAAGGGGTCAGCCGGTATCTGGCCAAGATCTCCGGGCCTATGCTGGATCGCATCGATCTGCAGATCGAGCTGCCACCGGTACAATATATCGACGTGACCAAGCCGGACGCCTCGGCGGAATCCTCGGCGGTGATCCGGAAGCGGGTCGAAGAAGCCCGGGCAATACAGCGCAAGCGGTTTGCCGGATCCTCCACCGAATGCAACGCCCACGCAACCCCGGCGCAGATCCGGGACTCCTTCTTCCTTTCGCAGGAAGCGGACGATGCCCTGCGGACGATTTTCGACCGGTTGGGGCTGTCCATGCGGGCGCGGGATAAGATCCTGAAGGTGGCCCGCACCATTGCGGATCTGGATCACAGCGAAACCATCCGTCCCGAGCACGTCTCCGAGGCCTCTTTTTACCGGTCGCTGGATAAAAAATATTGGATCCGCTGAGGGAACGGGGGAAACGGTGTACTTTCCTTTCGCGAGAAAGGAAAGTACCAAAGGAAAGCGGAGGCGGACGAAATTCTTTCGTCCGGAGTTCAGCAGGGAAAGGCCTCTCGCCGCAAGGCGAACATCACTTTTCTCCGAAAAACTTCACTGCAAAGCAACTTCACTTGCCGCAGGCAAACTTCACCGGGATTCGGGGAGAACGGCGTACTTTCCTTTCGCGAGAAAGGAAAGCACCAAAGGAAAGCGGAGGCCGGCGCAATACTTGCGCCGGGAGGTTATAAGGGATAATCTCTCGCCGGAACGGCGAACGTCACTTTTCTCCGAAATGCTTCACTACAAAGGAACAAGACGGGGGCGAGGCCATGGTCTCCGGTTCACAAAAGTTTCGTTTCCTTTGACAAAATTCGGAACGATTGAGGCCGAATTGTTCAAAAAGAGTTTGCAAAGATCCTGTGGATAACTCCCGGTTTTTTCAAGGATTTCTGTGGATAACTCTGTGGATTGGGTGGAAAAACCCGTTAAGATTCGCCTTTTTCCACAGTTCATAACTATTTCGAAAAAAATTCGCAATCTTCGACACCGTTGACATTTTCGTGAAATAAAAGGATCAAAAAAAATGAATCTTTCCGAAATTCGTATGCTCCTGACCCGGGAAGGGTTACTGAAAAAAGACGCCGTCACAGACGGAGATTTCGTGCCCTCGGCCATCGGGTGCGACTCCAAATCCGCGCTCCCCGGAATGCTGTTTTTCTGCAAGGGGGTTCGGTTCAAGGGTCAATATCTGGCCGACGCCGCAGCGCTTGGAGCCGCCGCCTATCTCTCCGAAACCGAATATCCGGAGGTGGACCTGCCCCATTTTCTGGTCACCGACGTGCGCAAGGCCATGCCCCTCATCGCCCGGGAATTTTACGGTCGGCCGGACGCGAAATATCCTCTGGTGGGCATCACCGGCACGAAAGGAAAGACCTCCTGCGCCTATCAGCTGGGAGCGATCTTCGACGAAGCCTTTGCCGGACAATACGGCATTATTTCCACCAACGAGGCTCTGTCCTGCGGTCAGCCCCGGAAGAAAAGCGGAACCACTCCGGAGGCGCTGGATCTCTACGCCCTGCTTCACGGCTTTGCCCGGGACGGCGCGAAGGCCGCGGTCATGGAGGTTTCCTCCCAGGGGCTGCAATACGACCGGGTGACGGGGGTGGAATTTGCGGCGGGGATCTATCTGAATCTTTCCCCCGACCACATCTCCCCCACGGAGCATAAGGATTTTGAAGAATACAAGACTGCCAAAAAGAAGATGCTGACCCTGTGCCGGGTAGGTGTGGTGAATCTCGACGACCCCCACGCCGCCGATATGCTGGCCGCCGCAACCTGCCCCGTAATCAAAACCGTTTCCCTCACCGACCCCACCGCCGACTATTACGCCGACGGGATCTGTCTGACCGAAGAGGGACTTGCCTTCACCGTCAACGGCACCGATCTGAACGGCCTTGCGGTGACCCTGAAGATGGCGGGGGAATTCAATATTTCCAACGCCCTCTGCGCCATTGCCGCCGCCCGCGCCGTGGGAATCGGCGAAGACGCCATCCTGCGGGGACTTGGGAAAGCCACGGTAAAGGGACGCATGGAGCAATTCACCCTGGGCGGGGTTTCGGTCATCGTGGACTACGCCCACAACGGCCTTTCCTTCGAAAAGGTATTTGATTACGCCGACCGGTTCCATCCCGATGCCCGGAAGACCGTGGTCTACGGTTGCCCCGGAAACAAGGCCCTCGACCGCCGCACGGAGATGTCCGACGTAGCGGGGCGGCGCGCCGATTATATCGTGCTCACCGACGACGACCCGGCAGACGAGGACCCCGACGCCATCATGGACGAGGCAGAGGTGATGCTGAAGCATTACGGCGCCGACTATATCCGCATTCACGACCGACGGGAGGCCATCGCCTACGCCCTGAGCCAATGCCGGCCGGGAGATCTGCTGTTATTGTTGGGCAAGGGTCACGAGACCGAGCAGACCGTCCGGGGAACCTCGGTGCCCTACGGAGGCGACCGGCTTTGCGCCGAAGAAGCCTTTGCCGCCACGGTCGTCTGAGAAAACGAAAGGAGATTCATCATGCCGAACGAGCCCTATGAGACCGATGCCGTAAATCTGCCGGAAGAAAAGAAGCCGGAAAACGGTACCTACGAAGAATTCGATATTTCTTCTTTCGATTTCACCATTGCCGATCCGGGAGATCAGGGGGAATACGCCTCCACGCCGGAAGCGTCCGAGGCAGACGCCAAGCAGGCCGACGATCCCCCGAAGAAAAAGAAGAAATTTTCCCTGTCTGCCCTTTCCGAGGCGATTTCCGAAAAAGCGGAAAAGCTGATGGAGGAATCCCCCCGGGAAGAAAGACCGAAAAAAGAAAAGATCAAAAAAGAAAAATCCCCAAAAATCCGGCAGGAGTCTTCCGAATTCCCCGGGGAGCGGGAGGAACCGCAATCCGCGCCGAAAACGCGGAAGGAGGAGCGGCGGAAAATCGATCTGAGCGCCTTCCGTCTGCCCTTTACCAGGGAATCCTTGCCCCGGATCTGCCGGCGGTGGCTCCGGTACGCTCTGCGCCCGGCAGCACTGTATGAAAACATCACCGAATCCTACTGGCCCATGTTTCTGGCGGGGGTCGGCGTCTATTTTGCCGCCTTTTATCTGCTGATCGGTCTGGATTGGTATTTTGCCGATCTGGTCTCGGCGGGACGGCTCTGGGCGATCATGGGAGTCGGGCTGCTGGTAGGCGGCGTGGCGTCCACGACCTTTGCGGCGGGGGCCCAGGGATTGTCTCTGATCTGCCGGAAGGAGCGGATCCGTCCCTTCCGGATGTTCGCCTCCCTGGCGGGGGCCTGCGTATATCCCTCGTCTCTGCTGATTCTCGGCTTTCTGCTCCGGATCGTTTTTCCCATTTCGGTGTCCATGTCCTTCGGCGTCGTCAGCCTTTTGTGGGTCGTCGGAAACGTTCTGGAGGTACTGCGGGAGCAGTTCGGAGAGAAGCATTTATTCAAAAGCGTAGTCCTGACGGTGCTTTGGGCCTTCCTGCTCTTCGCCGTGATGACCTTGACCTTTACTCTGAAATAAGGAGGGCTGACCGATGAAATTCGACCGTTTTACCATCGTTGGGATCCTTTGCGCCCTGCCTTACCTTATTTTCGGCGTGGTGCTGGCCGATTCCGACGCCGTGAGCATCCTCGCCTATCTGATCCTGACCATTGCCCTGACGGGGGTGGAGGTGACGCTCTACGACATGATGCTTTCCTCCCGGCGGCGCAACTGGCTCTACCGGGTGCCCTTCTCCACCTTGTTTCTGCTGGTGCAGTTCTGCCTCGGCTGGAACGTAATGATCCCCTTCTACGTTATGGGGCAGTTCGCCATGGGCGTTGCCACCACCAAGGACCGCTTTGAGCATATGCCCAAGCTCCGCGCCGCCAAACCCATGGTCATCTCCCTGGGAGCGTCGGTGGTCTATCTTCTGATCGCTCTGATCACGGGGGTAAACGCATGAAAAAGAAGCTTTTGACCTTGATTCTGACCCTTGTGGCGGTCGTTGCGCTGTCTCTGCCCGCCCTTGCCTCGGCCTACGACGGGCTGTGCGGCTGCGGACGGGAATTTTCCCGGACGGAAACCAAGGAGCATATGATCTACGACTGTCTCGGTTGCGGACGGAACTATTCCTCCTGCGTCTGCAAAACCTGCTGGTGCGGGGAGGGGCTGACCCGAACGACCCTGGAGGACGGGACGGAAATTCTGTCCTGCCGAGGGTGCGGCCTTCCCTGTGAGGACTGCATCTGCCGGGATCGCTCCTATTACGACGCCCTTCAGGGCGTGGAGCAGGGACTGACGGGGGAAGAAATTCCAAACCCCAACAACGGAGCCGTCATCGCCCTTGCGACCCTTCTGCCCTTCGGCGGATTTTTGGGGCTGTATTTTACCGTATACCGCCGCCGCTCCTCCACCCGGAACCGGAAGGACCGGATCCCGGCCCTGGAAAAGGAGCTGGACGCCATTGACCGGGAGCCCGACGCCCGACGCCGCTACGAGCTGGCCAAAAACCGGGAGGAGGCAAAGCGGGACGGGGATCCCCGGATCGTGGATCGGGAAGGAAAGGCCCTCTGCATCCGCAGAAACGAGCTTTTGGCCGACGTGGTGGAGGAGGATCTGATCCGGGAAACGGTGGCCGAAACGCTACGGAATTGCGCCGCGGTGAACAAATTCGGTCTCTGCGGCTCGGTGGAGACCGCCGACCGGCTTTGGGATTCCAAAACGAAGGATTTTTCCGCCGACCGGGAAGAGATCGCCGGGGAAACGCCTGCGGAATTTTTAGTAAAATGGGCGACGAAGGACCCCTCCATTGCCCTGTTTGAGATCGTCAAGCCTCTGAACGGTCGGGAGGGGAATCTGAATCTCCGGCCCCTGTTCATCACCCGGGTAGGGAACCGGATTTTCGGGAAAAAGCCCTTGATGAACCATAAAACCGACCCCTCTACCGAGGAAGAGCGGCGGCAAACCATTGCCCGGCTGGTGCCCGGCGGGGACGTGGAACGGCTGCTGCGTCTGGACGAGGAGCCGGGAGAATCCCTGACGGCCCCTGCGGGATTGCCCGACGAAGCTCCCTCCAGACGGATCGGAGAGAAAAACCGTTTTCCGGGAGGTATCACGGAATGAGATATCTGTATTCAACGAAGGAACTGCTGACGGTCCTGCGGTCTTCCGACCTGGAGGCGACCCCCGCTTCTCCCTTTCGGGCGATTTTGACCGTAAATTACGAAGAAGAAAAGATCTCCCTGACCGAGGATCAGCGATTGCTCTGCGCCTTTGCTCTGACCCCGGAGCGCACCCTGATGATGGGCCGCCATTCTTCGGTGGACGGGGAATTGTATCTGCTGAATATCGGCCCTATGTGGTATCTGTATACCTGGCTGGAGGGGAAGGACGTTCACGTATTCGAGGCCTACTTCGACCGTCCCCGGCTGCTGAAGCTGCTGAACCGGAATTTCTGCGGCCAGTATCGGCCGGATTTCGGCGCCTACACCCATCTGGATCTGCGGCTGACGAAGGGAGAATACGTGGCGTGGAATCTGATCCGGGTGCTGCACGCCTTCCGGGCCCGCACCAAGGATTCGGGCATCAACGCCCCCTTCCTTGCCGACGATCTGAAAAACGGAGATCTGGCCCTGTATCTGCGGAATTATCTGGACGAGCTGGGCCTGCCCTCCCTTTCGGCGGCCGTGGACCGGATCATGGACGAAAAGCATCACGCCATTCTGGAAAACGCCCTGCGGGGACTGGAGGAAAAGGGGATTCTGACCCCGGATATCGCAGGGGCAAACAACGAAAGCGCCTACCGTCTGACCCGAACGGCCATGGAACGGCTGGACGACGGAATGCTGCTGGACACGGTGCGCTTCGCCGACCGCACCGACCCGGAAAAGATCCGGGAGATTCTGTTCTGCCTGCGGCGGGACGGGGTCCTTGCCCTGATCCCCACCTTCGACGGCGTGGCCCTGCGCACCTTCGACGAGTTCCCCTGGGGAGAATTGATTTAAGGGGGGGGGGAAGCGGTGTTCTTTTTCTTTCACGAGAAAAAAGTGAGACCCGAAAAAGTCAAGTCGCAGACGCCGATCTTTTTCGATGGTCGACACTTTTGCCGTAGCTGAAAAAGAACCAAAAAGAAAGCGAAGGCCAACGCAATACTTGCGTTGGAGCTGGGCAGGGGTCCCCCTCTCACCGTAAGGCGAACTTCCCTTGCAGAAGGCAAACTTCACTGTACAACAACTTCACTTTCCGAAGGAAAACATCACCGATTTCGGGAAACGGGAAGTTTCATTTGCGCCGGAGAAACCCCATCCGTCAAAAATCTGCGATTTTTGCCACCTTCCCCCTCGCATGGCGCTCCGGAGAAGGCAGGGTTTCGTGCGCCGCTCCTTGAGGGATGATTCACACCTGCCGATAACCACAAACCAGGAGCAGAAGCGGCGGTCAATCCCTTCCGTCACGGCGGCCGGACACGCCGCGCCACCTCCCCTTACTAAGGGGAGGCAGGACGATTACGCAACGCTTTTTAATATTGCGCATTACACTTTGAAAAATTAGAAAAGTATCATTTGCGCAAGAACGATCCCTCCACCGCAAGCGCCTCCCTGCACGGGGGAGGGAAACGTAGCGGCCATCCACGGGGGAGGCAATGGGCGCAGAGATCTCACCCCGGCGAAATACGATAAATACGTAATCTACACACGATCGAGAGGCTTTTTATGAGCGAAATTTATTCTTCTCCCCATCGGGGAGCCACCCACGTGGACGTAATCCCGGAGGACAGGTACGACGAGATCATGGTAAACACGGTAGAACCTCTGCTGCAGCGTTGCCGCAACAAGGGTTTTCTGGCCATCGTCCGGGGGATGCGGCTTCATTACGAATATTATCTCTGCTCCGATCCCGTAGGGGCGGTGGTGATCTGCCACGGCTTTACGGAATCGGCGGAGAAATACCGGGAAATGGCCTATTATTTCCTGCAGGCCGGGTATTCGGTCTTCGTCTACGATCAGCGGGGACACGGACGGTCTCACCGGAGCGTGAGCAATCCCTGTCTGGTGCACGCCGTCAAGTTTCAGGATTACGTGGACGATCTGGAGCTGTTTATCAAGCGCGTCGTCCGGCCGAACGCCGTCAATCTGCCCCTGTATCTTTTCGGCCATTCCATGGGAGGCGCGGTTTCGGGGATGTATCTGTCCCAATATCCCGTGACCTTCCGGCGGGCGGTGCTGAACGCCCCCATGATTGCCGCAAAAACCGCCAACGTACCGGGATTTTTGGCAGAATGGATGTCCTTCTTCCTTTGTCTTACGGGCAACGGGAAAAAGCGGGTGCTGGATTATCCGGACTTTGACGAGGACGCACCCTTTGAAGCCAGCGCCGGGACCTCGCCGGAGCGGTTTTCCTATTATCACCAGAAGCGGATCCACTATCGCCATCTGCGGACGTCGGCCCCCACCTACGGCTGGCTTTTGCAGGCCCTTGGCGTGACCCGGTGGCTGCTGAACAAGGGGCATTGCGCCACGGTACAGGCGCCGGTGCTGCTGTTCCAGGCGGAAAAGGACGATTTCGTCCATCCGAAGCCCCAGGCAAGATACGTGGCCCGCATCCCCCACGGGGAATTGGTTTTTATCCCCGAGTCCAAGCACGAAATTTTCCTGTCGGAGAACAGGGTTCTTCAGCCCTATCTGGATCGGATTTTAACTTTTTTTGCATAATAAGGAAGTATTTTTATGAGAATCGACGGCCTTCTGCGGGGCGGACTCCCGTCCCTTTCCTTTGAGGTATTCCCTCCCAAGACCGACACGGCCTTCGAGGCGGTGGAGACGGCGGTACACGAAATTGCCGCTCTGAAGCCGGCCTTCATGAGCGTGACCTACGGGGCGGGCGGGGGAACGAGCCAATACACCCTGGAGATTGCAAAGCGCATCAAGAAGGATCACGGGGTGCCCACGCTGGCCCACCTGACCTGCGTCTCCTCCACCCGCGCTTCGGTGGAAGAGCGGATCTGCGCCATGAAAGAGGCAGGGATCGAAAACGTTATGGCCCTGCGGGGAGATATTCCCGCCGACCGGATGGGCGAGGACCGGGAGAAATGGGATTACCGCTATGCGGTAGAGCTGGTCCGGGAGTTAAAGGACCGGGGGTTCTGCATTGGCGGCGCCTGCTATCCGGAGATCCACCCGGAAAGCGCCAACCAGAAGGACGACGTCAAGCGGCTGAAGGAAAAGGTGGACGCGGGGTGCGATTTTCTGACCACCCAGATGTTTTTCGACAATAATCTGCTCTACAATTTTCTTTATAAGATCCGGGAGGCGGGCATTACCGTGCCGGTGGTAGCGGGGATCATGCCCATTACCAACGCCAACCAGGTAGAGCGGGCCGTAAAGCTTTCCGGGTCGTTTATGCCCCAGCGCTTCAAGGCCATCGTGGACAAATTCGGCGCCGATCCGGCGTCCATGAAGCAGGCGGGCATCGCCTACGCCACCGACCAGATCATCGATCTTTACGCAAACAATATTTGCAACGTCCACGTATATTCTATGAACAAGCCCGACGTGGCCCGGAAGATCCGGGATAATCTGTCGGATATTTTGGGGAAATAAGGAAAAAACATGAACCTGAGAGACTATATGAAAGATCACCTCCTTCTTCTGGACGGAGGAACGGGAACCCTTTTACAAAAGGCGGGGCTTGCCCCCGGCGAGGCGCCGGAAGCCTGGAATCTGACCCACCGGGAGGCGGTGAAGGCCGTTGCCCGAGGCTATTACGACGCCGGAAGCAATATCGTTTCCACCAATACCTTCGGCGCAAACGGACTGAAATTTTCCGCAGAAGAACTGTCGGAACTGATCCCCGCCGCCGTGGAGATCGTGAAAGAAGCCCGGAAGGAATCGACGGGAAACCAGGAAAAATTCATCGCCCTGGATCTCGGCCCCACCGGGCGGCTTCTGAAGCCCATGGGGGATCTGGATTTCGAGGATGCGGTGGCGGCCTTTGGAGAAGCGGTGAAGATCGGGGCCGGGTGCGGTGTGGATCTGATCTTCATCGAAACCATGACCGACTCGCTGGAAACCAAGGCGGCGGTTTTGGCGGCGAAGGAACGCTGTGATCTGCCGATCTTCGTCTCCAACGCCTACGGTGCCGACGGCCGACTGCTGAACGGAGCGGATCCGGAGGCCATGGTAACGCTGCTGGAGGGGCTTGGGGTGGATGCTCTGGGAGCAAACTGCTCTCTGGGGCCGTTGCAATTGCGCCCCATCGCCGAGCGGATTTTGGCGGCGGCCTCGGTGCCGGTGCTGTTAAAGCCCAATGCGGGACTTCCCCGGAGCGAAGGGGGGAAAACGGTCTACGACGTCACGCCGGAGGAATTCGCCGAAAGCGTTGCCGGGCAGATGAAAAAAGGGATCCGGATCGCCGGAGGATGCTGCGGAACTACCCCGGAATATCTCCGGTTATTATCGGAAAAAACCCGGGATATCAAGCCTTATCCCCTTGTGAAAAAAGAGATTTGCCGCATTTCGTCATATACCCACGCCGTGGAATTCGGTTCGGAGCCGATCCTCATCGGAGAGCGGATCAACCCCACGGGGAAGAAGCGGTTTCAGCAGGCCTTGCGGGAAGGGGATATGGAATTCGTCCTGCAGGAGGGACTGAAGCAGGCGGAAAAAGGGGTGCACGCCCTGGACGTAAACGTAGGACTTCCGGACGTGGAGGAAATCTCCCTTTTGCCCGCTACCGTGGAAGGCCTGCAGGGAGTCACGGATCTGCCCTTACAGATCGACACCGCAGACCCCAAGGCCATGGAAGCGGCGTTGCGGCGGTATAACGGCAAGGCGCTGATCAATTCGGTGAACGGGAAGCAGGAAAGCATGGACGCCGTTTTCCCCCTGGCAAAAAAATACGGCGGCGTGGTCATTGCCCTGACTTTGGACGAAGACGGGATCCCCGCCACGGCGGCAGGAAGGCTTGCCATTGCGGAAAAAATCGCTCTGCAGGCGAAGAAATACGGCCTTGGGAAGGAGGATCTGATCTTCGATCCCCTTGCCATGACCGTGTCCTCGGATCAGACCTCGGCGCTGGTAACGCTGGAATGTCTGAAAACGCTGACCGAACGAGGATACCGGACGTCTTTGGGGGTATCCAACGTCTCCTTCGGCCTGCCCGCCCGGGACGGCGTAAACGGCGTATTTTTTGCTCAGGCGCTGCAAAACGGCCTTTCGGCGGCGATTATGAATCCCCATTCTTTGGAAATGATGAAGGTCTATCACACCCACCGCCTGCTCCACGGAATGGATCCGGATTGCGCCGGATATCTGGCCTTCTCCGCCACCCTGCCCACGGCGACCGAAGGGGCGCCTGCCGCTTCCGCACCGAAGGAAGACCCGGCGAAGGGTCTTCAGGGCGCCATCCGAAGAGGGCTGAAGACCGAAGCAGGGGCGTTGACCCGAACCTTATTGGAGTCCCGCCCGCCCTTGGAGATCGTGAACGAGGAGATCATCCCGGCGCTGGATGCGGTGGGGCTTGGATATGAAGAAAACCGGATCTATCTGCCTCAGCTGCTGATGAGTGCGGAGGCGGCGAAGGCGGCCTTCGAGGAGATCAAAAGGAAGGTCTCCGGATCCAATCAGAATCAGCCGGAAAAAGGGCCGGTGATCTTGGCGACGGTGAAGGGCGACGTTCACGATATCGGCAAAAACATCGTAAAACTCTTATTGGAAAATTACGGCTTTTCCGTGATTGATCTGGGCAAGGACGTCCCCCCGGAACGGATCGTCGGAGAGGTCTTCGGCCGCAAAGCCCCTTTGGTAGGATTATCCGCCCTGATGACCACTACGGTCCCGGCCATGGAGGAGACCATCCGTCAACTGCGGCAGGCCTGCCCGAGCTGCAAGATCATGGTGGGCGGCGCGGTACTGACCCGGGAATACGCCGATCGCATCGGCGCCGACTTCTACGGCAAAGACGCCATGTCCTCCGTCCGCTACGCCGAGCAGGTGGTGGAGTAAGATGGAGGGGAAGGATGTACTTTCTTGTTCGAGAACAAGAAAGTACCAAAGAAAAAGCGGAGGGGGACGAATTCCATTCGTCCGAGGCTGAGCAGGGATCGTTCATTCGCCATAAGGCGAACATCACTTTTCGTAGAAAAACTTCACTGCCCGCAACTTCACTTGCCGCAGGCAAACATCACCGGCAACGGCAGGAAGGAAAGGTAGTAACAGAATGGCGGACAATCCCTTCCACCGCCACGGGCGGTCCCCCTCCCCTTACTAAGGGGAGGCCGGACGGTTGCGCATCGTCCGAAATAAGAGTTTACTTTAAAGAGAAATTTCTTACCCCCACCACCAACCGCTTTGCGGTCGGTCCCCCTTCCCCTACCATAGGGGAAGGTGCAATGGAACGCATCGCCTTTGGGAGTAATGTTTTCCCTTGTGAAGGATTTTTAACAGCAACAGAGCGCAGGTACCATCTCATCCGGCATCGAACGCAAAACCCCGGTATGCATCAGCATACCGGGGTATCGTTTTATTGATTTTTGCGGAAAATACGACGGAAAAGACCAAGCCCGTCACCGCGCTTTACGAGACGCAGAAAACGGAAGGTATTTTTCGTTGTACTTTTTCCGCCGCGTACAGACGGTACGCAGGGGAAAATACGACGGAAAAGACCAAACCCGTCACCGCGCCTTACGAGATGCAGAAAACGGAAGGTATTTTTCGTTGTACTTTTTCCGCCGCATACAGACGGTACGCAAGGGAAAATACGACGGAAAAGACCAAGCCCTTCAGGACGCTCCAACCGTTAGCCAATCAATGCGAGACGCAGAAAACGGAAAGTATTTTTCGCCGCAGATTCCCCGAAGCGTACATAGAGTACGTGAGGGGAATGGCCGGCGGAAAAGACCGACGTTTTCCAGTCTCTTACCGAAAGACGGATTGGGTGCAGAGGGCAACTACATAGGTCAGGAGACCTGCCGCAAGAGGCGACGAAACCCATGCAATAGCGATGTTTTTGAAGACGCCGAAGTTGACCACCTTGGGGCCCTTGGTCAGTCCGGCACCGACGACGGCACCGACGACGGCCTGAGAGGTGGAAACGGGGATCCCGAAGGTGTTGCCCATGAGAACGATGGTCAGAGCCATGGCGATGATCACCAGGAAGCCTTCGATCTGGGTCAGAGGGGCGATGGAGGTTCCGACGGTCATCATGACCTTCTTGGAATAGGTAAGAACGCCCAAGGCGATGGCGATGCCGCCGATGGTGGCGGTAAGCCGGGCGTCGGAGAGAAGGTTCACCGCAACGCCGTCCACCTCGGGAGCGTAATAGAGGGCGGTGACGTTCGCAGAAGAGTTCATGCCGATGCTGAAGGAGGCAAAGCCGCCGGCCACCAAATAACCGATTTTGACCAAAAAGTCGTAATGGGTCAGTTTGGTGAAGCGATTTGCCAGCAATTTGTTAAAAAGAAAGACAATGACGAAGGAAATGATGGCGGCACCCAGGGGGCAGATGAGCCAGGTGGAGGCGAATTTGCCCAACTGTGCCAGGTTCTGAGCCCGGAGGTCGGCATTGCCGTAATCCGCATAGAACAGACCCCAGCCGATGATGGCGCCGGTGATGGACTGATTGGCGGAAACGGGGAACTTGAGATAGGACATTACGAAGACCGTAAGGCCGGCGCAGGCGAAAACGATAGCGGCCTTCAGGGCAGACTTCCAGACCAGGGTAGAGGCAGTGCCGTTGGCGATGGCGGCCTGAACCACGGAATCGGAGGCCATAACCTCGTTATTGGTAGCAAGCGAAGCCACCTCGGTGATATTCTGATGGCCCAGGGTAAAGGCGCCCACCACCACGAGGCTGGCGATAATGATCACCGCAGTGCGATATTTCACGACCCCCGTCGCCACGGCAGTCCCGAAGGCGTTGGCGGCGTCGTTGGTTCCGAGGGACCAACCCATGAAAATCCCTGCGGCCAGCAGTAAATAGATCCACATGATAAATTAGGCCTCTCTCTCGATCAGCATAATCTGGATATCGTCGGCGATGTTTTCGATGGAGTCGGAAAGATCGCAGATGGAATCGATGACGCCCCAGTAATAAACCTTTTCGAAGAGGGGAAGATCCATTTCAAAGATGCGCTCGTGGAGCATGGCTTCGATGCGGTCGACCCGGCTTTCCTCGGCGCGGACGTCGTCGAGGATCTTGCGGTCCTTGTCAAGACCCTTATAGTCGTTGAGAAGCTTATCCACGGCCTTATACAGAATGCGGATCTGATCCTCGGTAACGGCGATGATCTCCAGCACGTCGGAGTGAACCTCCTTGGGAAGCTGGATTCTCTCCAGGAACACCTTGCGGACGATGGCTTCGCACTTATTGGCGATGTGGTCGGTGGACTGAGCGAGGGAAATCAGATTCTTGCGGGTGGCGGGGAGATAGGTCTCCCGCATGGTGTTGACGATGTGGATCAACTCCCGGTCGGCGGCCGCTTCGTGATCGTCCACGGAAACCTTGATCGATTCCAGGGCGTTCCGGTCGGCGTTGTCGGAAAAGAGGACCTTGAAGAAATCCTCAAAGCTCTCGAAGCAGTCGGCAACGTCTTCCTGATGAGCGTAAAAGTACTTGGAAATTTTGTCGTTTTTCTTGCTGAAAATCAACATATGAGTTCCTCCTGTATATATATTGTTTTTTTCTCTTAACGGATTTTATATCTCTAATATTATAATATGATACACGAAACCGGGACAAAAGTCAAGGAAAAGGGCGATTTTTTCCGTATTTTGTCATAGTTTTCCCTGCAATCGTTATATCAGACGGCGGCGGCCTTGATGGATTCGATCAATTCCCGCACCGCCTCGTCCTCCGTTGCCCAGGAGGTGCAGATGCGGATGGCGGTATGCTCTTCGTCGGGTCTGCCCCAGATCTCAAAGGCGTATTTTTCGTTGAGGAAGGCAAGAATATCGTTGGAAACCACGGTAAAAATCTGGTTGGCGGCAGTTTCGTAAAGAAGGGGGAAGCCGTTTTTCTTCAGAGCGTCCCGGATCTTGTCGGCCTGGCGGTTGGCCCGTTCGGCAATCTCGGTATAAAGGCCTTCGGTGAAGAGGGTCAAAAACTGAAGCCCCAGAAGGCGGCCTTTTGCCAGCATCCCGCCCCGTTGCTTGAGGATATAGCGGAAATCGGCCTTGTATTCCTTTTTCGTAATCACGACGGCCTCGCCGAACAGAGCGCCGCATTTGGTGCCGCCGATGCAAAGAACGTCTACCTTTGCGGCGATCTCCTCCAGAGTCAGATCGTTGCCGCCGGCGGTAAGGGCGTAAGCCAGGCGGGCCCCGTCCATATACAGAGGCAGATGATAGGCGCGGCAGACGCGGGAAAGGTCGTACAGCTCCCGACGGGTATAAAGAGTTCCGTTTTCGGTGGGATGGGAAATATAGACCATGCCGGGCTGAACGGTATGCTCGTGGGAGGGGTCGGCGTAATGGGAGTTGACGGCGTCTTCGACCTGCTTTGCGGTGATCTTGCCGTCGGAGGAGGGCAGAGTCAGAACCTTATGGCCGGCAGATTCAATGGCTCCCGATTCGTGGGCGGCGATATGGCCGGTCTCGGCGCAAAGAACCCCCTGATGGGGACGGAGCAGGGAGGCGATCACGGTGGTATTGGCCTGGGTTCCCCCCATAAGGAAGTGAACGTCGGCCTCGGGGACGCCGGCGGCGGTGCGGATCCGGTCCCGGGCGGTGTCGCAATAGGGATCGCAGCCGTATCCTACGGTCTGCTCAAAATTGGTCTGGGTGAGGGCTTTCAGGATCCGGGGGTGGCATCCTTCCTGGTAATCACTGGCAAAACGGTACATTTCGATTCCTTTCTTTGATAAAACGGTATGTGATGAGGTGGGTTACGGAGGAGGGGGGGGAGGGAGACGGTGTTCCTTTCTTTTCACGAGAAAAAAAGTGAGACCCGAAAAAGTCAAGTCGAAGACGCCGATCTTTTTCGCCGGTCGACACTTTTGCCGTAGCTGAAAGGAACCGAAAGAAAAGCGGAGGCGGACGAAATTCTTTCGTCCGGAGTTAAGCAGGGGAAGGCCTCTCGCCGGAACGGCGAACATCACTTTTCTCCGAAAAACTTCACTGCAAAGCAACTTCACTTGCCGTCAGGCAAACTTCACTGTAAAACAACTTCACTTTCCGAAGGCAAACATCACCGCCAACGGCGGGGAGGGAAGTAACATTTGCGCAGGGACAACCCTTCCACCGCAAGCGGTCCCCCTCCCCTTACACAGGGGAGGTATATTTTAGGGCGCATTGACTTTTTAGGTAGTATTTTTCCTTGTGGCAGTTTTTCATAGAACAGAATGGCGGTCAATCTCATCCGTCACGGCGGACGGACACGCCGTGCCACCTTCCCTTACTAAGGGAAGGCAACCGTAGTGGCCACCTTGCTTGAAATTGGGCTACGGAAGAGCGCCTCTCGAATCGTGCGCCCTAAAAAGATTGTGCGCTTCGTTGCACCTTCCCCTTTGGAAGGGGAACAAGTGAGACCCGAAAAATTCAAGCCAACGGCGCAGGATTTTTCGTTGGTCGACACTTATGCAGTAGCTGGGGGACCGACCGCGTAGCGGTTGGTGGTGGGGGTAAGATGCATCTCATTAAAGTTAAATCTTATTTAAGTCGATGAGTAACCGTTCTGCCTCCCCTTAGTAAGGGGACAAGTGAGACCCGAAAAAGTCAAGTCGAAGACGCCGACCTTTTTCGATGGTCGACACTTATGCCGTAGCTGGTGGCACCGTAGGCGACGGAAGGGATTGCCCCATCTCCAATGGTAATTTTTAAGTTTTTCAAAAGATAACGCACAAAACCGAAGAGCAATGCGCTAAAATCCTGCCTTCTCCGGAGCGCCATGCGACGGGGAAGGTGGATCGCGAAGCGAGACGGATGGGGTTCCGTGGGCGCAAATGTCACTTTCCTTCCTGCCGTTGGCGGTGATGTTTGCCTTCGGCAAGTGAAGTTGCGGGGCAGTGAAGTTTTTCTTCGAAAAGTGATGTTCGCCTGCGGCGAGAGCATACCCCCTGCCCAGCTCCCGGTTCACCCCTGCATCACCCGATCAGGGAAAAAAGCCACCACAAAAGAGGGGCGAAGACGAGGGAGGGGAGGAAATTGGCCACCTTGATCTTCGTGACGTTGATAAGATTCAGCCCCAGGGCCAGAATCATCAGCGATCCGACGCAGACCATGGCGGTGACGGCGCCGTCGGACAAAACGGGCTGAAGGAAGCGGGCAAAAAGCACCAAAGCTCCCTGGAATACGAAAACGAAGGCGGAGGCAAACAACACGCCCACCCCCAGGGAGGCGGCCAGCATCATAGACGAGCAAAGATCCAGAAGGGACTTGGTAAAGATCAGCGTGTGATCCCCGGAAATGCCGGAATTCAGCGATCCCACCACCGTCATAGCCCCCACGCAAAAGACCAGGGAGGCGGTCATAAAGCCCTGGGCGACGGTGCCTGCGGCAGATCTCCCGGCCACCCGGCCCTCGATGATCTTCCCCAGTTTTTCGATGCCGCCGTCGATATTCAGAAGAAACCCGACGATCGCGCCCAGAACCATGGCCGCAATGACGAGAAGCACGTTGGTATCGGTCAGCATTCCGTCCACGCCGATATAAACCGTGCAAAGCCCCAGAGCGGTCATAACGCCGCCGGATATTTTTTGGGGGATGACCTTTTTAAAGAGCAATCCCACCGTACTCCCCACGATAACCGCGAGAGTATTGACAAGTACGCCGAGCATGATGCATCAATCTCCGATAAAAATCCACACGAAAAGATAGAGAAGCCCCACCAGTACCGGCTGATGGAACAGATAGATCCACAGCGATTTCCGCCCCACGGCGCAAAGGAAGGAGTTTTTTCCCTCCAGAGCGGGGATGAGGGAGCGCTTTTCCCGATAAAGGATCTTGCCCAGAAAATAACCGATCAAAACCACTCCGGAGCAGGGGAACACGGGGAACCAATCGGCGCCGTAACGGGCCGTTCCGAGAAGAATACTCCAGAGATCGTCCGAGCCGAAAAACTTCAGAATGGGGGCGGAGTACCACCGGAGGCAAAAGCCCGTGACCACGGCGGCGACGCCGAGGCAGAGGGCGATCCACTTCCCGGCCTTTTCCCCGAACAGAGAGCAGACCCAGCAAAACAGCGCCCCTACGGCCATCGCCGACAGAACGCCAAATAGGATCGTGACGCCCATTTGGAAGAACAGATCCAGAAGAACCGTAGCGACGGTGATGGCGACGGCGGCCAAGGCAACCTTGACGAAGCGACGGAAGGGGGAGCGGGTCAGAGAAGAGCCGACGCCCGCCAAAAGCAGAAACAGGGTGGCAAAGCAATAATGGATCCACTGCCGCCAATCGGAAAAGGCCACCGCATCCCCAAAGCGCCCCAAGGCCGCAATGACTGGGGAATCGGAGAGGGGGAACCAATAGGGCAGGCAATAGAAATCGTAGGCCAGGTGATCCAGGCACATTAGGATCAGAGCGATTCCCCGAAGGAAATCCAGTTCAAAAATCCGTTGGCTTCGGGCCTTTTTCATTTCGGAAACTCCAGACCCAGATGGCGGCAGGCGGCCTCGGTGACGCACCGTCCCCGCTGGGTGCGGATCAGAAATCCGATCTGCATCAGATAGGGCTCGTAGACGTCCTCGATGGTGACGGCCTCTTCGCCGATCATGGCGGCAAGGGTCTCCAGTCCCACGGGGCCGCCCCGGAACTGCTGCACCACGGCGGTGAGCATCCGGCGATCCAGCATATCCAGCCCCAGCTTATCGATATCCAACCGGCGAAGAGCCTCGTCGGCGATGGCGTCGGTGATGGTGCCGTCTCCCAAAACCTGGGCAAAGTCCCGCACCCGCTTCAGCAGACGGTTTGCGATCCGGGGAGTCCCCCGGGAGCGGGAAGCGATCTCGTGGGCGCCGGAATCGGTGATGCCGATATTAAGAATAGAGGCGGAGCGCTTGATGATCTGCTCCAATTCCTCGACCTTATAAAGATCCAGCCGCAAAAGCACGCCGAAGCGATCCCGGAAGGGAGCGGCCAACTGACCCGAACGGGTGGTGGCGCCGATCAAGGTAAATTTGGGCAGATCGAAGCGGATCGACCGGGCGGAAGGCCCCTTGCCCAGAATTACGTCAAATTCAAAATCCTCCATGGCGGGGTACAGGATCTCCTCCACCGTCCGGGACAGACGGTGAATTTCGTCGATAAAGAGGATGTCCCCCTCCTGCAGATTGGTCAGAAGGGCCACGATATCCCCGGCCTTTTCCAGCGCAGGACCGCTGGTGACCCGGATGGAGACCCCCATTTCCGCCGCAACGATGCCGGCAAGGGTGGTCTTCCCCAGCCCCGGAGGGCCGAAAAACAGGGTGTGATCCAAGGCGTCGGAGCGCTGTTTTGCGGCTTCGATAAAGACCCGGAGGTTCTCCTTGGCCTGCACCTGACCGATATAATCGTCCAACCGCTGAGGGCGGAGATTTTCCGGATCGTCGGAGGCCTCGATGGTGCGGGTGGAAAGCAGGCGATCGTCAAATTCCATAATTCAACCCTCCCTTAAAGATTCGAAAGCATCCGCAGCGCCTGGCGCACCAGATCCTGGCTGTTGTCGGCGGTGCATTTTTCCAAAGCCTTGGAAATATCGTTTTTATGGTATCCGAAGGTGGCAAGGATGGCGGCGGCGTCGGCAAGCGCCTCTTTTCCGGCGGTCGCCCGGGCCACCTGGGCTTCGGGGATGCGGACGTCGATCTTGGCCAGCTTGTCCTTCAGCTCCAGACAAATGCGCTGAGCCAGCTTGGGGCCTACGCCGTTGGCCTTGGAGATCTGCCGGTGATCCCCCGCCATAACGGCGGCGGCAAAGGTTTCGGGAAGCATCTCGGACAGAATGGCCAGGGCTCCCTTGGGCCCCACGCCGCTGATGGAGATGAGAAGCAGGAAAAATTGCTTCTCCTGCTCGTCGGCAAAGCCGTACAGGGTCATGGCGTCTTCCTTGACGTGGAGATAGGTATACAGCTTGACCCGGTCCTTTCCGCTGATGGCCTGGTAGGTATTGGCGGTGATATTGCATTGATAGCCCACGCCGCCGCAGTCGACGACTGCCGTCTGCAGGTCGCAAAAGGCTAACTCTCCGTTGAGATAATAATACATAAATACGGGACTCCTTCGTATAATTTCAAGGCGTTGCAAGGGGATACCGGGCGGCGCTCCTAATTCTGGGGACGGGCGGAGAGGCGCGCCATCCCCAGAGAATGGGCACAGCAAATGGCCAGGGCCAGACCGTCGGCGGCATCGTCGGGGCGGGGCAGTTCCTTGAGATTCAAAAGCCGCTGGGTCATGAGCATGACCTGCTTTTTCTCCGCATTGCCGTATCCCACCACCGCCTGCTTGACCTGGGGGGGCTTGAACTCGTAGCAGGGAATCCCGGCCTTCTGGCAAGCCAGCATGATAACCCCCCGGGCGTGGGCGACGGAGATGCCGGTGGTGATATTTTTGGAGAAAAACAACTCTTCGATGGAGGCGCAATCGGGCTTCAGCTCGGCAATCAGCTTGCCCACCTCGTCGTAGATCATTTCCAGCCGCCGTTCCAGCGGGATCTTGGGAGGCGTGATGACGGCGCCGTATTGGGGGGCGGAGAAGCGGTTCCCCTCGTAGTGGACGAACCCCCATCCCACCGTAGCAACGCCGGGATCAATACCCAGAACGGTCATAAAATCGTACCCTCTTTAATATACATAATCTTTCACCTTATATTATATCATATTTTCCGCCCCATTGCAAGAGGGAAAGACGGCAAAAATGAAACTTTCGGCACGGGGGAGGGAGATGACGGGGGAAACGGGGGGGAAAAAGGGTTTTCCTTTCTTTTCACGAGAAAAGAAAGGAACCGAAAGAAAAAGCGGAGGCGGGCGAATTTCATTCGTCCGGAATTTCGCAGGGGGAATGCTCTCGCCAAAGGCGGACATCACTTGCCGAAGGCAAACTTCACTGCCCCGCAACTTCACTTGCCGAAGGCAAACATCACCGGGAACGGGAGAATGGAAAGAAACAATCTCCCGGTCAATCCCTTCCACCGCAAGCGGTCCCCCTCCCCTTACTAAGGGGAGGCCCGGATATAGCGCAGCCCCTCTTTATAACCTTTCTATCGCAGAGTAACTCTCGGATATTGCGCCCTAAAAAACGATGCGCTCCATTGCACCTTCCCCTTTGGAAGGGGAAGGGGGACCGACCGCAACGCGGTTGGTGGTGGGGGTAAGAAATTTTCCTTTAAAGTAAAATCTTATTTCGGACGATGAGCAACCGTCCTGCCGCCCCTTAGTAAGGGAAGGTGGCGCCGTAGGCGACGGAAGGGATTGTCCCCGCGCAAATGATACTTCCCTTCCCCCGAAATCGGTGAAGTTTTCCTTTGGCAAGTGAAGTTGCAAGCAGTGAAGTTTTTCTTCGAAAAGTGATGTTCGCCGTTCCGGCGAGAGCATCCC
>JAZPXN010000045.1:0-7968 GCA_045543655.1 Eubacteriales bacterium
ACGCGGTTGGTGGTGGGGGTAAGAAAGTTCCCTTTAAGAGTAAATGTTATATAAGTCGATGCGTAACCGTTCTGCCTCCCCTTAGTAAGGGGAGGTGGCAGGCGAAGCCTGACGGAAGGGATTGACCGGGAGTGAGATACTCTCCATTCTATAAAATCGAAAGGATCTCCTCGAAGAGCGATGCGCTCCCGGATCTACCTCCCCCGTGTAGGGGGAGGGGGACCACGAAGTGGTGGAAGGGTTGTTTCCCCGAAAAATGTTACTACCCATCCGAGAGCAACTCTGCGATAAAGCATCAATGAAACGGGGATGCACTATATCCGGGCCTCCCCTTAGTAAGGGGAGGTGGCGCGGCGTGTTCGGACGCCGCGACGGATGGGGTTTTGGCGAAAGACTGGCCTACAAACAAGAAAAAAGGAGCGGATCGAGGCGATCCGCTCCGGCGTGGGTCAATTTTCGGAATCCATGGTAAAGGGGGTGCCTCCGGTAACGGGAGAGGCGGATGCACCGGCCGTTTCCACGGGAGCGGCAGCGGGAGTCACAGTCGCCTTGGCGGCGGAGCCGGACAGCTTTTCTCCGGGAAGATGGGTGATAGGCCCGGTATAGACCTCCCCTTCGGGGGCGTATTCTCTGCGGGGCTTGCGATCCCGATCGAAGGAGCGCTTATTGCCGTAGCCGCCCTTGCCGCCACGGTTTCCGTCTCTGCGGGGACCGCGGTCGGAACGGCCTGCGTTCTTGCGGGGGCCGCGATCGGAGCGGGGAGCGGGGCCGTCTTCCCCGGTATAAGAAACCACCACGCGGCGGTTGGGATCCTCACCGATGGAATAGGTGGTCACGTTTTCAAAATCCTGCAGCTTGGCGTGAATGATCCGTCTCTGGAAGGAGGTCATGGGAGGCAGGGTGGTCTTTCTGCGATTCTTCACCACCTGGGTGGCGGTCTTCACGGCCAGAGCCTCCAGCCGATTCCGGGTCTTTTCTTTATAATCGTTCACGTTGAAGGAGATCTTGTAATATTCTCCGCAATCCTTGTTCACGATCAGGGACAGCAGCAGCTGCAGCGCGTCCACGCCCTCGCCCCGGTTTTTCATCAGAAGAACGGCGTTGTCGCCGGTGACCTGAATGACCACCGTATCCTTTTCGGTGGTAATATCGAGGGCCACGTCTTCAATGCCCATTTTTTCAAACAGGCCTTCTACGTATTCCCGCACCGCATAGCAGGGGTCGGGGGTATAGGTGATCTTCACCGACGCTTCCTTGGCGCCGATGCCCAGAAAGCCTTTCGAGCCCAGCTCCAGAACCTCCTGGCTGAATTCGTCGGCGGTCAGTCCCAGCTCCTCGCAGGCCTTTGCGACGGCGTCCTCAATGGTCTTACCTTTGTAAATCTTTTCCATATTTATAATATCCTCTTATTTCTTCTTTTTCTTATTTACGGGCTCTCCGTTGAGCATTTCCTCGTCCCGCTTCATTTTTTCGATCTGGGTGTAATTCAGTTTTTTCTCTTTGGCCGGCTTTACCTCTTCCTTTTTCTTGATAAACTTGGGAAGCAGGATGATCTGAACCAGAGAGAAGAGGTTGTTGGCGATCCAGTAAATGGCAACGCCGAAGTTCATGGAATAACCGATCCACAGGGAGAGCAGGGGCATGGTGTACATCATCATATTCATGCTCTTTGCGGTGGGGTCGGCCTTGCTGTCGTCGTTTTTATTGCGGTTCATCCGCATGCTGATAAAGGAAACCAGGAAGGACGACAGGGCGGCGATGATGGGGATGAGAATAAACCAGCTCAAAAGGCCGTGGGCGGAGGCGGTCTCCCCCAGATTGATGCCCATAAATTCAGTACCGATGACGGCTTTTTCCTGAATGGCTTCGTTCAGCCCGTCGATCACGTTCCGGTTTGCGTTGATGGCGTCGGCAATATAAATTTCGTTGAGATCCAGAGATTTCTGGAGATTGTCGCTGTATTCGGCCAGTTTTCCGTCGGCGATATGATTGGCGAAAACCTCTTTCAGCTTCAGAACGGTGGCGTCGCCGGAACCCGATTCCACGATCTTTTTCAAGGCGTTGTAAAGATTGCTGTCCGAAAAATTACAGATATACGTGAGGGGCTGGCGGATCACGTTCCAAAGACCGAAGATCAAGGGAAGCTGAATCAGCTGGGGAAGGCATCCGGACATGGGATTATATCCTTCGGTAGCGTACAGCTGCTGCAGCTCTTCCTGATACTTGGGATTTCGGTTATCGTTGTGGTATTTTTCCGCCAATTTTTTCATCTTCGGCTGGATGGCCTGCATTTTCAGCTGACTTTTCTGATTTTTGATGGCAGAAGGCAGCAGCAACAGCTTGGCCAGCAGAGCGAAGACCAGAATGGACCATCCGTAATTCCCCAAAACCCAGTAGATCCCGCGCAGGATCAGACCGAGGGGGACGTTGATGATGTCCATCAGACTGTCAAAAAATCCAAGATACATTACGTTTTCTCCTATTTGTAATCGTCATGGGAGTGTTACTTCAGGGACCCTTATCTCCCAAAGGGTCGGTACATACGGTCGGAATTCCACCGCCGTATCGCAGTTCCGTTGCCTGGTCCGGAACGGGAAGGCAAGGATACAAAAAAACCTTTTCGGGGGAATCCTTATGCAAATTCTCCGAAAAGGGTTTTTTCATAATTTGCCTGTTGTGTTTTTTTTCCGTGGAACCGGGTCAAATCCGCCCTTCGAAAAAGGATTGCACCGCAGAATCCGCCAGATCGCCAAAAGACTTCCCTTGAAAAATCCGTGGATCTCCAGGGCTTCTACGGCGTATTCCGAGCAGGTGGGCACGTATTTGCAGCAGGGGGGCTTGTAGGGAGAAATATTCCGTTGATAAATACGGATAAGCCACAGAGCGACGCGTTTCATCATTTCATCGCTCCCTGGCGTTCCAATACGTTTCTCAACAGATCCTTGACCGAATTCATGGAGACGAAAGCGGTTTTCGTCCGGGCTACGAGAATATAATCGTACCCCGGCTTCATCTCCGGCTCCAGAAGCCGGTACGCCTCCCGCAAAACCCGCCGGCAGCGGTTGCGCTGCACCGCCTTCCCGATTTTCGTGGAGGTGGTGATGCCCAGGCGGTTTTTTTCCGAGCCGTTTTTCCGGGAATACAGGACGAATAAGGGAGTTACCTCACTTTTGCCCGTCCGGTAAAGGCGGCGGAAGAGACGGTTTTCACAGATGGTTTCCGTGTTTTTCATCAATAGGTCAGTTGCTTTCTGCCCTTCGCTCTTCTTCTGGCGAGGACTTTCCGGCCGTTGGCGGTCTTCATGCGCTTGCGGAAGCCGTGTTCCTTTTTGCGCTGACGCTTCTTAGGCTGATAGGTTCTTACCATTCCATTTCCCTCCTTCCGGGTGATTGCGGCGGATGGGCATAATTGCCCCTTGCCGATTTCTTTCATTATTATATATGAAAATCCGCAAAATGTCAAGAGGTGAAATGAGAAAAATCGGAACTTTTTTTAACAAATTTCCAAAAAATCTTGCTTATCTTAATTTTATATGATATTATTATAGTAATAGTTTTTCTAAAAATTTATTATATTTTTATTTTATAGATTCGTTCCGCGGCATGCGGAGGAAAGAGAGGATCTTTGATATGGCTATGATGACCTTCCGGGACGTATGGCAAAAAACCTTGGTTCAGCTGGAAGAAATGGTAACGAAAAACGCGCTGGAAATGTGGATCGGCACGTTAGAGCCGGTGGCCTACGAAGACGACGCGGCCATTCTGATCTCCCCCTCTCCCTTTCAGCGGGATATCGTTATGTCCAAATATAAAGACGTTATCTCCGCCGCCATGACGGAGGTGGTGGGATTTGACATCTCCATCAACGTACTGACCCCGGAGGAACGGAAAAAAGGCCCGGAGGAAAAGAAATATCTGGCCCAGCCGGAGGAAGAAAAGAAGGAAGAGACCGACCCGATCTCCCAGTTTACGGCCACCATCTCTCACCCGGAATATACCTTTGAAAGCTTCGTCGTGGGGGATTCCAACCGGCACGCCCACGCCGCTTCTCTGGCCGTGGCGCAGAATCCGTCGGGGGCTTACAATCCCCTTTTCATCTACGGGGCCTCGGGATTGGGGAAAACCCACCTGCTTTACGCCATTCAGAACGAAGTAAAGCGTCGTTTCCCGGAGAAAAATTGCCTTTATATCCGCAGTGAGGATTTTATCAACGAATTTATCTCCATGGTGGGACAGCAGAAAAAATCCATGGATTTCAAGAACAAATACCGGTCTCTGGATCTGTTCATGGTGGACGATATCCAGTTCATCGGAGGCAAGGAATCGACCCAGGTGGAATTTTTCAATACTTTTGAGGCGCTGTTCGGAGAAAACAAGCAGATCGTCCTGGTCTCCGACCGTCCGCCGAGAGATATTCAGCTTTTGACCGACCGTCTCCGCTCCCGGTTTGAATCGGGGGTCATCGTATCGGTAGGCCAGCCGGAATACGAATTGAAGGCGGCCATCATCCGTCAGCGCTGCAAGTTCTACCATATGGATCTGACCGACGACGTGGTGGAATTCATCGCCCAGCACGTCAAGAGCAACATCCGCCAGATCGAAGGCGTTCTGAAGAAGATGATGGCGTACCGTCTGATCTCCCAATCGACGCCGAATATGGCCATTGCCCAGTCGGCCATCCGGGATATTACCAACGAAAATCAGCCTCTGCCGGTGGTGGTGGACAAGATCCTTCTGGAGGTCTCCCGGGAATACGACGTGACCATCGACGAGATCTGCTCTCAGCGCCGGATCGAGAAGATCACCAACGCCCGGCAGATCGCCATGTACATCATGCGGGAGATCACGCCCATGTCCCTGCCGGAAATCGGCAAGCAGTTCAAGCGGGATCACTCCACCGTTCACCACGCCATCGAAAAGGTGGAATATAAAATCAGCATGAACCCCAACCTGAAGCTCCGCATCGACGATATTATCAAGAGCATCCGGGAGAAGTGAGTTGGGAAGGGGCGTTCTTTTCTTTCCGTTCGAGAACGGAAAGAAAAGAACCAAAAGAAAGGGAAGCTAAGGCCGACGAATTTCATTCGTCGGGGGATTGGTTGTAAGGGTTATTCTCTCGCCGAAGGCGAACATCACTTTTCGAAGAAAAACTTCACTGCCCGCAACTTCACTTGCCGAAGGCAAACATCACCGGCAACGGGAGAACGGGAAGTAACAATCTCCCGGTCAATCCCTTCCGTCACCTGCGGTTACACCTCCCCTTACTAAGGGCAGGCCCGGCGTTTACGCCTCGTTCCTTAATATAACACTTCCATAACTGAATACTTTTAGATATTATCATTTCCGGGGGAACAACCCTTCCACCACTTCGTGGTCCCCCTCCCCTTACACAGGGGAGGTAGATCTTGGGGCGCATCGCTCTTTGAGGAGATCCGTTCGATTTTATAGAATGGAGAGTATCTCACTCCCAGTCAATCTCTTCCGCCAATCTCCATGAAGGTGCCGCCTTCATGAGGGGCGGTACCTTCTTAGTAAATCTTCTTTTTTACTCTTTCCCCAACGCAAGAATTGCGTTGACCTCGGCTTTTTCTTTGGTTCTTTCTTGTTCTCGAACAAGAAAGAACACCGTTCCCCCGTCCCCCTCACCGTTCCTCGTCCCTCATCCTCTTTCCACAAACCTTGGATCATATCCTGTGGATAATTTCGGGTTTTCCACAAAATTATCCGAAACTTATCCCAATCTTTCCCAAGGGTCAAAGTCACCCGAAGGGGTAAAAAAATTGTCAAAGCTTGTCCGATGGCTGTCCACAGCGGCAGAAAGTATAATTTTTCGTGGCAGGAAGGGAATTTTTCCCCTTTTCCACAGGTTCCACAGAGACTATTACTATTACTATATATAATATATTGTATATTTATAGAAAGAAAATAGGGTTTTGGGTTTTGTGGCGGAAGAGATCTGTTTCCGTCCTGTCGTTTCCGGGGGAACAACCCTTCCGTCGCCTACGGCGCCACCTCCCCTTACACAGGGGAGGTAGATCTTGGGGCGCATCGTCCTTCGAGGAGATAGTTTCAATTTTGTAGAATAGAAAGGATCTCACTCCCAGTCAATCCCTTCCACAAACCCGATTCCACGCATATCGGTGATGTTCGCCTTCGGCGAGTGAAGTTGTTTCACAGTGAAGTTTGTCTGACGGCAAGTGATGTTCGCCTTACGGCGAGAGACCTTCCCCTGCTTAGCCCCCCAACGCAAGAATTGCGTTGGCCTCGGCTTTTCTTTCGGTTCCTTTCTTTTCTCCTGAAAAGAAAGGAACACCATCCCTCCCCCATCTCTAACTATATAACAAATATCCGAAAGGAAATAACGATTATGATCTTTGCCTGCGAGAAAAACTTATTATTGGAAGCGGTGTATACCGTATCGAGAGCGGTTCTGCCCAAGGCCACCTCCCCGGTTATGGAGGGGATTCTGGTGGAATGCTACGAAGAGGGCCGCATGAAGCTGATCGCCTACGATCTTTCCTTGGGGATCGAGACCGAAGTTCCCGCCGAAGTCAAGAAGGGCGGCACCTTCGTGGTCAACGCCAAGATGTTCGGGGATATCCTGCGGGCGATGGATAACGACGTGATCTCCTTTAAGATGGACGAGCATCTGAATCTCACCGTCTCCTGCGCCTCCGCCCGGTTCGTCATTGGCTGTATCGACGCCGGCGGATTTCCCATTCTGCCTATGATCCAGGAGGATAAGACCATCGAGATCAAGGAGGATATGCTGTCGTCTATGCTCCGGCAGACCCTGTTCGCCGTCTCCGAAAACAACGCCACCCCCATTTTGCAGGGGACCCAATTCCGGGTGGAGAACAACGAGCTGCAGCTGGTCGCCACCAATCAATATAAGCTGGCCATCCGCAAGGAGCCTTATTTATACGAAGGGGAATCCCTGCGCTTCGTGGTGCCCGGCAAGACGGTGACCGAGCTGAACCGGATGCTGAAATCCGACGGGGACGAAATGATCTGCATTTCCCTGGCCGACCGGCAGATCGTGTTCGAAATCCGCAATACGGTCATGATCTCCCGGCTTTTGGAGGGGGATTTCCTGGATTACGAGCGGATCCTGCCCACATCCTTTGCCACCGTTGCAACCTTGAAGATCGACGGGCTGAAGCGGGCTATGGAACGGGCTTCGATCCTTCTGAATAACGAAAAGATCCGGATTCCCGTCCGCTTTTCCTTTGAATTTGATTCGATCGTCACCTCCTGCCGCTCTTCTACCGGCAATACTCTGACCGATCAGACCAAGGCGGCCATCGACGGGCCCGGCCTGGAGATCGGGTTTAATAATAAGTATATTCTTGAAATTCTCGCCGCCGCCGAGTGCGACGAGATCATGATCGGCCTCAATAAGCCCAATACCCTCATGAAGGTGACCCCCACCGAAGGAGATCGCTTCATTTTCCTCCTCTCCCCCATGCATCTGAAGGGGTAAGTTTGTTTGAGGGGGTAGTTTGTTGGGCAGGGGTGTCCTTTCTTTCTCTCGCCGAAGGCGAACATCACTTTTCGTAGAAAAACTTCACTGCCCGCAACTTCACTTGCCGAAGGCAAACTTCACCGGCAACGGCTTGGAAAAAGTAACATTTCCGGGGGAACAACCCTTCCACCGCAAGCGGTCCCCCTCCCCTTACACAGGGGAGGTAGATCTGGGGGCGCATCGCTCTTTCGGGTAGCATCTTTCCTTGTGGAAGATTTTTGATAGTAACAGAAGCGCGGTCACTCCCTTCCGTCACGGCGGCCGAACACGCCGCGCCACCTCCCCTTACTAAGGGGAGGCACAAAGGTAGCGCAGCCCCTCTTTATAACCTTTCTATCGCAGAGTAACTCTCGGGTATTGCGCCCTAAAAAACGATGCGCGTATATTGCACCTTCCCCTTTGGAAGGGGAAGGGGGACCGACGCCGCAGGCGTTGGTGGTGGGG
>JAZPXN010000046.1:0-5700 GCA_045543655.1 Eubacteriales bacterium
CTGCGATAAAATATCTATGAAGGAAGACAGAGAGGCTCGGCGATTCTTGATTTTGCTCTGCTTCAAAGAGAGCTTTCTTACCCCCACCACCAACGCCTGCGGCGTCGGTCCCCCTTCCCCTTCCAAAGGGGAAGGTGCAATATACGCGCATCGTTTTTTAGGACGCAATATCCGAGAGTTACTCTGCGATAGAAAGGTTATAAGGAGCGGCTGCGCTATATCCGGGCCTCCCCTTAGTAAGGGGAGGTGTCACCGCAGGTGACGGAAGGGATTGACCGCTCTTCTGTTACTATAAAAAATCTTCCACAAGGAAAGATGCTACTCGAAAGAGCGATGCGCCCCAAAACATACCTCCCCCGTGTAGGGGGAGGGGGACCACGAAGTGGTGGAAGGGTTGTTTCCCCGAAAAATGTTACTTCCCATCCGAGAGCAACTCCACGATAAAATATTTATAAAGAAGGGATGCACCATATCCGGGCCTCCCCTTAGTAAGGGGAGGTGTCACCGCAGGTGACGGAAGGGATTGACCGGGAGTATGATACTTTCCGTTCTCCCGTTACCGGTGATGTTTGCCTTCGGCAAGTGAAGTTGCGGGGCAGTGAAGTTTTTCGGAGAAAAGTGATGTTCGCCGTTCCGGCGAGAGCATCCCCCCCTGCGAAACTCCGGACGAAAGAATTTCGTCCGCCACAGCTTTTTCTTTGGTTCTTTCTTGTTCTCGAACAAGAAAGAACGTCGTTCCCCCGCAAGACGATGACGTGCGCCTTCGGCGAGAGAATTCCCTGCCTCCCGGCACAAGGATTGTGCCGGCCTCAGCTTTTTCTTTCTTTGGTACTTTCTTTCTTGTTCCCGAACAAGAAAGAAAGTACGCTCCCGTCTCCCGTGCCCGTCAGATCTTACATTCCACGAAAAGATAGCCCCGTTCCTTGCCGAAGGTTGCGGTGACGGCAGAGCCCCGGGCGGTGACGGCGCCCTCCGTATTGGAGGCGAGGATTTTGGGATCGGAGACCGGAACCGGCAGGGAGAAGGTGTATTCGTCCCGGTCGGTGACCTCCCGCAACAAGACGAGATAGGCCTTGTCCTCCAGGCGGGCGCAGAATCCGGTCATCCCCCGGCCGCAGGGGACTTCGCCCAAGGGGGTTACGTCGGCCTTGGCAAGATCGCCCCGAAGAGACCGCCACAGGGGGAAGAGGCGATTCAGCTGCGCTCTCCGTTCCGGAGTCAGGAACTGCACCTCCATCCAAAACAGGGGATTGGAAACCATGACCGAAGCAAAAAGATAGTCCATATCGCACAAAACGGGGGCAAAGGGATCGTCTCCGTAGGCCTCGGGCGCGAGATCGGGGTTGACGATTTCGAACTGGAACCGGCAGACCGGCAGATACCGGGACAGCGTCCACAGATTCCGCAGAGTACGGTGAGGATAATAGGTGGTGGTCTTGGTATAACGGTTTTCGATAAACAGCGTTCCGTGCTCAATGCCGGTCAAAAAGCCCAGGCGCACCTCGTTGGTCACGTCCAGCTGAACCTCTGCGTCGGCACCGAAGGCCCGGATGGAATCGAGCATGAACAGAAATCGGTCGAAGCTTTCCCTATCCTGAATGGAGAGCATATCCAATTTAAAATAGTGGAAGCCCCATTCGTCGTAGGCCTTTTTCAGCACCGAAAGATCCCGGTCAAGCCGTTCGAATCCGTTGGAGGAATCGGGGGCAAACCAAAGCCCCATTTCCACGCCCCGTTCGGCGGCGTAATCCCGGAGATTTTTCATGCCGGCAGGGAAGCGGACCTCGCTCAATTCCCACATGGGATCGAAGAAGAAGCGGCGCCCCTTCTCATCCCGGAGGGCGCCGGTGGGGAACAGAGTCTGCCAGCCGTCGTCCACCTGAACCACGTCAAGCCCCAATTCGGAGGCGGTGTCGATCTCCCGGCGGACGAAGGCCTCGTAGACCCGATCCCGGGAGTTCATATCGCCCCAGGTATTGGACATGGTGATCAGCGTGTTACGGTTGGATTTTTCCCGATACCATTTGCGGCAGACGGCTTCGCATTCCCCTCTGCGGCAGTCGAGGACGGTGACGGGATAGCCGGGGGCGCCCTTGATCACGACCTGGTTTTTCCGCACCGTGAGGGAGGGTTGGACGTAATCCGGAGCCTCCACGATCAGCACCTTGGCGTCCCCGGTCAGGGGATCCTCACAGAAAAAGATGCGGCCCGGCACCTCGGGCAGATTGTCCCGGTGCAGATACGCCGCCCGGTCGGCGACGAAGGAATCGTGATAGTCGGTTTTGTCAAAAAGATTGATCGCCCGAACGATCCAATGCTTTCCCTTCAGTTCCATCGTAAAAACGCTCCTTTGCGTGGATTTTTCTCTATTATAACAGATATTTTATGGAATTACAAGCCCCAAAAGTGACTTTTCCCCAAAAATCCGTCTCTTCGGGAAAGGTGAAGAACGGGGGCGGAGGAACGGGGGGGGAACGGGCGAAACGGGGTCCTTTCCTTTCACGAGAAAGGAAAGAACCAAAGGAAAGCGGAGGCCAACGCAATTCTTGCGTTGGGGGTGTGCAGGGGAAGGTCTCTCGCCAAAGGCGAACATCACTTTTCGAAGAAAAACTTCACTGCCCCGCAACTTCACTTGCCGCAAGGCAAACTTCACCGGCAACGGCTTGGAAAAAGTAACATCTTCGCCGGAACAACCCTTCCACCACTTCGTGGTCCCCCTCCCCTTACACAGGGGAGGTATGTTTTAGGGCGCGCCGCTCTTTTGGGTAGCATCTTTCCTTGTGGAAGATTTTTGATAGTAACAGAAGAGCGGTCAATCCCTTCCACCGCAGGCGGTCCCCCTCCCCTTACTAAGGGGAGGCAGGGAATTCTCTCGCCGAAGGCGAACATCACTTTTCGAAGAAAAACTTCACTGCCCCGCAACTTCACTCGCCGCAGGCGAACATCACCGATTACGGCGGGGAGAGAAGTATCATTTGCACCGGAACAACCCTTCCACCACTTCGTGGTCCCCCTCCCCCTACACGGGGGAGGTATGTTTTGGGGCGCGCCGTTCTTTTAGAAGATCGTTTCAATGTCATAGAACGAAAAGAATCCCACTCCCGGTCAATCCCTTCCGTCACCTGCGGTGACACCTCCCCTTACTAAGGGGAGGCAGGACGGACGCGCGTCACCCTTGGATTTTTCGCTTTGCCGATTGGAAAATTGAAAAAGAATCCTCTACGCCGGAAAAACCCCTTTCACCTCCGGACGAATGCAATTCGTCCGCCTCCGCTTTTTCTTTGGTTCTTTCTTGTTGTCGAACAAGAAAGAACACCGTCCCCCTCCGTCCCTCGTCAGGAGCGGAATTTTTTGGCGTAGGCCCGGGGGGAGAGGCCGAAATGGCGCTTGAAGGATTTGGAGAAATGGAACAGATCGTCGTACCCCACGGAAGCGGCGGCGGTGGTGGGCTTTTCTCCGTGGACCGCCATCAGCTCGGCGGCCTTGTTCAGCCGATAACTCCGCAGATAATCCCGGGGCGGCATCCCCACCCGTTTGGAAAAGAGGGTGGAAAAATAGGATCGGTCCAGATTCAACCGGTCGGCGATCTGCTGAACGGTAATTCCGTTGGAATATTCGGAATGAATGCAGGAAAGCGCCTTGTCGATATAGTCGGATTTCTCCTTCCCCGTCTCCAACAAAATCCCAACCAATTTCCATAGGCAGGCCGAAAGATAAGCGCTGCGGCCGCTTTCGTATTCCCGGCAGAGCCGCATTTCGTCGAAGACCGCCCCCACCTCCGGGCAGGAAATCACGGAATTGGCAAAGAAATCCGGCAACTCCCCGTCGGCGGTAAAGCCGATCCACACGTATTCCCAGGGGCGCTCCCGGTCGGCCTCGTAATAGGTCTCCAGATAGGGCGGGATGACGAACATCTCCCCCGGCCCCACCGTATATTCCGCGCCATCCCGCAAAAAGCGGCCCTTGCCGGCCGTTACGTAATGCAACAGCCAATGGGTGCGCACCGCCGGCCCGTAAGAATGGCCGGGGGCACAGCTTTCCGCACCGAATTGCACCGGATTCAGCCCGTGGTAAGAGCAGTCTACCACGATTTCCGAACGCACCATAAAAAATCACCTCTCTATCTAACAAATATACAAGTTTTTACAACGAAAAGCAATGGAAAAAGTGTGAATTTTCTGTTAAAATAAAAGTAACGAAAACAACAAGGACACCTTAACCCAAATTTTGAACCGTTCAGGAGGACTTTTTATGAAAATCACCTTCATGGGTGCGGGAAGCACCGTATTTGCCCGAAACGTCATCGGGGACTGCATGTGCTCCGAGGCGCTGCGGGACAGCACCTTTGCTCTTTACGATATCGACGGCGACCGTCTGAAGGAGAGCGAAACCATTCTGGAGGCCATGCGCAAGACCATGGGCGGCCACGGCAAGATCGAATGCTATCTGGGCGTGGAAAACCGCAAAGACGCTCTGCGGGGCGCCAATTTCGTAGTCAACGCCATTCAGGTCGGCCTTTACGACCCCTGCACCATCATTGACTTTGAAGTCCCCAAGAAATACGGTCTGCGGCAGACCATTGCCGACACCCTGGGCATCGGCGGTATCATGCGGGCCCTGCGCACCATCCCCGTTATGGCGGATTTTGCGGCGGATATGGAGGAGGTCTGCCCCGACGCCCTGTTCATGAACTATACCAATCCCATGGCCATGCTGACCGGCTATATGCAGAGATACACCGGGGTGAAGACCGTCGGCCTCTGCCACAGCGTTCAGGTCTGCTCCGAATCTCTGTTCAAGACCCTGGATATGGACGTTGCCCGTCTGGAAGGGGCGAAGGAGCTGATCGCCGGCATCAACCACATGGGATGGCTGCTGGAGCTGAAGGATAAAAACGGCGTGGATCTCTATCCCGAGATCAAATCCAAGATCGACGAAAAGATCGCCGACCCCGAATGCAAAAACAAGGTGCGGCTGGAATATATCAAGCATTTCGGCTACTATTGCACCGAGTCCAGCGAGCATAACGCGGAATACAATATGTTCTATATCAAGGACAAATATCCCGAGCTGATCGAAAAATACAATATTCCTCTCGACGAATATCCCCGCCGCTGCGTCAAACAGATCGAGGGCTGGAAGAAGGAATATCAGGAACTGCTGGAAAACGGCGTGAAGGAGCACAAGCGCTCCCGGGAATACGCTTCTCACATCATGGAAGCGGTCACCACCGGCAATCCCTATAAGATCGGCGGAAACGTGCTGAACAACGGTCTGATCACCAACCTGCCCGCGGAAGCCTGCGTGGAAGTGCCCTGCCTCGTGGATGCTTACGGCGTTCACGGCTGTCACGTGGGGGCTCTGCCCGTTCAATGCGCGGCCATGAATATGACCAATATCAACGTGCAGCTGCTGACCATCGAGGCCGCCAGAACCCGGAAGCTGGAGCATATCTATCAGGCCGCCATGCTGGATCCCCACACCGCCAGCGAGCTGGATATCGACACCATCAAGAAGATGGTGGACGACCTCATCGTCGCCCACGGCGATTACCTGCCCAAGTACCACTAACCGAACCGAAGAGATCAAAAAGGAGTACGCTCACGAGAGCGGACTCATTTTCATTGGGGGCAAGGGCACGAGAGGAACGGTGAACGGCGTTCTTTCTTGTTCGAGAACAAGAAAGAACCAAAGAAAAAG
>JAZPXN010000047.1:0-84213 GCA_045543655.1 Eubacteriales bacterium
CGCCGCCAATGCCGTGAACAAGGATCACGTGAAGGACTTCGCCGCCGTAACCAACGCCATCAACGCCGTGGTTCGCGGGAAGAAGATCAACGAGCAGGCCGCCGTGGACGCCATGGCTAAAGCCATCAACGATGCCGTCGCCGCTCTGGAATACAAGGATGCGGACTACGCCGCCGTGGATGCCGCTATTGCCGCCGCAAACGCTTTGAACAAAGAACAGTACAAAGACTTCTCCGCCGTGACCGCCGCCGTCAATGCCGTGGTTCGCGGTAAGAATATTACCGAGCAGGCCGCCGTAGACGCCATGGCCAAGGCCATCAACGATGCCGTCGCCGCGCTGGAATACAAGGATGCGGACTACGCCGCCGTGGAGGCCGCCATCGCCGCCGCCAATGCCGTGAACAAGGATCACGTGAAGGACTTCGCCGCCGTAACCAACGCCATCAACGCCGTGGTTCGCGGGAAGAAGATCAACGAGCAGGCTACCGTGGACGCCATGGCCAAGGCCATCAACGACGCCGTCGCCGCGCTGGAAGATAAGGATCCCGTCTCCGATTCCGGTGCCTCCGGCTCCACCGATACGACCGATTCCGTCACTTCCGGGTCGACGGAGGGCGGCGAAAACAATCCCTCCACTTCCGACGTTGCCGTTACTGCAAGCGTGATTCTGCTTCTGTGCGCGGTCTTCGTCGCTATGACGTTAACGCTGAAAAAGCGGAACGGTTAAGAAAGGACGGTATGAACGATGAAAAAATGGTTAACCCTCTTCCTTTGCCTCGCGTTGATTCTGGGACTTGCGGCTTGTGCCGCCGTCGGTGTCGGTGAAAATTCCGATCAACCCTTGAAGGACAGCAATCTTCAGCAAAATAATCAAAATACCGGGACGGTGAATTCCGTGGATCTTACCTTGAAATACGATGACCGTTATACCTTCCCCGACGCCATTGAGTCGGTGGAAAATCTGACCGTGACCTCCAAGAAGGCCGGAACCGATACCCCCGATACTGCGGTCATCAAGAAGAAAAGCGCCCTTGACCGGGACGTGGGGATTGCCTGCGGCGTGGGGACCGCAAAGGTCACCCTGAAAAACGGCGACGTTTATAACGTGACCGTTCAGCCCGCTCCCATCTCCGTCTTCCTGATCATCGGCCAGAGTAATGCGGAGGGCTCCACCATCGGGGAGGATCCCCTAGTTTACAATAAGGCCCGCAATCAGTCCATCGTCAGCGAGGAGGGGCAGGTCTACACCACCTACGCCTGGTCCACTACCGGTCACGCCAGATCCGTCGCCGGCATCTCCTCCTCCAAGTGGCTTTCGGTTTCGAACGCCTCGTCCTTCGTTGCCGAGTCTCTGACGAGCAATAAGTCCCGGAGCGGCGCCGCTCTGGAATATCCTCTGAACACCTTCGCTGCCGGCGAAAAGGGAAAGGTCGGCTTTGACAGCGGCCTTGCCTGGAACTGGCACGATATCACCGGGGAAAAGGTCTGGATGATCAACTGCTCTGCCGGTTCTTCCGCCATCGAGGCCTGGCAGCCCGACTTCGTTCCCGCCGCCGGGGAGACCACTCCCTCCCGGCAGAACCGCTATCAGATGTGCGTTGCCATTATGGAAAACGTCCGTGCCACCATGGATGCGGAAGTGGCCGCCGGCCATTACGAGCTGAAGAATTTTGCCTATTTCTGGCTCCAGGGCGAAAGCAATAAGAATACCCCCAAGGCCGATTATCTGGCCATGTTTGAAAATCTTCACACTTCGCTGAAGGAAGACGTGAAGATGACCGGCGATAAGGAACTGGAGGGCTGCGGAATCGTTATGGTTCGTGCCTTCACCACCTCCAACCCCGCCACCGATACCCAGGACAACGGACCCCGGCTTGCTCAGAAGGAAGCGATCGCCGCTACCGACGGCGTTTTCGCCAACGTATTTTTGGCCTGCATCGAAAACGATCTGTGGATCACCGATAAGGGCGTTTCCGATTATTGGGAAGGACAGTATCCCGATTCCGAATACCCCTTCTCCGTCCACGCCCAGGCCTATGAAAACCCCGTGGATATTGCTACGGTTCACACCGGCGTCCATTATCTCCAGCCCGGTTATAATGAGATCGGTATCGTTTCCGGACAGAACGCTTACGCTTTCCTCCGGTAACCCATTCCCCGAAAATCAAAGCGGCGCACCTTCCGGAAGGCGCGCCGCTTTCTTTATTTGCGAAAAGAGATTTTTCCGATTTGCTTCAATTCTCCCCGGAAGATCGTGAGGGCGGCCAGATTCAGCAGCATCATCATGGCGTTGACCACTTCTGACGTCTGCCAGAGGGTGGATTCGGTAAGAAAGGCCGCCGGCAAGGGCGTCAGAAGAAATAAAATACGATAGGCAAGGACGCTCTTTCTGCCGCAGAGCCATACGAAGCAGGTCTCCCCGTAGCAGCTCCAGCTGACCACCGAAAGAAAGGCGAAGGAAATCAGACACAGCGCCGTGATCGCTTCTCCCACGGGACCGAGGGCTTTGCCGGCCGCTTCCGTCACCGAGCCGGTTTTTCCCGTCGTTAAGAGCATTAGCGCCGACAGGGTGGAGATGACGACCGTATCCGCAAAAACCTCGAAAATACCCCATAATCCTTGCTCCTCCGGTTTTGCTCCGCAGGCGCCGTGGGCAAGACCTGCACTTCCCAGCCCCGCTTCGTGGGAGAAAAGGCCGTTGGAGACCCCTGCCCGGAAGGCGGCGGCAATCCCCGTGCCCAAGAATCCTCCGGCGGCCGACCGGAAGGAAAGCGCGCCCTGAAAAATCTGTCGGAACGCAGATGGGATCCGGGAAAAATGCAACCCGATCACCGTCACCGCTACGGTCAGGAACAGTCCGCCCAGAAGAGGTACGGCTTTTTCCGTCAGTCCCATGATCCGCTTCACGCCCCCTCCGAGAACGGCGCCCGCGGCCAGAGTAAAGAGAAGCCCGACCACCGCAGGCGGAAGACCAAAGGTCTCTTTCGCGCAGTTTGCGGCGGCATTGGTCTGGATCATGCTTCCCATCATTAGGGCGGAGAGCAGGCCAAACAAGGCAAATAAGCCCGAAAATGCGTTGGATTTCAAGGCTTTCTTGACGTAGCACAAAGAGCCGAATCCGTAATTCGTTTCTCCCTCCGGCTGGTATTTTACCGCCAGGAAAATCTCGAAATACTTCACCGTCATGCAGACGAAGGCTGAGACCCACATCCAGAACACCGCGCCCGCCCCGCCGGAGGCAAGGGCGAGGGACACCCCCGTCAGATTCCCGACGCCGATGGTTCCCCCCAGGGAGGTTGCAAAGGCCTTGAAGGGGGAGACGGTGCGCCGGGGATCCTTGGATCCTTTGATCTGTCGGAAGGCGGCAGGGAAGGCCCTTACGGGTAAAAAACGAGTCTTTCCCGTGGCGTAGAGTCCGAAAACCATCAACGTACCTGCAGTTACCGTGCCAAAGATCTCGGCCGTTTTCGTCAGCATCCCATCACCTCCGTCCATCCTATGCGGGGCTGGAAAATTTTATGTCTTGACTTTTCCCCGCCGGATATGGTATGATGGATACGAGGTGAAAAAAGATGAAATTCGTCGATAAGATTTTTTCTTCGTCCGGATTCTTCCGGGATTGGATTTTTTTTGGAAAATGGGCGGCGTTTTTGCAGATCGTGACGGCTTCGGCCTTTTTTCTGTGGTCTCGGCTGGGGGGTCCTTTGGGCAGTATGGCCCGGGCAGAGATCCTGCTGGAGGCCGGTGCGGTGACTTTGGTTCTGACCCTTGCCTCTGAGATCGCCTTGGGCTTTTACCGCCGGGCAGAGATGCAAAATAAGCCGAAATCCTAAACCGAATCGGTATAATGCAAAAAAGGGAAATGCGCCGTAAGCATTGAAAAATCCGGCTGATTATTCCAATACGGTATAAAAACACCCTGCAGAGCGAAGAATGCTTTGCAGGGTGAATTCTTTTCGTTTTTATCGGTCAGCGGATCTGTCCGTTGCCCTTGATCACGTATTTGTAGGCCGTCATTTCTTCCAGCCCCATGGGACCTCTGGCGTGGAGTTTTTGGGTGGAGATTCCCATCTCGCATCCCAGGCCGAATTCCCCTCCGTCGGTGAATCGGGTGGAGGCGTTGACGTACACGGCGGCGCTGTCCACCTCCCGGACGAAGGCCTCGGCGTTGGCGTCGGTCCCGGTCAGAATGGCCTCGCTGTGCCCCGTGGAGTGGGCGGCAACGTGGGCGATGGCGGCGGCGGTGTCGTCCACCACGGCCACGGCCAAAATGTAATCGAGGAATTCCGTGTCGAAATCGGCCTCCCCCGCAGGAGTTCCGTCAATGATGGCGGCGGCTTTGGGGCAGACCCGCAGCTCTACCGGGGGCTTTCCTTCGGCGATCCGACGGTCGGTCAGCCGCTCCTTCAGCATCGGCAGGAAAGAGGGAGCAACGTTTTTATGAACCAACAGAACCTCTTCCGCATTGCAGACCGAGGGACGGGAGGTCTTGGCGTTTTCGATGATGTTCAGCGCCATTTCCGTATCGGCGGATTCGTCCACGTAAATATGGCAGATTCCGGTCCCGGTCTGGATGCAGGGCACGGTGGCGTTTTCCACGCAGGCCCGGATGAGACCCGCACCGCCCCGGGGAATCAGCAGATCCACGTAGCCAACGGCTTTCATCAGCTCGTTTGCGCTCTGGCGGGTGGTGTCTTGAATCAATTGCACCAGATCGGGATTTGCTTTCATCCGACTCAGCCCCGCCCGCAGGGCCTCTGTGACGGCGTTTGCCGAGCGGAAGGCTTCCTTTCCGCCCCGCAGTACGCAGGCGTTGCCCGATTTCAGGGTCAACGCCGCCGCGTCGGAGGTGACGTTGGGGCGGCTTTCGTAGATGATGGCTACCACGCCCAGAGGTACGGCGGTCTTTTCAATGATAAGGCCGTTGGGACGGGTGGTCGACGAAAGGATCCGTCCTACGGGGTCGGGGAGAGCGGCTACCTGACGGATCCCCTCTGCCATATCCGCAATTCTTTCTGCAGTCAGCTTCAGCCGGTCGATCATGACGGGCGAAACGGTTCCGCTTGCCGCTCTGACGTCTTCGTCGTTGGCCGCAAGGATGGCGTCGGTATGCTCCAGAAGGCTATCTGCCATGGCGTGTAAATATTGATTTTTCAGTTCTGCCGGAGCCGACCGCAGGGCAGGGGCGGCGGCCTTCGCCCGGACTAAAATTTCTTGCGTGGTCATGCTTTCTTTCCTTTCCCCAAAAAGCGGGTGCCCACGGCTTTTCCTTCGAAAAGATCGTAAAGGACGTTGGGGTCGCTTCCGTTCAGAATCACCGTATCGGTGCCCCGTTCGGTGGTGATCTGGGCCGCGTGGAGCTTGGTAGCCATGCCTCCGGTGCCCAGATCCGAGCCCTTTCCGCCGGCCAGCCCGACGATCTCCGGGGTGATGGCTTCCACGACGGGGATCAGCTTTGCCTCCGGATCCTTGTGGGGGTCTGCGGTGCAAAGCCCGTCGATATCCGAAAGAATGATCAATGCGTCGGCCTTACAGCTGACGGCCACGATGGCGCCCAAGGTGTCGTTATCGCCGATGACGATCTCGTTGGTGGCGATGGTATCGTTTTCGTTGATGATGGGGATGGCGTCCAGCTCCAGCAGGCGGGACAGGGTATTTTCAAAATTCTGCCGCCGGTCGTCGTGGTTCAGATCGTCCCCCGTCAGCAGGATCTGCGCCACGGTATGGCGATATTCGGAGAATAATTTATCATAAGTATACATCAGCTCGCACTGACCTACTGCCGCCGCGGCCTGCTTGGTGGGGATGTCCGAGGGGCGGGTCTTGAGGGACAGCTTCCCTACGCCCATTCCGATGGCTCCGGAGGAGACGAGAATGATCTCGTTTCCGGCGTTTTTCAGGTCGCTTATCACCTTGCAAAGGGTTTCGATGCGGCGAATGTTCAAGTGTCCCCCTGCATGGGCAAGGGTGGAGGTTCCGACTTTAATTACCGTTCTCATAGCCGATTTCCAATCGTTGTTTTAATATTGATAGATCCGGGGAACTCTGCCTCCGATGTTGCACAGAATCTCGTAGGAGATGGTGTCCGATACGGTTGCGAGATCGTCAGCCGTGACGGAATATTCTCCGTCGGTTCCGATCAGGGTCACCGTATCGCCGGGACGGGTGGGGATGCCGGTCACGTCGACGATGCATTGATCCATGCAGATGCGCCCCAGGATTTTCGTTTTACGGCCGTTGATCAGCACGGGAGCGCCGTTGGAAAGGGCCCGGTGCAGACCGTCCGCATAGCCGATGGTTACCGTGGCTACGTCCAGCTCTTTTTCCGCAAGGTAGGTGCGGCCGTAGCTGACGCCGTCTCCGGGGGAGAGGCGATGCACCTGCGCCACCGTTGCTTCCAGCTTCAGCACCGGCTTCAACCCCGGATTTTTCATGGCCGGGTCGGGGGCGTAGCCGTAAAGCACGATGCCCGGCCGGACCATATCCAGATGGGTCTGGGGATAGTTGAAGATGGCGCCGCTGTTGGCGCAATGGCGCAAGGGAAATTCGATCCCCTTCTCCTTCAGCCGGTCCAGCACCCGCAAAAATACGGAAAACTGCTCTTCCGTATGAGAAATCCCCGGCAGGTCGGAGGTTGTGAAGTGGGTGAAGATCCCCTCGTATTCGAAGGAAGGCGCCTTCGCCATGCTTTCGGCCACTTCTTCCGCCGCCCGGTCTGCGGTTTTCTCGTCGTGGGCGTAAAAGCCCAGCCGGCTCATGCCGGTGTCGATCTTCAGGTGAATCTTCAGTTTTTTGCCTTCGCAACGGTTCTGCAGCTCCTGCAGATAATCGCCGTCAAAGGCGCATTGGGAGAGATCGTACCGGATCAGCAAAGGGGCTTGCTCCGGGGCGGTATATCCCAGCACCAGAATGGGCTTCGTAACGCCGTTTTCCCGCAGGCGGATCCCTTCGTCGAGGCAAGCGACGGCAAAATAATCGCTGTCGGATAGGATTTGCGCCGCCCGGACATCCCCGTGTCCGTAGGCGTCGGCCTTGACGACCGACATGATCTTACAGCCCGGGGTCAGCCGTTGTTTTACGATCTCGAAATTGTGCCGCAACGCCGGAAGATCCACGAGACAGCGGGCCCGGCAGGGTGTTTTTTGCATGATAGATTCCTTCTTTGACGTTTATGCGTTTTCAGCCGGATCCTTCAGAAGCCGGGCTACGGCGTCGGGCAGATCCGAGGGAAGGATCCCGTGTTCGGAGCAGTTCTTTTTCAGCTCGTCGGCGGCGGCTCCGTGGAGATAAACGCCGCAGACGGCGGCATCCCGGGCGGAATATCCCTGGGCGAGGAAGGAGGCGATCATCCCCGCAAGGACGTCCCCGCTTCCCCCCTTGGAAAGTCCGGTATTGCCGTTCAGATTGATAAAGGTTCTCTTTCGGTCGGCGATTACGGTATGGTGACCCTTCAGCACCACCGTTACCGGCCACCGGTCCAGGCACTTCTTTACCGCGCCCAGCCGGTCGGCTTCAATGCGGGCGGTGGAGGTTCCCATCAGCCGGGCAAATTCCGCCGGATGAGGGGTCAGGATCACGTCGGCTTCGGGGTTTTCTTCCAGAAATTTTTCCAGAAGGGCAGGGGTCTTTGCAATCAGATTGACGGCGTCTGCATCCAATACTACGGATTTCCCCTGAGAGAGCGCAAACCGTAACGCCCGTTTGTCTTTCCCCATGCCGCATCCGGCCAATACCGCCGTAGATTTCACCCTTCCTCTGCGGGAGGTGAAGACCGGCTCTGCCAGCCGGGCCTGCAATACGGGGGTAACGCACCGGGGCAGGGCCATGATCAAAAGTCCTACGCCGCACCGTAAGGCGCCCAGCGCAGAGAGATAAGCGGCTCCGGTCATGTTTTTCGATCCGCAGACCGCCAGAAGGGTTCCAAAGGTCCCTTTGTGGGAATTCTCCGGCCGGGGACGGATCAGAGACGCGATATAGTCCCGGTCAAGAAGATCCACCCCCGCACTGCGGGTCAGAGCTTCTTTGGGAATTCCGATATCGGCAAGGGTCACTTTGCCGCAAAGATTTTTTCCGGGATATAAGAAGAAGCAGGGCTTGTAGGCCGCGAAGGTGACGGTCGCCGAGGCTTTCAACGCTCCTTCCGCCGCCCGTCCGTCGTCACAGCAGACGCCGGAGGGAATATCGCAGGCCACGACGGGTTTTCCGTCTACGGCGGAAAAGACCGCCCGGACTTCTTCGGATAATTCGCCCTTGAATCCGGTTCCGTAAACGCAGTCGACCACCAGATCCGCCTCTTTTGCATAACCGAAGATCTCTTCGATATCCTCCGTCACGCAATCCTTTGGAACGGTGCGAAACATGACCGCCGCGTCGGGGGAGAACTCCCGTCCGCACAGCAGGGCCACGGTAACGGCGTAGCCCATTTCCTTCATGATCCGGGCTGCAGCGAAGCCGTCGCCTCCGTTGTTTCCCTTTCCGCACAGAAACAGAATCCTTGCGGGGGCGGGGGCGATTTTCACGCAGACCTTCGTCAACGCCAGAGCGGCCTTGCTCATCAGCGTCAGAGAAGGAATATTCAGTTTTTGCTCGCAGTATGCGTCGCAGCTCCGCATCTGCCGGGCCGTATAGACCGATCTCATGCTATTGCGGTCCTTTCTGTTTTATCCTTCAAAGGGAACCTGAACCCGGCGCTTCATGTCGTCCCGGATCTCGTCCTTCGGTTCCCAGATCAGCAAAACGTTCCCCATCTGGCGATGCTTGACGGCCAGATAGCAGATCGTATTGTCGGTTTCGTAGCCGGAGGTCAGGTCGATGACCTTATCGAAGGGGACGTTGGACCGGATGGAATCCCGGTACACGCCGTAGCGGGTCACGTCCTGCGCCTTGATCGAGATGATCCGCTTCCGGGTCGCCTTGGCGGTGACGCAGTCGAAATCGATATCTCCGTTGAAATAGAGATATTCGTATTCCTTGTCAAACCGCTGAAACCATTGGTATTTGAAGGAAAAATAGGCGATGATGATCACCACCATGGTCCCCGCCATCAGTCCGAATTGCCGGGACAGGGCGGAGAAAACCATAATAATGACCGCCGACCCCGCCACGCAGCCCAGAAACAGAAGAATCTGCAGCAGCCATTCCAGCGGGGATTTGCGCTTGCGGTAGAGTTGTTCGGTGTAAAGATCCATGATAGCTCCTTTTAACGAAGGCCGAGGTAGGACTTCACCAGCTGATGGAGCATTTCGTCCCGGTCGAACTTGCGGATCAGGGAGCGGGCGCCGTTGTGGCTGGTAATATAGGTGGGGTCTTCGGAAAGAAGATATCCCACGATCTGGTTCAGGGGATCGTACCCCTTTTCCACCAATGCGTCGTACACCTGGGTCAGGGTACGCTTCATTTCGTCGTCCTTCTGATTTTTCAGAGAGAAGGTTATGGTGTTATGGTCTGCCATGGTCGTATGACTCCTTTCGGGATATGATGTATGGGGTGAAAATTACTTTCTCAAGGTAATGCCGTCGGCCTCCAGGGCGGCCAGAACTTCGTTCACCACGGGATCGACGTCGGCGTCGGTCAGGGTCTTTGCGGGATCCCGCAGGACCAGCGAATAGGCGATGCTCTTCTTGTTTTCGCCCAGAGCGGCGCTGCGGTATACGTCGAAGGCCCGGATCTCCTCCAGCAGGTCTCCGGCTGCGGCCCGGATCTTTCCTTCGATCTCCCCGGAAAGAATAGATTCGTCGCAGACCAGCGCCAGGTCACGGGTGACGGCGGGGAACTTGGGCAGGGGCTTATACCCCTTCTTACCGTCGGCTGCGGCAAACAGATCCTTCAGAGAAAGCTCTGCGGCGTAAACCTCACCCGCAAGCCCGAAATTCTTCACTGCGGCGGGATGGAGCTGGCCGAAAACGCCCACGGTGGCTTCGCCCACCCGGATCTCCGCCGTGCGGCCGGGATGGTAGGAGGGATTGGTCTTGCAGGGCAGATAGGCGTGCTCTCCGATTCCCATGACGGTCAGTATTTCTTCTATGCGGCCCTTCATGTCGTAGAAATCAACGCCGTCCCCGTAAGCGCCCACGGTAACGATCTTCGGCTCTTCGGGCAGCTTGCTTTCTTCCGCATTTTTCCGGTATACGGTGGCCACCTCGTAAAGATGGGCAGCGGGGATGCGGTTGTTGTAGTTGGTGGCAAGAACGTCCAGCATAGAAGGCAGGGCAGTCGTGCGCATGACGGAGGTATCTTCGCCCAGAGGGTTTTTGATCTTCAGATAATTGCGGCGGGAATCGTCGGCCGCCAGCAGGATCTTGTCCAGCCCCTTGGGAGAAACGAAGGAGTAGGTCTCGATTTCGCTGAAGCCTACGGAGCGCAGGGCGATGCGGAGATTCTTCTCAAATACCTGCTCCTCCGTCAGTCCGCCGGATTTGATATCCGCAGAGAAGGAGAAGGAGGGAATGTTATCGTAGCCGTAGAACCGGGCTACCTCTTCGGAAATATCGTATTTGTTCTCCACGTCGGAACGGAAGGAGGGAACGGTAACGGTTCCTTCGGTCAGATCCACGGTGAAGCCCACCCGTTCCAGCATTTCCTTGATCATTTCGTCGGTGGCGGGAACGTTGACGTAATGCCGGATCCAGTCGGCTTCCAGAGGAATTTTGCGGAGTTCTTTATTGCTGTAATCCTCGTCGATCACGTTGGGGGAGACCTTGCCGGCGCCGAATTCTTCTACCAGCTCGCAGGCGCGGTCGAGGGCGGCCAGGGTCATTTGGGGGTCGATATTCTTTTCGAAATGAGCGGAGGCTTCGGTGCGCATTCCCAGCTTCTTGGCGGTGCGGCGGACGGAAGCGCCGAAGAAATTGGCCGATTCGAAGACCACCGTGGCGGTTTCGTCGGTAATTTCGCTGTTTGCGCCGCCCATAACGCCGGCCACGGCTACGGGCTTGTGATCGTCTGCGATGACCAGCATATCGGAATCCAGCGCCCGGTCCTGATCGTCGAGGGTCTTCATCACCTCGCCGTCCTTCGCTCTGCGGACGGTGATGTGGCCGCCGTCGAGGCAGGCGTAGTCGAAGGCGTGCATGGGCTGGCCGTATTCCATCATAACGTAGTTGGTAATATCGACGATATTGTTGATGGAGCGGATTCCGCAGGCTCTCAGCCGTTCTACCATCCACATGGGAGAGGGTCCGATCTTCACGTCGGTGACGATACGGGCGGAATAGCGGGGGCACAGATCTTTATCTTCGACGGTAACCTTCAGGTATTTTGCGGCGTCTTCGCCTTCTCCCTTGACCACGGGGGTCTTCACCGTCAGGGGCAGGCGGAAGGTTCCGGCGGCTTCTCTTGCCACGCCGATCATGGAAAGGCAGTCGGGGCGGTTGGTCATGATATCGGCCTCGAAGACCGTATCGTCCAGCCCCAGCTGTTCCCGGATATCCCGGCCGACCACGCCTTCCTTCAGAATCAGAAGCCCGTCGGTAATCGCGTCGGGATAATCGTTGACCGTAAGGCCGATCTCTTCCACGCCGCAGAACATCCCGTTGGAGACCACGCCCCGTAGCTTGCCCCGCTCGATCTTGGTGCCGTCGGGCAGGGTGGATTTATGCTTTGCCAGGGGAACCAGGTCCCCTACCTTCATATTCTTTGCCCCGGTGACGATCTGGAGGGGTTCTTCTTCTCCGGCGTCTACCATGCAGACCACCAGCTTGTCTGCGTTGGGGTGCTGCTCGATGGAAAGGATCTTACAGACCACCACGTTGGAGATCCCTTCGTCCAGGCGGCGGAAGCCCTTGATTTCGGTCCCCGTCATATTCAGTTCGTGGGCTACGGTCTTGTCCGGAGCGTCCACGGGAGTGTATTCTTTCAACCAGCGATAGGATACGTTCATTTCACTTTACCTTCTTTCGTCCCATTAAAACATATTCAGGAAGCGGACGTCGTTATCGTAGAACATCCGGATATCGTCCACGCCGTAGCGGCCCATAACGAGCCGTTCCAGCCCCATGCCGAAGGCAAAGCCGGAATAAACCTCGGGATCGATGCCGCAATGCGCCAGCACCTTGGGGTTGACCATGCCTGCGCCGCCGATCTCAATCCAGCCTTCGTTTTTGCAGAATTTACATCCCTCTCCGCCGCACTTGAAGCAGGAGATGGAGATCTCTGCGGAGGGCTCGGTGAAGGGGAAGAAGTCGGGACGGATGCGGGTCTTTGTTTCGGGACCGAAGAGTTTTTTGGAGATCAGCTCCAGGGATCCCTTCAGGTGGGCCATGGTGATGCCCTTGTCTACCACCAGACCCTCGATCTGATGGAAGATGGGGGAGTGGGTGGCGTCTACCTCGTCAATGCGGAACACCCGGCCGGGAGAGATGACCCGGATGGGGGGCTGGGTCTTTTCCATGACCCGGACCTGCACCGAAGACGTCTGGGTGCGCAACAGCATTTCGGGAGAGAAATAGAAGGTATCCTGCGTATCACGCGCAGGGTGATCCTTGGGAATATTCAGCGCCTCGAAGTTATAGTAATCGTATTCCACTTCCGGACCGGAGGCAATGGAAAAGCCCATGCTGATGAAGGCGTCCTTGATCTCGTCCAGCACCAGATTCAGGGGATGCTGCTTGCCGATGACCCGTTCCTTCCCGGGAAGGGTTACGTCGAGAGATTCCTTTTCCAGGCGGCGGTTCAGCTCAGCCTGCTCCAGCACGGCCTTCTTTGCCCGGATTTCCGCATCGATGAAGGAGCGGACTTCGTTTGCGATCTGACCGATGACGGGACGTTCCTCCGGGGAAAGCTTCCCCATCTGGGACAGAAGGGCGGTCAGTTCCCCCTTCTTGCCGGCAAAACGGACCCGGACGGCCTCCAGTTCTTCCGAGGAAGCGGCTACGTCCAGAGCTTCTTTTGCCCGTTGTTTGACTGCGTAAAGCTGTTCTTTCATACTTGTCACCTTTTATTTTCCGCACGCGGGTGCGATGATTTATAGATTTACTATATATTATAGCATAAACGCCGGCGGATTTCAAGGCGTAAGAAGGGCTTTTTTATGACAATTCCGCGGTTTTTCCGAGGGGAGCCCCTTTCTCCGGAAAAAAATACCGGCCACCCTTTCTTCGTTTTTCGTCGATTTCTCCATATTTTCGGTGCTTTGGTCAGAACTGTTTTGCCCTCGTCCTCCTGCCGACCGCGCCCCCGGGCGGGACGCCTCCCTGCCGTCTCCGTTTTTTGAAAAAACGCCGGGTTTTTATTCCGTATCGGATTAAAACGATGGGGAAAAATAAAAAGAAAAAAATTCTTTTCTTTGCGAAAAAATCCGTCCGACGGCGTTCTTCTTCCCGACGGAGCGGTATAAAATAGTACCGTAATCTTCCCGTTGGGAGATCCCGGCTCTCTTTTGCCCCTTCCCGTTCGGCGTTCCGGCCCATCCTCCCTCCCGCTTCGTCCCCGGGAGGTTCGGAGAAGATCGGAGGAAAGAGAGGCGGTTTGTCCCTATTTCCGGGAGAAATACCACGCTGTCCGGAGATAAAATTAGAATAAATTTTCGAAAATTTTTCAAACACTCTTTACAACCGCCGTATTTTGTGGTATAATACGGCTAGAACGTTTTTACGAAAGGTCGTTGGTTACAGTGGGCCGTAAGGTCTTGGAAACCCAGCGGAGATACGACGGAAGGATTCTGTCGGTCCGCTTTGATAAAGTAGAAATGGAGGACGGCACCTTCGCTCCCCGGGAAGTGGTGGAGCACGCCCCCGCCGTCTGCATTCTCCCCGTGGACCGGGAGGGGTTCGTCTATCTGGTCCGGCAGTATCGCCATCCCGTCGGTCGGGAGCTGCTGGAAGCCCCCGCCGGCTTGATGGAAGCGGGGGAGACCCCGGAAGAAGCCGCGCTGCGGGAATTGCGGGAGGAGACCGGCGCCACCGGCACGCTGGAGCCTGCCGGGGACTATTATCCCACCCCCGGGTATTGCGACGAGGTGATCCACCTCTTCGTCGCCCGCATCGAGTCTTTTGGGGATACCGACCCGGACGAGGACGAATTCCTTCAGACCGTCCGGATGCCCTTTGAGGAGTTTTACCGCAAGGCCGTCGACGGCACTCTGCGGGACGGCAAAACCCTTGCTCTGGCTCTGCGCGCCAAGAAATAATCAAGGAGAATTACTATGTCGAAACGGGACGAAAAACGTGCGCAAATACTGGAATTCGTAACGAATAAGGTGACGGAAGAGGGATACGTTCCCTCTGTCCGGGAGATCTGCAAGGGCGTGGGGCTTTCTTCGCCCGCTACGGTTCATTATCACCTCAACCAGCTCTGTGAAGAGGGATTGATCTCCAAGGAGCCCAATAAAAAACGGGTGATCCGTCTGACCAACCAGCCTGCCGGAGGGGCCTTCGTCAAGGTGCCCGTGGTAGGGCGCGTCACCGCCGGTCAACCCATCCTTGCGGTGGAAGATATCGAGGATTATATTCAGGTTCCCGCCGGTCAGGTCCGGGGACAGGATACCTTTGCCCTCACCGTCCGGGGAGACAGTATGATCAACGCCGGGATCCTTGACGGGGATATCATCATCGTGCACCGTACCCCCGTTGCGGAGGAAGGGCAGATCGTCGTGGCCCTGATCGGGGACGAGGCTACCGTGAAACGGTTTTACCGGGCGGGGCGGCAGATCCGCCTGCAGCCGGAGAACGACGCCTATTCCCCCATCTACGCCGACGAGGTGCAGATTCTGGGGAAAGTGGTGGCCCTTCACCGTTACGAAATTAACTGAACGACATTCCGACAGCCCGGAGGAGAAAATCCTCCGGGTTTTTCCTTTGCCCCGGCTATTTTTTAGGAATCGTGCCCGCGTAAAATTATATATATAATACGAATTTCGCAATTATTTTACAAAGTCCCCCTTTACTTTGCGTCGAATATATGGTATAATAAACTGCAATATACTGTCCGTCAGAACAGTTACTATAGCAAAAATTCAACCAAGAGAGGAAGTTACACTATGGGAAACAAAATCTCGAAGGTTCCCTTCAAAGGAACCCCCGAACAGGAACGGGAACTGCGTGACGTGATCGCATCCCTGAAGGATCAGCCCGGTGCCCTGATGCCCGTTATGCAGAAGGCTCAGGATATCTACGGCTATCTGCCCATCGAAGTCCAGACCATCATCGCCGAAGGTCTGAACGTCCCCGTAGAAGAAGTTTACGGCGTTGCCACCTTCTACGCTCAGTTTGCTCTGAATCCCAAGGGCAAGTACGTTATCGGCGTCTGCCTCGGCCCCGCCTGCTACGTCAAGGATTCTCAGGCCATCTACGACAAGTGCTGCGAAGTGCTGAAGATCAAAGGTGGCGAGATCACCGACGACGGTCTGTTCTCCCTGGAGGCCACCCGTTGCATCGGCTGCTGCGGCCTTGCTCCCGTTATGACCGTCGGTGACGACGTTTACGGGAAGATTACTGCGGCTGACGTTCCCGGTATTCTTGCGAAATATACCAACTGATTCTCCGGGATCCGGGAATTGCTCCCGTAACCGGTTTGGAGGAATCCACCCATGAAAATCAGCATGATTGCCGATCTTCTTGAAGCAAAGGTTCTTTGCGGCGAGGATCATCTGGATAACGAAGTCCACTCGGCCTGCGGGTCGGATATGATGAGTGACGTGCTTGCTTTCGTCAAGGATCAGGCCGTTCTTCTCACGGGGCTTGTCAATCTTCAGGTCGTCCGCACCGCGGAAATGATGGATATGCGTTGCATCGTCTTCGTCCGGGGCAAAAAGCCTGCCGACGACGTGGTTGAGGCCGCAAAAGAGGCTGGTATCGTTGTTCTTGCCACTCCGGAGCGGATGTATCCCGCGTGTGGGAAGCTGTACGCTACGGGCCTGATGGGCGGGAGCGTGTCTGCATCATGAGCGAACCTGTAAAATTCCATTTCGACGTGGCGGGCGATAATTTCGCCTCGGCGGGCGAAGCGTCCGTCAACGTGAAAAAACTGCTCCGTCAGCTGAATATGGATCCTGAAACCATCCGCCGGGTGTCCATCGCCATGTACGAGGGCGAGATCAATATGGTCATCCACGCCAACGGCGGAACCGCGGACGTGATCCTTTACCCCGATCGGATCAAGATCGTTCTTGCCGATACCGGCCCCGGGATCAAGGACGTCGCTCTTGCCATGCAGGAGGGATATTCCACCGCGAAGGACAACGTCCGTTCTCTGGGCTTCGGCGCAGGAATGGGCTTGCCGAACATGAAGCGTTATACCGACCGTATGGAGATTGAATCCGAGGTCGGAAAAGGAACCACCGTTACCATGGAAGTGCTTCTTCCCGGTGCTCAGGCCTGACCAGCCCGTTCCTTTTGCTGAAAGGAGGTTTTCCGTATGTCGAACCAGCATTCCGTGTCTTTGATGCGGGATCGGTGTAAGGGTTGCACCGCTTGTCTGAAGCGGTGTCCTACGGAGGCGATCCGGATCCGGGACGGCCACGCCGTTATTCGGTCTGAGCGTTGCATCGACTGCGGCGAATGTATCCGGGTTTGTCCCCATAAAGCGAAAAAGGCTACCTACGACGATTTTTCCGCTCTGGAAAAGTTCCGCTGGAAGATTGCCCTGCCCGCCCCGGCCCTGTACGGCCAGTTCGAGAATCTCGAAGACGTGGATTTCGTTCTGACCGGTCTTCTGGGGTGCGGATTCGACGACGTATACGAAGTCGCGCGGGCTGCGGAGCTGATCTCGGAATATACCCGCTGTTATCTGCGGCGCCCCGGGATCCAGAAGCCGGTGATCTCTTCCGCCTGCCCCGCCATCGTCCGTATGATCGCGGCGCGGTTCCCTTCGCTGTGTAAGAACGTGCTTCCCATGCTCCCCCCTGTGGAGTTGGCCGCCCGTCTTGCCCGTCAGGAGGCGTTGAAGAATCATCCGGAGCTGAAGCCCGAAGAGATCGGCATCTTCTTCATTTCGCCCTGCCCTGCAAAGGTCAGTTATATGAAGAATCCCATCGGCATCGAAAAGAGCGATATCGACGGCACGCTGTCCATGAGCGACGTGTATTTCCGTCTCGTTCCCGTCATGAACAAGATCACCACTCCCATTTCCCTTTCCAAGACCGGGTTGATCGGCATCAGCTGGGCCGGCTCGGGCGGGGAAGCGTCCGCGCTGTTCAACGATAAATATCTTGCGGCGGACGGAATGGAGAACGTGATCAAGGTGCTTGACGAGATCGACAACGGCAATATCTCCGGTCTGGAATTCGTCGAGCTGAACGCCTGCAGCGGTGGCTGCGTGGGCGGAGCTATGACGGTAGTCAATCCCTATATCTCCAAAGCGCGGTTGCAGTCCCTTCGCCGGTATCTGCCCGTTTCCCAGAACCGGGTCGGGTCGGCTCTGAAGCCCGACTCTACCGAGATCCCTGCGGAATATCTTTGGAGCACACCGTTAAGATATAAGCCTATTTTGCAGTTGGACGCAGACATCTCCGCCGCCATGCGGAAAATGTCCGAGATCCAGCGTCTTCGGGGCCAGTTTCCCGACCTGGATTGCGGTGCCTGCGGCGCTCCCACCTGTCTCGCCCTTGCGGAAGACGTGGCCTGCGGAGAAGCCCGGGAGAGTGACTGCATTATGAAATGGAAGGACGTTCTCTCCGGACAAAAGCCCGGAAGCGTCGCCCCGGGAGGGGAGGAACCGAAATGACCGTAAAGGAATTGCGGACGGCCCTGGATCTCCAGGTTCTGTCCGAGCCCGATCCCGACCGCGCCGTCACCGGCGGCTATGCGGGAGACCTGCTCAGCTGGGTCATGGGCCGTGCCCAAAGCGGAGACGCCTGGGTCACCATCATGACCAACCGCAATATCGTCGCCGTCGCATCTCTGGCCGATACGGCCTGCGTGATCGTCGCCGAGGATTCTGCGGTGGACGCGGACGTGGTCGCCCTTGCGGAAGGGAAGGACGTCAACCTTTACCGCAGCGGAGCGGATGCCTTCGCTCTCTGCTGTCGCATCGGCTCTCTTTTGGGCTTATGAACCGATATTATTACGATCTGCACGTACATTCCTGCCTTTCCCCCTGCGCCGACGACGATATGACCCCCGCCAACATTGCCGGGATGGCCTCCCTGAAAGGGCTGACCCTTCTGGCGCTGACCGATCATAACTCCTGCCGGAACTGCCCCGCCTTTTTCGAAGCGTGCAACGCCTTCGGAATCGTGCCGGTCCCCGGAATGGAGCTGACCACGGCGGAGGATATCCATTTGGTCGTTTTATTTCCCACGCTGGAACAGGCCCTGGCTTTCGATGAAGAGATCCACGGCCGGATCATTCCGGTCAAAAACCGGCCCGATATTTTTGGGAATCAGTGGATCGTGGACAGTGACGACAATCTTCTGGCAACGGAAGAAACCTTGCTGATCAACGCCACCGATCTGGATGTGGATTCCGCCATCGAACTGGTGGACCGTTACGGCGGTGCAGTCTATCCCGCCCACATCGACAGACCCTCCAACGGCATGATCGCCGTGTTGGGCTCCGTTCCCCCGGAGTATGGGTTTTCCTGCGTGGAATTCAACGATTACGGGCATCGGGAAAAGATCCTGGAAGAACAGGGACTGACCGGTTGCGTCACTCTGTGCTCTTCCGACGCCCACGATCTCGGGCGGATCAACGAGGCGGAGCATTTTCTTGACCTGGAGGATGAACCCTATTCGTCCGCATTGGTTCGCCAACGGCTGATAGAGTTCCTGAAACGATGAAAGAACTGTCTTTGAATATTCTGGATATTGCCCAGAATTCAGTCTCTGCCGGTGCAAAAAATATCCTGATTTCCCTGGAGGAGGATGCGAAAGGGCTTCTGACCCTGACCATTACCGACGACGGGAAGGGGATGGACCCGGAAATGGTCCGCACCGTCACCGATCCCTTCTGCACTACCCGTACCACCCGGAAGGTCGGTATGGGGATCCCCTTGCTGAAGCTGGCAAGTGAGCAGGCGGGGGGAAGCTTTTCCATCCGCTCGGTCTCCCGGGAGATTGACCCCGCAAACTGCGGAACTACCGTGCAGGCTACCTTTGACACCACGAATATCGATTGCACTCCCCTGGGAGACGTGGTCGATACCATGGTCGTTCTGATCCAGGGACACCCTGAGATCGATTATTTGTATCAGCATTCTGCTCCCGGCGGCACCGCCCGGCTCGATACCAAGGAGCTGCGGGAAGTGCTGGGAGAAGAAATATCCCTCGGGGAGTTTGAGATCCTTGAATGGATCCGCGGCTCTCTGGAGGAACAGTACCAAGCGTTTAAAAAATGAATCATATAAAAATGGAGGCGTAAAATTCATGAAAACTCTCGCGGAACTTGAAGCCATCAGAGAACGTATGAAGGGTAAGGTTGCTGTTCGTGAAACCAGCGACAATACCACCCGTATCGTTGTCGGTATGGCAACCTGCGGCATTGCCGCCGGCGCCCGTCCCGTCCTCAACGCCATTGCTGAGGAGGTTTCCAAACAGGGCTTGTCCGAAACCGTAACCGTCACCCAGACCGGCTGCATTGGCCTTTGCCAATACGAGCCCATTGTCGAGGTGTACCAGACCGGCAAGGAAAAGGTCACCTACGTCAAGATGGATTCCGAGAAGGCTAAGAAAGTCATCGAAGAACACATCAAGGGCGGTAAGGTCGTTACCGAGTACACCATCAACGGCAACAAATAAGTAAGGAGGAAGAAAATCAATGATTCGCTCTCACGTTTTGATTTGCGGCGGCACCGGTTGTACTTCTTCCGGCAGCGCCAAGCTGCATACCAGACTCGAAGAAGAGATCAAGGCCAAAGGTCTTGAAAACGAAGTCAAGGTCGTTCAGACCGGTTGCTTCGGTCTCTGCGCTCTGGGCCCCATCATGATCGTCTATCCCGACGGCACCTTCTACAGCATGGTCAAGGAAGAGGATCTCCCCGAAATCGTAGAGGAGCACCTTCTCAAGGGCCGTCCCGTTGATCGCCTGGTTTACAAAGACAAGGCCGACGACGTGGTTGCCGAAGCGGAAGCCCACTATTCTCTGAACGAAACCGCTTTCTATAAGAAGCAAATGCGCGTTGCGCTCCGGAACTGCGGCGTCATTGACCCCGAAATCATCGACGAATACATCGCCATGGACGGTTATAAGGCCCTGGGTAAGGTCCTGACCGAGATGACCCCCGAAGACGTGATTCAGACCATGCTCGACTCCGGTCTTCGCGGCCGCGGCGGCGCCGGCTTCCCCACCGGTATGAAGTGGAAATTTGCCCGCGCTTCCCAGTCCGATAAGAAATTCGTCTGCTGTAACGCCGACGAAGGCGACCCCGGTGCGTTCATGGACCGTTCCGTCCTGGAGGGCGACCCCCACGCCGTCATCGAGGCTATGGCCATCGCTGCCTACGCTATCGGTGCCGACCAAGGTTACGTTTACATCCGTGCGGAATACCCCATCGCCGTTAAGCGTCTTTCCATTGCCATTGAGCAGGCCCGTGAATACGGCCTTCTGGGCGAAAATATCTTTGGCACCGGATTCAACTTCAATCTTGATATCCGTCTTGGCGCCGGCGCCTTCGTCTGCGGTGAAGAAACCGCTCTGATGACCTCCATTGAGGGTCACCGCGGTGAACCCAGACCCCGTCCTCCCTTCCCCGCCGTTAAGGGTCTGTTTGCTCAGCCCACCGTTCTGAACAACGTTGAAACCTACGCCAACATCCCCCAGATCATCCTGAAGGGTGTGGATTGGTTCCGTTCCATCGGTACCGAAAAGAGCAAGGGCACCAAGGTCTTCGCGCTCGGCGGTAAGATCACCAACACCGGTCTGGTTGAGGTTCCCATGGGTACTCCCCTGCGGACCATCATCGAAGAGATCGGCGGCGGCATCCCCAACGGCAAGAAGTTCAAGGCCGCTCAGACCGGCGGTCCTTCCGGCGGTTGTATCCCCGCGGAGCATCTCGACGTTCCCATCGACTACGATAACCTGATCGCCATCGGTTCTATGATGGGCTCCGGCGGTCTGATCGTTATGGACGAAGACAACTGTATGGTTGACATCGCCAAGTTCTTCCTGGAATTCACCGTGGACGAATCCTGCGGTAAGTGTACTCCCTGCCGGATCGGTACTCGCCGTCTGCTGGAAATGCTGACCAAGATCACCGACGGTAAGGCCACCCTGGAAGATCTGGACAAGATGGAAGAGCTGTGCTACTACATCAAGGAAAACTCTCTCTGCGGTCTGGGTCAGACGGCTCCCAACCCCGTTCTGTCCACCCTGAAGTTCTTCCGCGACGAATACGTTGCTCATATCGTCGATAAGACCTGTCCTGCCGGCGTTTGTAAGAACCTTCTGAAATACAGCGTCGTTTCCGATCAGTGCTTCGGCTGCGGTATGTGTATGCGTGCCTGCCCCGCCGGCGCCATCTACGTTACCGACTACACCGCTCCCGGTAAGAAGAAGCCCGCCGTGGCGATCGATACCGATAAGTGCGTGAAGTGCGGTGCTTGTATCGGAACCTGTAAGTTCAAGGCTATTATTAAGAAATAAGCAGGTTTCTGGAAATGGCTGACGTAAATCTGAAAATTAACGGCATCCCCGTAACCGTTCCTGCCGGAACCACCATTCTCGAGGCTGCCAATCAAGCCGGTGTCAAAATTCCGACGCTGTGCTTCCTGAAAGATATCAATGCGATCGGCGCTTGCCGTATCTGCATCTGCGAAGTCAAGGGCGCCCGCGCTCTGGCTGCCGCCTGCGTTTATCCCGTTGCGGAAGGCATGGAAGTCTTCACCGATACCCCCAAGGTCATCGCTTCCCGCAAGACTACCCTCGAACTGATCCTTTCCAACCACGATATGAGATGCCTTTCCTGCCCCCGCAGCCAGAACTGCGAGCTGCAGAAGCTGGCCCTCGAATACGGCGTTGATTGCGATCGTTTCCAGGGTGCGAAGACTCCTTCCGAGCTGGAAAACACCAACCCCTACCTGATCCGCGACAACGGCAAGTGCATTCTCTGCCGCCGTTGCTCTGCCGTCTGCCGTCATAATCAGGGCGTCGGCGTGATCGGTGCCAACGAACGTGGCTTCAATACCCACATCGGCTGTGCCTTCGATCTGGATCTGGCTGACGTTTCCTGCATCGGCTGCGGTCAGTGTACCGTCGTTTGCCCCACCGGCGCTCTGGTGGAAAAGGACGATACCGATCTGGTCTTCAAGGCCATTGCCGATCCTTCCAAGCACGTGGTCGTTGCTCCCGCTCCTTCCATCCGCGTCCAGATCGGCGAAGAATTCGGCGATCCCATCGGCACCAATGCGGAAGGCAAGCTGGTTGCTTCTCTCCGCCGCCTGGGCTTCGATTCCGTGGTTGACGTTGACGTCGCCGCCGACATCACCATCATCGAAGAAGGTACCGAATTCCTTAACCGGGTTCAGAACGGTGGCGCTCTGCCCCTGATCACCTCCTGCTCTCCCGGCTGGATCAAGTACTGCGAGCATTACTATCCCGAATTTATTCCCAACCTTTCTTCCTGCAAATCTCCCCAGGGTATGTACGGCGCTCTTATGAAGTCCTACTACGCTGAAAAGATGGGCTGGGATCCCAAAGACGTCTTCGTCGTCAGCATCATGCCCTGCACCGCCAAAAAGTTCGAACGGACCCGCGACGGTTATAAGGTGGACGGTCTGAACGATATCGACGCCGCTCTGACCACCCGCGAACTGGCCAAGATGATCCGCAAAGCTGGTATTATCTGGGACAAACTCCCCGAAGAACAGTTCGATCCCCTCTTTGGTCTGGCCACCGGTGCCGGCCACATCTTCGGCGCTTCCGGCGGTGTTATGGAGGCTGCTCTCCGTACCGTCGTTGAAAAGCTGGAGAAGAAGGAACTGGCTTCCGTCGATTTCACTGCCGTCCGCGGTATGGAAGGCGTCAAGGAAGCTACCCTCAACGTTGCCGGTATGGACGTGAAGATCGCCGTCGTCAGCGGTACGGCCAACGCCGGTCGCCTCCTCGACAAGATCAAGGCCGGTGAAGCGGAATACCACTTCATCGAGGTCATGGCTTGCCCCGGCGGCTGTGTCAACGGTGGCGGTCAGCCCATTCACGACGCTTACACCCGTGCCAACGTGGATATCCGCGGTCTGCGCGCCCAGGCTCTTTACAGCCAGGATGCCGCCTGCGCCGTCCGGAAATCCCACGAGTCCCCCATCGTCAAGGAGATCTACGATTCTTACCTCGGCGAGCCCGGCGGACACAAGGCTCACCACCTCCTGCACACCACCTACGTGGCCCGCAAGAAGTATTGAGTTATTGTTGACTGACCTCTGAATAACGAAATGCCTTCCGGAATCATCCCGATCCCGGAAGGTCTCTTTTTTTGTTACGTTTGTGGGAAATTTTAGTATTTTGAAGAAAGAAAAAATTATAAAAATTTCGCAGAGGTAGAAACTCTGCGAAGAACCGTGGTGCAAGCGCAGGCGTTTTCCCGGATTGACGGCGTTTTTGACGGCGCATAGATTCGGTTATAACGAAAAAAATCCCACCGCTCTCCTTAAAAATTGACGGCAAATAAGACGGCAATAAAGTAATTTTTAATCAAAATCCTCCGAATAATTATGTATTTCACAATGAAAAATGCAACAATTTTGTTATTTTTTATTGTTTGAACTGGAAAAGTGTTGCATTTCTCTTGAAAATGTGCTATAATATTCTCCCGCAGAGTTTCTACCTCTGCGAAGAAATCATATCCAATTTTAATAGGAGGAAAGTGTATGAAACACACAAAAAAAGCATTATTTGCAAGCGCCTTATCCTTGCTGCTCTGCATTTCAATGCTGGTCGGCACCACCTTCGCGTGGTTCACCGACTCCGTAACCACCGGTGTGAATGTGATCAAGTCTGGCACTTTGGATATTGAATTGGAATATTCAAAGGATATGACGACCTGGGCACCCGCTGCCGGCGTGGCAAACATTATCAATCCCGACGCCCGTTGGGAACCCGGTTATACCGAAGTCGTTTACCTTCGGATTACCAACAAGGGCGATCTGGCTCTGAAGTATCAGTTCATGATGAATATCGTGGATACCGTCATCGGCAAGAGCGTTCTGGGCAACGACATCAACCTTGCGGATTACCTGAAGTACGATATCGTCGATGCAACTGCTGCTTTCGAGAATCGTGCCGCCGCTCTGGATGCGGTTGAACAGGAAAACAACCTGGTCGGCGAAACCGTTTCCGGTGAAATGACGACGAAAGATGAGACCAAAACCCTTGCCCTCATCGTTTATATGCCCGAAACCGTAGGCAACGAAGCCAATTACCGTGGAGTCGCTCCTTCTATCGACCTGACCTTCACCCTGTTGGCTACCCAGCACACCTATGAATCCGACTCCTTCGGCAATCAGTACGATAAGGATGCTACCTATCCTGCAGTAGACGTTAAAAAGGTAGGGAGCGATGAGAAATCCCTGACTGCCGGCGATGTTACCGTTGTTGTTCCGGGGCAGAGCGTTGCTTCTACTTACACCCTGGAAGTGACTAATAAGCACGAGCAAACGAATGATGCCGGCGAAACCACCGTGTCCTATGACATCAACCTGCTGAAGGATGGTGTGAAGGTTCAGTCGGTTAACGGTGTGACCTATAAAGTACAAATCGCAGTGGGTGAAAATAAGGAAATCGTCGGAATCACTCACAACGGTGAGGCCGTAACCGGTTATTCCTATTCTTCGCCTGAAGGAAAGGTTTCCTTTGAGACCGACTCTTTCAGCCCCTTTACGGTCACGTATAAGAGCCAGGCCGCTAAGGTTGGCGACACTGTTTACTATACGATTGACGATGCAATCGCAAACTGGAACAACAATACTACCCTCACCCTTCTGGATGACGTTACGCTTTCCGACGTCGTTACGCTCAAATCTACCGAGTATCATGTCCTGAATCTCAGCAAATACACGATGACTGCTGCCTCCAAAAAGGATGCAATCCAGATTGAAACCTGCGGAAGATCCAATGCGAGTTATGCGTTGGACATTAAGGCGGATGCGACCAACCCCGGTGGGGTTACTGCTTCCGGCAAGGCAATCGTGCGTACTGCCGGGAAATCCGGTGTTAAAGACCGTCCCATCATTCGGTTCTATGCAGGTGTATTTAATGCTTCCTATATCGTATATCATAGCGGAAGCAATGGTACCAATTGTCCCCAGTTCCAATTCCATGGCGGTGAATTCAATGGTACAATTTATACCAATCGTACTCTGAACCAGTTCTACGGCGGGACTTTCAATGGTAGTTTGATGATGTCTGTCGACTCTTCCGCTTATGCGTTGATCAGAGGCGGTACTTTCAAGCAATTGTCCAATTTGTATATGTCTGCTTTGAACAGCGGTAAGTTTACGATAGGTTCTGCTAAGGGTGTGTACGACAGAGAAGTATATATCAACGACGACGGCTATTATGTTGTAGCGACCGCTACTCCTTATATTGAAGCCGCTGTTGTCAAAGCTCCCGGCACAAATGACTATTTGAAATACAGTAAGGTTGCCACCGAGGGTGTGTTGAAGTATACCGATGTGTATGAGGCTCTTAAAAAGAACTCCAGCGCCACTATAGCGGTCTACGTTGATTCCCTGGATATGACTGGCAATGCCTATAAGGGAACGATGAATATCACCGACACTCTTACGGTTACCTTTGCCGAAGGCACCACCCCCGCCTGGAAGGTGGCTTCTGCCGTTGGCGGAAAAACTGTAGACTATACCGATTCCATATCCAACGGTGTTGTGACACGCGTGTATACTGTTGGTTAAACAATTTAGGTTAGAATAATAAGATCCGCCCGAGAATTTTCGGGCGGATCTGTTTTTAAACCTGAAAGGCGTAGAGGTCGGATTTGAAGAGTTCGAAGCGGATCTGATATTTCTTTTTGGGGTCGGCAAGGGCGGTCAGGTCGCCGCCTCCCTTCCAGGTGACGGTCTGCCAGATTTCGCCCCGGCGGAGGGGATCGCAATCGTCCACGGTATAGCCGGGCACCGGCTCCTGGGTGGCGGGATCGAAAAGCCCTACTTTGATATAACCTCGGTTTGGGATGGCCGCATTGACCTGCAGTCGGTCGGCCAGGGCCACGGGAACGGTGTGGAATTCCCCCTTTTCTTCTGCGTGAATGGAGGTAAATCCGTCCTCCCGAATCGTGGCCTTCCAGTAGCCGCCGTAGGGCAACCAGGGGTAGTCGATCCGGTCGTCGTTGTGCCCTCGGGGGCTGGTCATGATATACATCAGCCAGCGTCCGTCACCCGCGTCGCAGATGCCGTTGGTGGAGGAGACGGTCATGCAATCGTATTCGCCCGGTTCTCCGTTGGCAAGATAGGCCTCCCGCCCCAAGGGACGGTACCAGATCTGCCCGTCGGAGGAGGTGGCCAGATGTACGTCGAAGGTGTCCTTCGTCCGGTGATACATATCGATCAGCATCAAGTGGGCGTCCTCCGCCCCCGGCCAGCGATGATATCCGCTGGTGTAATAATCCCAATCCGGCGGGTCGGCAGGATCGGAATGCAGACACATGGTCGGCTTTGGAAAGTGCCGGAAATCACGGCTTTTTGACACGGAGATCGACCGTCTGCGCTTGGTATATCCCCGGATCTGCCGGGTATATATGGCGTATTCTCCCGTGCCGTCCACGGTCAGAAAATTCTGAGTATCGCCGGGGTTATCCAGGATCGGCCCTTCCACGTCGGTCCAATGAAGACCGTCGGGGGAGACGGCTCCGTGAATCACCGATCGGTTGCCCCGTTCGGTGCGGTGATACTGCACCCAGATCAGCTTGTAACGCTCGTCCTCCGGAGCCGCAGGGTCGTACAAAACGGTGGTTCCGTGGCAGTTTTTAACGACGTTATTTTCCGTGGATCCGTGGTATTCGTAAAGGCCCAGATTGGGCTTTTCAAAGTGAACGCCGTCGTTTGATTCCGCATAGCAAAGCAGCGTAGACATATCCACCTCGTTGCCCTCGGCGGGGGGAATCGCCTCGTACCATACCCGGATCTTTCCGTCGATGCGCAGAAAGGTTGCGTAGCAGTTCAAGCAGGTCTGCTCCCAGGGCTTGTCCGGCAGGATGACCGCTTCCGGATCGATGCGGGGGCGATGCACCTTGATGCGGATGCCGCTGGGACCGATCATGGCCTGCTTTCGGTTGGGCCAGGGCGTGCCGTAGCCCGCCTCCACGTTAGACCAATCCACGAAGACGAATTTTTTGCTCATCGCAAGGCCTCCTTTGGGAATTTCTTGGCTCTATTATAGCAAAGACGTCCCGCCGGAACAATATCCCCAAAGGACCTTTTAAGCGTGAATTGTCCGCTTTGGAAACTTTGAGGAAATATTTTCGGCGGGAGTCGCGGGATTCTCTTAGAAACGGACGGTGACGATGGAATTTTCGCTGAAATCGACGGTGATATCCTGCGTCACTCCGTTTTTGGCCACGGTGAAGACCGATTGGCCGATGCCCTGGGCGGTGAAGGAGGTGTCGTTTACCTCCAGAACGTCGTTCTCCCAGTCGTTGCACCAGACCGCAACGCCGGAATTCACCGCCGCCTTGATGGGATATCCCAAGGGCGCGGGGACGGAATAGCGGCTTCCGTCCACGGTCAGCGTTCCGCGGCGCAGGCTTGCAGGGTCGTGATACCAGTCGGTGGCCATGAAATACACGTGCTTTCCGCCGTCCGCTTGATCGTAGACCGCAACCTGAACGTCCTCGTCCCCTTCGGCGTAGACCGCCTCGTTGGCAAGGATTCCGGGGAGGATCTGATCAAGGAGCGCCTTGTAGGCCTGGGCAACGCCCTCGTTGCCGGCGTACTCTTTTGCGTTGACCAGGAGTACCTTGCCCCGTCCGATCCCGATCTCATAGGCGAGGACGCGTCCTGCGTCGGTGAACAGTATCGGCTTCGCTTCGGCGGGAACGGGGCCCACGGTGACGGGATCCCCTTGATACGTGTCGGCTTCAAAGGCCCCGTCGGGAGCAACTGCCCGGCGGAAGGGATGCTCCAGGTAGGTGTGATTCAAGGCGATTACGTCGGCGCGCCCGGTGGTGATTGCGCATTGGGCGCGGCCCAGAAGCAAAGTTCCTCCCTGTTCGGCATAGCTTTGCAGTTTATGGAAATCTTCTTCCATGGCTTTATTGTATCCCAGGGCCACCAGAAGGGAATAGGCAGAGTAATCGTCCTGCTCAATGGGGATGATATCCACGTTGCCGTGGGGCGTCCCGGTATAATAGCCGACGCTTTCGTTAGGGCAGGGATGGAGGTAGATGCCGTGATTTTTATTCCGGGGATAGAAGTATTTTAGGGTATCCCACGCCTTTTCCGGCGCATCGAAACGGATGTCGGGGCGTCCCCAGACCGTTCTCTGTCCGAAGCAGTCCCATCCGTCGTACCGTCCCTGCAGGAAGGCCACGGGGGTATGGAAGCGGCCGGTGCGGGAATGAGTCTGTACGTAACGGTAGAAATCCCTTTGTTCTTTCTGATGCTTTTTGCAGGATTCGGAGAAACGGTTGAAGCCCGCGTAAAGCTCCTCCACGTGCCAAAGCCCTTCCTCGGTGTTGATGTCGTGAATGCCCTGCATCCAGGTTCCGAAGAGGGCCAGCCGATAGCGGCGGTTCTTCTCGTCGGTGTCGTGGGGAGAGGAGGACCATTGCAAGGCGTGATGGGCGCCCACGGTAGGATGGCCGTAGGCCCGGGAGGCACCCCGCAGCGCCGCGCAGACGATCTCCTGGGGACCGTACATCAGCTCTGCGCCGGTCCAGTCGTATCCGGCCTGGTAGAAATATTTGAAGAGCACCGAAGGCCCGGTATGGCGGGTGATGCCCTTCGTGCGCAGGGCAACCAGCATCTCCACCGCATCCTTACTCGCCGCTTCCATATCGGCGGCAACGCAGGGGGAATGATAGAGGGTCCGTCGGCCGTTCTGTTCCACCACGTTATTGCCGTCGTTCCAGGGCGGCATATGATCTCCGTGGGTTCTTGCCCGGCGGATGATCAGATCCCGGAAGCGGTTTTCCTGGGGATCGTTGGTGAATTCGTTAAAGCCCCAATAGGCAACGCCGCCGTCCAGCTCATGACTTTGACGGCCGAGGAAGGCCTTCCCCTTCAGGGCTTCCATGGAGGGGTTTGCGTCGCATCCCGGCAATTCCCGGCCGTCCATCATATGGGCGTACTTCATCCCCGCCTTGTTCAGAAGCGCGGCGGTCTTTTTCCATAGATCTTCGTCCAGCGTCCGGGTGCCGCACCAGCGGTAGGTGGGGCGGATGGTGATAAAATTGCCGAATTGATTTTCAAAATACCATTTCAGGTAAATTTTCATGGCTTCGGCCTCGTTGGGCACGTAGACCATGTCCCCTGTTCCGGTCAGAACTCCGTCCTCGGGGCGGCAGACGCACCGTTCTACGGTGCAGGCTTCGGTTTTTCCGTCGTATTCCAGGGTGAAGGTGACGTTATTGGCGGGGGCGTCGCATTGCAGCAGAAGGGCGTTCAGCCCGTCGGCCTCGCAGACGAGATCTATGGCCTTGACGGCAACCGACGTCAGGTGGAATTGCGCCCCCTTCGCTCCGTCCACGACGACGGCAAAGGGTTCTCCGGCGGTGACGACTCCGGGGCAGGCAACGAGGAAGGAATCGTCTTCCCCCACGAAGGCGACGTCGTATACGTTATAGGCCAGAGGCTCCCGGTAATCCGAGGTGACAGTGAAGGTCAGCTCGTTTTTGCCGGGGAGGATCTTCGCTCCGTTCAGGGGGATTTCGCCCTCCGATCTGCGGTGGCAACGCTCGAAAATTTCACCAGACCAGAAGGCTTTTCCGTTCAGCGCCACGGTAAGACCCACCCATTCCTTCCGGGAGAGATTGTACCCCGTCCAGACGAATTGGGGCCGCTCCGCAGAGTTCGGAGCAAATTCCGGCGCCAGATTCCAGCCCGTTTCGGACAGGAGCAACGGCCGCTCCGCATAGACCGTTCCCGTGTATCCCTCCCCTTCCAAGAAGAGGCAGACCGAGGCGGTATTCCAGGTGTCGAATGCAATCTCCTTTTTCAACTCCTGCCAGCCGTAGGTTCCGGCGGGAAGATCGATATCAAAGATCACGTCCGGCGCCTGCTTAGTGAATTGAGGGTCCACGCCTTCTTTTTGATAACGGATCTCCGCCCGGAAGCGCAGATAAGCCCCTTCGGGGATCGCAATATTTTCGCCCTTGACCGAAATCCCCAGAGTCCAGCGGTCGGTATAATCCTTCGTCCGCAGATAAGAGAGCTTCGGGGGGAAGGTCTGATGATGATAGGCCAGCAGGGGATAGGTTCCGTCGGATTCCATTTTCAGGCAAAACTGATCCTTCCACGCCTCCGCCGTCGAAAGGCTGTCGTCAATGCGGCGGTAAAGCATGGGATGATCGGGCTCGTTTTTCCATTGAAAAAACTGGGCCGTTTCGCCGGTGAAATGAAGCCGGGCAGGGTTGGTGATTCCCGTTCCGTCAAAGGGAATCGTAACGCTCTTTCCGGGCTTGATATGCAACGGTTCGTTTTCGTTACGAATGGGAAGATAACGTTCCATAGAGGATACCTCCGTTTTTATTCGTATAATTCGATCCCCGCAAATTCGTAGGGATACAGCGTGCTTTTCAGTTGGATCCGTCCCTTTTCGAAGACTCCTTCGCAATTCACGAAGCGGGCGGCGGTATAGTCTCCGTTGACCTTTACGGTCAGCCCGTCGATCTTATCCTCAAACAGATTCCAGAGGCCGATGCTCAGCGATTTTTCATCTTTTTTGACCAGCGTGTAAAGCCAGGGGTGATTGCCTTCTGCCCATGCGTCGAGGGGTTTTTCGGTCAGCCATTCGGTCTGTTCGATCAGCATCCGGTTCAGGGCGTAGCACATCAGATATCCCGCTTCGGAGGATTTCCGGTGGAACATCCTTCGGGTGTCGAAGGGGAAGATCAGAAAACGCCGTCCCTGCTTGTTTTCATACCTCATCCAGCCGGGAATGCGAACGTCTCCCGAAACGAATTCGGTCAGGATCTCAACTCCTTCGGAGAGGGTTACGGGGATGGGGAGATGACGGCCGCTGATGCGGACGTATTCGTCTTCGCCCACGAAATACTGGGAAGCGCCCCCCAGATAGGTGACGGACAGAGCGTCGCCCTCGGTCTTTTCCGCAACGCCGACGTCAATGCCCCGCTGCCGCAGAATCTCCGCCGCCGGAAGGTCGAGAATGCATCCGGCACATTGCTCCTCCGGCAGATATCGGGCGTTTTCGCCGAAGACGATCTTTGCCCCGTTGCCCTCGTAGGCCGTGGGCAGATTGTTGTGAACCGCCAGGGCAAAGGAGGCGTTATAATTGCCGCCGCTGTGATCCAGAACCCGGAAATCCGGCTCGTTCCCGGCGTTTTTCAGGTCTGCGTCCTTCCATAAATGAGGGGTAAGCCAGGGAATGACCCCCACGGCTTTTTTGCCCCGGAAGAGGTTTTCGATCTCTTCGTAGAGGGACAGATTCTTCTCCCACGCGTCGGTATAACCCGTTTCGTAATCGGCGTTGGAGCAGTAGTCCATGGAATATTTCAATATTCCGTCCGGGCCGCCGTCCGCCCGCAAAATCTGATCGAAGCATTCCAGATACGCGGCGGGGCAATGGAACCGGGGACGGGGGTAGGTGTCTCCCTCGGTGATCTGTTCAACGCCCCAATCCTTGCAGACGCTCGTCTCCCATCGCTCCAGCTCCAGAGAGGTTCCCAGAGTGTCCTTTCCGTTGGTGTAGGAATGATAGGGAGCCCCGAAGGTGCGCAGGAAGGGGTGATTTTTGCCGGCCAGGATCTCTGTGATCTTTTTTGCATCCACGCCGTCTGCATCCCACAGATAAGGGGAAACGCAGACGCCCATCCGCTGATCGGGGTTGACCTCGTCCACCGCCGCCCGCAGAGCCTCCGCCAGCCGGTACAGGGTCTCTCCCTGAACCTTGATCCAGACGTCCCGGTATTTGTTTCCAGGGCCGGTAAAGGCTTTCCGGATCCATTCGTCCGCCGTCAGCGTTTCGCCGATCTCCCGGTTCATCCACGCCACGTGGGTATTACAGCAACAGCCGCCGTTGAGACGGTAGTCGTCGTCCAGAAGGATCAGATCCGGCTTCAGGGCCGCAACGCCGCGTACCCAGCCGCACAGATCTGCGGTCAATCTTCCGTCGGTGGGGCAGAAGGACGCCACGGTTCCCTTGACGGGTAATTTCATGTGGCGGTAAGGGGTTTCACATCCCTCGGGGAACTTCGTCACCTGATCGTGACCCAGCGTCTCTCCGATCCAGACGGCAGTCTCGAATCCGTTTTCTTTGAAATAGTTCAGCATTTCCTCCAGCCGGGCCATGTTGGCCGGGGAGGTGAAGGTGTATTCCAGCTCCCGGTTCAGGGCAAAGGCGATCCGGTCTGCCTTGCAGCGGCGCAGCTCCCGGAGGAGGGTTTCTTTGTCGAAATGGGTGTCGATGATGATCGGTACCGTCGTCTTATACATATCAGAACAGATCCTTTACCTTGTTGTAGATGCCGCCCCGCAGATGATTCTCGTGGGTGCGGTCGGAGATCAGATGAAGGGGCGCTACGATCTTTTCGAAGACGCCCGGGCCGCCGGGAACGCCCTCGTCGAGGATCACGTTGTTTTTTTGCCCTTCCTTAAAGCCGATCTTGAATCCGGTTACGAGAGAACGGAAGATTCCGTCGGTCTTGAATGCGGTGTGCTTCTCTCCCTTGGGGGAGTACCACATGCAGTAGCAGGAGTCGTAGACGCTGTGAATATCGTTGCTTTCCCGGTATCCGTGGCAGAAGTTATCGCTGTAGCATACGTTGTACCAGTTGGTTCCCCGGTCGTCGTAAAAGCCGCAGGAGCCGTCGAAATCGTTGAAATCCAGCGTGAAAAGCGGATGGACGTTGCGCAGAATATTTCCGGCGGAGTGAATCACCACGCCCCGGTAAACGTTTGCAATGCGAAGATTGGTGAAGGTATTGTCAAACCCCTCCACCAAAACGCCTACGGCTTCCTTCGTGCCGTTTCCGACGATATTCACGTTGGTGATATCCGCGTCGGAGGAGCCGTTGTTGGCGCCGTGCTTGATATGAACGCCTACGGTGGTATTTTTGATGGATACCTGCCGGATTACCGTCTCCCGGCCTCCGTCGATGGAAACGCCCTTCGCCCTGCCCATCCCGTCGAGAATCCCTCCGGTCAGGGAATAATTGCTCCCTACCGTTTCAATGTCGTTTTTCGGATGGGTGGCCCCGAGGCGGATCATTGCCTCGTCGCCGTCAAAGGCTTCGGTGGGGCGGATCACGGCGTAATTGGATAATTGCAGATCCACGCTCCGTTCCGGGTCTGCCGGGGTCAGGAGGGGGCGATCGAGCAGATACTCTCCGTCGGGGAAATAAAGGGTGCGGTTGGGGTTTTCGTCAATGATTTTTTGCAGAATGCCGGACACGTCCCCTTCGTGATTTTCGGGGATAAAATCCGCCACGTTAAGAGTTCCGTAAATCATGGTTTTCCTCGCCGTTTTTTCTCTTATTGTAACATAAAAACGGGCGGGTGTCAATAGAAAAACGGGAAAATTTGTATCGTTTTTCCGGGGAATCTCCGCAGGGGATTTCGGCAAATTTGGGGCAGTTGACGAAAAGGGCTTGATTTTTTTTTATTTTATGGTATAATAAAGGAAAGAATTGTTTTGAGGTGTCTTTTTATGCGTCTTCAGGAATCGGGCGAAATGTATCTGGAAACCATCCTTCAGCTGTCCCGCAAGCAGAGCCGGGTGCGGTCGATCGACGTGGTAGAATCCATGGGCTTCAGTAAGCCCAGCGTCAGCCGTGCCGTGGGGCTTCTCCGGCAGGGTGGCTATATTAACGTGCTGGAGGACGGTTCTCTCGTTCTGACCGACGCAGGGAAGGCCGTGGCCGAACGCACCTTTGAGCGGCACAAGGTTCTGACCTCCTTCTTCGTGGCCCTTGGGGTGGATGCGGAAACCGCCGCCTCCGACGCCTGCAAGATCGAGCACGATATCAGCGACGAGACCTTTGAAGCCATTAAATCCCATACCGCCAGACTGAATCAATAGTTTTTTCGTATCTGCACCGGATTTTCCTCCGGCGCATCTTGCTTTTTTTTCTCGGAATATGATATAATATTCCCGTAGAGGTTTTTTCGGAAGAAGTGCGAAAATTTTCCGACCCCTCGTTATCTTTATGAAAATCAACATCTGTAAGGAGGATGTCTTATGGAATTCATCATCGTTCCCATCGTTATCGTAGCGCTGATTTTGCTGTTCAGCTGCTTCCGCATCGTTCCCCAGGCTCACGAGTACGTTACGGAGTTTCTGGGGAAATATCACAATACCTGGGGCGCCGGACTGCACTTGAAGATCCCCTTCCTGGAACGGATCTCCAAAAAGGTCACTCTGAAGGAGCAGGTTCTCGATTCTCCTCCCCAGCCCGTTATTACCAAGGATAACGTTACCATGCAGATCGATACGGTGGTCTTCTACCGGATCTTCGACGCTAAGATGTATACCTACGGGGTGGTCAATCCCGTCAATGCCCTGGGCAATCTGACCGCCACCACGTTGCGTAATATCATCGGTGAAATGGATCTCGACGGGACTCTGACCTCCCGGGATACCATCAACGGCAAGCTGACCAATATTCTCGACGAAGCTACCGATCAGTGGGGGATCAAGATCACCCGCGTGGAGCTGAAAAACATCATTCCTCCCGCCGCCATTCAGGCCGCCATGGAAAAGCAGATGAAGGCAGAACGGGACCGCCGGGAAACCTTGCTGCAGGCCGAGGGCCACAAGGAAGCCTCCATCACCCGTGCCGAGGGGGATAAGCGTGCTATGGTCCTGGCTGCGGAAGGGGAAAGAGACGCCCGCATCGCCCGTGCCGAAGGGGAAGCCCAGGCTATTTATCTTGCCAAAAAGGCGGAAGCCGACGGTCTGCGTGCCTTGATGGACGCCGGCATCGACGCTACCGTTCTGGAGCTGAAGAAATACGAAGCCCTGGCCAACGTTGCCAACGGCCGCGCCGCCAAGCTCATCATTCCCTCCGACGTGGTAGACACCGTGAAGAAGAACGTTCTCTTCAGCGAAACCTCCGGTCTCGGCCATCAGACCGAAGCCGCCACCGACCCCGTCCCCGCAGCGAAGAAGGACCCCTGCTGCGACTGATCTTTTCAATTTCTGCGCTCCCGGAAGAGCTTTCTCTTCCGGGAGCGTTTTTGGCTAAAAAACCACCGGCAGTGCCGGTGATATCCGTAAGGCGTTGGCTTTGCCCAATAAATGATCCGAGCGAAGCGGGGCTCGATTTGCAAGAGACGTTGTTTCGATGAGCCGATCGGCTCGGCAGGAAAATGCCCCACGCAGGCTACGTCGGCACGGCCGATGGTCATGACTTATTGACAACGGGGTGGAGATATGCTATAATAAGATAAAAGAATCCATCGTATCCGCGGGGGCTACGCCGATACGGAAGAGGTGTTTTATGAAATTTGTAAAGCTTTCGGTCTGTCTTCTTTTGGTGCTGACGGTGATCCTTTGCGCACTGCCTTCCTTGGGGGCGGAGGCGGATATGACCTACGAATTCTCCACCCTTCTGCCCGGACGGGCGGACGGTGCGGTCACCGTGAAGGGGATTGATCCTGCGGCGGAGTATCTTTTGCAATGGGCGGACGATGCCGGGCCTCTGCCCGGGTACTACCCCCTGTCCGGCAAGGTTGATATGACGGTCAACGGCACCACGCTGAAGTTTACGCCTGCAGACATGACCGCCATTCCTGCCGGCGCTACCCGGTTGATTCTTACCCTTGACGGAACGACGGTTTCTTCCTGCTCCATTCCCGAAGAACGGAGAGTAGCGGCGAAAGCGCCCCGGTACACCTTCGGCGTTGTGTCCGATCTCCATTTTGGCTCTTCCAATGCGGTGCAGGGCTTTACTTCCGCTTTGGATTATCTGGAGAATGCAGGCGTTTCCTTCGTCCTTACCGCAGGGGACAATACCTGCGGCGGAGCGGCGGCGGAATGGAATCTCTTCGCCCAGACCTACGCGGAATACGACGCCGTACCGCTGTGGCTTACTCTGGGCAATCACGACGCTTTGGCCTGGAATCTTTCGGTCACCCCCGACGTGGCCATGAAAAATCTAAAGCGGGCGTTTCCTTATTTCGGAACCGAGACGCATCCTTACGGGGACGACTTTAAGATGACCCTGTCCGCTCAAAACCCCGATTACGATTATTCCGTAGCGTATCAAGGAGATCTGTATCTTTTTATGGGCATCGGGGCGGCCTCCAACGACAGCGAGGATAAGAATATCGATCAGCGCCTCAGCGATACTCAGCTGGAATGGTTAGAAGAGGAATTGACCTCCTATTACGGCGGCGAGAACCCCGGCAATGCTTTTCTGATCTTTCATTATTATACCCTCGAAGGGGGGATGAAGGTCCGGGAGGGCACCGAATGGAACAAGGAATCCTCCAAAAAGCTCCACGCACTTCTCAATAAGTTCCCCGGCCTGATTTATTTTAACGGCCACAACCACCACACCTTTGATGCGGAACCCATCAGCTACGGCGGTGTCTACGCCTCCCTCCACGTGCCTTCTCTGGCCTACGGCGGTATCCTGAACGACGAGGGACATACCAACGGTTGCGAGGGATATCTGGTGGAGGTCTACGATGATTGCGTGCTCGTGACGGGCGTTGATTTTGCCAATGGGACCTCCTATTCCTGCGCTACCTTCCGGATGGACGACGGATTCGGTGATATGGTTAAAGCTTACGGGATGACTCTGAAGACCACCGCTTCCGGCGCCGTGCAATGGCGGGCGAACGGAGGCGCCGCCTCCTGGGAAAAACTGACTGTTCTGTCCGATCTGAAGACCGACGGCTCTGTGACTGAGATTCCCTATTCCGATGAGATTTCCGTGGAATTCCGGGCAAATGAGACCCACATGCAATGGAAACTCTCTACCGGAGACGATTCTGCCTGGAAAAATCTGATCGAGCTGGAGGATATTCCGGAAAACTCCGATCAGGAGCCCTCCACCGATTCCGGCGCAAACACCGACGGTACGGGCCCTTCTTCGGGCGGGAACGGCGTTCTTTGGATCGCGGTGGCCGCTGTCGCCGTGATCGCTGCGGCCGGTGCTGCCTCCGTGGCCGTGATCCTGAAAAAACGGAAATGACGGGGTCCGGACGAAGATCAGTACGGAGATCCCATAAGAAAACCCCTTCCGCTCTGCGGAAGGGGTTTTTGTACGGTCAGAAGACGTAAGTATAAAGCAGGTAGGCTCCAAGGCCGTTGAGGACGATGCTGAGGGGGACGCCCAGCAGAAATTTCAGATGCTTCGTCTTGTGTCGGAAGACCCGCATCCCCAAAAGTGCCCCAAGTCCGCCTCCCAACAGGGCCGACCCAAGAAGGATCCGCTCGGGGATGCGCCATTCTCCCCGCCGGGCCCGGCCTTTGTCTATGCCGAATAAAAGGAAGGAGACGATCCCTGCGACTCCCAGCCAGATCCATATCAATTCCATAAAAACGCACCTCTCTTTTCATAGAATACCACGAATTTTCCCCGCTGTCAAGGGGAATTCTGAAAAAAGTGGAAAAATATACCGTTTTGGTTTGCAAAAGATTCACGGATTGGAAATATTTTTCCCTTGCGATTTGGGCGAAAATATGGTAAAATGGTCGGGAAAGGAGAGACCGATATGAGAAAAATTCTGTTTCTCGGTCTGTTTGCTCTCACGCTGGTCTTTCTGTCTCCCGGCCTCGTTCAAAAGGCCCACGCCGCCGAAGCTTCCAGGGCGGGAACCGTTGTTACGGCTCAAACCCGGCTGAACGTACGGGCGGCACCCTCCACGTCCTCCACGATCCTGGCAGGGCTGCCCCGGAACGGGATCGTGACCCTGATTTCCCAAAGCGGAAATTGGTGGAAGGTCGAATACGCCGCCGGCCGTTACGGCTACTGTCATAAGGATTATATTGCGCCTCTGCCCACGCAAACCGCTACGGTTTCGGCAGACGGCTCCAGATTGAATATTCGCACCGGCCCCTCGACCGGATACCGGGTGACCTCCCAGTATCGGGACGGTGCCTCGGTGATCGTTTTGTCTTCGTCCGGCGGCTGGGCGAGGGTTCTGTACGAAGGAACGAAGACCGGCTACGTATCCGAGGCCTATCTCCGCACTCCTTCCTCCGGGAAGGGGGCGGTGACGCTTTCCGTGCCCCGGTATTCTCAGACCGATTCCCGCTGGGCGGACGTGAGGCTTGGGAACAGTTCGTATACGATCCGTACTGCCGGATGCACCACGACTGCCATGGCCATGGTGGAATCGACCGTCCGGGGAACGACCGTGACTCCCGGTGCGTTGGCCCGGGAGGTGCGTTATTCTTCCTCCGGGGATCTTTATTGGCCGTCGCACTATTCTGCCTACACCGGAAGGGACTATCTTTCTGAGGTTTACCGTCAGCTGCAGGCAGGCCGCCCGGTGATGATCGGCGGATATACTCCCTCCGGCGCCCAGCATTGGGCGGTAATTACCGGGTTTACCGGGGGTGAATTGACCGCATCCAATTTTACGATCCACGATCCCGGCACCTCCTCCCGGAGGACCCTTGCCGATTTCCAGGCAAAATACAGCGTATTTTATAAGATCATGATCCGGAGATAACGGCTTCTCCGGACCGATGAGAGCAAACGAAAGACCGGCGCCTTTTCGGCGCAAAAGGACAGCCCCTTCCGCAGTATGGAAGGGGCTTGTCGTCTTATCTTGAAATTACAGCGTTATTCTTTGCAGGGAGGCTTCGCTGAAGTCCACGGTGACCGTCTTCACCGTACCGTTTTTTGCGACGGTATATTGAGCGGTGCCCTGTCCCTGCAGGAGGGCGGAGGCTCCGTCGATTGAGAGAACGTCGCTCTCCCAATCGTTGCACCAAACGGCGACGCCGTCCTTGACTACCGCCTTGATGGGGGATCCGAGAGGGGCGGGCACGGCGTAACGGTAGCCGTCGGCGATCAAAGTGCCTTCTCGGCGGGTGTCGGGATCGTTGTACCAGTCGGTGGCCATGAAATAAAGATGCTTTGCGCCGTCGGGCTGGTCGTATCGGACGAACTGGACGTTTTCGTCTCCTTCGCCGTAGACCGTTTCCTTTGCAAGGAACTGGGGCGTGATTTCGTTCAGCAGCTCCTGGCAGACGGCCATTGCGGCGCCGTCGGCTGCGTATTCCTTGACGTTAACGAAGATCACGCGGCCTTTGCCGACGGGAATCTCGCAGGCCAGCGTCCGGCCGGAATCGGTTTTCCGCAGAACCGTTCCTTCGGCGGGTGCGGTTCCCACGGTGACGGGAAGCCCCCGGTAGGTATCGGAAACGAATTCCCCGTCGGGCGCAAGGGTCTTGCGGAAGGGATGATCGATATATTGGTGATTCAGACTCAGAACGTCGGTTCGCAGGGTGGTTACGGCGCATTGGGGCCAGCCGAGCATCAGCGTGCCCCCCTTCTCCGCGTAGGCCTGCAGCTTATCGAAATCTTTCGGAAGGGCCTTGTTGTAGCCCACCGCCACCAGCAGGGGATAGGTATCGTAGCTTTCCTGCTCGATGGGGATGACGTCCACGTTTCCGTGGGGCGTTCCGGTATAGTAGCCAACGCTTTCGTTGGGACAGGGATGGCGGTAAATGCTGCCGTGCCGGTTGCGGGGATAGAAGTATTTGAGGTTCATCCACGCTCCCTCCGGTGCGGCCATCGGCATGGTGGGCGAGCCCCAACAGCGGAGTCTGCCAAAGCAATCCCATCCGTCGAACCGTCCGGAAAGGAAGGCGATCGGCGTATAATGCTCTCCGGTGCGGGCGTGGGTTTGTACGTAACGGTAAAAGTCGGTCTGCTGCTTCGTGTGCTTGCGGCAGGCCTCGGAGAAGCGGTTGAAGCCGGAATACAACTCCTCGATATGCCAGAGCCCCTCTTCGGTGTTGATGTCGTGGATGCCCTGCATCCAGGATCCGAACAACGCCAACCGATACCGGAAATTCTTTTCATCGGTGTCGTGGGGCGTGGAAGACCATTGCACGGCGTGATGGGCGCCGACGGTGGGACGTCCGTAGGCCTTCGAAGCGCCCCGCAATGCGGCGGCGACCGTTTCCTGAGGACCGTACATCAGCTCCGCACCCGTCCATTCGTATCCTGCCTGATAGAAATATTTGAACAGCGTGGTGGGACCGGTGTGGCGCGTGGTATCCTTCTTGGTTGCCCGCAGGTGGCTGACGGTGAAATTTGCCCGCAGCTCCATATCGTCCGGAACGGTCGGATCCCGGAAAAAGATGCGTTTTCCGTCCTTTTCAAACAGGTTTGCAGGATTTGCCCGGGTCGTGGCCATATTGTGCCCGTGGGTCTTGTTCCTGCGGTGGAACAACTCGATAAAGGCTTCCTCTCCCCGTTGTTCCATATCCCAGATGTTCCAATAGCACAGGGCGCCGTCGTTCTCGTGGCATTGCCGTCCCTGAAATTCCGGTCCCTCCAGCGTTTCGTAGGAGGGGTTCGTGTCGCATCCGGGCAACTCCCGGCCGTCCAGCATATGAACGTATTTCATGCCCGCCTTGTTCAGCAGGTTCGCCGTCTTTTTCCACAAGGCCTCGTTCAGAGATCGGGTGCCGCACCAGCGGTAGGTGGGACGGATGGTGAAAAGGTTCCCGATCTGATTCCCGAAATACCATTTCAGATAGGTCTTCACCGCTTCTTCCTCGTTTGGCACGTAGACCATATCCCCGGTGCCGGTGACGACGCCGTCGTCTTCCCGGATCACGCAGCGCTCCACGGTGCAGGCTTCGGTCTTATCCTGATAACGCAGCGTAAATTCGATTCCGTTTTTTGCATCGTCGCATTGCAGGACGAGGGCGTTCAGCCCCTCTTCCTCGCAGTGCAGATCGATTGCCCGCACCCGATCGGAGGTCAGGGTGATTTTTGCGTCCTTTTCGGTGTCTACGATCACGGCGAAGGGCTTTCCGGCGGTGACGATTTTGGGACAGGCTACGAGGAACGTATCGTCCTCGCAGACAAGGCCGATATCGTAAATATGATAAGCCAGAGGATCCCGATAATCAGAGGTAAGGGTAAAGGTCAATTCGTTTTTGCCCGGCAGAACCTCCGCACCGTTCAGAGAAATTTCTCCCTCGCTCTTCCGGTGACAGCGCTCGAAAAGTTTGTCGGAGTAGAAGGTTTTTCCGTTCAGCCGTACGTCCAGTCCCACCCATTCTTTATGAGAAAGATTGATTCCCGTCCAGGTAAATTGAGGGCGTCCGTCGGTATTCGGCGCAAAGGCCGGCGCGTGGTTCCAGCCCGTCTCGGACCGGAACAGGGGCGCTTCTCCGTAAACCGTGCCCGTATACCCCTCGCCTTCCAGATACAGCGCTACGGAGGCGGTTTTTGCGGTGTCGAAAGCAATCTCCCGGGTCAATTCCTGCCAGTCGTAGGTCCCCTCCGGCAGACCGATATCAAAGATCTCGTCCGCGTCGCCTTTCGTGGAACGGACGTCCACCCCCGGTTTTTTATAGCGGATCTCGACCCGGAATCGAAGATAGGCTCCTTCGGGAATTTTGACGTTTTCGGCCTTCACCGAGATCCCCATCGTCCAGCGGTCCGTATAATTTTTCGTTGCAATGTAGGAAAGCTTCGGCGGGAAGGTCATCTTGTGGTAGGCAAGGAGGGGATAGGTCCCGTCGGATGCCATTTTCAGGCAATACTGATCCTTCCACGCCTCGTCTGCCGAGAGACTGTCGTCGATGCGGCGGTAAAGCGTGGGGGTGTCGGGCTCGTTCTTCCATTGGAAAAACAGTGCGGTCTCCCCGGTGAAGTGAAGTCTTCTTGCTCCCTTCACGCCGTCCCCGTCAAAGGTGACGGTGACGCTTTTCCCCGGGCGGATGCGGAGCGGTTCGGATTCGGTACGAACGGAAAAGTAACGTTCCATAGCGGGCCTCCAAGCGGATTCTTTTTTTTATTATACCTAAAATGATCCGTATTGTCAAGGAAAAAAACGAGAGAGGGGGGAAATTCCGTTTTTTTTCATTTTTGCGATTGTAACACTTTTTTCCTTGCTTTTCCGGATGGATTTTGCTATAATGATATTATAAAACATTCGGAGGGATCGTTCCATGTCTGTCAACGTCCGTTTTAAAAAACTGGATCCGGCGGCGCAAGTGCCGTCTTACGGCTCTTCTTTTGCCGCGGGGGCCGATCTTTATGCGCTGGAGGGGGAGGTTTTGCAGCCCGGTCAGACCGTTCTGGTTCATACCGGCATTGCTCTGGAGATCCCCGAAGGGTACGCCGGGCTGATCTACGCCCGCAGCGGCCTTGCCACCAAACGGGGCCTTGCTCCCGCCAATAAGGTAGGGGTCATCGACGCCGACTATCGGGGGGAGATCATGGTGGCTCTTCACAATCATTCCGGTGCCGAACAGTCTATTGATGCGGGGGAGCGGATCGCCCAGTTGGTGATCGCGCCCTTTCTTCGGGTGGATTTTACCGAGACCGACGGTCTGTCTGAGACCGATCGGGGGGCCGGCGGATTCGGCTCTACGGGGAAGAAATAAAAAAGCATAGAGGATGATCGAAACGGTCATCCTCTTTTTCGGCTATTTCTTTTCGTTGTGAAAGGCTTTCCAGAATCCGCTGTAGGATTTATATCCCACTCGCTCCGAGGCCTCTGCAAGGGATACGTCTTCGGTTTCAATCAGGTGCCGGGCGGCCTCCATCCTCCGTCGGGTCAGCTCGGTGCGGAAGGTGTTTCCGGTGTGCCTTACGATCATTCGCTCGGTCTGTTTTTTGGATAACCCCAGCTCCTCCGCCAGATCGGAAAGTGAAAGGTCCGTGGCGTACTGATTGGCCAGCCGTTCGTGGATGATGAAGGCCGGATCCCGCAGGGGGATCATGGGGGCGGAAAGGTCGAAAATTTCCGCGCAGATAAAGCCAAGCGTCGCAGAAAGCTTCCCGGGAGAGGCTCCGGACGCAATCAGCTCGCATAGATGGTTCACGATGCCGCAGGGGAGATTTTTTCGCAAGACCTCGCCCACGGGGAAGTCGGTCTGAAAGGCGGTATGCAGTGATCCGGCCGTGGCAGACAGGCATTCGTGGAAAACGTCCGGCGGCAGGATCAGCGCCTGCTCCGGGCGAAGGGTGATGCGCCGTTCCCCCACCAGATATTCGCATTCGCCGCCGCAGATCAGGTGCACCTCCGTATAGCGGTGCTTGTGCAGAGACGTGGGGCCGGAGCGGCAATCGAAAAATCCTTCCTGCAGGAAAACGGGAAAGCTCCGTTCTCCCACCGATACGGTCAACTGTTCGTTTCCCATCGCTTCCTCCAATATTTCCCGAAAAGACATCGGGAAAATCGCATGTCTCTTCATTCTATTGACCCGGATCCGGATCTGTGATATCTTTATTATAGCACAGATTTTTGCGAAAGTAAAGGTGTTATTTATGAATTTTTCTTTGATCGGCCCTCCGAAGACCGTCGTGGACAACCCCATGAGCCTTCATAATTATTTTGCCTGGCCCACCGTTGCCCGGTTGAAAAACGGCAAAATTGCCCTGGCGGCTTCCGGATTTCGTCTGGCCCACGTCTGTCCTTTCGGGAAAGCCGTTCTGGCCTTCAGCGAGGACGAGGGGGAGACCTATACCGGACCGCTTCCGGTCATTGATACGCCTCTGGACGATCGGGATGCCGGCCTTTGTCCCTTCGGCGAATCCGGGCTGATTCTGACTTCCTTTAACAATACCGTCGCTCAGCAACGGATCTGGGCGAAGGGGGACGAATACCGACTTCGCTATTTGGATCGGATCCCTGCCGAGGCGGAGGAGCGGTGTCTCGGCTCCACCTTCCGGGTCAGCTTTGATAACGGCGTTACCTTCGGTCCATTATACCGCTGTCCCGTCACCTCCCCCCACGGTCCTATGGAATTGCCCGACGGGCGGATCCTTTGGATCGGCCGTATTTTCGACACAAAAGATCGGGACGAGGTGCAGGTCTACGAGATCGATCCCGCCACCGGCGCCTGTACCTTCGTGAGTCAATTGCCCTATCCGGAAAATACGGGACTGCTGGCCTGCGAGCCCCACGGCGCCGTATTGCCGGACGGAACGCTGATCTGTCATACCCGAATGCAGAAATCCCTGGGCAATTTCCGGTACGATCACTTCGCCACCTGGCAATCGGTCTCCCGGGACGGGGGCAAGACCTGGACGGTGGCCGCTCCCATTGCCGACGCGCTTTGCGGCGCTCCCGCCCATCTTCTGGTGCATTCCTCCGGGCTTTTGATTTCCGTGGTGGCCCGCCGTGCCGTTCCCTACGGCATCCGGGCCTTCGTCAGCCGGGATAACGGAAAAACCTGGGAGGGGAATTTTGAGATCTATCACGACGCCGTTTCCCCCGATTCCGGCTATCCCGCCACGGTGGAGCTGTCCGACGGAAGCCTGCAAACCGTGTTTTACGCCCATCCCGAGGCCGGCGGGCCGGCGGTGATTGTGGCGCAAAATTGGAAGATCGAAGAATAAGGGGGGCATTATGCGTTTTCAAGGCGTTATGCCCGCGCTCGTCACGCCCTTGACGGAAGACGAACGGATCAACGTCCCCGTGCTTCGAGGTCTGATCGATTTCCTGGTCAGCCAGGAGGCCGACGGTTTTTATATCGGAGGCGCTACGGGGGAGGGGTTGGCTCTGCCCCGGCAGGAACGGGAAGTATTGGCGGAAGAATCGGTCAAGGCCATTGCCGGCCGGAAGCCTGCCGTTATCCATATCGCTTCCGCCGATTATTCGGAGGCCATCGCCCTTGCAAAGCACGCGGAAGCCTGCGGTGCCGATGGAATTTCCGCCATTCCTCCCGTCTTTTTCCATTACGATAAGGACGACGTTTATCAATATTATAAGGGCCTTGCCGAAGCGGTTCACATTCCCATGATGGTTTATTACAACCCCGCCGCCGGCTTTGCCATCGACGCGGAGTTTGCGGCCCGGCTGTACGGGATCGACAACGTCACCGCCATCAAATGGACGTCTCCCGATTATTTCGGGATGATGCGCCTGCGGGATCTGACCAAGGGCGGGATGAATATCGTCAACGGCCCCGACGAAATGCTTTTGATGGGTCTTGCCGCCGGTGCAGACGGAGGGATCGGCACCACCTATAATATTCAGATGCCCACCGTCCGCAAGATTTACGATTCCTTCCGGGCAGGGGATACGGCCGCCGCCCTGGAAGCCCAGACCCAAGCCGACCGGGTCGTTTCGGTGTTGGTCAAGTACGAGACCATCCCTGCAACGAAGGCCGTTCTGGAGGGAATGGGCTTTGCCGTGGGAAATGCGGTGCGCCCCATGAAGCACTATTCGCCGGAGGAAAAGGCCGCCATCGTCGCCGATTTCCGCGCCGCCGGCATCAACGTCTGATTTCCCGAAAAAACGAAACCGCCCGGAGAGAAAGTCCCTTCGGGCGGTCTATTTTACGCTTCTTTTCCGACCTTCTTCGGGAGATGGGGAACGGTCTTCCCCCGGAGAAACTCCCCTCTTGCTTTTTTTTGCGATTTATGGTATAATGATACGACTTGATATGAAAGGAAGTGCAACGATGCGTTCCGAACGAAGAAATCTTTCCTGCGCCTTTTGCGGAAAGGAATTCTCCGCCCGGGTCATCACCCAGGTGGATCGCTCCCGCCCGGAAGATCAGTCTGCGAATTTGACCGACGGCAGTCTTTTTACCTTTCCCTGTCCCCATTGCGGCAAAGAAATGGGGTTCAATCATTATCTTCTCTGGGTGGATGCAGGGCGCACCGTGGCGGTCTGCAATTTGACGGCGGAAGAAGAGATCCGGGCTATGGACGAGGCCTTGTCCGCCCTGTCTGCCTTCGGGAAAGCCTCTCCGATCCGCCGGCGCTACGTCAATTCCCCCGCCCGCCTTTGCGAAAAGACTCAGATCTTTTCCGCCGGTCTCGACGACCGGGTGGTGGAGATCGTCAAGCTGTATCTCGTCCAGGACGTCCGCCGCCAATACCCCCAAAAGACGGTCAACGATATTCTCTTTTTCCCCAACGGGGAGGAATACGGATTTCTCTTTCAATGCCCCGACGGGGATCTGACGGTGAATATTTCCAAGGCAACCTTCGACGCGGCCGCCGCCCGGTTTACCTTCTCCGAGCCTTCTCCGGAGGTCGTGGACGGCAATTGGGCCATCGCCTTTCTGACGGGAGGGAAATAAATGCTGAATCTACGGGAAACCGAAAAATCCTTCCTTGCGCCCCACGTCGTCGAAGGAGGAATTGCGGTGGATTTCACCATGGGAAACGGCAACGATACCCTTTGGCTCTCCCAACGGGTGGGGCAAACCGGTACGGTTTACGCCTTCGATATCCAGCCCGAGGCCGTATCCCGCACGGCAGAACGGATGAAGGCCGAGGCGCCCTTTGAAAATTACCGCTTGATCTGCGCCTCCCATCATACCGTTTTGGACTACGTTTCCGGCCCCATTTGCGCCGGGATCTTCAATCTGGGGTTTCTGCCCGGCGGGGATAAATCGGTCACTACGCTGCGGGAGACCACCCTGCCTGCGGTGGACGCCGCTCTGTCTCTTCTCGCCCCTAAGGGAGCCCTTCTCATCGCCGTTTATCCCGGTCACGAGGAGGGCCGGCTGGAAGGGGAACTGCTGGACGAAACGCTTTCTGCTCTGCCCCAAAAGCAATACAGCGTTTCCTGCCTGCGTATCGTCAACGCCCCCGATTGCCCCTTCTTTTACCTTATCGAAAAGAACCGATAATTCAAAAAGCGCTTGCCTTTGCAATAAATTTTGGTTTGCAGAGGCTTGCTTTTTGGGGAAATGTATGGTATAATAATAACGTTATGCAAAGATGAGTTTTGGGAGGCGTTACGATGATAAAAAATCTTCTTTTCGATTGTTCCGATACCCTGCTTCGTCTTCATTCCAAAGCAGATCTTGCGGATCTTTTGGGGGATGACGGACGGGCAGAGCGGATCCATAATACGTTTTTTCACAGTGAGACCTGGGGAAAATATGATAACGGGCTTCTGACGGACGAGGAAATGAAATCGGAAATCCTTCCGCTCTTTGCCCCTGCGGATCGGGCCGTTGCGGAAGAATACATTGATCATTTTACCGATCACTATACCCCCATTGAGGGGATGCAGGCGCTTCTTTCGGAGCTGAAGGACAAGGGGTACCGCCTCTTTATCGTTTCCGACTTTCCTCCGAGATTCCTCCGTCTGTGGGAAACCTATGAAATTTTCCGGTTGTTTGACGGCCGTGCCGTTTCCTTTGAGGTTCACGGCTCGAAGCGGGATCATCGGCTGTATACTTACGTTCTGGAGCATTACGGGCTCGATCCCGCAGAATGTCTGTTCGTGGACGACGTTGCGGCGTTGGTTGCCAATGCGGCGCTTTACGGGATCGACGGTCACGTGTTTTCGGACGCGGAAACCCTGCGGGCCGACCTGAAACGGCGTGCCGTTCTGTAAAAAAGAGAGGTTTATGAGCTTGACCGAGAAATTATACGATAAAGACGCTTATCTGTCGGAATTTTCCGCTACGGTTGTGGATTGCATTCCCGCCGAGGGGGGATACGACGTGATCCTTGACCGCACCGCCTTTTTCCCCGAAGGGGGCGGGCAATACGGCGATCGGGGGACGTTGCAGGGCGTTGCCGTCACCGATACCCAGATCAAAGACGGCGTGATCTTCCATCGCACCGCGGCCCCCTTGACCGTGGGCGACCGGGTGGAAGGGATGCTGGATTGGCCGGAGCGCTTTCGCCGGATGCAGAATCATTCCGGGGAGCATATCGTTTCCGGCATAATCTGCCGCCGTTTCGGCTGCGACAACGTGGGCTTCCATCTTTCCGACGGGGAAATGACCATGGATTACAGCGTCACTCTGACCGCCGAGGACCTGGCGTCCGTAGAGGAAGAGGCCAACCGGGTCCTGTGGGAAAACCGCCGGATTTTGTGCGAATATCCTTCGGAGGATGGGCTGAAGACCCTGGAATACCGGAGCAAAAAGGAATTGACCGAGGCCGTCCGCATCGTTACCGTAGAGGGGATCGACGTCTGCGCCTGCTGTGCCCCTCACGTGCGGCAGACCGGGGAGATCGGTTTCATTGATATCGTGGATTTTATGCGCTGGAAGGGCGGCACCCGCATCACCGTCCGTTGCGGCGCCGACGCCTACGCCGGATACCGGGCTCTGAAAAACGATGAAAAGGGGCTGTCCGCCCTCTTTTCCGCCCCCCGGGGAGAGATTTTCTCCGCGGCGGAGAAGGCCTTGAAGGATTACGCCGACCTGCGCCGTCTGTACGGACAGGTTTTGAAGGAAAACGCCATTCTGCATCTGGAAAAATTGCCCATTTTCGACGATAATTTCTGTTTCTTATTGCCCACCGAGGATAACGACGCCATGCGGACCGCCGCCAACGAGGGCATCAAAAAGTGTTCCGGCGTATTCGTCTGCCTTTCGGGAAGTGACGCCGCGGGCTACCGTTACGTCGTCGCCTCTTCTAAGCCGGGCTTGCGGGCCCGCGCCAAGGAGATCAACGCCGCCTTGTCCGGCCGGGGCGGGGGCAGCGATACCATGATCCAAGGCACTTTTTCGGCCACCGAAGCCCAAATACGCGATTATTTTAAGGAGTTTACGATATGATTACCGTCAGCGATCTCAGTTTTAATTTCGGCGGACAGCTGCTGTTCAAGCACGTGGATCTGCAATTCACCCCCGGCAACTGTTACGGGGTCATCGGGGCCAACGGCGCCGGGAAATCCACCTTTCTGCGGATTTTGTGCGGGGAGCTGGAGCCTTCCTCCGGCTCGGTCTCCATTGCGCCCGACACCCGGATGTCGGTTTTGAAGCAGGATCACTTCGCCTACGACGCCTATACCGTGCTCGATACGGTCATTATGGGCAATCCCAAGCTGTACGAGGTGATGAAGGAAAAGGACGCCCTCTATATGAAGGAGGATTTCTCCGACGAGGACGGGGTTCGCGCCTCGGAGCTGGAGGGGATTTTTGCGGAAATGAACGGCTGGGAATCGGAATCCGACGCCTCCCGGCTGATCCAGGGGCTGGGGCTCAGCGAGGATCTGCTTTATTCTAATATGGCCGATCTGAAGGAGAGCGAAAAGATCAAGGTCCTGCTGGCCCAGGCGCTCTTCGGCAATCCCGATATCATTCTTCTCGACGAGCCCACCAACGGTCTTGACATCGACGCGGTTATGTGGCTGGAGGATTTCCTCAGCGACTATTTCGGTACCGTTCTCGTGGTCTCCCACGACCGCCATTTCCTTAACGACGTCTGCACCAATATCGTGGATATCGACTTTTCCGGCATCAAAATGTACGTGGGGAACTACGAATTCTGGTACGAATCCTCCCAGCTGATGCAGCGGCTGATCAAGCAGCAGAATAAGAAAAACGAAGAAAAGATCCGGGAGCTGCAGGAATTTATTTCCCGCTTCTCCGCCAACAAATCCAAGTCCCGTCAGGCAACCTCCCGCCGGAAGCTGCTGGACAAGCTGACGGTAGAGGAGATCCCCGCCTCCTCCCGCCGCTACCCCTTCATCGGCTTTGAGGCCGACCGGGAAGCGGGGAAGGATATTCTGGAGGTTACGGGGCTTTCCAAATCCCTCAACGGCCAGCCCCTTTTTGAAAATCTGTCCTTTACCCTCAGCCGCAACGAAAAGGTTGCGCTGGTGGGCAACGAGCTGGCCATCACCTCTCTCTTTAAAATTCTGATGGAGGAAGAGGCCGCCGACGCCGGAGAATTCAAGTGGGGCCAATCCATTACCACTTCCTATTTCCCCCACGATAACACCAAATATTTCGACGATTGCAACGACAGCATCATCGATTGGATGCGGCAGTATTCCAAGGATCAGACCGAAAGCTATCTCCGGGGCTTTCTTGGCCGGATGCTGTTCTCCGGGGATGCGGTCTATAAGCCGGTGCACGTGCTTTCCGGGGGCGAGAAGGTGCGGTGTATGTTCTCCCGCATGATGATGTTCGGGAGCAATTTCCTGCTTCTCGATCAGCCTACCGATCATCTGGATCTGGAATCCATTACCGCCGTCAACGACGGGCTGAAGGCCTTTAAGGGCGGGCTGATGTTCACGACTCACGACTATGAAATGATCAATACCGTCGCCGACCGCGTCATTGAAATCCGCCCCGACCGGGTGCTGGATTACGCCGGCGGATACGAAGATTTCCTTCAGTGGAAAAAAGAAAAGGGCTACGCCGATTAAAGGAGAATTTCCATGAAAACTGCCGTAAATCTGGGATGCTGCGCCGGGATCTCTCCGGAAGAAGCCATCCCGCTCGTGAAGGCCGCCGGCTTTGACGGGTGCTTCTGCTCCTGTGAGGGGGAGACCTTGTCCCTGCTGGCGCCGAGGATCCGCCGGGAAGGGCTGATCCTGCAATCTACCCACGCTCCCTTCCGGAAAATGAATCTGATGTGGGAGCCGGGGGAGGCGGGAGACGCCGCGTTGAAGGAGCTTCTGACCTGCGCTGAGAACAGCGCCCGATACGGGGCGCCCGTGATGGTGGTTCACGTCTTTATCGGATTCGGGGAAGAGCACCCCAACGATCTTGGGGTGCAGCGCTTCGGGAAACTGGTGCGCCGCGCCGAGGAGGTGGGGCTTCGCATCGCCTTCGAAAATACGGAAGGGGAATCCTATCTGGAAAAGATCCGGGACGGGCTGTTTTCCTCTCCTGCCGCCGGGTTCTGTATCGACACCGGTCACGAGGCGTGCTACAACCGAAGCCGGGATATGATCGGAAAATACGGCCGGAACGGCAAGCTTTTCTGCACTCATCTCAACGATAATATGGGCATCACCGGCCCGGAGATCTTCTGGCACGACGATTCTCATATGCTTCCCTTCGACGGCGTCGTCGATTGGGAGGGCGTTGCGGATCGCCTGAAGGGGGTAGGCTACGACGGCATACTGACGCTGGAGCTGACCACCGTCAACAAGCCCAACCGCAACACCCACGACCGTTACGCGCCGCTGTCGCCTTTGGAGTTCCTTACCCTTGCCCATGGGAAGGCCCTGCAGTTTGCGGAAAAAATGAAATAAGCGAAAGCCTCGGACCGGCAGGTCTGAGGCTTCCTTTTTTCGTATGTATTTTCGGTTACCCTTCCACGAATTCGACGATGGGGGAGACGTCGGAAAGGGAATGGGGATGGTGTTTGCAGCCGGGCTTGACGAAGGACGTGATCTCAATGCCCTTTTCTTTGCAGTAGTCGATCATCCGTCCTGCGTTTTGCGGGAAGGGGACGGTCTCGTCCGCATCCCCCGCCACCAGCAGCAGCGGAATTTTCAGAGCGAAGAATTCTTCCATGTTGTCAATGGGATGTCCCTTGTACCACTCCAGGGTTTCTTCGGTAAGCCCGAATTCCCCGTAGAGCAGTTCCCGGTCCCGGCTTCCCTTAGGCGGCCAGGTGCGCATATCCAGCACCGGCGCGTCGAGATAGATCTTCTCCACGAATTCCGGATAGGTCACGGCAAAATGAAAGGCGTATAAGCCTCCCCGGCTGAATCCGAAGAGAATGCACCGCTCCGAAAGGTGGAATTCCTTGATGACGTACCGATAGAAGTGGTGCATCTTCCGTACGGCGTCAAAGCTGCCGAATTTGTCGCTGACCGAATAATAGACTCGGGTATAGCCCATATCGCACAGCTTTCGCTCCGCCTCGTCGAAGGCGTAGAGGAATTCCGTTTTCCAGATCCATTTCCCGTTGGGATTGTCGGGGCGGATCACGGTGGCTTCGTGTCCGTTGAACTGAAACTTCAGTGTTTCCATAGTGATTTCTCCTGTTATACGAAGTGGAACGTTGCCTTTTCTCCGGCACGGAAGGTGCGGGTGAGAAGATTGTCCTTCAGGGTGTATTCTGCGTCGGAAGCGGGCGCGGCGCCGTCGGGAAGCTTCCATTGCAGCTCTCCGTCTCTTCCCGCCGTGACGGTCACCTCCGTCAGCCGTCCCTCTGCCCAGGCGAAATCAAAGGTGAAATTGCCCCGGGACTTCAGTCCCTTCACCGAGCCGTTGCTCCATTCGGAGGGAAGGGCGGGCAAAAGCTCGGTAATGCGGTGGCCGGGGGTTCCCAGGTGGCTCTGGATCAGCATTTCGTTGACCCCGGCCGCGGCTCCAAAATTGCCGTCGATCTGGAAAATGTGGGGGGGATGCAGATCGAAGAGATTGGCCTCCGTATTGGTGGCAAAGAGCTGGTACAGATGATACAGCGCCTCGTCTCCGTTCTTGAAACGGGCGTAGTGGTTTACGATCCACGCCCGGGACCATCCGGTCTGTCCGCCGCCGTGAGAAAGTCTGCGGGCGATGGTTTTCTTCGCCGCTTCGTAAATGGCGGGGTTGGTTTCGTTGATCTGGTCGGAGGGGTAGAGGCCGAAAAGGTGGGAAATGTGCCGGTGTCCCGGTTCCACCTCCTCGTAATCGTTGATCCATTCGCAGATCGTCCCGTACCGTTCGCTGATTCGAAGGGGAGGCAGGCGGTCAAGGACGTTTTGGAGCTTTTCCCCGAAGGCGGGATCCTTGCCCAAAAGATCGCAGGCGTATTTCGTCCGGGTGAACAGGGCGTAAATGATCTCAAAATCAAAGGTGGCCCCCCGGGTCAGCGTTTGCTGCCGTCTGGTTCCGTCGGGATGATCGTACCAGAACCAGTTTTCCGGGGAATTGGAGGGGGCGGTCATCATGGTACCGTCGTCGTCCTCGGTCAGATATCCGCAGACGAAGCGGCAAGAGCCCTCCAGAATGGGCCAGATCTCCTTCAGATACTCTTCGTCGCCGGTGTATTCGTAGTGCTCCCACAGGGGAAGGCACATCCAGGGGCCTGCCATGGGGAAAAATCCGCAGCCCACGTGGTCGTGAACCCCCGTCCGGCCGAAAATATCGGTGGTGTGGTTGATGGCCCAGCCGTCGCAGAAGAAAAGCTCTTTCGCGGTGCTTTCGCCGAATTTTGCAAGCATTTTTACGAAATGAGTCAGCGAGGCCACGGTATCGGAGCAGTTCCCCGCCTCCGCCGGCCAGTAGTTCATCTGCACGTTGATATTGGTGTGATAATCCGCGCCCCACGCCGGGCGGAAGCCGTGACTCCAGATCCCTTGAAGATTTGCGGGAAGGGTGGAGTTTTTGCCGGAGGATTCGGTCAGCAGATACCGGCCGTAATTATAATAAAGCACGCAAAGATCCGGATCGGTGCCTCCCCGCTTCACCGCCCGGAGACGGTCGGAGGTGGGGATCTCAGATTTGTCCGGGCAATCCAGCTTCAGCTCTACGGCGTCGTAGCTTGCGGCGTGATCCCGCAGATGGGTCTCCCGGATTTCTTCATAGGTATGGCCGGAGATTCCTTCAATGCAGGAGCTCAGCTTCGCTTTTACGTCGATGCTCTCGTCCACGTCGAAAATCGCTACGTTGTAGTTCGTAGCAAAGGCGGCGTATACGGTCAGCGCAGTGGCTCCCTCCACGGAAAGGGAATCATGATTCGCGATCGTTTCCCCGTCGGTTTCAATCTTCAGCCGCGCACCGAAGGTCATCCCTTCGCCGCCCTTCCCGTAGATATCTTCGTCAAACCAGGTCACCTGGCCGTTGAGAAGAAGGGTGTCGGCGGCGATTGCGGCCGTGTAAGCGTCCTGCCCCCGCTTCATGGTCACGTTGCAGGAGAAGGGGCCGTCTGCGGTAATACGGTAGACGAAAAGGTCGTATTTTTCGCTGATAAAGCTTTCACTCCGGTAGGACGTGGCGCCCTTTTTCCAGGCGCAGGAGGCAATCGCCTCCGTCAGCTCCAGCTCCTTGCGGTATTCGGTATATCGGGTCTTGTCGGAAAAATCAAGGAGAATCTCGCCGAAGCTTTCAAAGAACCGGACGCGGGGAGGATCGGCCAGGAAGGTCTCTTTGCTCAGGTCTGCGGCCTGCTCAAGCCGTTCTTCGGCAAGGTATTTGCGGATCTGCGCCAGAACCTCCGGAGTAACGTGATTGTTCTCCTTGATCTGTCGCCCGCTCCACAGGGATTCTTCGTTGATTTCAACGGTTTCCCGGTCGGGATTCCCGTAGACCATGGCGCCGATGCGACCGTTGCCCAGGGGCAAAGCGTGCATCCAATCGTTGACGAATCGGTTGTAATACAGTTTGGTAGACATAAGTGACAACCTCCTTCTTCGTTTTTAAAGGATTTTTTTCGCTGCGGTTTTGATTTTATTATACGGAATCTCTTCCGGATTGTCAAGAGAGAATCCGCGGAATTTCTATGACGATTTCCGGATTTTGTATTTTCTTATCAAAAGGCAAGGGAAGGCATTTCCTTCAGATATTTCTTAATCAGCTCTGCGTTGACGCCGTTGCTTTCAATGATCTCCCGATAAAAGTCTGCGCTGGGCTTTTTGGTCCGCTCGAAGGTCTCGAAATCCACGCCGTACAGGCCGAAGGTGGGCTTGTAGCTGCCCCATTCGAAGTTGTCCAGCATAGACCAATACAAATATCCCCGCACGTCGGCGCCAAATTCCATGGCCTGCCGGATGGCCGACAGGTATTCCGCCAGAAAGACGATGCGGAAGCGGTCGTCCTTGCAGGCAACGCCGTTTTCGGTGATGTAGATGGGCTTATCGTGAAGGCGCCCCAGATTGGCCAGAATGCATTCGGGGTTGAATTCTTCCAGATAAAAATCCTTGTCGATCATCTGCATCCGGGCAAAATCGTACCGTACGCCCCGGGTATTGGCAATGCGGGCGTCCACTACGTCCCGGACGTAGGTATTCACCGACCAGAAATCCGCCGCCCCCTTCAGATCTGCGCAATATTCTCCGTTCCGGTTGGGGTAAACGATCTCCCCGGTGCGGATGCCGTGGAAGAAAAATTCGTGATTGCAGATATCGTTATAGTCCGCCATCACCTGATCGAACCGGTCCCGGGGGCGCTTGGGCATATACTGCACCAACGCGTGGGCAGAGGAGATGGGGCCGTTGGAATATTTCTTGATGATATGATAGCCCAGCGCGTGATAGCGCAGAGATCCCAGCTTGAAATCGGCGCTGCGCAGATTGAATTCGTTGATCACGTTCCAGAAATCCACGTAGGGCGCGATTGCGGGCACCGCGTATTCCAGATAGCGCTCGAAATATTTCAGGTTGTCAAGGTTGGTAAAGCCGCCCTTTTCCTCAAACCACAGCGGCACCGTGAAATGCACCATGGTGGCAAAGACCTTGATTCCCTGCTCCTTCAGCGTGGCAAAGAAGCGGACGTAATGATCCAGCGCCTCCTTGCAGAATTCCCCCTCCTTCGGCTCGATGCGGCTCCATTCCACCGAGGTGCGGAAGGCCTGAAGACCGCATTCCTGCGCGATTTTCACGTCGGTTGCCCACAGTTCGTAGCTGTTGCAGGCTAGACCGGATTTTTCTTCGTACCGTCCTTCTTCCTCCCACGCCCATCGCTGGGAATGGATATTGTTGCCTTCGACCTGATGGCCGGCGTATCCGGCACCCCACAGAAAGCCTTCGGGCATTTTTACTTCGGGAAGGGAAAAAATATCAAACATAACGGAATGCTCCTTGCTTTTTTTTATATTGTAACAAATAATTCAGGAAATTGCAAGGGGATGGAATCTCTTTTTTGTGAATTTTTTTGCAAACCTCTTGCCTTTTGCGGGAAAGTATATTATAATGAAGCAAACGTTTTCAAAAACTTTGGGAAGAGCAGATTGCCGCCTCCGTGGAGATCGTGAATTATATCGCGGAGGAGCCTTTGATCAAGGCAACCTTCGCGGGGCATTATCATTTCAATACCACCGAATCGATCAACGGCAAGACCACCTATATTTTAGGCGGCCTGTTCAAGGGCATCGTCGGGGAGATCCTGGTCGATTGATTTTTTAACCGAAGAAAGAGAAGGAAGCGGCGTCAAAGACGTCGCTTCTCTTTTGTATCTTCGTGAGCGTCGTGCGGTTGCTTCGTTTTCAACCGTAATTTGTACGGACGTTTCGGTTTTTCGGATTCAGGGAAAGGGCGGTGCGGATCATTTCCATCATCTGCAGATACAGATCGTCCGTCATCCCTCAGCGGTGATTCTGGAATCCGGTGCCGCCTGCTGCGGTACGCAGAATCAGAATCTTTCTTCCCGGCTCCAAAAGTCCGTCTGTCCGTCCTCCCGGGAATCCTCAATTTGTTTGTGGGATTCGTCCGGGTGGGCGTTCTTTTTTTACAAAACAGTGATTTTTCTTGACATTTCTGCCTTTTTTTGCTATGATAAAGGCGTGGGGATCAGTTGGATTTCATCTTCTTGCGGTATTCGGAGGGGGAGCGCCCCAGGTGCTTGCGGAAGAAAACGGTAAAATAGTTCTGAGAAGAAAAATTCATCGTTTCCGCAATCTCTGCCAGGGGAAGATCCTGCTCCAGCAGCTGAAGGGCCTTGTTGACGCGCAGCTGATTATAATAGGTCTTCGGGCTGAGACCGGCGTACTCCTGAAAGAGCAGCTTCAGATAACTGACGCTGATGTTCTGCCGTTTCGCAAAATCCGCCAGCGTCAGGTTTTCGCAGACCCGCTCGGTCATGTCCGAAATGACCCGGCGGTAGGATTCCGCACTCCCCGACGAGACCAGCTCCCGGTCGGCCCGGTGCTTGCTCAGCCGGATGAGAAAGGCCGAAAGCCGGTCCGCCGCCAGCTGTGCCGCGTAGGGATCCTCCCTGTCTGCGTTGTTGATCCACGTTGCCGAATCGTCCCCGCAGGTGTAGGGCTCCTCCTTTTTCGGATTGCTGAGCCGGCGTATATTTTCGCAGATGGAGCGATATTCTTCTTTTTCATCGTTGTGGAGCTGAAAAACGCCCTTTTTCAACTCCTCCGGCAGGACGCCTTCGGTCTTGAAGGTCATAATGAAGCCCTTCGGAGAGCTGCCCGGCGTGGAGCGGATGCGGTGAAATTCCATGGGGGCGTGGAGCAGCATACAGTTGTCCCGCACCAGGTATACCTTTTCGTCTTCCACGCATTCCACGTCGCCCTGCTCGAAAAAGACGATCTCCCAGAAATTGTGGCTCTCTCCGCTGAATTCGAAGGTCTCGTCCCATTTCACCGGGAAGGCCGAGTAAAATCCCCGGATGGAGAATTGTCGGTTGACTGCGCAAAGCTTTAGCGCCATAAAGGAACCTCACTATCTGAAAACATAAATTTTATGTCCGAAATTGTATTGTTTTATTCTTTTTTTCGGTTTATAATGATTATAACATAATCAAACTCATTTGTCAACAGGGAGGATGCTATTATGAAAGAAAAAATCAAAGTCGGCTACGTCGGTCTGGGGCGCCGGGGAACCGGCGTGCTGAAGGCAAACTTTGCCCGGATGCCCGACGTGGATATCGTATACATTTGTGACCGCTACCCCGAACGGGCGGAAAACGGCCGCGCCATCGTGGAAGAACTGGGTGGGTATTCCCCCAAGGTCATCACCGATTATCACGAAATTCTGGCCGATCCCGAAATTGACGCCGTTATCATCATGACCTGCTGGTCCGGCCGTCCGCAGATCGCCATAGAAACGATGAAGGCCGGAAAATACGCCGCGATCGAAGTGGGCTGTGCCGATAATCTGCAGGAGTGCTTCGATCTGGTCAAGACCTCCGAAGAGACCGGAATGCCCTGCATGATGCTGGAAAATTGCTGCTACGCCCGCCGGGAAATGATGGTGCTGAATATGGTCAAGCAGGGGCTGTTCGGCGAGATCGTCCATTGCGAAGGCGGTTATATGCACTATCTGCCCGAGGAAGATCTTTACCGGCACATTCAGAAGAACGAGGCTCATCCCCATTACCGCCTCGACCATTATATCAACGAAAACCGTGAAAACTATCCCACCCACGAATTCGGCCCCCTCTCCAAGGTTCTGGGCATCAACCGGGGAAACCGGATCCTGTCCCTGTCCTCCTTTGCCTCCAAATCCCGCTCCATGAATCAGTATTCCAAGGATCATATGGAAGACCCCAAGTGGGCGGAGATCGATTACAAGCAGGGGGATATTATCACCACCGTTATGACCTGCGCCAACGGTGAAACCGTGGTTTTGACGCTGGATACCACCGCTCCCCGTCCCTATTACAGCCGGAAGTTTACCGTCCGCGGGACCAAGGGCATGTCCTTTGAAGATACCAAGGTAGTCTATCTGGAGGGGATGGAGCACAACGTCCGCAACAACGAAGAGGAATTCTTTGAAAAATACGATCATCCTCTTTATAAGGAATATTCGGCCATGCAGTCCCGGGGCGGGCACGGCGGCATCGACTGGCTGGTCTGTCGGGCCTTCGTGGAGGCGGTCAAGCGGAATACTCAGACTCCCATCGACGTCTACGATGCGGCGGCCTGGCTTGCCATCGGACCTCTCTCTGCGGCCTCGATTCAGCAGGGCGGTGCTCCTCAGGCCTTCCCCGATTTCACCAACGGCAAATGGCAGAACCGGGAACCCGTCGTGAAGGGCAAATACTGTCTCGACGAGGTCTGCGTAGATCCCGATACGCCCATTTATTAAAAAAACGAATCTGTAGAAAAGCGGTATTGTCCTGTGTCGGTACCGCTTTTTGCAAAGGAGCATTTTTATGTTGAAGCCTATCCGTCGGGCGGTTCATTTTGATTTTCATACCATGCCCGGGATCGATGATTTTGCTGAAAAATTCGATGCTGCCCTTCTGGCACGGCAATTGAAGGACGCTCACGTGGATTATATCAATTTCTTCGGGCGTTGCAATATCGGCTGGTCTTATTATCCTACGAAGGTGGGCTATCCTTATCCGAAGCTCGAAGGGAAGAATATTCTCGGAGACGTGGTGCGGGAATGTCACAGCGTCGGCATCCGGGTCACCGGTTATCTTAACGCCGGCGTCCATCACGAGGGACTTCTGCGGCACCCCGAATGGTCGAAGGTCAATATGAACGGGCAGATCCGTAATCTGGATCCCAATATGGTCTGTTACGGAAATTTCTTCCGGATGCCTTGCTACAATACGGGTTATTCCGATCATCTTCTGGCGGAGATCCGGGAAATTCTAGAGCAGGGCGTGGACGGCATTTTCTGCGACTGTATGCTTCTGCGTCCCTGCCTTTGCCCCAATTGTACCGCGGAGATGAAGGCCCGGGGTATCGACGTGACCGATGAGAAGCAGGTCACCGATTTTGCGGCGGAGCAACGGGAAAAGATGATCCGCCGGATCCGGGAGACGGTGCCGGAGGATAAATATCTCTTTTTTAATAGCCTTCCCTTTTATTTAACCAAGGATTACGCCACCCACGCGGAGATCGAATGCCTTCCTGCCGTCACAAGCTACGATATGTTCTTTCCCTTCGCCGCATGGGCCCGCCCGATGTACGATAACGTGCTTTATATGAACGGTCGGTTCCAGATCGAATGGGCGGATTTCGGGGGATACAAGGGCAAGGCTGCCATTGAAAACGATTTTTACGACGCTTTGATGAACGGCGCCGGCGCCTGTCTTGGGGATCATCTGCACCCTGTCGGATTGGCGGAGGCTCCCGTTTATCGGGATCTTGCGGAAATCTACGAAAGGATCGAGGCCTACGATCCCTGGATCGACGGTGCCAGGTTTAAGCCGGAGCTGGCGGTTCTTGCCCTGGATAAGCCCCGGCAGATCCATTACGGCGTGGGACGGATCCTGGGAGAGTTGAATTATTCCTACGATATCCTGATGCCCGACGGAGATTTTGAAAAATATCCGGTGATGATCCTTCCCGACGAGATCTCCGTTTCCGGAGAATTGAAGGAAAAGCTGGACCGCTATCTCAAAAACGGCGGAAAAATTCTGTCGACCGGCACCTCCGGTCTGAACCCCGACGGCAGCGGATTTGCTCTGCCCCAATGGGATTTCGTCTATGGGGGCAAGGATCCGATGCAGATCGCCTATTATAAGCCGATCTTTGAGGACCCCGACCTGATCGACCTGCGCTGGGAATGCTACGAGCCGGGGATCCTTTTGGATGCGACGGCGGGTGATACCGTATTTGCAAAGCACGTAACCACCTATTTCAATCCCGGCTATGATGGCACCCATTTCAACTTCTATCTGCCCCCCAAAGAAGAGACCGGGCACGGGACGGCGGTCATGAACCGGGAAAAGAACGTGATCCACGTGTCCTTTCCGTTGTTCAAGGCCTATATGAAAACCTTTACGAAGGCCCACCGGATCCTGATGAAGCATCTTCTGGCAGAGCTGATCCCCCACAAGCAAATTTTGACCGAAGAACTGCCGGTTACCGCCCGTGCCACCCTGACGGGGACGGAGAAGCACACCCTGCTCCACGTGAAGGTGACCTATCCGGAGATCCGGGGGAAGCTCGGGATCATTGAGGAGCATAACGTCCTGCCCGCCGGCCGGAGGATTTCGGTGCGGGGGGAATACGCTTCCGTCACCCTTCTGCCCGACGAACGTCCGCTCTCCTTTACCGTGGAGGACGGATATACCGAAATTACCCTTCCCGAGATCGTCGGCTATGCGATGATCTGCCTGAAATGATCGATAAAAAGAAAAAAGAGCTCCCGTTTCATCCGAAGCGGGAGCTCTTGGTTTTGAAGGAGATTATTCGGGCTTGTCGATCTCTGCAAGGGCGATGCTGACCCCAACGCCGCTGAAGGCGTATTGGTCGGTGGCCTTGATCAGGCACCGCAGCTCGAACTTCTTCCGGTCGCCCACGTTCAGCGGGGCGGTAACGGAGGTCTTGAAGGCGGGGGACGCCTTGTGGATCAATTGGCCGTCTAAGTAGAATTCGACGGTCTCACAGATAACGCTTGCAATGCGCACGGCGTAGATCTTGCCTTCGGCGATCTTGTCGGGCAGCTCCACGGGAATCCGCAATTCTCTCCATCCCGCCAGGAAATTGCGGGGCAGGTGAGCCTGATTATAGGCCGTATCCACCGCCATGGGCGCGAAGGAGTTCATATCGTTGTCGTTGTAGATCTTTGCGGGATCGGGCTTTTCGGCGCTGTCCTCCACCGAGGAAAGAATGCCGGAGATCTCCAGATTCTGCGTATTGTAGATGTAGTCGGGAAGAGGCGTTTCTTCGATGGCGAATTCCACCGATCCCTCCTCCAGTCCCTCTCCCCGGGCAATCAGCTTCAGGGATTTTGCGCCGGGATTTGCGGTGACAAGCACCTGACAAAGACCGCAGAACAGCTTGCGGAAGGGGAGATGGTCCGCCTCGTGGCTGTTGGGGTCCCCGTTGCCGACGCCGGCAATAGTTCCGTCGCCTTCCACGAAGAACTCGATCTTATCCGATGCGGTGGGAACTTCGACTCCCTCAGCGTCCAGAACCGACACCCGGACGGGAACCGTGTCCTGTCCGCCGTTGCCGACGGCGCTCCGGTCGGGGGTCAGCAGAATCTTTGCGGGCTTGCCGGCGGTGGTCCGCTCGGTCTTTGCTACGATCTGGCCGTTACGGTATCCCACGGCGGAGATCGTTCCGGGAACGAAGGAAACGGTCCATTCGTTCTGCTCACAGACGTCGTTGGCTCTCCGGCCCAGAGATACGCCGTTGAGGAACAGCTCTACCTCGTCGCAGTTGGAAACGGTCATCACCCGGACGGATTTCCCTTCCTCCCAGTTCCAATGGGGCAGAAGGTGGATCATCGGCTCGTCGATGAAGGTGGCCTGGTTGAAATAATAGGAATCCTTTGCAAATCCGCAGGTGTCCATAATGCCGAAGAGGGAAGAGGCCGTCGGCCAGGTAAAGGGCGTAGGTTCGCCCCGATAGTCAAAGCCCGTCCAGATGAAAATGCCGGAGAAATAATCCAATTCCCGCACCATTTTCCAGGTTTCCCGGATAGACTGTCCCCAGGGAACCAATTCTTCGTCGTAGTTGTTCAGGACGTGGGCGTTTTCCCGGTCGCTTTCATAGCATCCCCGGACGGAGACGGCGCTGTTGTTTTCGGAGCCAAGGATGGTTTTTCCGGGATGGCGGGCGTGGTCGTCGGGAATCTGCTTGATCCCGTAGTTCTTTCCCAGAACCGTCATTGCGTCGGGGGTTCCGCCGGGATGGAACCGGTCGTTGATGGCTCCCATTACCGGGCGGGTCGTATCCAGCTTTTCTACGACGCTCTTCATGCGGCGGAAGATATTGGCTCCCTCCGGGCTGTTCTGCAGGGGCTCCTCGTTGAACATGGACCAAAGAATGACCGAAGGATGGTTCCGATCTCTGCGGATCATGTTTTCCACCTTCTGCAGAACCTCCTTCCGGCTTTCCAGCAGACGGTTTTCGTCCATGACCAGCATCCCGTATTCGTCGCAGGCGTCGAGAATTTCCCGGGCGGGGAGGTTATGAGAGGAGCGGTAGGCGTTGGTGCCCATTTCCTTCAGGCGGCGGATGCGGTAATACTGTACCGAATCGGGAACGGCAACGCCAACTCCGGCGTGGTCCTGATGGTTGCAGGTGCCTTTGATCTTCAGAGATCTGCCGTTGAGGAAAAATCCCTTATCCGGGTCGAACCGGAAGGTGCGGAATCCGATGCGCACCGAATCGTTGTCCACCGTCTCTCCGTTTTGCTTTACGGTGACCTCCACCGTATAGAGATTGGGGTCGTCCACGTCCCACAGGGCGGGATCTTTTACGGGAACGGTCATGTAAGCCGCGGTGATCCCGTCTGCGGCGCAGACCACGTTTTCTGCGGCGCCTTCCGCTACGGAAACCCCGTCTTTTTTCACGGTTGCGTAAACCGAAACGGTTTGATTTTCATAAATGGAATTTTCCAGCTCCGTCTCCAGCCGCACCTCCCATTCTCCGCTGTTTTCAACGGTTTGAACGGGATTTGCCCAAATACCGTTATGGGCTAAATGAACGGTGTTTTTAATATACAGGTGCACGTGACGGTAAATGCCGGCGCCCTCGTACCACCAGCCTTGATTTGCGTCCCCCTTGACGAAGACTGCCAGGGAGTTGACCCTGTCGTAATAGAGCCGGTCGGTCACGTCGACGATGATCTCCGAATAGGGGTCGAAATTCCGCTCCATGATCGAGCCGTTCAGGTAGACGACCGATTCGGTGGAGATGCCGTCAAAGACCAGAAGCGCGTGGCTTCCCTTCAGCGCGCCGTCCACGGTGAAGGTCTTCCGGTACCAGGCGTTGCACTTTTTCCGATAACCGTGGTTCAGCTCCGTATCGGGAGAGAATGCCGATTCCCGGATGTAGTCGTGGGGCAGGTTGACGGTCTGCCAATCCGAATCGTCGTAAGGACGCTTCCCGGCGGGGCCGACCTGATTGCCGGATTTTACCGCCATGTATACGCTGGAGTGATCCTTGCCCGCAAAGACGTCCACGTCCCCGCGGTGGAACCGCCAATCCATGTCCATATTATAATGCTTTCGTTGAAATCCCATAGGAAAAGCTCCTTTCGGTTTTTCTTTTATTATAACAGCCGTAGTGGGAATTGTCAATCAAAAAATTCTGCAAAATAGAAATATTCTCCACGGAGAACCGTTTTTCAGATCTTTAGCATTTCCCTCAGATAAGGCTCCATGGCTTCGGCCATGCGGAAAAAGCCCAGATCGTTGGGATGGCATCCGTCTACGGTGCATCCGTCCCAGCCTCTGCCCGTGAAGAACCGGTCGCCCGGCAAAAACCAAAGGCGTTCGTCCCCCTCGGCCTTGGCGGTCTCGTAATCCTTCCGGATCACTTCCAGCCGGGGCTGTAAGAGATCGGGATGATAGGGGATGTCGGGTGCAGATACGAAGAGAATGGGCAACTCCGGATTTGCTTCCCGCACCGCCCGGTAAAGGGGCATATGAGTCTCCTGCAGATGCTCCGTGCTTTTGGTATTGTGGTCGTAGTCGTAAACGAAGGCCGAGGAATTCTTGCAAATCTCTGCAAGATAGCTTATCATATCCGGTTCCGCTCTGCAGGAGCCGGAAAAGCCCAGGTTGATATGATCCGCATTCAGCCACCGGGACAGGCATCCCTGATAGGCGTTCCCCGGCCGGGAGGCGCATCCTCCCTGGGTGATGGAGGATCCGTAATAAATGATCGGCTTTTTCACGGCGTAGGGCGCGGGAGCCTCCAGAACGGCGTCCTTTTTCAGGGCGATATACAATTCCTCCACTCCGTCGTAAAGGGGGAAATTGACGGTATATTCCCCCATGGCCCCGTCGGTATTCCGGCCGGAGGAATAGCCCTCGGTCATCCCCTGGGGCGGCATAAAGGTGGCGTACCAGATATCCTCGCCGGCCTCGTTTTTCCGATAAAGATCAAAGCCCGACTGCCCCGCTAAGGTCATGTGGGTCATCGGGGTGCGATTTTTCTGCACCGCCCGGATGGCAATGAAGGAAGAGTTCGTCTTAAAGCGGATCCGTCCCCCCGCCGTGAAGTGGTTCAGGTGGGCCACCCCCGGCGACACCCGGTCTGCGGCGGCCTGAGGCATCCGCACATAGCAACGCTGCGTTTCATCGTAAAAAACGCCGTGAAGCGCAAAGGGTTTGCTTCGTGCATCCAGCCAGACCAGATCCGGCTCGGTGATATCGGTCTCGATTTTCAGGTTCTTATCGATTTCGTCCAGTCTCATCTCAATTTAGCTCCAGCATTTCTTTCAGATAAGGTTCGATCGCCATCGCCATGCGGAAAAAGCCCAGATCGTTGGGATGGCAGGCGTCCACGGTGCAGGTGTCCCAATGCTCTCCCCGGTAGATCGTATTTCCGGGCAGAAACCAAACTTTTTCGTCCCCCTCCGCCTTTGCCGTTTCATAGGTCTTGCGGATGATCTCCAGCCGGGGAAGCATCCGCTGGGGATGATGAACGATTTCCGGCTCCGACAAAAAGAGGATTGGCAGGTCGGGATTAGCCGCCCGGACGGTACGGTAAAGGGGCATATGGGTCTTGATCAGATGCTCCTCCGTGGAGGCGTTCCAATCGTAATTGCAGACGAAGGCCGAGGCGTTTTTGCAGATCTCCGCCAGATATTCCGCCATCCGGGGCTCCCCTTTGCCCTGACCGGAAAAGCCCAGGTTGATATGATCCGCGTTCAGTCGGCGGGAGAGCATTCCCTGATAGGAATTTCCCGGCCGGGAGGCGCATCCTCCCTGGGTGATGGAGGAGCCGTAATAGACGATGGGCTTTTCGATGGCGTAAGGGGAGGGCGCCTCGAGAATCGCGTCCTTTTTCAGAGCGATATACAGCTCCAGCACATTATCGTAAAGGGGGAAGTTGATCGTATATTCCGCCATTCCCCCGTCGGTCTTCAGGGGAGAGGAATACCCCTCCTTCACGTCCACGGGAGGCCGGAAGGAGTTGACGAAAATCTCTCCTCCGCCTTCGGTTCTCCGGTAAAGATCCAGCCCCGACTGCCCCATACGGGACATATGGGAGGATAACTCCCGGTTTTTCTGCACCGCCCGGATGGCGATAAAAGAAGAATTCGTTTTGAAACGAACCCGTCCCCCCGCCGTGCAATGGTTCAGGTCGGCAAGTCCCCGGGATACGCTGTCCGCTACGGCCTGGGGCATCCGCACGAAGCATCCCTGCGCCTCGTCGTAAAGCACGCCGTGAAGGGAAAAGGGAGCTTGACGGACGTTCAGCCAGACGAGATCCGGCTCGGTAATATCGGTTTCGATTTTCAGATTCTTGTCAATTTCATCCAGTCTCATGGTAAAAACTCCTTCGGATGGATTTTTTTTCATTATAATTTACTTTCCCTTCAATTGCAAGTGGTTTCGGGGAATTGTCAAGGTTTTTTACGAAATACCCCTTGCAATCCCCGGATAAAACTGCTATAATTATAGTAGTTTTACATCCGAGGTGATTTTATGAAACGGTCTTCCGGCGTGCTGCTTCACGTATCCTCTCTCTGGGGCGGATATTCCGAAGGCTCTTTCGGCAAAGCGGCCCGAGAATGGATCGATTTTCTGGCCGATTGCGGCTTTTCTTATTGGCAGACGCTGCCCTTCTGCCTGCCCGACGGATACCATTCCCCCTACTGCTCCTTTTCCACCTTTTCGGTCAATCCTTATTTCATCGATCTTCCCACCCTTGCGGAGGAAGGACTTCTGACGGAGGAAGAGCTGAAGGGCGCGGAGCAGAAGACCCCCTACGCCTGCGAGTTTGCCCGGCTTTCGAAGGAGCGCCTCCCGCTGCTTGCCAAGGCGGCCAAACGGTTTCGGGAGAAGGATGCGCTGGACGCCTTTTACGCCGACCATCCCCGTACCGCCGATTTCTGCCGGTTTATGGCGCTGCGTGCCGCCAACGGAGAGCTTCCCTGGACCGAATGGACCGAATCCGAGCCGGACGGGGAGACCCTGGAGCTGTGGAGGTTCACGCAGTATATTTTCTTTCGGCAATGGAAACGGATCAAGGCCTACGCCAATGAAAAGGGCGTTTCGATCATCGGCGATATTCCCATCTACGTGGCTTTGGAATCGGCCGACGTCTGGGCGGCGCCGGAGCAGTTTTTGTTGGATAAGGAGAATAAGCCTGTCGGCGTGGCCGGCGTGCCTCCCGATTATTTCGCCGCCGACGGTCAGCTGTGGGGCAATCCCCTCTATCATTGGAAGGCAATGAAGGAGGACGGCTATTCCTGGTGGAAGGATCGTATCCGCTTCATGTGCGAGCTGTTCGACGGGGTGCGCATCGATCATTTCCGTGGGCTGGAGTCGTACTATTCCATCCCTGCCGGGGAGACCACCGCCCGGAACGGGAAATGGGTCAAGGGTCCCGGAATGTCTCTCATCCGCGCCCTGAAGGAGGCGGCGGGCGACAAGCTTCTCATTGCCGAGGATCTGGGGGATATTACCCCTGCCGTTCACAAGCTGGTCAAGGACAGCGGCTTTCCGGGGATGCGGGTGCTTCAGTTTGGCTTTCTGGGGGATCCCGGATCGCCCCATCTGCCCCATAATTACGACAACCACGCCGTCGCCTATACCGGGACTCACGATAACAATACCCTTCTGGGATATATTTGGGATCTCGACGAGGAAACCCGCCGGCAGGTATTGCACTATTGCGGCTATTACGGTGAGGATTGGGACAAGGGCTACGATTATATTCTGCGCACCATGTTCCGGTCCCACGCCGGATTGCTGATCCTTCCGGTGCAGGATCTGCTTCTTTACGGGAGCGATACCCGCCTGAACAAGCCCGGCACCAGCGACGACAACTGGTCCTACCGCATTACGAGGGATCAGCTGGGACTGATCGACCGGGAAAAATTCAAAGAATGGAACCGTCTCTACGGACGGATATAAAGGAGTGTTTGATATGAGCAAAAAAGTGATTCTGGTGTCTATCGACGGGATGCGCCCCGACGGCGTTCTGCAGTGCGGCAATCCCTACGTGGAGACCCTGAAAAAGGAATGGGCCTACACCTTCCGCGCCCGCACCGTATTCCCCTCGGTAACCCTGCCCTGTCACACCTCTCTCTTCCACAGCGTGCCCCCCGAGCGGCACGGCACCACCACCAATACCTATATGCCCCAGGTGCGCCCCATCGACGGTCTTTTCGAGCTGCTGAAGCACAACAAAAAGAACAGCGCCATGTTCTACGGCTGGGAAGAGCTTCGGGACGTGAGCCGCCCCGGCTCCCTTAAGCACGCCGTCTATCTCAATGCGATGGCCCACGACGGCGTGGATTCAAAGCTGACCGATTACGCTCTGGAATATATCAAGGAAAAGTCCCCCGATTTCGTCTTTTTGTATCTCGTGGATACCGACGAGCGGGGCGGTCACGCCTACGGCTGGATGACCCCGGAATATCTCAATTGCATCTCCATTGCTCTGGATTGCGTGAAGAAGGTTGCGGAGGCCTGCCCCGAATACGATATCGTCGTCACGGCGGACCACGGCGGACACGACCGGGCTCACGGCTCCGATCGGCCGGAGGATATGACCATTCCCCAGTTCTACCGCTGTGCCGGTCTGGAAAAGGGCACCGATCTCGGAGAGATCTCTATTCTGGATATTGCTCCCACGGTGGCCGATCTTTTCGGTCTGGAGCCGGTGGACGAGTGGGAAGGAAAGAGCATCCTCTCGAAATAAAGCGGCCTTGCGGCCGTGAAGCGTTCCTTTTCCCCAAATGCTTCCTTCAAAAATAAAAAAGCCACCCGAAAAAGAATTTTTCGTTCTTCTTCGGGTGGTTTCGTTTTGTTTTTTTATTTTTTCAGCCACGAGCCGGGAGAGAAAAAGATGATCAGGGGGAAGATCTCCAACCGCCCCAGCAGCATGGCCGCCGAAAGGCTGATTTTGGAAAGGTCCGAATATCCCGCATAGCTTGCGGCAGGGCCAACGGCACCGAATCCCGGGCCGATATTGTTGAAGCAGGCGGCCACGGCAGAGAAGTTGGTCTCAATCCCGAAGGGCTCCGCAGAGATGATCAGGAAGATCCCCACGAAGCAGAGCAGGTAAATTCCCAAAAAGGAAAACACCCCCGTCAGAGTCTGTTCTTCTACGGGACGGCCTTCAAAGCGCAGGGCCTTCACCGACCGGGGATGGATCATTCGCTGGATCTCCCTGCGAATCTGCTTTGCCGTCAGCACCAGTCTGGATACCTTTATTCCGCCCCCCGTCGAGCCGGCGCAGGCGCCGATGAACATCAACGTCAGCAAAATTCCCTTGGCAAGGCCTCCCCATTGGTCAAAGTCGTCGGTGGCGTAGCCGGTGGTCGTGATGATCGACGATACCTGGAAAAAGGAATGCCGCAGGGTGTCCGCAAAATTTTTGAAGCGGGAAAAGGTATCGGCGGAGACGAACGCCACGGCGGTTGCGACGATGCCGAGATAGACCCACAGCTCCGTGCTTCTCAGTGCCGACCGGATGCGGCGGGCCAGAATCAGGTAGTATACGTTGAAGTTTACGCCGAACAGCAGCATGAACACGGCAATGACCCATTGCAGATAGGGGGAATAGCCGCCGATGCTGTCTGCCTTGACCCCAAATCCTCCGGTGCCTGCGGTGCCGAAGGCGTGGATCACGCTGTCGAAGACCGGCATCCCGCCGCAGATGAGAAGGGCGATCAGAATCAGAGTCATAACGATATAGATCAGATACAGAATCTTCGCCGTATCTTTAATGCGGGGCACCAGCTTTCCCACCGTCGGCCCCGGCACCTCTGCCCGCAGAATATGAATGGATCGCTCGGAGATATTGGGCAATACCGCCATTACGAAGACCAGGATGCCCATGCCGCCGATCCAATGGGTGAAGCTTCGCCAGAACAGCAGCCCCCGGCTCATGGCCTCCACGTCGGTCAGAATCGACGCGCCCGTGGTGGTAAAGCCGCTGACCGTTTCGAAGAGGGCGTCTACGTAAGAGGGGATCTCTCCGCTGAGGGTGAAGGGCAGCGCGCCGATCAGGGAAAACAGGATCCAGGAGGCGGAAACGATAATAAAGCCCTCCTTGGCGTAGATGACCGGGGTTCGGGGTCTGGAAAAAAGGGTCATCAGTCCGCCGGAGATCAGAGCCACCGCAATGGCCGCCAGAAAGGCCAGCGCGCAGGATTCCCGGTAGATCAGAGCGGTCAGCAGGGGCAGGATCATCAGAAATCCTTCTGCCAGCACCATTTTTCCGACGGTGTTCAGGATCATTCTCCGATTCATTGCTTATTCTCCAGAATTTCCGAAAGATTGTTGATCCGGTGGCCGGAGGTCAGAATCAGCACCCGGTCTCCGGGGCAGATCTCGTCGTTCCCGGCGGGGATGATGCTCTTGCGTCCCCGGGTAATCCCGGCAATCAGGGTGTTTTGCTTCAGATGCAGGTCCTTCAGGGGGATGTTGCAGACCGGAGCGTCTCCGAGAACGATAAATTCCAGAGCTTCCGCCTTACCTCCGGCCAGCTTATACAGCGTTTCCACGCTGCTGTCCAGAGAATTTTCCAGAGCCCGGGCATAGCGGACGATAATATTGGCGATGGTGTTTTTCGGCGTAACGAAGGAATCCAGCCCCAGCTGATCCGCCAAGCTGGAAAATTCGTCCCGGTTGATCTTGGAGATCACCTTCGGAACCTTTCGGGAGGATGCGAAATAGGAAATCAGGATGTTTTGCTCGTCCATTCCCGTCAGTGCGACGAAGGCGTCCATATTCGAAAGCCCTTCCTCCAGCAGCAGCTCCTGTTGGGATCCGTCCCCGTGGATAACCACCGCGTCGGGCAGTTCTTCGGAAAAGATCCGGCAGCGTTCTTCATCCCGGTCCACGATCTTTACGGCGTTGCCGCCCGCAAGCAGCATCCGGGTCAGGTAATAGGCCGTATTGCTGGCGCCGAGGATCATGACGTCCCGAGCCTGCTTTTGCAGAATTCCAAGGCTTTTCAGCAGCTTCAGCACTTCCGGCGGAGTGGCGATCAGACCGATCTTGTCCCCGCTTTTCAGTGTGAAATTTCCGTCGGGAATGAACACGTCTTCTTCCCGCTGAACCATGCAGATAAGAAATTTATAGGGATATTTTTTTCGCAGCTCCATCAGCTTCATGCCGTCGAGGGCGGAATCGGTTTTCAGCTTCAGCTCCACCATTTCCAGACCCCGGCCGGAAAAGGTCTCCACCCGGGCGGCGGAAGGAAGCTTCAGCATATTGTACAGCTCCCGGGCCACCAACCGCTCCGGATTGACGACCAGGGACAGCTCCAGCTGTTGCCGGAGAAAATCCAGACTTCCGTCGTTATGCTCCGGATTGCGGATCCGGGCTACGGTATGCTTTGCGCCCATCCGCCGGGCAAGGAAGCAGCTGAGCATGTTCAACTCGTCCGATCCCGTCACGGCAATGAAAAGATCGGTGTTTTTCGCGTCCGCTTCCAGCAAAAGATCCCAGTCGGTGCCGTTGCCGCAGGCGCTGATCACGTCGTATATATTCGTTACCTCCGCAAGCACCTCCGGCGAATTGTCAATGGCTACCACGTCGTGTCCTTCGCCAACCAGGCTTTCGATGAGAGCCATGCCGATCTTGCCGCACCCCACTACGATGATTTTCATATCGTTTCTCTCTTTCTCAGATTTTAAAGATCAGTTTTTTCAGGGTTTCCCCTTCTGCAATATAAACGTCCGCCACGGAGGAAAGGGCTTCCCCGCCGTAATTGGATTTGTCGTAGATCCCCACGGTTTTCATCCCCGCGTCCCGGGCGGTGACGAGGGCGGTGAGGGAATCTTCAAAAACGCAGGTTTCGGATACCTCCGTTCCAAGGATCTTTGCGGCGCGGAGAAATACGTCCGGATGCTCTTTCCCTTTTCCCACGTCCGCGCAGGAGATCAGCCCCCGGAAATACCCGTCGATGCCGCAGTGCTTCGCCGCCGCCTCCACGTATTCTCTGCGGGTGGCCGAGGCGATCATCATTCGGATTCCCTTCCCGCGGCAGTATTCCAGAAATTCCCGGACGCCGTCCTTCAGACGGACCTGGTTTTTATAAAAGCCGTCGATCATCTCTTCTGCGACCGTCAGCAATTCTCCGCCGTCTCTTCCGATCCCGCAGACCCGGTGCACGTGCTCCATGGCGTCGGCAAGAATCATGGTTCGGATCAGCCGGTCGTCCTCCTCCCGGATGGGAAGTCTCGCTCCGTTGCAGTATCGTTTGCCAAACTCCTCCCACAGCCTTTCCCATAAAAAGAGGGAATCCACCAGGGTTCCGTCCATGTCGAAAATCGCGCCTCTGATCGAATTCAGCATCGTTGCTTCCTCCGTTCTCTTCAGAATAGCCCTATTATAGCACGAATTTTTCCGTTTTGCAACCGACTTAACAAAAAAGACGAGAATCCGTCGAATCTTTCGGGGAATTTTTCGGCTTTTTTCCGACTTTTATTCGTCATCCCTTGACGGAAGGGGGCTTTCGTGCTATAATAAATGATGATTTTATTAAAATAGTTAAGACGGAGACGGCAGTTATGTGGATAGCAGACGGTTGGAAGGATTTTCAGGTTCTGGACGCCTCGGGCGGGGAAAAGCTGGAGCGGTGGGGGAGATATACCTTCGTCCGTCCCGACCCCCAGGTCATCTGGAATACCGATCGGGAGCATCCCGCCTGGAGAAATCCCAGCGCCAGCTATTCCCGCTCCTCTTCCGGGGGCGGCCATTGGAACGGGGCGGAGATTCCCATGTTCCACGTGGGCTATAAGGATCTGATCTTCCAGATCAAGCCCACCTCCTTCAAGCATACCGGTCTTTTCCCCGAACAGGCAGTCAACTGGGACTGGGCCCGGGAGCAGATCCGCGCATCCGGCCGGGAGCAGCCCCAGGTGCTGAATCTTTTCGCCTATACCGGCGGCGCCTCGGTGGCCTGCGCCAAGGAAGGGGCTAAGGTCTGCCACGTGGACGCCTCCAAGGGTATGGTTGCGTGGGCAAAAGAAAACGCCCAGGCCTGCGGATTGGATAATATCCGCTATATCGTGGACGATTGCGTTAAGTTCGTTCAGCGGGAGATCCGACGGGGGAGACGGTACGACGGACTGATCCTCGACCCGCCCTCCTACGGCCGGGGCCCCGACGGGGAGATCTGGAAGCTGGAAAGTGAGCTGTACGGCCTTCTGGAGCTTTGCGCCCAGGTTCTGAATGAGGATCCCCTGTTTCTGATCCTGAATTCGTATACCACCGGTCTTTCTGCCGGATGTATGGAATATATGGTGGGGTGCACTGTGGCCCGTCGCTTCGGCGGCACCGTCACCGCCTCTGAAATCGGTCTTCCCGTAGGGGACACCGGTTATTGTCTGCCCTGCGGCGCTACCGCGCGGTGGACGAAATAAGCTCCGCTTACTTTCCCCGAAAGGAGGGAAATTTCCGTGGCCGTTATTGAAGCCAAAAATCTTGTTTTCCGCTATTCATCCGACGCCGAGCCGGTTCTGAAGGACGTTTCCCTGACCGTGGAGCAGGGCGAATTCGTCGCCGTCCTCGGCCATAACGGAAGCGGGAAATCTACCTTTGCCAAGCACCTTAACGGCATCTGTATTGCCGACGAGGGTTCGCTGACCGTTTGCGGTCTTGAAGTAAAGAACGACGCCGATCTTTCCGCCGTCCGCCGGAAGGTGGGGATGGTGTTTCAGAATCCCGATAATCAGATCATCGCCTCCGTGGTGGAGGAGGACGTGGCCTTTGCCCTGGAAAATCTCGGCGTGCCCCACGAGGAAATGCATCGCCGGGTCCGGGAGGCTTTGGACGCGGTGGATATGTCCCATTACGCCTCTCACGCCACCTACAAGCTGTCCGGCGGGCAGAAGCAGCGGGTCGCCATTGCGGGAATTCTGGCCATGCGCCCCGATATTCTGGTGCTGGACGAACCCACCGCCATGCTGGACCCCAAGGGGCGGGCGGAGGTTATGGAGGTATTGCACAAATTTCACAGAGAAGGCATGACCGTCGTGCTGATCACTCATTTTATGGACGAGGCGGCGCAGGCCGACCGGATCGTTGTGATGAACGAAGGGGAGATCCTTCTGGACGGCGATCCCCATTACGTGTTTCAGAACGCCGGGCTTCTGTGGAGCGTGGGGTTGAACGTGCCCCAGAGCACCGAGCTGATGTTCCTTCTTCGGCAGGAGGGCTATAAGGTTCCTCTGGCGGTGCTGACCGAGGAAGAATGCATTGCCGTTCTGGACGATCTGCTGGCCGGGCGGATCGGAAAGGAGGAGCTATGAGCGACGTGATCCTTCGGGCGGAGGAGCTGGTGCAGGTCTACGGTGCCGGAACTCCCTTTGAAAAAACCGCCGTCAACCGTATTTCCTTCGAGCTGTATGAAAACGAATTCGTCGGCGTCATCGGCCATACCGGGTCGGGGAAATCTACCCTGATCCAAATGCTTAACGGTCTGATGAAGCCCACCTCCGGCAAAATTTATTTCCGGGGCGAGGACGTCTGGGCGAAAAAATACGATCGCCGCAAGCTCCGCGCCGACGTGGGGCTGGTCTTCCAGTACCCCGAATACCAATTGTTTGAAGAGACCGTGGAAAAGGATATTGCTTTCGGCCCCCGGAATATGGGGCTGAGTGAGGAGGAGGTTTCCCTCCGGATTCAGGAAGGGATGCACTTTACCGGTCTTTCCGATAAGCTGCGGGATAAATCCCCCTTCGAGCTGTCCGGCGGGCAAAAACGCCGGGTTGCCATTGCCGGAATCCTGGCCATGCGTCCCCAGGTGCTGATCCTGGACGAACCCACGGCGGGGCTTGATCCTAAGGGGTGCAACGAAATTCTGAGCAATATCCGGGACTATCAGCGGGAGGAAAAGGCCACCGTGGTGCTGGTCTCCCACAGCATGGAGGATATTGCCGCCCACGCCGGCAGGGTAATGGTGCTGGAAAAGGGAAGTCTGAAGATGCTTGACGACACCCGCGCCGTTTTCGCCCGGGGAGAAGAACTGCTCTCCATGGGGCTGAACGTGCCGCAAATTACCCGGGTCTTTCTGACTCTGGGGCGGAAGGGTCACGTGGATCTTCCCTCGGTCCTTTCCCCGGAAGAGGCCGTCCGCGCCCTCGACCGCTTGACGGGAGGTGCGAAATGATCCGCGATATTACGTTAGGACAGTACTTCCCCGGCGCGTCCTTCCTGCACAGGATGGACCCCCGGGCCAAGATTCTGCTGCTGGTGGTCTACGTCGTGACGCTGTTTCTGGCGCAGAGCGTTGCCGCCTATCTGCTGTTGATTCTGTCCACCGCCCTGCTTATCGGTCTTACCCGCATTTCTCTGAAGTTTTATCTCCGGGGGCTGAAGCCCTTGCTCTTTATCATGGTCTTTACGGCCCTTCTGAATATGCTTTATTCCGAAGGGGAGCCCCTCTTCGAATTCTGGGTCTTTTCCGTTTCTACGGAGGGGATCCTGAAGGCCGTCTTTATGGTGATCCGCATCGTAATGATGGTGCTGGTCATGTCGGTTCTTACCTACACCACCTCTCCGCTGCTTCTCACCGGAGGACTGGAGCGGCTGCTGTATCCTCTGTCCGTTCTGAAGGTTCCGGTCCACGATTTTGCCATGATGATGACCATCGCTCTGCGCTTTATCCCCACCCTGTTGGAGGAGACCGAAAAGATCATGAACGCCCAGAAGGCCCGGGGCGCCGATTTTGAAAGCGGCAGTCTCGTCCGTCGGGCGAAAGCCATGATTCCCATTCTCATCCCTCTTTTCGTTTCCGCCTTCCGGCGGGCCGAGGAGCTTGGCGTTGCCATGGAATGCCGCTGCTACGAAGGGGATACCAAGGCCCGTACCCGCTTCGTGGAATATCGGTTTACCTTCCGGGATCTGTTGGCGTTGCTCTACTGTGTCGCCGTTCTCGGGGGCGTTATTCTGCTCAATCGCCTTATTCTGTTCGGAGGAATCGGTCTGTGAAATACCTGATTCGCCTTGCCTATGACGGCGCCGCCTATTGTGGCTGGCAGACCCAAAAAAACGGCCCCTCGGTTCAGCAATGCGTCATGGACGCGCTGCGCAAGATCTTCGGCTCCGTGTCGGAGTTCTCCGGTTGCAGCCGTACCGATTCCGGAGTACACGCCCTGGATTTCTGCGTCTCCTTCTCCGTTCCCGGCAATCTGTCCTGCGAGAAGCTGATCTCCGCGTTGAACGCGAATCTGCCCCGGGATATCGCGGTGTTTTACGCGTGCCCCGTAGCGCCGGATTTCCACGCCCGGTACAGCGTGCGCTCCAAGGAGTATCGCTACCGTATTCTGACCGACGCCGTCCGCTCTCCTTTTTTGGAGGGGAAAGCGTGGCATCGGCCGGGGGAATACGATCTCGATCTTCTCAACGATGCCGCCCGCCGGCTCCGTGGGACCCACGATTTCCGATCCTTTATGGCTGCGGGGAGCAAGATTGAGGATTGCACCCGCACCGTCTTCGACGCCCGTTTTGAGCGCTCGGAGCAGACGCTGGACTTTTACGTTTCCGCCGACGGATTTTTGTATAACATGGTGCGTATTATGGTGGGAACGCTGCTGGACGTCCCCCGTCGGTTTTCCCCCGACGATATTCCCCGCATTCTTGCCGCCCGGGATCGCTCCCAGGCCGGCATGACCGCCCCTCCCGCAGGGTTATACCTCAATCGGGTGGAATACGGGGAGATTCCCCTTCCCGAAAGGAGTGACGAGGATGAATAAAGAACTGAAGAAGACCGTCCGCCGGCTGGATCTGATCCGGGGCATTCTGATTTTGACGCTGATCCTTTATTTCGTCGTCGCTCTCGTGATCAATTCCTCTTATCTTTCGGTGGACCGGCTGATGCGGCTGCAGGCCAACGTGTCTTACGCCCTCGGATCCTCTGACGAGACCGCCGTCTACGATCCCGACGAAGCGGTGGACGTGCAGATTTTTCAGGACGGATACGTGCTTCTCACCCGCAACGGCGTCACGGTTTGCGGCCCGGACGGCAATATCTATTCCTCCCAGACCCTGCAGTATAAAAACCCCTGCATGAAGGTCTGCGGGAAATATATTCTTTGCTTTGATCGGGGCGGCACGTCCTGGAGTTTGATGAACAGCTTCCGGGTCCTTTGCTCCGGCACCGAAAAGGCTGACATTATCAACGGCGCCGTCTGCGACGACGGATATTTTGCCATCGCCGCGGAGCGCACCGAATACAAGGGGTGCGTTACCGTATATAATACTTCGGGCACCGACCTGTCCCGTTGGAATTCGGACAGCTATCTGCTGGATTCCTTTTTTACCTCCAAAAACCGTCTGACGGTGGTTTCCGTCGCCTCCGAGCGGGAAAAGACCCATACGGTTTTTACCGTGTTTAATTACAAAAAGCCCGAGGCGGAAGCTTCGGTTGCCGCCACCGACACCTTTCCGCTGGCGTTGCGGGGGAAGAGCAACGGAGACGTGGAGATGTTTACCTCCGCCGGCGTTGCCACCTTCGACGGGGAAAAGATCCTTACCCGCTTTTCTTACCCCGAACCCTCGCCGGGGTTGTACTGTCAGTCGGAAGACGGCTCTATGATCTCCTATCAGACCCTGTCCGGAAATCTTTTGGTGCAGGGCATCTCCCGGAAGGGGGAGGCCGTTTTTGAGAAGGAGGTCCCCTCTCTGCTGTCCCTTGCCTGCTGCGGAGGGTATTATTATCTGTTGACCGAAACCACCCTCACGGTGCTGGACGGCGGAGGAGAAACGGTTCTGGAGCAGGAATCCGCCGGCGCCTCCGGGGTGCTGGTCTCGCCGGAAGCGGCCTTCCTTTTGGACAGCAACGGTCTCCGTCGGCTGGATCTTTCCGCGCTTCCCTGATCTTTTTTTTCGTTCGGACTAACTTTTTTCAGGAGGATATTTTATGGACCTCGCAATCAGTACCACCCTTGATCTTATCATCGTCGCAATCCTCGTCGTTGCCATCGTGCTCGGCGTTCGCCGGGGACTGGTCCAATCGATCATCAGCCTCGTAGGCAGTATCGTGGCTTTGATCTGCGCCCTGGTGTTTTCCGCTTCGGTGGGGGCCTACGTGGACGCCAATTACGTCAATGCTCCCATGCGTGCGTGGGTCATCGACCAGCTGTCCGCTTCTGCGGAGACGGTTTCCGCCACCGATCTGGATCTGGACGACCTTTTTGAGAACCGTCCGGGCTTTTTCACCGATACCTGCGATTTCCTCGGCGTGGACGTGGACGAGATGGAAGCCTCCTACGAAGCCATGAAGGCCGACGGCGTGGAGGCCGCCAAGAGCGCCATCATTACCGAAATGGTGGACCCTCTGTCCGCCTTGATCAGCCGGGTGCTGGCCTTTGCGGTGATCTTCCTTGCGGCCATGCTCTGTATCGTGATCATTTCCCTCTTCTCCAAGGCTCTGAAGACCCTTCCCATCGTCCGGAAGCTGGATCAGCTGCTGGGCGGGATTCTGGGCGCGATTACCGGAATTCTGATCTGCTTTATCGTGGTCGCCATTATTTCCACCGGCTCCAAATACGTTCTTCGGGACCGCACGCCCGCGGAACTGGAGGAAATCAAGAATAAGACCGTGATCTACGAAATTTTCTACGATCTCGATCCCCTCACCCGCCTGTTTGAGAACAGCGCGAAGTAATTTTTCCGCAACCCTGCAATTTTCCGTATTTCAGAAAGGTAGTATCCCATGCTTTGCAGCAGATGTAAGAAACGGCCTGCCGTCGTCTTCGTTACCAAGATCGAAAACGACGAAACTGTCAACGAAGGCCTTTGTATCAAATGTGCCAAGGAACTGAATATCAAGCCCATCAGTCAGATGATCGAGCAGATGGGCGTGACCGACGAAGAACTGGACGATATGTGCGAACAGATGAACGGTCTGATGGAGGGCGGCGAATTTTCCGAGCCTTCCTTCGACGGATTCGAAGAGGGCGGCGCCCAATCCATGAATCTGTTCCAGAAGCTTCTCGGCAACCTGACCGGCGGGATGCAGCCTCCCTCTCGGCCCGATCAGCCCGCAGAGGAGTCGAAGGACGGTTCCTCCGACGACAAAAAGAAAAAAGATAAAAAGAAGAAAAAGCAACCCGAAGGCCCCCAGCATAAATATCTCGACGCCTTCTGCCAGAATCTGACCGAAAAGGCCCGCAACGGCGGCACCGATCCGGTCATCGGCCGGGAGAGCGAGATTTTGCGGGTTTTGCAGATCTTGAACCGCCGCACCAAGAACAATCCCTGCCTGATCGGGGAGCCCGGCGTAGGGAAGACCGCCATCGCCGAAGGCATTGCTCAGAAGATCGTGGCCGGGGAGGCTCCCGCCAAGATCGCCCGGAAGGAGGTCTGGCTGCTGGATCTGACCGCGCTCATCGCCGGCACTCAGTTCCGGGGGCAGTTTGAAAGCCGCATCAAAGGCCTGATCGAAGAGGTTCGCAATCTCGGAAATATCATTCTCGTCATCGACGAGGTTCATAATCTGGTGGGCGCGGGAGATTCGGAAGGCTCTATGAACGCCGCCAATATGCTGAAGCCCGCCCTCTCCCGGGGGGAGATTCAGGTGATCGGCGCCACCACCCTTACCGAATACCGCAAGCATATCGAAAAGGACGCCGCCCTGGAGCGCCGCTTCCAGCCGGTCATCGTCAACGAGCCCTCCATTGAAGATTCGGTCAAAATGCTTCAGGGGATCAAGACCCGCTACGAAGCCTTCCATCATATTAAGGTCCCTCAGTATATTCTGGTCAAGGCCGTAGAGCTGTCCGAGCGTTACGTCACCGATCGCTACCTGCCCGATAAGGCCATCGACCTTCTCGACGAGGCTTGCTCCAACGCCACGCTGAAGAATCCCATCTACGAAAAGGCCTTCCTGGCGGAGCAGAAGCTGGAAGAATTGCGGAGCAAGGTTACGGAGCTGGAGGGGAAGGAAGAACCCACCCAGGACGATTTCGCCGCCATTGCCACCGCAAAATCCGATCTGATGCGCCACGAAGCGGAGTGTAACGCCCTTCTCGAAGAGCGCAACGCCGTTACCGTCACTCTGGACGATCTCGCGCTGATTATCGAACTCTGGACCGGCATCCCCTCCTCGAAGATCCGGGAGCGGGAGCAGACCCAGCTGGCCCGGTTTGAGGACGTTTTGCGGGCGAAGATCAAAGGGCAGGAGGAGGCCGTCGTAAAGGTTTCCGACGCCGTCCGCCGCTCCCGGGTTGCTCTGATTCCCCGGAAGCGCCCCGTTTCCTTTATCTTCACCGGACCTACCGGGGTGGGGAAGACCGAGCTGGTCAAGGTCCTGGCAAAAGAGCTGTTCCATTCCCCCGAGACGTTGATCCGCCTGGATATGTCCGAATTTATGGAAAAGCATTCGGTTTCCCGGATCATCGGCGCCCCTCCGGGCTACGTGGGCTACGACGACGCCGGTCAGTTGACCGAAAAGATCCGCCGCAAGCCCTATTCCGTGGTTCTCTTCGACGAGATCGAAAAAGCGCATCCCGACGTTCTTAACGTCCTTCTTCAGATCCTTGACGACGGCCGTATCACCGACGCCCACGGCAAGACCGTGTCCTTTGAGCATTGCATCATCGTCATGACCTCCAACGCCGGCTCCCATTCCAAGGCCACCGCCGCCGGGTTCAACCGTTCCTCCGAGGATCTGTCTGCCGAGCGCACCAAGAAGGCGCTGTCTGAGTTTTTGCGGCCGGAATTCCTCAACCGGGTTGACGAGATCGTTACCTTCCGCTCTCTGCCTCTGGAGGTGTTCCCCGATATCGTTCGCTTGGCCCTTGACGAGCTCGCCGCCGGTCTGAAGGAGCGAGAGATCGGATTTTCCTGCACCGAAGAAGCCGTGCTCCTTTTGGCGGAAAAATCCTACAGCGCCGAATACGGTGCCCGTAACGTCCGCCGCATCGTTCAGACCGAGATCGAAGATCGGGCCGTCCGCATTCTGTGTGAGACCTTTGAAGTTCCCGAATCGGTTTCCGTCTCCGCCGCCGAAGGGGAGATCCGGGTCAATCTGACCCTGAAGTAAGCCGATCTCCGGATATTTCCGGTTTTCGGATCGCAGGTATTGCAATTCTTTTAGAAATATGTTATAATAAAAGAAAAGGAGTTTTTTACGATGAAAAAGTTTCTTTGCGTTCTTTTGACTCTCAGCCTTGCCGTGGCTCTGGTCTCGGCCTTTGCCGTTTCTGCCCACGCGGAGGAGAAGATCGACGTTACCGTCGGTCAGTCCTTTGAATGGGGCGATCAGTCCGAAGATCTTACCACCCGGCGCAACTGGGGCAACTCCAAGGGTGTCAGCCCCGACGGACTCTGGAAATACCAGTTCTACGCCCTTTCCAAAAAGGTCTACAGCGATATGGTTTATTCCTCCAACGCCGGCGGCTTTGCCTGGTCTGCCAACGCCGGCTCCGACGATCTGGGGCTCGGCTACGCCCGCGTCCGCAATTTCGGCGTGAATTTCCACCCCGCCGTTGGCGCTGATACCGTCAAGGTCTTCACCTGCCCCTCCGGCGGTACCATCCAGATTTCCACCACCGTCGCCCGGGCCTCTGCCGTTCCTACCGACGGGAAATCCAACGGAACCTCCTTCGCCATCTATCTGGAAGACCGTCTGATCTATCCCGAAGCCGGCAACGGAGAATACCAGGCCCTCACCGAAACCACGCCCCAGACCATCGACGTCACCGTTGACGTCAAGGCCGGCGAACGGGTTCGCATCCATATCGGCGCCATGGGCAATCAGACCAGTGACTCGGTTAACATGACCAACGTGATTACTTACAAGGCCGTCAACGCCGACGTTGCCGAGATCGTGGAAAGCACCGGACCTCTTCACGGGACGCTGACCAATCCCGCTACCTATACCATTCCCGACGTTCAGGATAACGACGGTGACACCCCCGACCGTGATCTTCCCACCAAGGACGACGGCGGGTTCCCCGTTGCCGTGGTGATCGTTATCGTTGCCGTGGTAGTCGTTGCTGCCGCAGCCGTGGTGGTCGTGGTTCTCAAGAAGAAAAAGCAGAACTGATTTCGTAATACGTAAGGACGGAGGATCTTTCGATTCTCCGCCCTTTTTTCCTATTTTATTATACGGTATCCGCCCGGAACCGAAAGAAAATTTCGTTTCTTTTGTGACTTTAATGGTAAAATTTAAAAAAAGGCGAATACCTCTTGACAATCTTTGCAAAATTTGCTATAATAATGGAAGAATCATTTTCCAATTACAAAAGGAGAGTATGTGTTATGAAAAAACTTCTCACCGTGATCCTCTCTCTCTGCCTGCTGGCTTCTCTGGCGACCTGCTTTGCCGTCAGCGCCCACGCGGAGGAAAAGATCGAAGTTACCGTAGGTCAGGTCTTTGAATGGAACGATCAGGGCGGTGACGCTACCACCCAGCGTGCTTGGCGTACCGGTAAGGGCACCAGCCCCGACGGTCTCTGGAAGTATCAGTTCTATTCCCTGAACAAGAAGGTCTATCAGGATCTTGTTTGGGCTGATGGTAGCATGTATGCCTGGACCAGCAGTCCCGGCAGCGATGACAGCGGTATCGGTTATGCCCGCGTCCGTCAGCACGGCAAGAACTTCCACCCCGCCACTGCGGCTGACGTGGTTAAGGTCTTCACCGCTCCTTCCGGCGGTACCATCCACGTTTCCACCACTCTGAGCCGTGATAACGACGTTCAGGCCGGCGGCACCGCCAACGGTTCCTCCTTCGCCATCTACGTTGAAGACCGTCTCGTTTATCCCGAAGCTGGAAACGGCGAATTCTTGACCCTTGTTTCCTCCACCCCCCAGACCGTCGAAGTTACCTTTGACGTCAAGGCCGGCGAACGCGTGCGTTTCCACATCGGCGCCATCGGCAACCAGGGCGGTGACTCCACCAATATGTCCAATACCATTACCTATAAGTCCATTAACAACGAAGTGGCTGAAGAGGTTTCCGATCCTACCGTCACCGTGTCTCAGTACGGTACCAATACCTACAAGCCTCCCATCCCCGGTAACGATGATGACGCAGACGGCGGTGACAGAGATCTTCCCACCCGTAACGAAGGTCTTTCCACCGGTGCTATCGTCGGTATCGTCATCGGCGCCGTGGCCGTCGTTGCCATTGCGGTCGTCGTTGTGATCGTTCTGAAGAAGAAAAAGACGGAATAAGATCCGTGTGATTCCGAAAGGAGCATCCCTGTGATGCTCCTTTCTTTTTTGAAACGAGGTTTTTATGGATGCTTACCGTGGGGAACTAGAGGCGCTTCTTCGGGATCTTTGCGCTCTCCCCGCTCCCTCTTCCCGGGAAGACGCCCGGGTGGAATATTGCCGCAAATGGCTGGAAAACGCAGGCTTTTCCAACGTTATCGTAGATGATGCCAAGAACGTGATCTGCCGGATCCCCGGTGAAAATTCTGCAGAATCGGTGGTGCTTTCCGCTCATACCGATACGGTTTTTCCGGATACCGCACCTTTTTCCATCACCGAAAAGGACGGCCTCTGGTATTGCCCCGGCATCGGTGACGATACCGCCAACCTGGCGATTCTGATGCTGACCGCAAAAATTCTGCTCCGGCAGGGGAGACGGCCGAAATACGATCTGCTCTTCGCTGCCGATTCCTGCGAGGAAGGCCTCGGAAATCTTAAGGGATGCCGGACTTTGGTGGATGGGGTGCGGAACCGGATCAGGGAGTTTATTTCCTTCGATCTCTCTTATAGTCATCTCTTCGTCCGGGCGGTGGGGTCAAGCCGTTACCGCATTTCCCTCTGCACCGAAGGGGGGCATTCTTACGGCGATTTCGGCAACCGCAACGCCATCCATCAGCTTTCCCGGATCGTCTGCGATTTTTATGCCCAGCCCGTCCCCGCCCTGCCCGATACCAAGACCACCTACAACGTCGGCAGTATTCAAGGGGGAACCTCCGTCAATACCGTAGCGCAATCGGCGGAGATTTTGTACGAATTCCGCTCCGATTCCAACGAATGCCTCTCTCTTATGGAGGGGCAGATGCACGAGATTCTCGACCGCTACCGGGCTGAGGGATTGGATCTTTCCGTGGAGTGCATCGGCAGACGCCCCGGCATGGGCAAATGCGCCGATCCCACCCTCCAGGCCGACCTGATCCGCCGGGCGGAAGAGGCTATCCGCGCCGTCGTCCCCGTGATTTCCGTCCAATCGTCGGCCTCCACGGACTGCAATATTCCCTTCTCTTTGGGGATTCCTGCCGTCTGCTTCGGCCTCGTTTCTGCCGGCGGCGCCCATACCCGGGAGGAGTGGCTTGACCCCGCCTCCCTCACCGACGGACTTTCCATCGCCCTGAAATTTGCGGAGCATTATTTTAATCGCTGAAAATTGTCGAAAAAAAGAAAAAACCGGCTCGGAGAAATTCTCGGAATCCCTCTCTGAACCGGTTTTTTTCGTATTTTAAGCGTTTTATCGCCAATGGAAAAATTTCGCAGAGGTACACCCTCTGGGAAATTCCGTTGCTCCGCAATGCGCCCCATGCCAAGGGACGGCAAAAATTGACGGCAATACTTTGATTTGCCCCCGTTTTTTTCCCTATTTCCCCGAAGAAATCCGACGGCATCCGAGACGGCGCAAAGATGAAAAACGGCCCCCAAAACCTCCCGTTTGACCGATGGTTTTTTAACTTTTTTTGAAGATTTCCTGTTTTTTGAAAAATATTCTTGCTTTTTTGTGGAAAATATGCTATAATAACCCCATCGCAGAGGGTGTACCTCTGCGAAGAAAAATTATACTCTTTAGGAGGTAAAAAAATGCAAAAGCAAACAAAAAAAGCATTGGTACTCAGCGTTCTGTCTCTGATGCTCTGCGTATCCATGCTGGTCGGCACCACCTTCGCGTGGTTCACCGACTCCGTCACCACCGGTGTCAACG
>JAZPXN010000048.1:0-7629 GCA_045543655.1 Eubacteriales bacterium
TGGGTGGCATCGAACAGAGAACCGTAGGTGATACCGACGATGTCCTTGGAGACCAGTTCTTCTTCGGTGTAACCGAAGGAATCGGAAGCAGCAGCCTTCATAGCGGCGTTGATGCCTTCGACGGTAACGTCCTTACCCTTAACGACGGCAACCAGCAGAGTGGTGGAGCCGGTGGGAACGGGAACGCGCTGAGCGGAGCCGATGAGCTTGCCGTTCAGTTCGGGGATAACCAGGCCGATGGCCTTGGCAGCACCGGTGGAGTTGGGATCGATGTTCTCAGCGCCGGCACGGGCACGACGCAGGTCGCCCTTTCTGTGGGGACCGTCGAGGATCATCTGGTCGCCGGTGTAGGCGTGAACGGTGGTCATGATGCCGCTCTGGATGGGAGCGTAGTCGTTCAGAGCCTTAGCCATGGGAGCGAGGCAGTTGGTGGTGCAGGAAGCAGCGGAAATGATGGTGTCTTCCTTGGTCAGGGTCTTTTCGTTAACGCTGTAAACGATGGTGGGAAGGTCCTTGCCCGCGGGAGCAGAGATAACGACCTTCTTCGCGCCGGCGTTGATGTGAGCCTGGCTCTTTTCCTTGGAGCAGTAGAAACCGGTGCATTCGAGAACGACGTCTACACCCAGTTCACCCCAGGGGCAGTTGTTGGCGTCTTTTTCGGCGTAGATCTTGATGGTCTTGCCGTCGACGGTGATGCTGTCTTCATCAGCGGAGACTTTGTCAGCCAGAGCGTAGCGACCCTGAGCAGAGTCATACTTCAGAAGGTGAGCAAGCATTTTGGGGCTGGTCAGGTCGTTGATGGCGACGACTTCGTAGCCTTCAGCGCCGAACATCTGACGGAACGCCAGACGGCCGATACGACCGAAACCGTTAATAGCAACTTTTACGGACATTGGAATTTCCTCCTAATAATTTTATTATTGATTATATTATAAACTAAAATTGTGACATTGGCAAGCATTTTTTCGAAATTTCTTGCCAAAAAGTTTGTAGAAAATAACCATGAAAGATCACCCTGCTTTGGTTAATCTGCACAAAACAGGTGTTTTTTACCGTTTCACGGGCTATTTTAGGGGATTTCAGTCCTCTTTTTTGAACAGGTCTCGAATCTCTTCGATGACGCCGGGAGCAAGCTCCATGACCTTGTCCACCGCCGTGACCGACGACTGATTCACCGGCAGGGTATTGACCGAGCCGGAGGGGGAGATGACCAAAAACGATACGGGGGTCACCGTCAGTCCGGCGCCGCTGCCGCCGCCGAAGCAGAGCTTGGGGTTTGCCTTCGTGGCAAAATCCGAACCGCCGGACACGAATCCGATCGAGATCTTCGATACGGGGAGGATCGTTGTTCCGTCGGCCGTGGTGATGGGGTCTCCGATGACGGTATTGGAATCCACCATGGAGCGGATATTCTTTACCGCGTTGTCGGTGACCGTTTCTACGGGGGAGACCCGGCGGGTCTGCTCGGGTTTCTTTGCCGCGGGATTTACGTTCTTGTTTTCTTCCATTTTAATATACCACCTTAATCAATAATTTTTCATTCGTATAATTCTTCCGACAATTCCCAAATACAACCGAAGGCCTGGTACAGCCGGAAGGTAAAGACCGCTCGCCCTTCGGCGTGGGTCTCTTCGGAGGTAAAATCCGGCGTGATCTGCACGTCGCATTTATGAAGCCGTCCCGCCGCAGAAAAGGCGCCGAGTACGGGATACAAAAGGGCGTTCAGCGTGCCGTAATCCATGGCGATATCGTTGGCGTCTCCACCCCCCAGGGAGGCGTACAGAACCAGCGATCTGCAATGGAATTTCGCAATAAATTTCGTGACGATGATCTTCAGGGTCTTTGCGTAATCCTTCAGCGGCACCGATTGCACCGCCTTGCGCACTTCTCGTTTTGCCGCGCCCCGGATGCCGGTCTTTTCTTTTGGCGCAGAAGGCTTTTCGGAGGGGGCGTCTTCGGCCTTCAGGGAAGGAGCGGAGGACTTCTTTTTCCGTTTCGCCCGGAAAAAGCTCCGACGCTTCTTGCGGTATTCCTGCTTCTCCGGATCGGGGTAGATCACGTATTTCAGCATCAGCCATTGCAACCAGAGCTTCAGCTCCCCCTTCCGGTAATCCACCACCAGCCGCAGCCGGCCGAAAATCAGGTGGATCAGCAGCAACAGCACGATTCCCACGACCGCTCCGAGGACGGTTAGCACCCACAGAAACGGGTTCATTCTTCTTCCTCCGCCGGCGTCGTAGCGGCCTGGTCGGGGATTTCTTCGGATCGGTTTTCACGATCCTCCGGATCCTCTGCAGCATCGCTCTCTTTCGGTTGCTCCAGCACGGCCTCGGTCAGCAGGATCTCCGTTCCCGCCCCCGGCAGATTTTCGTCCTCCGGGTTCAGAGGAGGCATATCCGCCAGCGAATCCAGGCCGAATACGGTCAGAAATTTATCGGTCGTTACGTAGGACATGGGGCGCCCCGGCAGATCGAGCCGTCCGTCCTCCTGTAAAAGTCCCTTTTCTTCCAGGGCTTCCACGACTTCAGAGGACGCCACCCCACGGATCTGGGAAATGTAGGGCTTCGTCACCGGCTGATTGTAGGCCGCGATGGAAAGCACTTCCAAAGCCGCGTTGGACAGTTGGGGGCGCTTTTTTGCCAGATACAAGGCTACGTCTTCGCCGTAATCGGGTTTTGTGGAGAATCGGAAATCGTTGTCGTGCCGGACCAGACGAAATCCGTGATGGTCTTTTTCATAGGTCTTCTGGATGGAGATCAGCTCGGTCAGAATTTCGTCCTCCTCCATGCCCAGAAAACCCGCCAGATGCTCCGAGTTCACCGGTTCCACCGAGGCAAACAGAATCCCTTCGATCAGGGCGGTGATATTTTTCATTCGGTTCCCTCACTTTGCTTCTTGTTTCGTATCAGACGGATCTCCGGGTTGTGCTCGTCCTCGGTATCGTTTACCTCCACCCGTCCGCTGCGCATCAGCTCCAGCAGAGCCAGAAAGGTCGCCACGATCTCGGAACGGGATTTCGCCCCCTTGAACAGAGATTTAAAGGATGACCGGGACTTTTTCACCAGCACCCGCATTACCGAAACGATCTTCGTGCCTACGGCGATAAACTGGGTTTTTACGATCCTGTCGAAGGATTCCTTCGGCGGATGAATCCGATCCCGGTGCCGTTTGATCAGCTTCAGGTAGGTTTCCTGCAGGATCGTCGCTTCCTTCCCCGCTTCGTAGTCGGGCTTCGGAAGATCCGTGGGAAGATGGTCCTTGAACCAGATCTTATCTCCCTGATATTTCGGACGCATTTGCAATGCCACCCGCTTGTATTTTGCGTATTCAATGAGCATTTGCTCCAGAAGCCACTTCGGATCCTCTTCCTCTTCGTCGGTCTTCGGCAGCAGGGAGCAGGACTTGATATAGACCAGCCGGGACGCCATTTCCAGAAAATCCGCCGTGATCTCCAGATCTTTTTCCCGGGCCTCGTCCATCCACTTCATGTACTGCTCCAGCAAAAGGGAGATCTCGATGTTGTAAATATCGATCTTATGCCGCTCAATCAGCGTCAGCAGCACGTCCAGCGGCCCCTCGAAGCCCTCCAGCCGGTAGGTCGGTTCGTTCATCAGAAAATACCCCCAAGCAGAAGCTCTACCAGCGGTACGAACATATTCAGAAGGGCGTTTGAAAGGATCCCGAGAATCCCGGTCCGGTTCAATACCAGAATCAGGACGAGAAAGATAATATAGGAATACCGCTCCAGATTATAATACCGGAAGCGAAGCTTGATCGGCAGCAGCTCTCCCAGAATCTTCGAGCCGTCCAGAGGCGGCACGGGGATCAGGTTGAATACCGCAAAGGACGCGTTGTAGGTTGCCATGAAAGAGAAGAGGGTGGAAAAATCCCTTAGCCATTCCGTACCGCTATAGAAGGCAACCGCCGGAAGCACCACCCAGAGGAAAAAGCAGATAAAAGCGAAGATGATGTTGGAAAGCGGGCCCGCCGCCGCGGTGACGATCGTACCCCATCTGCGGTTTTTGAAATTCCGGGGATCGAACTGCACCGGCTTTGCCCAACCGAATCCAAGGATCAGAAGCATCAGAAATCCGAAAGGATCGATATGCGCCAGGGGATTCAGCGTCAGCCGCCCCTGGTATTTCGCCGTCTTGTCTCCCATGATCAAAGCGGCCAGCCCGTGGGCGCATTCGTGCACGGGGAAGATCAGAAGCACCGAAACGACGGAATATAGCGTGTAAAGCAGGGCCGTCGTCAGGGGAACGTCTCCCGAAACGACCTGCAAAAAGGTTTCCAGCAGCATAAAAAATTATCCTCCGATCAAAAGCACCGGGAATAGCGTTATCACTCCGCTCAGGGAGCAGGCGCCTCCGGGCAGGGGAAGGGTGACACAAGCCAGAAGCAGTCCCACAGCGCAGAAACAGAAAAAGGGCCACGTTCCGTTTTTCCGGAAGGCCTCACCCCGTTTTCCGAAGGGCTTCGTCCGCAGGAAAACCTCCGCGTCGGAGCCCGGGAAGGGGAGAAGGGAAAACCAGACCGAGGAAAGGCCGGCGCCCATAAGAGTCTTCGTCGCCAGCAGGGGGATTTCCCACGCTGCGCTCGGGAGACGGGCCACCAGGAACTGAAACGCCGTATACAGCACGAAGGCCGCAACCGCTCCCAGCAGGGGATACAGCACGCCTCCGAAAAAGATTTTCCGGTTCAGCGTCTTGTCTTCGGTTTTTTCGTTTTCGTCCAAGGGCCCTTTCAGACAACCCGTCACCGTGAAAAACAGCACGGCCCAGCACCCGCCCGCCAGATCGGACAGAATCGTCCTCCACAGCGAGGGAACCTCCAGGCCCGCCTTTTTCCGGCTGCGCAGCTGCCCCCACCGGCGCAGGATCAGAATCCCGACGGCGGCAAGGATTGATATGAGAATCGACGGAAGCAGACCGGAGCGGCTGAACGAGTACCGTTCGGTCAAGAAATCGATGAGCATGAGACCTCCTGAGATATGCAAAAAAAGAATATAACGTGCGTATACTACCATTATACACGAAAAATTGGAAAAAGTAAAGAGATTTTTTAAATTTTCAAGGGCTTGACACAAAAAAGTTTTAATGATATAATATTTTTAATAGGAAAATAACAAAAACACCGTCGGATCTTCCCGATCCCGGAAGGAGGTTGCCGTTATGTTATGGCTTTGGATCCTGCTTGCTCTTCTTTCCCTTGCCGTCGCGGGAGGCGTTTTTCTTTTTTGCTGGGGCAGAACCTTTCATTATAATCGCTATTCCATCCCCATTGCCCGGCTTCCTCGGGAGTTTGACGGATACCGTATCGTTTTGATCTCCGATCTTCACGATCGGGTCTTCGGCCCCGGAAACCGCCGTCTGGCCGAGGCAGTCCGGAAGGCTTCCCCCGACCTGATCGTCACCGCCGGGGATCTTCACGAGAAGCCCCACTCGCCCCAGCCGGTCTACGATTTGTTTGCCGCGCTTTCGGCCGTCGCGCCCGTGACCTATACCGAGGGAAATCACGATTTCCGTCCCGGAGCCGCCGGCGTTACGGAAGAGGAATACGCCCGGCATATCGATCGTCTTTCTGCCTCCGGCGCCGTGATCCTGAACGATTCTCCGTATCTTATCCAGCGAAACGGACGCCTTCTGACGATCTACGGCCAATCCTGGAAGGGAATGACCTGCGGCCTTGTCCCGGAGATCGATCCCGATTTTCCCTCCGTTGCCGTCTGTCACGATCCCCTGCAGTTCGACCGCCTCGATCATTTGCCCGATCTTATGCTCTCCGGCCACGTCCACGGCGGGATTCTGCGTCTCCCCATCATCGGCCCTGTCTTTTCTCCCGGCAACGGCACGCCTCTGCATAAGCGCTTTCGGCGGCAATTTTTCTTCCCCAAATATTCCAGGGGGCTGTATTTTAAGCCCGGCCACGTCCTTGCCGTCACCCAGGGGTTGGGCTTTTCGATCCTTCCGATTCGTTTTATCCGCCCGGAAATTACCGTTATTACCCTAAAATCCGGCCAAATATTGAACAATTCGTAACAAATTCCCCTTTGGGTATTGCCAAACCGGGAAATTTGTGTTATAATGGCACGGTATGAACAATCTGTAAATAGAACGGAGGAATTATAAGTTATGAGCATTCCTATGATCATTTTCGGCATCATTCTGCTGGTCTGCTCCGTGGCTCTCATTGCAGTGGTTGCCCTGCAGTCGAACCGCGGTAGCGAAATGACGGTCCTGAACGGCCGCAACAACAACGCTTCCGGCAAGGGGGCCGGTGCGAAGAAGGATGCCCTTCTCAAGCGTCTGACCGTCGTCTTGGGTCTGGTCTTCGTGGTTGCCGTCTTTGCGATGAATATCATCGTCTCTGCCGGTCTGTAATTCATTGAGAAGAAGCAAAAAAGTCCCGCATACGTCAGTATGCGGGTTTTTTGTTTTCAGATATAAGAAGGTGCGGTCATATGGGTGCGGTTATTTCCCGGCGTTCCTCTGCCGGTAGGCTTCGAAGGCGAAGACCGCTGCCGCCGAATTGGCCGAAAGGGCGTTGCGGAAATCGCTTCCGTAGGGGAGAAAAATATTTCCGTCGGAATGGGCCATGATTTTCGAGGAAATTCCCCGCATCTCCCCGCCGAAGACCAGCATCACCGGCCCCGTAAGGTCGCTTTCATATAAAGATACGGCGTCCTTCCGCTCCGCACAGAGAATACGGATGCCGTAGCTCTTCGCTTCGGTCAATGCCCCGTCCCAGTCGGATACCGCCGCAATTTCCATGAATTCCGACGCCCCCGCCGAGGCCTTCGTTACCGTTCCTGCAGCACTGCACCAGTTTCGCTCGGGAACCAGAACTCCCGTTACCCCCGCCGCGTAAAGCGACCGCAGGGCTCCGCCAAAATTATAAGGATCCTCGATTCCCTCCAGTACCGCCAGAAAGGGGAGAGGCCGGGAGAACAGCGACGTCGGATCCTGATATTTCCGATCCCCTACCCGGGCCAAAAGCCCTCCGTGGGAAGACCCTCCCGCCAGATCCGCAATCTCTTCCGGCGCCGCCTGCGTGATGGGGATCTCTTTTGACCGCGCCAGATTCAGAATATAGTTCCGGTTCCGGTCGGGTCTCCGTCCGTCGGTGACGATCTCGTAAATTTCCCGCCGCCCCGCTTCCAGAGCCGCTTTTACCGAAATAGCGCCTTCCAATATAATATTTTCTCCCGCGTTTTTCATGGGCGGATCCTCCAAAGGATGGTTATATTTCTTTCAGTATATCATATTTCCCGGGAGAAATCAACCCCGTTTCCCCCATTATTTTTACGAAATCTCCGTCGCCGTGTAAATATCGCACAAAAACTCATTCGCTTTTTTCGGATTTATGGTAAATATTTCACGAACCTAAAAAAACCATCGTTTTTTTTTGAAAAACCTATTGACAAATCGATCAAAGTGTGGTATTATATTTAGGCTGACAGCGAGAGAAACACCTCGGCAGCAAAGACACGGGAGCTTAGCTCAGCTGGGAGAGCATCTGCCTTACAAGCAGAGGGTCATAGGTTCGAGCCCTGTAGTTCCCACCAAACACGGCTCAGTAGTTCAGTTGGTTAGAACGCCGCCCTGTCACGGCGGAGGTCGAGGGTTC
>JAZPXN010000049.1:0-3477 GCA_045543655.1 Eubacteriales bacterium
TACAGTGCTTTTGTGGGAAGCGGAACCACCGGACATCAGGGCGGCGAACTTCTCGTCCGCAAGACGTTGAAGGAAATCAACGAACTGTTCGCAAACGCAGATTGACGATCCGAATTGACAAAAAAGAGGTCAACTCTCTCAGACCGAGGGAGTTGACCTTATCTTATACCTGCAATTTGTTTTATCATTCCTCGCAATCTGATAAGAAAAAAGTGCACCGCATTTCTGCGATGCACTTTGATTCTTTTTGGAAGAAATTTACTTCTGAGCTTCTTCGACGGCCTCCTTAATTCCCGGATTGCTTTGCTTTGTATTCCTGGGGAGAGTGTCCTGTAAGTGCCTTGAATTTTTTTGAAAAATAAACGTAGTCCAAAAATCCACAGGATTCGGCAATCCGCGTCAGCGGAAGGGATGCGCCGTAAATATCGATCAAAAAACAGGCTCGGCGGATCCGTTGTTCGGTGAGAAATTCCGTGGGTGTTTTTCCCATGATTTTTTTGAACTGCGCACGGATGTAATCTTCTGCATATCCGCTGGCGGCAAGCAAGGCTGTCGAATTGGTCCGACTGTCTTCCACTCCTTGGGATAAGGCTCGGGCCACCCCCTGCACAGCGGAAAACACCGATCCTTCCCGCGGGGAATTCTGCAAGAGAAAGCGCAAATAGGCGGTGCACAAGGATTCCAAATACGCCCCGTTTGCATAACGGTTTTCATAGATCAGACCGGAAAGCATCCTTCCGTCGCCCCGATCGTTATCCGAAAGCACCGTTATTTTATCGAAAAATAACAGATGGCCAAAGGGGCCGCCCAAAGAAATGTTCTTAAATCCTTCCCGACAGGCCGATCCGTGTTCCATTCCCGGGGGGACGATAATCACCGTTCCCGGCCGAAAGGGGATTTCCTCTCGGTCGGTGCGAAGGACCCCTTCCCCCTCCAGATAAAGCATAATCTCGTAATGCCCGTGATGATGCAAAGGATATTCCTTCAGCCCATCCGGTGTACGGTTGATAAAAAAATCCATAAACTCACCTCTTTCCCCTCTATTATAGCACAAATCTATCTTTTATACAAGTAGTTCTATGAATTTTTCTATCATCACCCGAAGGAAACAGAGTATAATAAAAGAAAAACCGTCAAAAGGAGCTTTGACTTCATGAAAAAAATCGATCGCTTCTCCCGGGGGATGGGCATCGGAGGATGGCTCACCAATTACAAGCGCTTCCACGTTCTCCCTCCCGAAAAACGCCTGACCGTCACCGTGGGGGATATGGAACACTTTGAACACTATATTACCGAGGAAGACGTAAAGTACATCGCATCCCTGGGCATGGATCATATCCGTCTCGGATTTGACCAAATTGTCGTGGAAGAATCTCCCTATGTTTACCGAAAAGAGATTCTTGCGATCCTGCATTCCTTCGTGAAGTGGTGCAAAGGCAGCGGACTTCGTCCCGTGCTGAATATGCACAAGGCCCTGGGCAATTATTGCGACATCCTCGAAGAAAAGGGTCTGATGCAGGATGAAGAGCTACAAAACCGCTTTATTGCCCTTTGGACAAAATTGGAAGACGAGTTTTCTGAAGATGGGGAAGTTTTTTTTGAATTACTCAACGAGGTGGTCAATGCCTCTGCCGAGGAATGGAACGCTCTCGCGGAAAAAACGGTTCAGGCCATCCGAGCCAAAAACCCCCGTCGGGTCATCATTCTGGGAGGGAATTATTACAATTCCCCCGAGGCGTTGCTCGGGCTAAAGGTGTTCGACGATGAAAACGTCATCTATACCTTCCACGTGTATCAGCCCCAGGAATTCACCCACCAAAGAGGAGTCCTCAATGAAACGAATCTGTATTATAATCGGGAAATGCCCTATCCCTGCGATGATGTGGAACGCTATCGGGAATACCGCCGCATCAACGGTCTGTACGATCCTTACAAGGGGGTGGAGCGTATTGACGTGGACTATATGCGCAAATATCTGACCCCTGTCGCAGATTTCGTAAAAACACATCCGGATAAGATCTTATGGTGCGGAGAATTCGGAACCATCCGCCACGCAAAAATCGAATGGCGGGAAAACTGGATGCGGGATGTCATTGCTATTCTGATGGAAAACGATATTCCTTACAGCGTGTGGAATTATCTCTCTACCCCCAACGACGGAAACCGATTCAGCCTGGTGGACGATGATAACCGAAAAATCCTCAGCGAAAGAATGGCCGAAATTATTCGGGGTGAACTGTGAACGGAATCCTTCTGGCTCTGAGCATCGCTCTGTCCGCAGGTCGCAATCTTCTGTCCAAAAAAATCTCCTCGGAATCCTTTGGTACAGTCGGATTTTTTCAGCTCCAGGCCGGGACCTTCGGGACAGGCGCTACCGTACTGTTGCTTCCCGCTCTCACAGTCGGAGGAATTCCGTCTCTTCTGACCGTTCTTTATGCCCTTTTGTACGGACTTTTGCTGGTGGGCGCCCAATGGTGTTATACCGTTGCTCTGGGAGGGGGGAATACGGCCGTCTGTGCTACGGTATACTCCCTGGGATTTATTCTGCCAACCCTGTCGGGAATGGTATTCTGGAATGAAACCGTAACCCTTTGGAAGGTTTTTGGGATCGTTGCTGTTTTTCCCGCGCTGATTCTGTCGGGGAAAAAGCAAAATCGGAACGCAACCGAAGGTCTCGGACCCACTCTTCCCCTTATCATCGCGATGCTCTGCTCCGGCGGTCTTGGAATCCTACAGAAGGTTCAGCAGTCTTCTCCCTATCCCCAACAGCGGACGACCTTCGTCTGTATTGCCTTCGCGGCGGCGGCGATGCTCTCCCTATTCTGCGGAATCGGAAAAAAATCCCACAAAAGTGCAGCTCCGACTTTTGGTATGGCTTCCGCCGGTGTCGGAGCCTGCTTCGCTCTCTGCAATCTGCTGAATACGTTTCTGGCGGGGCGGATGGACAGTACCGTCTTCTTCCCCGGACTGAACGTGGGGACGATTCTTCTCTCCACGGTTCTGGGCGTTCTCGTCTTTCGGGAAAAACTCTCCGCAAGACACGTTGCAGTTCTTACCCTCGGAACGGTTTCCATTCTTTTGATCAATCTCCCTCTATAGACTTGTTCCTTCTCTTTTGTGGCTCTGTACAACGGTGTTTCAGCAATTTTAAGATAAAAACGGAGATTTTGCTACAAAAAAGTGCACCGCATTTCTGCGATGCACTTTGATTTTTTGGGGGGGAATTACTTCTGAGCTTCTTCCACGGCCACGGCCACGGCGACGGTTGCACCGACCATGGGGTTGTTGCCCATGCCGATCAGACCCATCATTTCTACGTGGGCGGGAACGGAGGAAGAGCCTGCGAACTGAGCGTCACCGTGCATACGACCAATAGTATCGTTCATGCCGCGGTCGAATTATTATTTTTAAAAGATGATGCTGTTCTGAATATTGGTCAGATAACTTATCAATACCTCCAGCCCAAAAGCTAATGCG
>JAZPXN010000050.1:0-16765 GCA_045543655.1 Eubacteriales bacterium
ATTGTGAAATTTGATGCTATCGCATCAAGTGAAATTAAATCCACCCACTCGCCGTCGAGGCGAATTTCACACGCCGCAGGCGTATTTCACATTGCAAAGCAATATTTCACCCACCCGCAAGGGTGGATTTAGTTGAAAAAACCGCCGACAAAAGTCGACGGTTTTTTCTGGTGGGGACAAAGGGACTCGAACCCATGACCTCTCGCATGTGAAGCGAGCGCTCTAACCGGCTGAGCTATGTCCCCGATTCGGTTACCGTAATAGTATATCACATTTTTTCCGAAAATGCAAGGGGTGTATGTGAATAATTTTTAAAATTTTCCGGCGAAAACAAAGGCTTTCGCCGGAAAATCCGTCTCGTTTATCGCAGAATCCGGGGAAAAACGGGGGCGACGGCGCCGAACCATTCCCGGAAGGGGAACCATTCGGGCTTCAGCAGAGCCACGACGCCCACGGCGATGAGGAGGAGCAGAACGGCAATGACGATCACGTCCCAGAGAATCGACCGCTTCCGGACGGTTTCCACGGACAATTCCTCCGTCTCGTCCTGTTCGGCGGGGTCGGCGGGAATCTCGGCGGCGGGAAGGACCTCCGTCACCGGTTCTTCCGGCAGATCGGCAGGCTCCTCGTGGGGCTTGGGCGAGCGGATAATATCCGCAAGGGGGATACCGTAAACCTTGGAAAGCCGGTTCATCTGATCGATGGTAGGAGAGGTTTTGGCGCACTCCCACTCGCAGATCAGCTCCGGGGTCACCTCCAAGGCGTCGGCCAATTCTTCGATGGTCATTTTGCGTTCCCGGCGAAGCAGGAACAGGTTTCGGGAAAATTCAATGGGATTCATGGTCGTTTTTTACCTCGTTTCAGCCCACGGTGTCGGTCTTCACCGACGAAACGAAGGTGAAATAGCCTTCCGTGGCGCTATTTTTCAACGTTGTTGCGTATTGTACCGGCTCTGCGTCCGGATCGTTCACGTCGGGTTTATCCTCGTAGAAGATGGTGATCTGCCCGTCCTTCACCTCGTAGGAAAGAAGGATATATTCGTATTCGTTGGCAGGCGAGGGAGCGAAGGTCCGGGTGGCTTTATCGTAGACCCGCACCTTTTCGGGATCGAAGGGAGTGTCGGGATAATAGATCGCAACCTTTTCCAGCACCTTAGCCAAGGTTCGGGATTCGGCCGATTCGTCGTGATCCACCGCCCGGTTCAAGGCCTCCACCGAAGACCACACCGCCGGAGAGGACAGGGTCTTCGCATCGGCGAAAATGCCGTAAGAGCAAGGGATATAGGTCTCGAAAAGATAATCGGCCAAGGCCTTCCGGCCGTCGGCGGAAAGATTCGAAACGGGGGTTCTCAAAATATCCTCCGGGGTCCCGTCGGTATTCCCGGAATCTATACCGTCGGAATCGGTGGGCGCCGCAGAAGATCCGGTGCGGTCGGAATCCGAATCGGTATGAATGACGATGGTATCGGAACCGTCAGAAGTGGGGCGCAGGGAGTCCGAGGGCAAAAAGACGCAGCCGGTCAAGGACGCCAGGAAGGCCGCCGTGAGAAGAATGATCAAAAATCGCTTCATAGATCCGCATCTCCTTTCGGGAACTGCTTTTATTATACCGCATTTTTTTGCCTTTGTCAACGGAAAATTTTCGACATCCTCGTATAAATTGCATTTTCGAGGGAAAACTGTTGGCAGAAAAGAGATTCTTTTCTATTTTCAATCAACGGACGGAGGAATTCGCCATGTCTATTCTGGATAGGATCGCGGTGTTGCTCGTCACGGTTGGGGCGCTGAACTGGGGGAGCATCGGGCTGTTCGGCTTCGATTTCGTCTCCTGGCTTCTGGGGGGATCGGATTCGATTCTGACCAAGATCGTCTTCACCGTGGTGGGACTTGCCGGTGTCTGGGCCGCCACGCTTCTCTTTCGCCCCATGCGGAACGAGATCTCCGACGCCCTCGACCGCTGAGCCAAAGCGACGAAAAGACCGTATTTCATCACGAAATACGGTCTTTTTGTTTTTCATTGAATTGGATTTTATCCGCGGTAAAGATCCATATCCTCGCCGTAGGTGAAGGTATAGCCGTCGGCGTTGCCCAGAAGATTCCGGAAGGCCTCGGCATAACCATCGATCTCGTCCCGGATCCGGGCGCAGGCAATGGGAGATTGCTCAAACTGATCTGCGTAGGTCTCGTAAAACCGGAGTTGATAGGCGTCCTCCTCCGATACCCGGAAGGCAACGCTCACCGCATTGTTCTTCTCGTCGACGGCGGCAAAGATCACGGGGAGATCCGGGCTGTTGAAGAGAGGCGTTACCGCATCCATCTTCGCCTGCAGGTCGGCATAGGAATGGGTCGCGGACTTGAAATCCACCCCGGTGATCCCGACGGTATCGGTAATTATGGCCTTGCAGGCCTCCTCGTCCTTGCAGAGAAGCACCGTCAGCCGGCCGTTTTCCAGATAAGCGCCGGCGTATCCGGCCCGAAGAGCGTCGTCGTTGTTTTTGATATGATCGAGGATCTTATTGTAATCCCGGTTGGCCTCGGCATTATTTTCGGCGGGCGGCGTGGAGGGGAAGATCTCCTGCAGATCGGCGCTAAAATCCCGGGGCGCGATGGTCACGCCCTCCTCCCATTCGGGGAAGAAGGACTGGGTCTCGTATTTCAGATCGGTCAGCACCAGCCGGCCGTCGGCGATCTCCGCATCGGCATGAAGCAGAAGTCCCTTGTCGGTGGTCAACTCCACCGCCGGATGATTCATTTTGTTCAGCTGGCAGGGATGCCATTTCCCCGCGGCGTCCTTTAGGAATCCCACCGCGGCGCCGTTTTCAAAGACGGTCAGCCGGAAGGATTCGTCCTCCGACACCCAGACGGCCTGCTCCTTATTCCAGGGGCCTTCGGCCAAAAGGGTGGCGTTGGCGCCGTGAAAACCGTCGGAGATCAGGTAAGGAATCCCAATGATGGCAAAATACCAGATCATTGCCGCAAAAGCGGCGCCTACCACGATCCAGGCGACGGCGGTTAAGGCTCGTTTGAATTTTGCGTTCATAAAATCACCCTTTTTTCTTTTATTATAGCATATAATTTTTTTTGTGTCAAGGCTTGACACGGCGGACGAAGGTATGGTATAATAAAAGGCAGAATGAAAGGGGCGTATGCGATATGACACCGGAAGAAAAAGTCGTGGATCTTTTGGCGGAGGGCATCGGCACTCTGCCGGCGCTGAAGGCGGCGATGGAGGCCGACGGCGTGGACGCGAAGGATCTGGAGACCATCCTGGGAGACCTGACCGAGCAGGATTTTGCGGAGGTGACCAACCTCCACGGAAAAATCGTGAAGCGGGAGGGCGACCGGATCCTGGATTTCACGGGGCTGACCCTGGCCCTGACCCCCGCCGGCGTCAAGCGCTGGATGCTGGAAGAAGCCAAGCGGGACGGGGAGTAAGAAGAAGGACGTGGGGTGTTCCTTTCTTTCTTGTTCGGGAACAAGAAAGAAAGGAACCGAAAGAAAGAAAAAGCGACGGCCGGCACAATACTTGTGCCGGGTTGTTTTTTTGTTCCCTCACCGTAATCGGATTGATTCAGGTGGATCGGAAGTAACGAACAACTCGTATTCTCCAATTTTTACATCGCTTTCTGCATACGAAAAAGAGCCGATCTTAGAGCAGTGCTCTAAAGGACAGTTTTGCAAGAATACGGTATATCTCGAAAGAGGTATGCCGTATTCTGCATTTGTGTCCACAAATGCAGTGCTTGTCAGGAAAAACAGATAGACTTTCAGGGCACACAAAAAGCCACGACTCGTTTGAGACGTGGCTTCTATTTTATGGTGTTTTCTCGACAAATTGGAATTTGCTTAATAGTTTTTACTATTATTGTGGTGCGAGCAAGCAACCTTTTCTCGATAAATATATATCTACCATTTCCATAGGGTCACAGCCATTGATTTCTTCAATCACAATGTTATCCCAAATTTCCAGAAGGGATTTACCATCAAAAACATTGGCAGATGAAAATTCTTCAAAAGTTAGATAATCGTATGCATTTTTCCCATCAGGTGTAAGGCCATACCAAAAAACATCTTTCTTCGTTTTCCTATCTGGCATTTTACCCATCCAACAAAAATTGAACTTATCGTTTTCTTTTACTAAAAATAGTATTTCAATACAGGAACGGCCTTTTGTATCAAAGGACATTAGTTTTTGAAACAACTCAAAAGTCATAGCATATCCTCCCTTCGTCAAATTCTTATTTGTCGATTAGTTTTATATCCAGTTTGAATTATACCATAAACTGATCGGAATGTAAATAATGTTATTAGCCTGTCAGTTTAACATACCCATCAAAACTGTCCTTTAGGGTACGCAGCGTTAATCGGCTCTTTTTTAATGCATAATATCTTTTTCCCCAACGCAAGCATTGCGTTGGCCTTGGCTTTCTTTTTGGTTCTTTTTCTTTCTCCGGAAAGAAAAAGAACACCGCACCCTCGCGCCTCCGTTCTCTCGCCTCAATACTCTTCCGTAATGATGGCGCCCTGGCGGTCGATTTCGGGGGACAGAACCCGCCATTGATTTTCGGTCTCGTTGCGCAGGCGGGCGGAGAGGCGGCCGGCGAAGTTCCGGTCGTCGGTCAGGGCCAGCAGGGTGGGGCCGGCGCCGCTGATGCAGAAGGCGATGGCTCCGGCCTCAAAGGCCACGGAACGGATCTTTTCGTATTCCGGGATCAGAGAATAACGGTAGGGCTGATGGATGCGATCCTGCAGCGCCCGGGAGATGACGGGCACGTTGCCGGTCTCCAAAGATTTCAGAAGCACCGCCCCATGGGAAAGATTATAGACCGCGTCGGCTCTGGAATAGGTCTCGGGCAGAGCCTTCCGGGCCTTGGCGGTGGGCAGCTCGAAATTGGGAATGCAGACCACGAACCGCAACCCCTCGGCCATGGTATAAGTCACGGTATCGGGCAGGCCGTCGTTCATCATAGAAGCGGTCAGCCCGCCGTAGAGGGCGGGAGCGAGATTGTCGGGATGCCCCTCGATGCGGGTGGCGATCTCCAGCAATTTCCGGTTATCAAAGGGGTATCCGGCCTCCGCATTGGCGGCGACCACCCCGGCCACGATCATAGCGGCAGAAGAGCCAAGCCCCCGGGATACGGGCACCTGGGTCTCCAGCATTTCCATCCGAAGCCCCGTGAAGGGCACGCCGGCCTCTTCGAGAGTCATCTGATAGGCACGCACCGAAAGATTGCGCTCGTTGCAATATTTTTCGGCGCATCCGGTGATCTCAAGGCCTGCGGGGAGGGCCTCGAAGGTATAGGTATTATACAACCCCAACGCACAGCCGAAGGAGTCGAAGCCGGGGCCTAAATTGGCCGTAGAGGCGGGAACGCGGACGGTACGCTTCATGCTTCCACCTTCTTTAAAACGTAATCGAGAATGGCGTCTTTGGGAATCACGTCGGTATGGCGCACGGCCTTTTCCTTCAGCCCCGCAAGGCCGGCGGGAATGGCAACGCCGGTGCGGCGGTGCAATTGCTCCATGACCTCGAATTCGTCCTCGTCGGGGGTCTCACCCAAGGCCGTCAGCACGGCCACGGGGAATTTATAGGGGGAGGCGGTGGAAAGGATAATCACGGCCCCTTCCGGCGCGGAGGCCTTGAACTGACCTGCCACGTCCACGGCCACGGCGGTGTGGGTATCGCAGAGATATCCGTAGGTTTCGTAGGTCTTGCCGATGGTGACCAGGGTCTGCTCCTCGGAGCAGCAGCCGGCGGCGAAGGTATCCTTCAGGGCGGCCAAAAGATCGGCGTCGACCGTATATTCGCCGACCTCGTTCAGGTCTTTCATATACCCGGCGATCTTCTCACAGTCTCCGCCGGAGGCCAGATACAGCATCCGCTCCAGATTGCTGGAGACCAGAATATCCATGGAAGGAGAATTGGTGCGATGGAAGACCCGGCGGCGGTCGTAGCGGCCGGTGGTCAGAAATTCGGTCAATACGTCGTTCTGATTGGAGGCGCAGACCAGCTTTTTCACGGGAAGTCCCAGGCATTTGGCGAAATAACCCGCCAGAATATCCCCGAAATTACCGGTGGGAACCACGAAATTCACCCCGTCGCCCATGGCAATCTCGCCGGCGGCCACAAGATCGAGATAGGATTTGTAATAATAAACGATCTGGGGGGCAAGGCGGCCGATGTTGATGGAATTGGCGCTGGAAAGCATGACGCCGTATTGCTTCAGATCCTTATCGGCGCAGGCAGCGAAGGTATTTTTGACCCCGGTCTGAGCGTCGTCGAAATTGCCGTCGATGGCGCAGACGGTGACGTTGCTTCCTTCCTGGGTAACCATCTGTGCCTTCTGCACCGCGGAAACGCCGCCGTTGGGATAAAAGACGATGATGCCGGTGCCGTCCACGTCGTGGAAGCCCTCCAGGGCGGCCTTGCCGGTATCGCCGCTGGTGGCGGTGAGGATCATGATCTTTTCGGTGATGCCCTGCTTCTTCTTGGCCTCGGTGATCAGCACGGGAAGCATGGAAAGGGCCACGTCTTTAAAGGCGGAGGTGGGGCCCCGGAACAGCTCCAGCACGTAATCGGAGCCGACCTTGACGGTGGGGGTCACGTCGGGGGTCTCAAATTTATCGCCGTAAGCCCGGTGAACCATTTCAGCCATTTCGGCCTCGGAAAATTCGTCGAACAGGGTGCGCAGGATGATGGCGGCCATCTCCTCAAAGGACTTGTCCGCAAGCGCCTGCGGACTTACCGAAAGGGACGCCAGGTCGACGGGCAGATACAGCCCGCCGTCGGGGGCGATGCCTTCCAGAATGGCCTGCAGGGAATTGACGGTGTGCCGGGAACGGGTGCTTTGGTACAACATGATATATTCCTTCCTTCGTTTGCATGGGCAAACTTGCCGATATTACTCTTAAAATATGTATTATTATAGCATCAAAACGCCGTTTTGTCAATGCGACGGGGGAAAATCCCGGGGGAAAATTGTTGCAAAAATATGAAATTTTAATTTTTTTCCGAAAAACCCTTGCATTTTCCTTTCGCTTGTGTTATAATAAAATGCAAAATAATCAATTTGTGCCTTTTCGGCACACTCGGAAAGGAATGAAAATAGATGAAGGACGGAATTCATCCCGTTTACAAGGACACAACCATCACCTGCGTTTGCGGCAACGTGATCCACACCCGTTCCACCAAGGAAGACATCCGTGTTGAAATTTGCTCCGCCTGCCATCCTTACTACACCGGCAAGCAGAAGCTGGTTGATACCGGCGGCCGCGTGGACCGTTTCAAGAAGAGATTCAACCTGAAGTAATTCGGGCCTTTTCAAGAAAGCAAAAAATCAAAGGACGGAGCGATCCGTCCTTTTTTGCGCCCTTTTTTACGCTTCTCCCCCCGGAAGATTCATCATTGATGAATCTTCCTTTTTTTGCGCCCGGGTTTCCGAAAAATATGAAACGAAAGTGTGTCGCCCCTTGACTTTGCGGGAGGGGTGTGTTATACTTTCGGTGAGATTTGTTCATTATTGCTGAAAGGATTCAATATTATTGAATTATGATTAAGGTATTGCACAAAGCCATCAACGTTCTGGAGTGTGTTTCCCGGGTGCCGGAGGGGTTGCCTCTGTCGGCCATTGCCGCCGCCATCGGGGAAAAGGCAACCACCACCTCCAACATCGTGCAGGTGCTGGCGAAGCGGAATTATCTGGAACGGGTGGACGGAAAATGGAAGCTGGGCATCGGCGCCTATCTGCTGACCGGGAGTACCCTGGACTACGACCGGACGGTGGCGCTGCGGGCAGAGCCGCTCCTGCGGGAGCTTGCCGACCGCACCAAGACCACGGCGGTGCTGAGCGTCTGGCGGGGAAACGAGCGCTACGTGATTCTGCGGGTCTCCGACGGGTCTGCGGTGACGGTCAACCGAACCTACCCCGAGGCCCGGGAAATTTACGGAACCGCCACGGGAATTTTGCTTCTCTCCGCCCAGGACGACGCCGTGATCGACGCCCATATCGCCGCCCACGGCATCCCCGACAATCCCGCTCCCACCCCGGAGCAGACCGACGCCTTCCGGGAGATGCTGAAAGCCTGCCGCCGCCGGGGATACTTTTATCGGGAGACCGCCGACGTTTTCGAGGCCGCCGCCCCCGTCCGCTACCGGGGCGTCCGCACCGCCGTGGGGATCTTCCTGCCTCGCTTCCGGCTGGAAAATAAGGAAGAGACGGTCGCCGAGCTTTTGAAGATCACCGAGGGGCTGGAGGAAGCCTTGAACGCCCTCGCGGGGCAACCGTAACCGAAAAAAATATAAAAAAATATAGAAAACCGAGAAAGGAACCGTACTTATGGACACCCGTATGACACAACTGATCAAATCCTTCGCCCACGAGCTGGGGGCGGATCTGGTGGGCTTTGCCAACATCGAACGCTTCGACGAGGCTCCCATCAAAATGAGCCCCAAGGGGATCATGCCCACGGCCAAGACCGTCATCGTCTGCGCCGTACATCACCCCGACGCCACCATCGAGCTGGAGGGCGGTCTGCACGGCGACAGCCAGATCTTCGAATCCTACCGGGTTCAGTATACCATGAACGCCAAGCTGGATCACATCTCCTTCCGCATCGCCCATTATCTGGAGGAATCGGGCTACAACGCCGTTCCCATCGTGTCCTCCAATATCTGGCGGTATCGGAATTACAAAGAACTGGACGCCGTCTTCTCCCCCGATATGTCCCATATCTACGCTTCGGTCTGCGCCGGTCTTTGCGAAATGGGCTGGAACGGACTTGCCTTGTCTCCCGAATTCGGCGCCCGGAACCGTTTCGTTTCCATCATCACCGACGCGGAACTGGACCCCACGCCCCTTCTGCCCGGCGGCACCCTCTGCGATATGTGCGGCGAATGCATCCGCTGCTGCCCCACCGACGCCTACCGCAAGGAGGTCAAGGGGGTCAATTATCTGAACATCAAGGATCGGGACGGTAAGGTATACACCCATAAATTCGCCAACAAGAACCTCTGGCGCTGTGCCTGGGGTGAGCATTTCGACCTGGATCTGGACGACGAGATTCCCGACGTGGTAGACGAACACGTTATCGTCGACCGCTGCATCAAAAAAGGCAAGCGGGGCGGGGAAATGGGGGTCTGTCTGAAGGTCTGCGTACCCAAGGATCTTCGGTTCAAGGACGAAGCCTATTCTCCCTTCTACCGTCGCCGCCGGCTCTTTGCCGATCCCAATTTGCCCGTCAGCAGGGAGATCTACGACCGCATGAGCCGGTTCGGCCTGCAGTATCACGCCGACCGCATCTCCATTCTTTCGGCAGAGGAGTTGAAGGAAAAGGGCTGTGATCTGACCGAAAAGCTCCCCGGCGCAAAAACCCTGGTGGTCATCTCCGCCAAGGCTCCCGCACCGGATAAAACCACCCGTCAGGATCTGCAGGCAAAGCACCGGACACCCGTGGACCACACCATGAAATACGGTCTGCGCTTCGCCTGCTACGATATGGGCCGGGAGCTGGAAAAGCTGGGCTACAGCGTTCTGCCCGACATGACCTCCATCCTGCCCGCCACCAAGGATCTGATCCAATGGACCGATCTCGGCAACGATACCGTGGCCTCCGTGGGACTGATCACCGACGCGCCCCTGGAGAAACGGGACTGGATGCTGGCACAGCCCGAGGGCGAAGGCACTGCCCATAGTCTGAAGCAGCTTTTGTGGGATACCCTTGCCACCTACGGCGCCGATCTGATGGGGGTCTCCCCTGCGGAACGCATCGACGGCATCGTGGATCAGCTTCGCCCCGTAAAGGACGGCGAGATCATCTTCGACGCCAAGGATAAGAACGGCATCACCATGCCCTTCGATCCCGTCGTCACCGAGACCGTCCGGAAACTGACCGTACCCTCCGACTATCTGAAGGATGCAAAAAGCGTCGTCGTTATCGGCCTTGCCTATCCTGGCGAAGCCGCCCGTCGCGCCGGCAGAGAGCCTGCGGAGGCGGTTGGCCCCTTCATTTTTGCCCAGTCTCAGGCGCAAAACGAGCTTTCCATGATCGGCGTGGAGGCGGTGAAGACCCTGCGGCGCGCCGGCTATAAGGCCGTGCTGACCCGGGATCTGATCGGCATCGGATCTCCCATCGCCTCTCCCCGGGGCGAATACAACGCGCCCTTCGACTGTGCCTTTGAGGCCGTGGCCGCCGGTCTGGGCGACCTGACCTATTCGGGCACGGTGAACACCGAAGAATTCGGCGTGAATCAGAAATTCATCTGCGTGGTCACCGACGCACCGCTGGAGGCAGACGCCGTAAAACCCAACGCCATTCAAGCCAAATGCGAAATCTGCAGGAACTGCATCTCCGCCTGCCCCATGAAGGCGCTGTTGGCAGAGAAGGCCGTGACCGTAGAAGTGGAGGGCAACGCATTCCGCTATATTCCCCTCGACACCGCCACCTGCCAGTGGGCCTCCCGGTACGTGCTGACCGGCGCCGACGGAGACGATTGCCTGGGGAATACCCTCCGGCTGATGCCCGACGGAAAGGTCACCGCAGAACAGCTGGCCGCCGGCCTGCGGCAAAGAGATCCCATCACCAAATTCCGTCCCGGAAACGCCGAAAAATGCATCACCGAATGCCCCCTGATCTTCAAATAAAATAAGATAAAACGCAAAGAAGCACCGGAAAAATTCCGGTGCTTCGCTGTTTGGTGGTGGAAAATCCCCTCCGGTTCTACCGGGGGGGACCACTTCAGTAAAAACAGATCCGACGAGCTTTATGCAGACCGAAACGAACAAAGTATCACGTCGTGTTTGCACCAAAGCCCCAAAAAAAGGAATCTACAGGAAATTAAAAAAGGATATAGAAAACTTTGAGGGTTTGATCGTTTGGATTGACAAAAAATTATAAATATAGTATAATAAAAGGAGAAAAAATGGCAGAAAACCTCATAAAAAACTGGTTAGAAAACATTCTTCAGGAGTTACATACGACCATTATCACACGTTTTATGAAATAACACCGTAAGGAGCTTATAATGAACCAACGGAAATATATCATCGATTTTCGTAACGTTAATCACTATTTGGAGATGCACAAGGTCATCAAGGAATCTTTGGATTTCCCCGATTATTACGGATGCAACTGGTCTGCCTTTTGGGATTGCTTGACCGATATGTACGGGGAGCCCATTCATATTGAAATTATTGGTCTTGAAGTAATTGAGCGTAAGTTTGAAGATGCTGCGGATCAAATCGTAACTATACTGAAAAGATTCAAGCATTTCGAAAAATCCTTTGAAAAGGATATTCAAATTGAATTGATCAGCGGCGCTATGCGGATAGAAATCGAATAATAAAATAAGATAAATCGCAAAGAAGCACCGGATTTTTTCCCGGTGCTTCCCATTTTTTTATTCGGATCAATCGGGGGCTTATTCCCGTTCTTTAATGACTTCGAGATAGGCTTTCATGGGCCCTTCGGGAGGCACGAAGCCTTCTTTGGAGCTGCACCGCAGGGTGGGCTCCTCCCCGTTGGGGCCGTAGAAGGGGGTAAGACGGTCGTTCTCCCACTTGACCCGGTCTTCCTCTTTGCGGAAATCGGGTACGTCGTAGGGCATCCCCTTTTCCAGCACGGAGCGGTGAGCCAGAATCGCTACGGCAGACATGGTAGTGGCAAAATATACGTCGAAATCGGGCTTCCGGTTTTCCCGCAGGCAGTTCAGGAACTCCTGGATAACCAGAAAATCGCCGCCGCCGTGGCCTTCTTTTTCGATCAAAGCGGCATCCTTATGATTCCAATCGGGTTCGTAGAGGTTATTTTCCTCCCATTCTGCAGGCTTATTCCACTCGTTATAGCGGAGCATGACCTGCTTTCCCATTCCCCGGAGATTTTCCACCTGCCCCTTGGTGCCGCAGACCCGATAGGAGTTGCCGTGAGCGCCAAAGCCGGCACAGCCGCTGACCCGGAAGACCGAATCGTCGTCGTTCAAGGTGGTGATGATCGCCGCACGGTCGCCGCAATGGGAACCGGAAATGGCCATAGAATCGTCAAAGGGCGCAAAGATCGGCAGTGCCGTCACCCGGATGGGAGACGCCCCGGTGGCGTACATGATGGGCGCCAGAGAATGGGTGATATAATAGGTGCGGGGCAGGAAATTGCGCCAATGCTCGGGGTAAGGCTTGTATTTGCGCATAAAAGCCACGTCGGAAGAGGCGACGGGGTGATTGTATTCTCCTTCTGCATAGAGAATTTTCCCCAGCGTACCGGTATCGCAGATGCGCTTAATCTCCCGGTTGAATTTCATATGGGGATAATTCTCGCAAAGCATATAGAACGCGTCGGATTTTTCGGCGGCGCGCACCAGCTCCACGCATTCCGCCATAGTTCCGGCGGCGGTGCATTCGGAAAGGACGTGAATTCCCTTTTCCAGACAACGGATAGCAAAGGGGGCGTGCTCGTTAAAATAATTGGCCAAAAGCACGGCGTCCATAGGATGCTCGATGAATTCATCGAAGGTGGAATAATAGGCCGTCCCTTCCCCCAGCTTGGCCTTGGCCTTGTTCAGCCAGAAATCGTCCTTATCGCAGACGGCAACGATCTGTGCGTTGTTGGCAAGCAGGCTGGAAAAATAGGCCGATCCCCGGTTTGCACCGAAAACCCCGATCTTGATCTGTTCCATATCAATTCTCCTTATAATAAAGTTTTATAAATACGTCACCACGGCAGAATAACCAGAAGCAAAATTCCAACGAAGGACAGCCCCACGGCGATCCATTGCTTCCCGGTGGGCTTATCCTTGGTAAAGCAGGCGATGACGGTAGACACGATCATCGTACCTCCGGTAACCATGGGATACTGCACCGATGCGGGGACGTGAAGAAGGGCGATCAGCAGCAGGAAATTGGCCACCTGATTGAGAAGTCCTCCCCCGAAGCCGAAGGATACGGGCAGAGGCTTGATCTTTTTGCGGTAGGACGGCAGACAGATCAGAGTCAAAACGCCGCCGAAAACAAAGGTGCAAAGCGCGCAGAGCAGAGAGTATCCGGAGGAATCGATCTTCGGCAGATCCACGGTCTGATAAATCTTCGCCAAGACCCCGGACATTCCGTTCAGCACGAAGACCCCGAGATACCAGGGCCATCCCCCCTTGGGGCCGTTCTTTTCCACCGTTACAAGCAGAGCCAGCAAAATCAAAAGATAGCAGACTCCCTTGGCCACGGTCATCCCCTCGTCGAAGAATAAGACGCCTGCTACCGACGGCAGAACCATGCCCCCCAGCATGAGAAACAAAGAATACAGAGACAGATTCACCTTCCCCAAGGTCTTCAGCCCGCAAAAGGTGCAGGCCAGACTGTTGCAGGTGGCGGCCAGGGCCATAAGGAAGGGAAACCAGGCGAATTCCACCCGAAATCCGTTGATGGGAAAAAGCGCTAAAATTCCGGCGAAGGCCGACAGAGCCGACAGGAAAAAGGCGGGAAAAAATCCGCTGCCCATCCCCTTCTGATATTGACGGTTCAGAGCGAAGTTGCCGCCAAACAAAAGCACGCTCAGGGCGATCATTCCATAATACATTCCATTCACCTCCCTATTATTATAAAGGATTCCCGCCCGCCTGTAAATGGAAAAAATCCATTATATTATGGAAATTATCCTTGACAAGGGCAGAAAAATCTGATACAATAGAGGGGAGGTGATCGAATGGCATCCCAAAATATCTGTAAATTTATCACCGAATCGGCGCATTCGGATCTGAAACCCGTCAATTTCGTCTACGAACAGAATCCCGACACCCAAGCACGGAAGATCGTCCTGTCCCACCATGCGGTCTACCTGATTTCCGAAGGAACGGGAACGATGGTCTTCAGCGAAACCCCCATCCCGGTGAAGGGGGGAGATCTTATCTTCGGCTTTTCCGGCGAAGAATTCCGCGGAAACGGGGAAAAGCTGAAATATTTTTATATCTCCTTTTCCGGAGGACGGGCCGCGGAGCTGTTCCGCAGGTTCGGTATCACTTCCATGACCCGCCGCTTCCCCGGACACGAAGGGATGATTCCCTTTTGGGAAGAAAGCATCGCCCGGGCCCGGGAAGAAAACCTGGACCTGGTCTCGGAAAGCGTCCTGTCTTACGCCTTTTCCCGGCTGACCGGCGTGCGGGAGGCACGGGACGGCGTTGCGCTGCGAATGTTGAACTATGCGGAAGAGAATTTTTCCGAGCCGAACCTGACCTTGACCTCTCTGGCAGAAGAATGGGGATATAACCCCAAATATCTCTCCGATTCCTTTAAAAAACGGGTAGGCGTGGGCTTTTCCCGATACCTGGCCGCGTTGCGCATCAAGCACGCCGTTTTCCTGATGGATCACGGGGTGGAAGCGGTAAAAAACATCGCCTTCCTCTGCGGATTTCAGGATCCCCTCTATTTTTCCAAGGTTTTCCGCCGCACCGTAGGGACCTCGCCCTCCGAATATTTGCGGGACAGAAACGGTCGAAGCCTCGACTGATCAGAAAGAAGGACTTTTGCATGCTTCAGCTCAACCCGATTTTTACCTCTCACGGAGTCTTTGCCGCCCATAAGCCCATCCGTATCTACGGCGAAGGACACGGCACGGCGGAGATCCTCTTTGCCGGACAGGCCCGGACCGTCACCACTGACGGAGCCTGGGAGACCGAATTTCCTCCCATGGAATACGGCGGGCCTTACGATCTCGTCCTCCGGCAGGCGGAAGAGTCTCTCCGGCTGGAGGATCTGTACGTCGGAAGGGTCTATCTGATGGCCGGCCAATCCAACGTGCAATTTAAGCTCCGGGCCTCCTCCTACCCTGCCGACGAATCCCGGGGAAACCCGATGGTCCGCCTCTTTACCGCGCCCCGCCTCGAAGCCGGAGAGCCCTATACTCCCGACGACGGCTGGGTAGTCTGCACGGAGGAAAACGCCCGCAGATGGTCGGCGTTGGCCTATCACGTGGGACAGATCCAAGGGGAAGACGGCGTAGCCGTGGGGCTGATCGCCTGCTATCAGGGCGCGTCGGTCATTGAAAGCTGGATCCCCGAGGGAGCCTTGGAGCCCCTGGGCATCACCCTTTCGCCGGAAGATAAGGGCGGAGCCCACACCTACCCTCCCTACCAGGCCTGGAATCGGGACGGCGTCCTCTATCGGGAAGCCCTCTCCGCGATCCTCCCCTACCCCCTTTCCGCCGTCGTATGGTATCAAGGGGAAAGCGACACTGTCCTGAAAGAATCCCTGGAATACAAAACCGAGCTGAAGGCGCTGATCCGGATCTGGCGCGATTCCTTCCGCGACGAGACCCTCCCCTTCGTCGTCGTACAGATCGCCGATTGCATAAGCCGCGCGGGAGAAGCGTGGAGCAACGTGCAGAAGGCGCAATGGGAGATCCAATTCGAGGTGCCCGCCGTCAAGACCGTCATCTCCGCCGACGTCTGCGAGAACGACGACATCCATCCCCCCACGAAGATCCACCTCGCCCACCGCATCGTCGGAGCGTTACGGGAATTGGATCCGGAGAATCCCTGAAAAAACGAAACGGCCGCCGAAGCATCCCCTCGGCGGCCTTGCATTTTATTCGGATTTTTGGGCAGATTTCTTTTTCCTGTGCCGGGCAATGGACAGACGGACGATCAGATACACGATCCCACCGGGCACAGCCACAAAGACCAGCAAATAGGGCAGGGCCGAAACAAGGAATACGAAGGCGCCCCGGAAGAAATTCCCGATATTTACCAGGGCTTCCGCCAGATTCCCGCCGATCTCGCCCCAGACCGATTCGTTCACCGGCAGCTCCACCGCCACCTCGGTAACGTAAAGAGATACGGTGGCGTAATCCACCTGATTATCATAGGTGCGCAATACCGATTCGTAAGATTCGATCTCGTACTGCACCTCGGTCAGCCGATCCCGAACGGTGATGATATCTGCCACCGTCTCTGCCTCCGCAAGAATGGCCAGAAGACTGGCTTCCTCCGCCCGCAGAGCCTTCAGCCGGGACTCCGTGTCCACGTAGGACAGGGTCACGTCTTTGATATTTTCTTCCTGCCGGGTCACGGTGCCCAGCGCGCCGATCAGCCCCAGAAGACCGTCGGTCTCCCCCGCCGGAATCCGCAGGGTCATGGAAGCGGAGCGGTAATCCCGGGAAGCGGAATTGTTCTCCGAGGATTGCTCGATATATCCGCCGGCGTCGGTCACCTTTTGCCGCACCTGCGCCAGAAAATCATCGTATTTTTTCGTTTGGGCGTTGACGCTGACGGTGCGGATCAGCTTCCGGGAGGATTCCGCCGTAGACTCCAGATCCAACTCCCCCTTCTCGGAAGGCGCCACCGAATCCATGGAAACGCCTTTGTCCCCGGAGTAGGAATCTCCCGCCGCCTTACCGCATCCGACACAAAGCAACAGCACGAGCACCGCAGACAGGAAGATTAAGGCTATTTTTCGCATTGTAAAACACCCCTTTTTTTTCAGTATAGCACAAAAAACCCCGCTTGAAAAGAGTTTTTCGAAAAATTCTATAAAAAATTTGCATTTCCCCCCTTGACAATCGGACGAAAATGTATTATAATAGTTAGGCAAATTGATTCGCAGGTGTAGTTCAATGGTAGAACTCCAGCCTTCCAAGCTGGCCACGGGGGTTCGATTCCCCTCACCTGCTCCATTTTTTTCTATAGAGAATAAACCTTTTCTCCATTCCCCAACCGTCCACGATCTTTATGGAATCGAACGCCGAGGGAGTGAATGACAGTCCGGTGGACTGTCAGAGCCGAGGCCGCCTTG
>JAZPXN010000051.1:0-2020 GCA_045543655.1 Eubacteriales bacterium
TCCTCAAAAAAGAAAGAACCCCGCCCCCCCCTCATTCCCCTTCACCGTCCCGTACCCCACGGCATACCACGAATACAAAGGAGAAACACCATGGATACCATTGCAGCCCTTGCCACGGCGCCCTTCCGGGCGGCCATCGGAGTCATCCGGATGTCCGGCCCCGAGGCCTTTTCCATTGCCCGGGCGGTTTTGCGTTACGGCAACGGCGTCCTCATCGAAGACGGGCAGAAGCGCAACGTCTCCTTTGCCCGCATCGTCGACGGGGAGGAAACCGTAGACGAGGCGGTGATCTGCGCCTTCCGGGGGCCCTTTTCCTATACCGGCGAGGACACGGTGGAATTCTCCTGTCACGGCGGCGTTTACCTCTTGGATCGCGTTCTGCGGCTTTTGTTTTCCCACGGGGCGCGCCAGGCCGAGGGGGGCGAATTTACCAAGCGGGCCTTCCTGAACGGCAAGACCGACCTCACCCGCGCGGAAGGGGTCATGGATCTGATCGATTCCGAATATGCGACGGCGGCCCGCGCCGCCATGAGCGAGCTGGACGGCTCCGTAGGCCGGGAGATTCTGAAAATACGGGACGATCTGCTGGCCATTGCCGCAAAATTATTGGCTTACGTGGACTATCCCGACGACGAAATCGGAGAGGTCTCCACCGACGAAATCGCAAATCTCCTCGACGGCGCCCTGGAATCGGTCACCGCTCTTTGCGACTCCTACGGCGCGGGAAAGGTTTTGAAGGAAGGGGTGCGCACCGCCCTTTGCGGCCGCCCCAACGTGGGGAAATCCAGTCTGATGAATCTGTTTTCCGGAACCGACCGCTCCATCGTCACCGAAATTGCCGGAACCACCCGGGACACGGTAGAGGAATCGGTGGTATTCGGCGGGGTCAAGCTGATCTTGACCGACACGGCGGGCATCCGGGAGACCGAGGACACGGTGGAAAAGATCGGCGTCACCCGGGCCCGGAAGGAAATGGAAGGGGCAGAGCTGATCTTCTGCGTCTTCGCGCCGGATCTGAACGACGAAGACCGGGCGCTGGCGGAAGACGCCTTGAAATGCGCCGGAAAAGTCCTGTATCTTTTCAATAAATCGGAACTGTTCCCCGACGCGCCCCTGCCTCAATGGGCCGACGCTGCCCCCGCCTTTAAGGTGAGCGCAAAAACGGGGCTTGGCATGGAAGAGGTGGCGGAATACGTAAAAAATCTCTTCGTCTCCCGGTTATCCGCAGGGAAGACCGTCATCTCCAACAGCCGGCAATATCAATGCCTTTGCCGGGTCAACCACGCCCTTTCACGGGCAAAGCAAAATCTGGCCCTGACCCCCGACGTCATCGTATCCGATCTGGAGGAGGCCATCGCCGTGGTAGGCGAAATCACCGGTGAGACCGTCAGCGAATCGGTGGTTCACGAAATCTTCTCCCGCTTCTGCGTGGGGAAGTGATTTCTTGGGGGGGGGTATAGGGATAAGTCTCTCGCCGAAGGCGAACATCACTTTTCGAAGAAAAACTTCACTGCCCCGCAACTTCACTTGCCGCAAGGCAAACTTCACCAGCAACGGGAGAACGGAAAGTAACAATCTCCCGGTCAATCCCTTCCACCGCAAGCGGTCCCCCTCCCCTTACTAAGGGGAGGCACAAAGGTAGCGCAGCCCCTCTTTATAACCTTTCTATCGCAGAGTAACTCTCGGATATTGCGCCCTAAAAAAGCAATGCGCTTCATTGCACCTTCCCCTTTGGAAGGGGAAGGGAGACCGACGCCGCAGGCGTTGGTGGTGGGGGTAAGTAGGCTCTCTATAAAGCAGAGAAAAATCAAGAACCGCCGGAATCGGTGATGTTCGCCTTGCGGCGAGTGAAGTTGCGGGGCAGTGAAGTTTGCCTTGCGGCAAGTGATGTTCGCCTTGCGGCGAAAGAATGACCCCTCCCCCCCCCAACGCAAGAATTGCGTTGGCCTCGGCTTTTCTTTCGGTTCCTTTCTTTTCTCCTGAAAAGAAAGGAACACCGTCCCCCTCACCATTCCCCTCA
>JAZPXN010000052.1:0-48257 GCA_045543655.1 Eubacteriales bacterium
TGCTCTCTATCCAAACTTGTTCCTGCTCAGGATTGACAACCATTACCAACATTCCGTCATCCGTAATTTTTGCATAGGTACAAATACTTAAATTGTATTTTTCCACAATTTCTTCCGGTGTCTCGATGAAAAACCACTCACAAACATCAGGTGGAAACTGATATACTGTATGTGTAAATGCAAAGAATAGGAAAAGCCCTAAACTTGCGGATATAAGTAGTGCGCTTAAAAGCAATAGAAAGCATTTATTTTTCATGAGAGACCTCCGGTTACGGTGTTAAAATGTAAATTGTTTCTGTGATATTTGGGTTGATTTTACTTATTTCCGCAACAAAATCAGTGTTATCTTTGGTTTGCGACTGTGCACGCTTTTCGATGCCACATTTAGGACAACCATAGCCACTTAATAAATTGTTTGGTCTAATTTTCCAAATCAATCCGCACTTATTGCATTTACAAGAAAGAGGCGTTTGAGAGTTAATGTATGTTCCTAAAATTTGGACTGGAATTTCTTTGGATATAATTTCATCAAGAAATTGTTGATGTGTTTTCTTACCCTTACTTGTAAGCCACTCGCAACTAATCCTTTTTACACTTTTTACATGACATGTTGCAAAAGTGTTGCAGAAGCATTTTCCTAAATTGCATAAATGCCCGAAAGCCCTGTATTTGCAAGGGTTTTCGGGCACTTGTTAGCCATTAGGTATTATTCCCACTCAATCGTGCCGGTGGGCTTCGGTGTAAGGTCAAACAATACGCGGTTGATGCCGGGGACTTCCGCAGTGATGCGGGCCGTAATGGTGTGAAGCACGGGGTAGGGAACTTCTTCGACGGTGGCAGACATTGCGTCGGTGGTGTTGACTGCGCGGATGATGGCGGGCCAACCTTCGTAGCGGCTTTCGTCCTTTACGCCCACGCTTTTAACGTCGGGGACGGCAATAAAATACTGCCATACCTTTTCGGCCAGACCGTTCTTGTCGAATTCTTCCCGGAGGATTGCGTCGGCTTCCCGCAGGGCGTGGAGACGGTCGCGGGTGATTGCTCCGAGACAGCGGACTCCCAGACCGGGGCCGGGGAAGGGCTGACGGTATACCATAGTGTGAGGCAGCCCCAAGGCTTCGCCGACCACGCGGACTTCGTCTTTGAACAGCAGCTTAATGGGTTCTACCAGTTCAAATTGCATTTCTTCCGGCAGGCCTCCCACGTTGTGGTGGGACTTGATTGCCTTTTTGCCCTCTGCGGCCTTGATGGATTCCAGAATATCGGGGTAAATGGTGCCCTGGGCAAGGAAGGAGATCCCGTCCAGCTTGGAGGCTTCTTCGTCGAATACTTTGATGAATTCGCCGCCGATGATCTTTCTCTTCTTTTCGGGATCCGCAACCCCGGCCAAAAGATCGAGAAAACGGTCGGTGGCGTCAACGTAGATCAGGTTTGCATTCAGCTCTTTGCCGAAAACCTCGATGACCTGTTCGCTTTCGCCTTTTCGCATAAGACCGTGATTGACGTGCACGCAGACCAGCTGCTTGCCGATGGCTTTGATCAGCAGGGCTGCAACAACGGAAGAGTCCACGCCGCCGGAAAGGGCAAGCAGAACCTTCTTGTTGCCGACCTGAGCCTGAATCTCTTTGACCTGCTCGGCGATAAACGCGTCGGCCAGTTCTTTGGTGGTGATGCGAACCATGGAGTCGGGGCGTTTGGTGATATCCATAGATGTTTTCCTCCGTCGTATTTATCGTTAGTTTGTGTAGTTGTCGAAATAGCCTTGGACCAGGACTACGGGGGTGCCCTTGTCACCCGATCCGCTGGTCAGGTCACAGAGAGATCCGATCAGATCGGTCAGCTGACGGGGAGTGGTGCCCTGGGCGGCCATATTCCCCACAAGGCTGCTGCCGTCTTTGGCTTTGATGCTTTCCGAGATGGCTTTTTTCAGATCCTCTCCGGAAAGGTCCTTGTAGTCGTTATCGGCGAGATATTTCAGCTTCAGTTCGTTGGGAGTCCCGATCAGTCCGTCGGTGAACGCAGGGGAGACTACGGGGTCTGCCAATTCCCAGATCTTGCCCTGGGGATCTTTAAAAGCGCCGTCGCCGTAGACCATAACCTCTACGTGCTTGCCGGTGGCTTTCAGAATGCGATTCTGAACGTCCAGAACCAGGTCTTTGCATTCCCGGGGGAAGAGCTTGATCTTGTCTTCCGTGGACTTATTGGAGCCGAGAAGACCGTATTTTTCGTTACAGCCGCTACCGTTGACGGGAGCGTTCATGATATCGTCCAGGCCGCAGACCGTTTTTGCTCCGTTCGCAAGCAGAATGCGCTTTGTTCTGGCTCTGGTGTGGATATCGCAGTTCAGGACGCGGTCGGTGTAGTTCAAAATCGTTTTTGCCTGGTTTGCGAAGATGATTTCTGCCTCGGCACCCATCTCCCGGATCAGGTCGCCGTAATACTGCACGTAGTCGACGCCGGTAAATTCGTGCTTGTTTTCGCCGAACAGTTCCCGGTATTTTTCTTCGGTCAGAACGTCGCTGTAGGGGTTGATGCCCGCTTCGTCGATCTTATCGAGGCTGACCAACTGATTCCCAACCTCGTCGGAGGGATAACTGAGCATCAGAACGACCTTTTTTGCGCCTTTTGCAATACCCCGAAGGCAGATGGCAAACCGATTTCGGGAAAGGATCGGGAAAATAACCCCGACGGTTTCTCCGCCCAACTTTGCTTTCACGTCGGCTGCAATATCGTCAACGCTTGCATAGTTGCCCTGGGATCGGGCTACGATCGATTCGGTCATGGCGATAACGTCCCGGTCGTTGATGGGAAATCCTTCGATTTCCGCCGCTTCCAGTACGCTGTCGGTCACGATGGCCGCCAGATCGTCTCCTTCACGGATGATTGGGCAACGGATCCCACGGGATACGGTACCGACTCTGCGTTCTTTTGTTTTCATGAAACATCCATCCTTTTTGTATCAGATTAAACATAGGTTGATACGGGCAATTTAAGGACACTCGCCAAAGGCGCGCGCTAAAAGAATTTTACACTATATTATATACCTTTTTTGGCGATTTGTCAAGAGTATTTTGCAATTTTTTTGTGTCAACTTTCAATGAGAAAGGCAATCCACGTCCGCATTTGAGGGAATTCTCCGCGCTGCCTATTTCCGAAAACCGGAAGTGCGAACCGCTCTAATTTCTCGGATTCTAAATTTCGGGCTTGACAAATTCCAATTTTTGTTATAAAATATAGGAAATAAATTATTTTGCATCGACGGAGGAAATTTCTATGGAAAAAGTAAGAGTTTGTCTTTTGGGCTTCGGCGGGATTGCCCGTTCCCATCTGAAGGGATATCGCGTTCTGGAGGAGGCGGGCGCCCCCGTGGAATTGGTCGGCATCTGCGATATTGACGAGAGCCAGTTTACCACGGCTCAGGCCACCAATCTGGGAAAGACCTCAGGTCCCGACCTGTCCGGCCTGAACCTTTATACCAACGACGAAGAAATGATTGCCGCGGAAAAGCCCGACGTGGTGGACGTTTGTTTGCCCTCCTATCTTCATGAGGCGTATGCGGTTAAGATGCTTCGCGCCGGATGCAACGTCCTTTGCGAAAAGCCCATGTCTCTCAGCTCGGAGGCCTGCAATCGGATGATCGCCGTCGCAGAAGAGACCGGGAAAAAGCTGATGATCGGTCAATGCCTTCGGTTTGAGCCTGCTTATCTGTATCTGAAGGATCTGGTGGATTCCGGGAAATACGGTAAAGTGCGTTACGCGCATTTCGACCGCCTTTCCGCACTGCCGCTCTGGGGCTTTGAAAAGTGGTTCCAGGATACGGAACGAAGCGGCGGTTGTATTATGGATATGCACATTCACGACGTGGATATGGTCCGCTTCCTTTTCGGTGAACCCAAGTCCGTCTCGGCCGTCGCCACGGAACGGCAGACCCGGTGGCAGGTGGTCAATAGCCGCTTTGATTACGGAAACGGGATGATGGTGGTGGCCGACGGCTCCTGGGATGAGTCCGCAACCCGCCCCTTTGAAATGGCGTACCGCGTCCGGTTCGACGATGCGGAATTGATCTGCCAGGGGACGACGCTTACCGTTTATCCCGACGACGGAGCGTCCTTCGCGCCGGAGCTGGAAAAGAAAAACCGGATGGCAGAAGAGATCCTTTGCCTCTGCAAGGCGGTTCTCGGAGAGCCGGTTTCCGATCGCATTTCCGCCTACGAGGCCGCAAAAACCGTAGCGTTGGTGGAAAAACTGAAGGAAAGCGCTGACCGCAACGGCGTGATCGTTTCCTGCTGAATTTATATTTGAAGATATGATAAGGCCTCCCGCCGTCGCGGGAGGCCGATTGCTGTTCTTTATTCTTTTTCGGGGCATTTCCAGTCGAAGATCAGAGGCTTTTCTTCAAAGGGACGCCGGAAGAAATCCGCGTGGAGCCGTCTTCCTTCGGTTTTGTGCTTGATCAGATTTACCAGCATTTTCACGTCCTGCAGGGAGTGCTGATGATATCCGTCCCGGAAATACCAATAAAGATTGTCGGGGACGTTGAGGAATTTAAAGACTTCTCCGGCCGCTACGGTGGTCATCCAGGTGCCTACGGGGTTGGTCCAGATATCGCTTGCCGCTTCGGAGATCAACAGAGTGCGGGGAGCGATCATGGCCTTCAGCATATGGCAGTCAAAGGGGAGATCCTCTTCTCTCTGCGTATAGTCGCCCATGCCTTCGCCAAGCCAGAAATCGAAATTACGGTGGAGATCCGCAAGGGTTTCGCTTGGCTTTTCTGCGCCGTCCTCCCGGATTGCGCTCATGTGAATGCGGTAACAGCTGCAGGCACCTGCGTTGGTCTCGTTGGGGTTAACGATCGATGCCCGGGGGTCGAGCGCTCCTGCCAACGCGGCCGTTTTGCCCCCTCTGGAATGGCCGGTGAAGGTAATATTGTCTATGTCAGCAATGCCAAGAATCTCCAGGGCGTCCACGCACCGGGAAAAGCCCCAGGCCCACGCGCCCAGTGCGCCGAAGGTATATTCGGGATAAACCTCGTACAAAGGCCCTTTTCTGCGGCCCTCGTGCTGGATATCGTTGGCAAGTTCTGTGCGGTTAAACATGACGAGCATGATGCCCTCGTCCAGAAAGGCGTCACGCCACGCGTCGTTCAGGGCGTAGGTCCAGCAAAGATCTCCGTCCACTACCGCCGGGAAGGGGCCTTCTCCCGCAGGAAGGAAGACTTTCATATAGAAGGAAATCGGACGGGCCTTCGTTCCGGTGGTAATGCGGTAGTTCTGAACTCCCTTAGCCTTCTTGTTCCAGCCGTTCTGGATCAATTCCACTTCCAGGAATTCCGGCTTGGGGGGTTGGGTGCCGTACTGAAGCTCGATAACGTCCTTGTACATCTCTGCCCGGCGGGCTTCCCATTGAGCCGGATCTGTGATTCGGGTGCCGTCCTTCATAACGAAGGGGTCGGGGAGATTCCCCAGCACCTCGTATTTCGTGATCTGAATCCGATGGGGCGCGGGACGGAAAATCTCCTTCATAATGGGGTAGGTTTCGTTGATAATCGCTTCAAAGTCGGGCTTGGTGTTCCCCTCCAGACTGATGCGGGCGTCGTATCCGCTGTCGTCCAGAGCCTTGCGCCACTGGCGGCAGACCTCCTTGTCTGCAACCGTCGGCAGATGACGGTCGTCTCCCACGGCAATGTGGACGTGAGCCAAATCTTCCCCGGCGGAGACGATATGTCCGACGGGCTCGTTTACCTTGGAAAGGTGGTAGAAATCCGCAAGGCATTTCACGTTTGGATGATCGATCTTGCGAAGAACGGTAAGGGCTTCCTCTACGGTATTGACGAAGTTCGTTTCTTTCAAGTTCAGGGGCTCCAGGGCAAGGGTAATACCGTATTTCCGGGCAATTTCGCCACAGAGTCGCATGACGCCGGCAAACTTCTCCTCATATTCCTTTCGGGATGCCCCTTCGGGGATTCTTCGAATTCCGCCGGAGCCAACTACGGCTACCTGCCCGCCCAGAAGCGAAAGCCGCTTCAGCGCATTGTCCGCATAGGCCGCAATGGGGGAAAGGTCGTCCCCGTAGAGTTCCACGTCGCCGGGGAAGAAGCAATTGCTCGTTTCGGCGGGGAATTGCAATTCCTCCACGTTTTTGCGCAACGCCTCAAAGGACGCTTCGTCCATTCCCGCAAGATTTGCCAGATGAACCTCCCAATAATCGTATCCGGCTTCTTTTACCTGACCGATCAATTCCGGTTTGCAACAAACGCCCAGTTTCATATGATCTGCTCCTTTTGAAAGAAAACTTTGTTTTTCTCATTATAACATGATTTAAAGCACAATGCAATAGTCTTTTTTTGCAGGGAAGATTGCTTTTTTCGTCATTATGTCCATCCGGTGAATTTTTTGAGGATTTTGCGGTGTGCTCTTGACTTTCCGATGGAAAATATAGTATAATAGCAGTATACCCCGGCAGTTTCCGGGAAAACTGAAAGCGAGGCTCTTTTATGAAAAATAACGCCCACGTCCGCAATCTGGTGGTGACGGCGATCTTTGCCGCTATTTCTGCGGTTTTGATGTACGTGCAGATCGGTCTTCCGATTCTCCCCGCATTTTTGAAATTTGATTTTTCCGATTTTCCTGCGTTGATCGTTTCCTTCGCCGTTTCTCCCTGGCATGGGGCGCTGGTCTGCCTTTTGAAGAATCTTCTTCATCTCTTTACGACCACCACCGCAGGCGTCGGTGAACTGAATAATTTCGTCATCGCCGCCCTTTTCGTAATTCCCGCAGGGCTGATTTATCATCGGAACAAAACCCGGAAGACCGCTCTCGTCGGTTCTCTGGTCGGGACACTTTCCTCCGGGGTACTTAGCGTAATTTACAATTATTTTATCGGCTATCCGCTGTTTTCTGCGGCGCTGGGAATTCCCATGGCCGGGATTATCGGAATGTATTCGGTCATCCTCCCCTCGTCGGATACGCTGGCGGAATCCCTGCTGATCTTCAACCTGCCCCTGACCCTGGTCAAAGGAATTGTGGCGTCTGCAATCACGATGCTGATTTACAAACGGATTTCCCCCTGGCTAAAGGGGAAACGGAGAAAATGAGGTATTATTATGTTTGAAGGTTCTCTTTCTTCTTTTACCGGTTTTACCTCCGACACGGAGCTTCGACGGCAATGTAACCGTTCCCGCCGGGTGTCCCTTCTGAACGGAGACGTGATCGGGAATTCCAACGCCGTGCAGAGCGGCATCAACGCCCGTGTGTTCCGTGCCGGGCGCTGTGGCTTTGCCTCCACTCCGGAGACCGACGTTTCCGCCGCGGAGCGTATTCTGAAGCAGGCGTCCGAAAATGCAAAATTTCTTGCCGATCGGCTCCCTGCCGCGGGGGAAGACCTCCCGCCCCGGATCGCCGCGGAGCATCACGCTCAATGGCGGGCCGATACGGTGCCCCAGAAGGAGATTCTGGATTTCCTTTCGGAGATCGACGCTTACCTGCAAAGAACTCCGGGCCTTACCTCCCGCCGGGTCGGTTGCTCCTGCCTTTCTCTGGAGAAAGAGCTGAAGACCGGGGACGGCGTTTACGGGTATTCGTTTCTGCCCCGCAGTAATATTTCCGTTGCTCTGACCGCCCTGACGGACGACGGCGCTCCCGTGGAGCGGTATGCTGTTTTCGGCGGTGCCGGGCTGTTCTCCGACCATTTTTCCGATCCCGCAAAATGCTTCCCCGATCTGGATCGGCTGGTGGAAGAGCTGATGCAAAAACGGGAAGGGATCTTTGCCGACGCCGGCCGGAAGACCTGTATTTTTGCTCCGGAGCTCTCCGGAATGCTGGCTCACGAGGCGGTGGGGCATACGGCGGAAGCGGATTTCGTGATCAGCGGTTCCGTGGCCGGGCCCTGCAGAGGGAAAGAGGTTGCCTCTTCCATCGTTACCTTAACCGACTTTGCAAACACTTATAACGGGATCACACTGCCCACACCTATTTATATTGACGACGAAGGGATCGTTGCCAAAGATGCCGTTCTGATCGAGCGGGGAATTCTGACCGGTTGGATGCACAACCGATCCTCCGCCGCCCGTTACGGCGACGAGCGCACCGGCAACGCCCTTGCCTTCTCTTTTGCAGACGAGCCTCTGATCCGGATGCGGAATACCGCTATTTTGCCGGGCAACGACGCCTTTGCGGATATGGTCGCCTCCATTGACGACGGATATTATTTCACCGCAACCGGGAACGGTCAGGCCGACTCTACCGGGGAATTTATGTTCGGTATCACTATGGGATATGAGATCAAAAACGGTAAGCTGGGTCGGGCCTTGCGGGATACCACCGTATCCGGCGTTGCCTTTGACGTGCTGAAGACGGTAGATATGATCTCCGACGAGATCGTATGGCTCAATTCCGGCTTCTGTGGAAAAAAACAGCCCTTCCCCGTGGGGATGGGCGGCCCCCATATCAAGTGTGAGATCAACGTGGGAGGGAACTGAGATGAATTTCGTTGAATCCATCGCCCGGAAAGGGCTGGAATATCTCCTTGCCGCCGGTGCTACCGACGGGGTTTGCGTTGCGTCGGAGGGCACGAAGACGGAATTTTATTACGAATCCGGCTCTTTGGGAATGCTGCGCACCGTCCGGAACGTGTCGGTTTCCGTGAAAGCTCTCGTAGGAACGCGGAAAGGGACGGCCTCCGTCAACTCCTTTGAGGAGGAAGACCTGCGCAACGCCGCAGAGGAAGCGGTGCGGGCCGCTCTGATCTCCCGGGAAGATCCTGCGGAGGGGTTGCCCGAAGAGGTTCGCGTGGAAACCTTTGAGAAAGGGCCGCTGAAGCCCGATCCGGAGGCTATGCTTGCCCGGCTGACCGAGTTTTTTGACGAATTGAAGGAGAATTATCCCGCCGTATCCGTGGACAGCGCCTCCATAGATCATTCGGTCAGCGAGAGCGTCTATTGCGCCTCCAACGGCATCTGTCTGACCACCCGCCGGGGCGCCTATAGCTTTTCACCCATGTTTATGTGCAGAGAAGGGGAGAATACGTCTTCTTTCAATTATTTCGGCGCCGTTTTTAACGAGACCGACACCCCCGTTATCGATCTTGCCGGTGGACGGCAGATCATCGAAGACAGCCTGAAGCAGATTACCCCTACGCCGTTGCGGGGGAAATTCGTGGGGGACGTGATCTTCACTCCTTCCTGCTTTTGTGATATTCTCGGCTCCGTTGCGGGCAATTTCCTGTCCGACGGTGCTTTGATTGACGGGACCAGCCTCTGGAAGGATAAGGTGGGGACGTTGGTTGCGTCTCCTTTGCTGAATTGGTCCTGCAGACCCCAAAGCGACGAGCTTGCCGGCGGTTCCTTCGTGTCCGAGGGCTACGTGACCCGGAATGCGGACGTGATCCGGGACGGCATTCTTCAGGGGTATATGCTCGGGCGCTACGGTGCGAAAAAGACCGGGCTTGACCGTTTCCCGGCGGTGGACGATTATTACTTCGTCGACGGGGGGAACGAATCGCTGAAGGAAATGATCTCCTCGGTGGAGCGCGGCTTGATCGTCGGCCGCTTCTCCGGCGGCGATCCCACCTCCGACGGCACCATGTCCGGCGTTGCGAAGAACAGCTTTGAGATCCGGAACGGCAAGGTTTGTGATGCGGTCAGCGAGGTGATGATCTCCGGAAATCTGGCGCGGATGATGACGGATATCGTTTCTCTGTCCAAAGAGCGGATCAACGACGGCGTGCGCTGCCTCCCCTGGGTGAAAATCAAAGGAATTACCGTTTCCGGACGGTGAAAAACTCCCCCTCTCCCGGTTTTTGGGCAAAAAAAACCGGGAGTTTCGAAAAACTCTCGGTCAAAAAAAGAGGGGGTATATGTTATGGAACGAATAAGCCTTTGAAGTGAGGGGGAAAGCTTGTTCCCGATCACGTATACTATTATACCACTTTTTTCGAAAAAATCAAGAGGCAATCTTTGTTGAATTTATACAACTGAATGCGTTTTATTTTGTGCAAAATTACTAAATCGAGGTGAGAACTATGGCCGGAACGCCCCGGCAGAAGCAAAAGACCTTGCTTTTGCTCCGTATTTTATGCGAGCGTACCGACGCCTCCCATCCCATGACGCTGGCGGAGCTGGCAGACGAATTGGCCCGCGCCGGTATTGAAAGCGAGCGGAAGTCGTTGTACCGGGATCTGAACGCTCTGAACGAAGCGGGGTTTTCCATCGGTGTCGTCCGTTCGAAGGATATCCGGTATTATTGGGCTGACCGTCCCCTGTCCCGGAACGATTGTCTGCTTTTGTCCAATCTTCTGCGGGTGGCTCCCCTGGTGCCCCGGAAGCGGAAGCCGGAGCTGGAGAAAAAACTGCGTACCCTTGCCCCCACGGGCCTTCAGCGGGAGGCCTTTGCCGACCTTCTATCGGTGATTCCGGAAAGCGCCGTTACCGAACGGGTCTATTCTAACGTTGAGATCCTGTTCGACGCCATTCTCACCGGCCGGAGGGTGCGGTTTACCTACCGGGGTTCGGTTCTCAGCGAGCATACCGTCCGCCGCAGATCGGTGCTGTATCAGACCGTTTCGCCCTTCCGTCTCGTCTGGAGCGACGGCTACTATCTGGTGGCCGCCGACGAGGAATGCGATATCGCTTTTTACCGGGTGGATCGTGTGGAGGAGCTGACCGTAACCCCCCACGCCGCCGTGGATATCCGGGAGGTCGGGGGAGACCTGGAGTTTGATCTGAATCAATATATTAAGGGCTATTTTGCATCTCTGGAGGATCCCGTACATATGATCTTCCGGGTCACCGAAGGGTTTTTGCTCCGGGCGGAGCGCCGCTTTCCCTCGGATTCGATCATCGAGACCGCCGTGGACGGCTCCTATCTCCTTACCTGCGATGCTCCCGCCGACGAGGCCTTATTCGGCTGGCTCCTTTTGCACGGAGAAGATATCCGCCTTCTGTATCCCGAATCGGCGGTGGTGCGCCTGCGGGAATACGCCCGCTCCGCCGCCCTTGCCTACGGATCAGAAACGGAATAAATTATGAAAATTGCGGGAATACTGTTGACAAAACCGCAAAGATGCGCTATAATAGAAGTATGAAATCAACCAACCATATCCATTTCAATGAAAGGCGTGTTGTTTTATGAGTAAAAAGACCGGAACCATCCTTGGCGTGATCCTTGGGATCATCGCTTTCGTCGGCGTTGTGGCCCTTCTGTGCTACATCTTCCGCGATAAGCTCCGCATGCTGATCGGCTGCGACGACGAATGCTGCGAGGATTGCGATTGCGACGATTGCGACGAATGCGGCTACTACGAAGTCGTAGACGCCGACGCCGAACCCGTCGAAGAATAATCTCTTAAATCCAAGAAAACCCCAAGACCGGACCGAAAAGGTCCGGTCTTTTTTATCCGCAGGAAATGAGAGTTTTGTTTGGCATCGGATTTTGTATGTTTATGTTAACGATATGGAGTATATATTGACAAAGTACTAGAATTGTGGTAGAATAAGGGTGAGAGTTCATTATGGCTTGATCAAGTTGTTCATATTTAGATTAGAGAATTGAGGAGCGTAGATTAATGAAAAAAAGTGTTCCACTGTCTCATCGCATTGCAGGAATTGCATTGATAATACCTTCTTCTGTTTTGAGTTACTTGTTTATAGGTGCGTTCATTACACGCGAGTATGGGCTTATTGTCCCGGGTGCTTTTGGAGTTGTAGGAGTAGTCTTTGGAATTTTTATCTGCAGAGGTCTATTTGCATTTGGTCATACAACAGAGTATAATGACTGTGATGTTTACGATTGCGATGAAACTATTGTTGATTTGTCAATGGCAGATGGTTTAAATGGCCACGAATTTGAATATTTTTGTGCTGACCTTCTTCGTAAAAATGGGTTTATAGATGTGAGCGTAACAAAGAGCTCCGGAGATCAAGGAGTAGACATACTTGCTATAAAAGACGGCGTAAAATATGCAGTTCAGTGTAAGAATTATGTCACTCCATTAGGGAATACTCCTGTGCAGGAGGTCGCCGCCGGTAAGCTTTTTTATGGGTGTCATGTTGGGGTTGTTTTGACCAATTCTACATTTACTCCAGGGGCTGTTTCGTTGGCCAATGCAACGGGTGTTTTATTGTGGGATAGAAATGTTCTTGCTGATTTAATTCAAGGCGGGCAGGCTACTGCTGATGGATTTCTTGAATCAGCCGAGGATGTTGTTTCCGTGACGGAACCTTCTGAAAACATAGATTCTTCATTATATGACGAGCCTCTAATGGTAGATATCTCTGACGATGCTCGTGATAAAGTATCAACGAAAATTTCCAATAATAATGCGCATTTTATGATCGACAATATAGATGTAGTTCTTGATTTGACATCTATTGAGCGAGCAGGTATTAAACTTGATAATTTTGGAATTGAGATGGATGAAGATTGCATGGAGTTCTTGTTTGATATTTTCAGTAAAAATGGTCGGTCAATAAAATCTGATATTGAGATTGTATGTAATCTTTATTCCGGCAATAGAAAAATAGCAGTGGAAAGTGAATCTGTCTTTAAAGAAGATTTTCACGGACGCGATAGCGCAGACATCTATTTTAACAAAAAACAAGTCTGTAGTAGAGCAACGAGAATGGAATTGTTCTGTCAAAAAGTTTGAGTTTAAGAATGAAAGCCGGCATTTTGGGTTGCGCAGATTTTTTCGGAAGTGTGAAGAGTAAAGATTTGATAGTCAAAAAACACGGAAGATACAGATTAGGATTGCTACTTCGGGTATCGGAGGCATAAGGAAATTCTGCCCTTTATTTTCCGAAAACCTGCCACAGTTTCATCGTTGTTTTGCGGGAAAATTATTGTATAATAGTATCATCGACAGGGGAGACCCGACGAAATAAATTCGCTCACTTCCTTTCTTTATACAACAGTTTTTCCATGCCTTGGGGGAGAACGCCGCCGTTTGGGGACGTTCTCCCCTCCTCCCTTTTGGGGAAAAATGCGATAAATACAAAAAAAAGACACAAAATCTTAATATCTTGTATGATAAATTGTCTTATAATAAAATCAAGGAAGTAATACGCCGTCTTACGGACGGAAAGGAAGGTTCTTATGCCGAAGCTGATTTTTGTAATCGACGACGAAAAAAATATCCGGGAGATCATCCGCTCTTATCTGGAAAAGGAATCCTTTTCCGTTATGGAGTTCGATGCCGCCGAGCCCGCTCTGGAGGCCTTCTCCCGCTACAAGCCCGATATGCTGATCGTGGATATTATGATGCCCGGGATGTCCGGTTTTGAGCTGTGCAACGAGATTCGCAAGATCGACAATACCCCCATCATCATCGTCTCCGCCCGGGACGAGGAGCTGGATCGCATTCTCGGCATCGAAATGGGCGCCGATCATTATATGATGAAGCCCTTTTCTCCCCGGGAGCTGGTGGCGCGGGTCAAGGCCGTGTTCCGCCGGGTGGACGGCATGAACGAAGAAAAGGCCGTCGCCGAGCCGTCCTGCCGGGATCTGAAGATCTATCCCACCCAACGCCGGGTGGTCAAGATGGAAGGGGAGACCGAAACCGAGTTGTCCTTTACCGCCATGGAGTACGATTTTCTGCTCTATATGATCACGAATAAAAACCGTGTCTTTACCCGCAATCAGCTGCTGACCAGCATCTGGGATTATCAATATATCGGCGATACCCGCGCCGTGGACGATCTGGTCAAGCGTATCCGCAAAAAGCTGGACGCCGCGGATACAGCCTTCCAGATCGAGACCGTTTGGGGCTACGGATACAAGGTCACCGACGCTGCGGAGTAATTTATGGGACGAAAAGACATCCGGAACAGTCTGCATTTTAAACTGATCCTGTCCTATATCACCCTGATCTCCATCGTCGGGATCATCTCCGTCGGATTCGTTTACATCTTCGCCAACAGCTATATCATCCTGCAGGCTCGCCAGCGTCTATCGGAGAACGGAGAAGCCTTTGCCATGGATGCCGCGGAGATTTTGGACTGGTCTGAAGAGACCGAGATTACCGATCTCCAGGAGATCTTCCGGCGGAATATTGATTCCTCCACCTCCCTCGTTCTTGCCGACGCCCAATTCGAATATATCGAAAACACCGGAATGAACGTAGACCATCTCAGCACCTCTCCCGAGCGTTTTGTGGAATACCTTTCCCGCTTTCAGGGAGCCCTCGGCTCCCGGGTGATCCGATACGGAGATACCACCTACGCCGTGGGAATTCAGCAGGTCTATAACGCCACCACGAATCGGGTGTTGGGTTACGTGATCCTGTTTACGTCTCCTACGTCCTACGGGATTCAGCATTCCCTGCTGACGCTCTATTTTCTTTCGCTCGGTACCGCGTCGATCCTCGCCATTGCAGTGTCTCTGCTGTTCAGCACCGGTCTTACCAAAAACCTGCGTCGGCTGAAGGTACGCGCGGACAACGTGGCCAACCGGCAATTTGATACGGAGGTTCCCGTCATCGCTACCAACGACGAAGTGGGAGATCTGGCCCGGTCTATTGACAGTATGGCAAGGGCCCTCAGCGAATACGATGCCCGTCAGAAGAAGTTTTTGCAGAACGCGTCCCACGAATTGCGCACGCCCCTCATGTCGATCCGGGGGTACGTGGAAGGGATGAAGGACGGCGTTTTCAACGATTCAGACGAGGTTTGCGACCAGGTTCTGGAGCAGGTTGGGCGGCTGGAAAAGCTGACCGGCGAGTTGATCTATCTTTCCAAGATTGAAACGTCCGACGAGGTCTTGCAGAAATCCCCCATTGCCGTAGCCGATCTTTTGCAGGAGGCCGCCTCCCGCGTTTCCGGGTTTACCGGTCTCGACGGAGTTCGGTTGGTCTTCGGTAAGGTTGCTGACGTTGCCGTTAACGTTGACGCCGATACGATCGTAACCGCAATTACGAATCTTCTCTCCAACGCCTTCCGTTTCGCCAGGGAAGAGATTGAAGTTTCGGCCGTTCTGCGGGAAGGAAACGTGATTATCGCCGTGCAGGACGACGGCCCCGGGATTCCCGTCGACGAGATCGACCATATTTTTGATCGCTTCTTCAAGGGACGACGGGGAAAGTACGGCCTTGGCCTTTCCATCGTAAACGCTATCGTCGTTGCTCACGAAGGCGTTGCCCGCGCTTATAACCGCAACGGCAAAAACGGAGAGACCGGCGCAGTCTTTGAAATCTCCCTCCCCCAGTATAAGAAAACGAAATAAAACCCGTCCGGAGATTTTCCACGATCTCCGGACGGTTCGTTTATTCTGATTTTAATTGCTTTTCGGTTTCCTTTTTCAGCCCCCGGTATACGCCGGTCATGATCCCCGCAGCCAGCAACGCGGTAAAGAGATCCGATACCGGCTGAGCAATGACGAGCCCCGTTACTTCCAGGAATTTGGGCAGGATCAGGTATGCCGGGATCAAGAACAGGCCTTGCCGCCCCATGGCGATCAGGGCGGCCCGAAATCCCTTGCCAATGGATTGGCACAGAAATTGGGACAGCATCATGAAAGCCTGCAGAGGGAGGGTGAAGCATTGGGCGCGAAGAGCTTGTTTTCCGATCTCGACGACCTCGGCGTCGTCGGCCCGGAACCAGGTCATGACCTGTGGGGCCATAAAGTAGGCTCCGATCCCCAATACCGTGATCATTGCGATTCCTACCTTCAGACTGAAGCGATATCCCTCCAGTACCCGGTCGATCTTTCCGGCGCCGAAATTAAAGCCGCAGACCGGCTGAAAGCCTTGCCCGTAGCCGATAAGGGCAGAATAGAGAAACATCATAAACCGGTTGACGATAGACAGGGCGGACAGCGCCGCCGCCCCGTACGGGCCTGCCGCAAGGTTCAGGGCAACGCTGGATAAGCTGGCCAATCCCTGTCGGCAGAGGGAGGGGAAACCTCCGTGGACGGTCTCTTTATAAATGCGCCAGGACGGACGGAAGAAGCGAAAGCGGATGGGAATAATATTTTTGACCCGGTTATTCAGAATCAGAAGAATCACGAAGGAGATGATCTGACTTAACACCGTGGCAACGGCCGCTCCCGCAATCCCCCAATCGAAAATGAAGATAAACAGGGGATCCAGTGCAATATTCAGAATTCCGCCGGACATCACGCCGATCATCGATAAGGTCGCGCTTCCCTGGGCCCGCATCTGGTTGTTCAGCACGTACAGCCCCATCATAAACGGAGCGCCCATAAAAATATAGGTGGCGTAATCCACCGCAAGCCCGTGGACCTCCGGGATCGCGCCCAGGGCGTGAACGATCCCGTTCCGGAAAATCAATCCGACGGCGGCAAAAATTACGCCGATTCCAAGGGCTGTGAAGAATGCGGTGGAAACGGTTCGGTTCGCTTCCTCCCGGTTTTTTTGACCCAGAAGACGGGAAACGTAGGTGGAAGACCCGATGCCGATGGTAAAGCCGATGGCCTGAATCATCGCCATCAGGGAAAAAATGACCCCTACCGCAGCCGAGGCTTCCGTGGAGATCTTACTGACGAAGTAGGTGTCGGCCAGATTATAGATCGAGGTGGTCAGCATGCTGAGTATGGTTGGGATCGCCATTTTGGGGATCAGCGTGTGAAGGTTTGATTCCGTCATCCTTTGATAGCGTTCATCCTGCGTCATAATTCCTCCGATTTTTTGCGGTGATTCTCTTGACATTATGCCCGGATTGATGTATAATATAAAAAAAGACAAAGTGAGGTTTTGATCTATGAAAGGGATCCGCAACGGGAAGATCATTCTGCCCGACCGAATCGAAGAGGAAGGCGTTTTGATCTTTGACAGTGCCGTGAAGGGAATCGTCTCCGAAGACGAGGCCCGGCAATTGTGCGACGAGATCGTCGACGTTTCCGGGGCATACGTTTCTCCCGGGTTCGTGGACGTTCATACCCACGCCTATTTCGGAAAAGACGTTTCCGACGGAGAGGCAGAGGGAATCCGCATTATGGCGGAGAAAATTCTGCGCAACGGCATTACTTCCTTTTGTCCCACGACCATGACCGTTTCTCTGGAAGATATTCAGAAATCGTTGGACGTCTGCCGTGAATTAAAGGTGAAAAGCCGTGTATGGGATGGGGCGGAGATTCTTGGTGTCCATGCGGAAGGGCCGTTTATCAATCCCGCCCGGAAGGGAGCACAGAACGAGGCGTATATCCTTCCCCCCGACGCAGAGTTCGTCCTGAAAAACAAGGATATTATCCGCATCATGACCATCGCTCCCGAGATGCCCGGGATGGAGGAGTTCGTCCGGACCGTCCGCGAGGCCTGCGACGTAGTCCTTTCGGTGGGACATACCTGTGCCGATTATGATCAGACCCGGGCAGCCGTTTCCTGGGGCGTTACCCATTCTACTCATACCTTTAACGCCATGGTGGGCATTCATCATCGGGATCCCGGCACCGTAGGTGCCGTTCTGACCTCTCCGGAGGTTTATTGCGAACTGATCGTGGATACCTTCCACGTTCATCCCGGTCTGTTTCGGATGCTTTACGATCTGAAAAAAGAAAAGCTTGTGGCCGTAACCGACACCATTGCCGCCGCTGGCCTTCCTGACGGGGTTTACTCCTCCGGAGGTCTGCGTGTGACGCTGAAGGGCATTGAATGCCGCCTTGACGACGGAACCATCGCCGGAAGCGTCCTGCAGATGAATCACGGTGTTGGTAACGTATTGAAGTATACCGGCCTTCCTCTGCACGAGGTGATCAATCTCTTCAGCCGCAATCCCGCCGCATCGGTGGGCGCTACCGAAAAGGGGACGCTTGAGCCCGGCAAGGATGCGGATATTATCCTGATGAACGAATCCTTTGAGGTTCTGTCCGCTTACCGTTGCGGGAACAAAGTATTCTAAGACGTTTATAATCAGGCACCCGACCTTTGCCGGGTGCCTTCGTTTTTTACAGATGCTTCTTTAATTCTTCGAACAGATTCTTTGCGTACTGCGTAAATCCCAGATCGTTGGGATGCAGAACGTCGGGCTTGAAAAAGTCCTCGTGATGGGGTACGAGATCCACGCCCTCCACTACGGTGATCTGCGGGTATTGCTTCATTTCTTCCCGAAGCACGGTTCGATAGTCGTCCAGCGTACCGTAGCCGATGGTGGCTCCGGTACGCTCTTTTCCTCTCCAGATGGGGAGCAGAACGAAAATTTTGGCACCCTCGTGGGCGTTGAGAAGCTTTTCAAAAAATCCCTTGCGGCGCTCGGCGTCGTCCTCCGGTTCAATAAGCACCCAGTCGTTGGTTCCGTAAGCCACGGTGACGATATCGGCCTTAACGGGATAATTTACGTCCACCATTTGGGGCTGGAAAAATTCTCCGCCGATGCCCAGATCGTATACGTCCGCGTCCAGTTTCATTCCCGTCAGATTTACGTAGGTCAAAGAAGGGGAGAAGGCGGTATAGCCCTGGGTGATGGAATCACCGTAGGCGATATATTTCAGGTTCTTTTCCGTGGGGCGGAATATGGTGGCGTCGGTAAGCTCCACGTTGTTCAGACCGGTAGCGCTGAGGTTCGGCAAATAAATCCGCACCGTTTTTTCGCCGGCGGGAAGGTCTTGAGAAAACTGCCCCTCGTCCTGCTCATTGTAAGAGGGGTTCCCCCGGTGAAAGACGAATTTTCCGTTGATATAAAGATCGAAGAAATAGAAATTCTGGGACGAGGCCTTTTGCTGAATATAATCGAATCGGACCGACGCGGCGTCGGTGACGAATTCCATATATTCCCCGGAGCTTGCCCGCTGCTTGGGGTCAAAGACCGTTTCTTTGTAGTAATCTCTCTGGGCTTTGGTAAAACGATAGAAAAAAGTATAACCGTCGATGGTTTCCTTATCCACCCAGCCGTGGACGGCCAGGGACAGCTGTTCGTCGTTGAGGATCATGGCAAAAACTTCCTTCGCTAAAATAATACGGTTACAGTATACCACATTTTTTGCGGAATGTCAATCGGTTTCCCAGGGCAATTTCGTATCGCAAAAAATTCCGTCCAGGTCGTTTTTATGGCATACCGTGAAAAGGTTTCGGCGGCCGATCTTGGAGGAATCGCAGAGAAAATAACTGCGCCCTGCCCGCTTCAGCACAGCCTGCCGCAGAGCGGTTTCGGTCTCCGCAGGGTCTGAGATCTCTCCGTCCTCGGTGATTCCCTGGCTGGAAAAGAAAAACAGATCCACCGAGACCGATTCCACGAACCGGGCCGCCCCCGGACCGTAAAACGAACGGTTCTTCGGATCGTAGGTCCCGCCGGTACAGTAAATGGTTCCCTCGAAGGACTCCGTTTCCGAAAAGATCCGCAGGTTGTTCGTAATGATCTTCAGCCCCTTGTACCCCCGCAGATATTTCAGCATCCGCCATACGGTGGAGGATGCGTCAAGATATACCGTGGCCCCGTCGAAAACCGTTTCTGCTGCCATTTTAGCTACGGCGTCTTTGGCTGCCGCGTGCTCTCCGTCCCGCAGATCCAGGGGGATAATTGCGTTTTTCCGGTCGGAAAGCAGGACTCCGCCGTAGATCTTCCGCACCAGCCCTTTTTCCTCCATGGCTCTGACGTCCCGGCGCACGGAGGCTTCGCTGGTATAAATCTGCCGGGCAATGTCTTTGATGGCCGCAGGGGAATGCTCTTCCAGATAATGCAGGATTGCCTGCTGACGTTCGTATTGAATCATGTTCGTCTCCGTTTGATTATATTTGAAAATATTTGAAAAAGTTTTTTCGGATTCCCTGATGCTCTTTCAAGTTTCGTTCCGGGGGTTGACAAAAGGAAAAATAGGCGTTATAATGAATACAACGATGTTACGTCTATTATAGCACGTTTTTCAAACTTTTGCAAGTCTTTTCAAAAATATTTTTAAAGGAGCATCACTTATGGCTGTCATTACCATCGTCGGATCCGGTATGATGGGATCCGCCCTTGCCTTCCCCGCCGCGGAAAACGGCAACGAAGTCCGTCTCGTCGGTACGCATCTCGACCGGGAGATCATCGATACCTGTATCGCCACCGGCCGTCATCCGAAATTCACCAAGGATTTCCCCGCCGGTGTGAAATATTTCCAGATCGAAGCTCTGGAAGAAACGCTGAAAGGGGCCGATCTCGTCATCGGCGGCGTCAGCTCCTTCGGTGTGGATTGGTTCGGGGATTTCGTTCTGCCCAAGATTCCCGAGGAAGTTCCCGTTCTGACCGTCACGAAGGGTCTCATGGATCTGGAGGACGGTACCCTTCTGACCTATCCCGCAGTATGGAAGGCAAAGCTGGACGCTATGGGGAAAAAGCTGTCGCTCAACGCGATCGGCGGCCCCTGCACTTCCTATGAATTGGTGGCCCACGATCAGACCGAGGTTGCTTTCTGCGGCGACGACCTGGAGACCCTGCGGAAGATCAAGGCCATGATGGCGACGGATTATTATCATATCAGCGTCACGACCGACGTCGTCGGCATCGAAAGCGCCGTGGCCCTCAAAAACGGATACGCCCTCGGCATTGCCCTGACCATCGGGGTCAATCAGAAGAATTTTGGCCTGGATAGTGAACTGCACTTCAATTCTCAGGCCGCCGTCTTCGGTCAGGCCGTGAAGGAAATGTCTAAGCTGCTGGATTACCAGGGGGCCGGAACGCTGGAAAATCTGGCCGTCGGTGCCGGAGATCTGTACGTTACCGTCTACGGCGGTCGCACCCGTCTGGTCGGTATTCTCCTGGGACGCGGTCTGAATATTGATGAAGCGAAAGCGGAATTGAACGGCGTTACGCTGGAATCCCTCGTGGTTGCCGTCCGGGTCGCCCGCGCCATCCGCGCCGCCTCCGCTCTTGGAAAGCTGGATATCAACCAGTTCCCCCTGCTGACTCACGTGGATCAGATTCTGTCTGAGAAGGCGGAAGTCAATATCCCCTGGGAAGCCTTCACCTTCGAAAAATAAGTCCTCCATAAAACGAATCCCGCCGGAATTCCGGCGGGATTTTTGCGTTTATTGCTGGTGTGCTACGATGGTCTTGACCCAGATTCCTTTTTTGACCAGAATTCCGCCCAGGACGCATTTGATCAGGTTCATTCCCTGAACGGTAGCGTACAGCGGCACGATCGGCAGGGAGGTGAAGTTGCTCAAGGTCATGGCAACGGGGATCAGGACGATCCAGGTAAAGGCACTGTCGAAGAGAATCGTGACGAGGATCTTCCCTCCGGAGCGAAGCGTAAAATAGCAGGCGTTTGCAAAGGCGTCAAGGGGCATGGTGCAGGCTGTGACGAGCATCAGTCCCGTGGCCAGAGCGCGTACCGTATCGGACGTGTTGTAAAAATTCGGGATCCATCCGGCACAGAGTACGAATAACGCTCCCGTCAGAATGCTTACGAAGACCGAGAATACGATCATCCGGGGAGCGTCCCTGCGGGCGCATTGCTTGTGACCTGCGCCCAGCTGCTGTCCGAGAATGATGCCGATGGCCATTCCCACTGCCTTGAAGGTGACGGAGAAAACGTTCAGGAAGGTATTGGAAATATTATTTGCCGCAACCACGTCAAGCCCTCGGACGGAATAGCATTGTGCAAGCACTGCCATGCCGGCTGCCCAGAAGGTTTCGTTCAGCATGAGGGGCAGTCCTTTGGAAAGGATCTGCAGGACCAATTTCCCGGGAACCCTCAGACTCCGGTAAAGGCCTTGAACAAAGGGGAGACTCCGTTTGTTTCTATGGGTCCAGACCGCCACGATCCCCAACTCCGCAAAGCGGGAGATGACCGTTGCGACGGCCGCCCCCGCAACCCCCATGGCAGGGGCTCCGAGGTGGCCGAAGATCAGAACGTAATTCAGGATCAGGTTAACGAGTACTGCCGCAATCCCTGCCGCCATAGGAGGCACCGGTCGGCCGATCTCACGGAGGGTTGAGGCGTAGCATTGGCTCCAGCTGTAGGGAAGAAAGCCGATCAGCATGATCAGCAGATATTCGTAGGCGTAATTTAAGGTCAGCGCCGCATCCATTTCGCCGCCGTCTCCGGTCATGTAGAGGTTGCACAGCGGTTTTCCCCAGAAAAAGAAGAGCCCCATCGCCGCAAGGGTAATCGCCGTGCAGAAAATTACTTTAAAGCGAAAGGTATAACGCAACCCCTGATGATCGGAGTTGCCGCTGAACTGAGCCCCGAATAGCCCTGCGCCGGACAGAGTCCCGAAAATACAGAGCTGAAAAACGAAAATCAGTTGGTTTGCCACCGCAACGCCGGTCATCTGTTCTGAGCCGACGGCGCCGACCATAATGTTATCCAGCATTCCGACGAAAGCCGTAATGCCGTTCTGAATCATCATCGGGACCGAGAGGGCAAGGAGTCTTCCGTAAAAATCCCGGTCGCCAATCCATTTTTTAAGCATATTGTTCTCCGTTTACAAATTCGTTTTTTTTAGATAGAGCACCGGAACGGCGCTCCATCCGTGACAAAGGCTTCCTGCACCGTGAAAATCCTCCGCCCCTTTTACCGTTTCCCAGACCGTATCCGATCCCGCAGACAGCATTTTGCCGTAATCCCGCCGGATTTCCGCCAGGATATGAGGCTCGTAGCGCTCTCGGTCGGTCGTAAGGAGTGCGTCGTATTTCAGAGCCCGCATGCTGAGGGAGCAGGGCACCGTTTGACCGAGTATCATTTTTTCGCAGACCGATTTTGCTTCGTCGTGGGTGATTACGCCGGCAAGAATCGCCATGGAATTGAGGATATCCGTGTATTTTTCGGTTCCGCCCTCCATGGTCATCAGTCCCTTGATCCGATCGAAGAAAACCCGTTTCGTTTCTTTTCGGATCTCGTCTGCAACGCCGGGATAGGGGAAGGTCAGCCCGGTCAATTCGCAGGCTTTCTCAAGATTGTCCAGAGCAAAGACCGTCAGACAATTGATCATTCCGTCGGTGGTTCCTTCCTCGCTTTTCCCCAGGGTTCCCTCGGAATATTGGGACCAATCGTAGAAATTCCAATGCTCTTTTCCCTCGAATTTCCGGATCAAGCGTCCTTGCTTCCGGGCGAGAAAAACGTTCATGACGTCGCAAATCTTCCCGAAAACCTCACGGAAGAGCGACGGATCTCCGGAATGCTCCGTATATTCCTTGACCGCAAGAAAATAGTACAGGGAAAAAGACGGAATGGTCAGATCTGCCCCGCAGGGAGCGCAGATTGATAAAAGACCGTCGCTTCGGGTGTCTTGTGCCATCAGCTTCAGATTTGCCCGTGCATAAGCGAAGTTTCCGCCCTTGTAGACGGTATATCCGCATATCATCTGATTACGGGAATCAAAAGCGTAAAGATTCTGCTCCCGCCAGGGGCAATCCACGTAATGCTCCATCATGCAAAGATCTAAGGTGTTCGCGCAGATCTCGTAGATCTTTTGATCCAAAGGATCGGCGAAATTTACCGGATTCTTTTCCGTGGGATAGATCTGCGGAATCAGCCCAAAAAAGTCGATTTCGACCGGTTTTTCCCCTTGGATCTCCAGATATCGGCAGCCGAAGCGGAGCATGGGGTTGAAATACTCGTTTTTGCCGTCTTTTGCGGCGTATTCTACGCTGAAATCCCGTCCGTCGATGATTCTGGGAACCCATCCGTCATCCTGGAGATGCTCTCCGAAGGCCACCGTCAGCCGTTGTGATCCGAACGAGTGGAGGGAAAGCGTGAGCAGTCCCACGGTCTCTCTGCCCAGATCCAGAAGAATCCGTCCGTTCTCCCGGCGGATCTCCTTTGCCGGCACGGGGGAGAGAAGCTTCAGCTTCTCAATGGGGCGGGGATAGAAAACGCAATGCTTTTCAACCTCCGTTGCAGGATAGAATCCTTCTGCGTCCCGATAGATCCAGAGGTCCTCCTTCGTTGCATCGTAGGAAAAACCAAAGCCAAGCTGTCCCGTAATCTTTTTCCGGCGTCCGTTCCGGTAAGCCCGGCTGAGTCGGCAAAGGGTATCGGTTTCGCTGGCGGCAAGAATTTCATCTTCCGTGAAGACCTCGTAGATCAATCCGGCGGGGGCCCGCCGATAACGCTGACTGTCGGCTCCGAAATGCCAGACGAGGAGGGCGATTCGGTTCGTCCCCGAGGTCGTGTAGGGGGAAATATCGATCGTATCGTAGATTTTGTAATGCTCAAAGTCTCCGTACTGATTGCTTTCCACGAAGGCTCCGTTGATCCATAAGGCGTAATCTCCGTCGCAGGAAATGCGGATACGGACCGTTTCGGAATCGCAACGGAACGTATTGACAAACTCTCCGTATTCGTCGGCGCCCGCATCGTCGTTGCACCAGATCCAATCGCTTTTCTCGAAAACGCCCATTTCTGATTTCTCCTTCGTGATTTCTGAGAATATATTATCATTGAAATGTGGCGAAATCTGCAACTCTCTGTGAAATCCCCGGAAAATTTCAAAAAAACCGGCCCTGCATCAAGGCAGAGCCGGTAAAATTGAGATTTTAAAGTTGAACGATCTTCAGAAGCCAGGTGGAGTAAAGGGGCATCTTCAGGTACGCCGCAAATTCCGTTGCGGTGAAGATCTCTTCCCGGACGAGATCCATGTCGTGATCTTCGTCCAGGCAGTAGTACTCCAGCTTGACGCCTTTGGGATTGTTGACGTTCTTGAATTCGACCTTAACCTCCTTTGCGGGGGCAGAATCGTCATCGTTAAAATACGCCAGCATGACGTTTTGCTCGTCTCCTTTTGCTGCTGCGGCCCACACCTCCGTGCTGTCCCGGTCAAGGGGCACGGCTGCATCCTGTTTATAAAGATCGTTGAACATCACGAAGGGCCAGTATCCCTTCAGGGTGCGGGAGGTGATCGTCGTATCGAACATTCCGTTCATGCCGCCGGGACGGGCGTCGTAATACATCAGGTTGTCAAGGGCTTCGTTCTGGCTCATGCACATGGTAGCGGCGATGAAGGAAGCGCCCTTCAGGCTTTTCTCCATATCAAGGGAGTAGACCCATTCGTCGTCTCTCCAGCCTTTGACGTAATTCCATTCGTTGAGGATGCTTTCGCATTCGGTCAGCCCCGCTTCGTCCAGGAGTTTCCGGGCCTTGCGAATCTTATCCTGCACCTTTTCTACGGTAGCGGAGTAGACGTGCCAGGAGAAGAAGTCTGGCTTCACGTCACCCAGTGCGGCAAAAAGACCTTTCCACCAATCCTCTTTGACCGAAGCGCAGGCGGGGCCGCCGATTTTCAGGTGGGGAAAGCATCCCTTCAGGTGCTCCAGTGCAATGCGGAAAAATTCATAGAACTGGGCTGCCGTACCGCCCCAGCAACGCTTGTGGTCGGAATCGTCGGTGTCCAGATCCGGTTCGTTCCAGATTTCCCAATATTCGACGTCAAAGGTGTAGCCGTTGCCCCAGCCCTCGGTATAGTGACGGATGATATGCTCGCAGATCACCGCCCACTTTTTAAAATCCTTGGGAGGCAGCGTATTGTATTTTTTCGACCAATGCTCGATCTTCGAGCCCAGGCGGTAGAAGGCGTGGCCGCCGCCCAGCTCGATGACCCGCATGTATTCGTCGGTCAGGTGAAAATCGTAGGAGGCGGGGTCGGTGGGATCTGCATCGAAATCAGGGAAAATATTATTGACGTCAACGGTATGCTCACCGCCGTAGGTGGCGTAAAAAGCAGCGTCGTGCGTCCGGCAGTAGGGGATTCCGGCACGCTGAAAGTGGTGAAGATTGGTGATCCTTTGATCTGAGGCAAATTTATAGGCAGGGCCGTTGTTGGTGCTATGCATGGGTTTGATTTTTCCGCATTCTTTGGAAAAATCTACGGTGATACGATCCATAAAAACGCTCCTTCGTTCGGTGGATTTGCTCTTATTATAGCATATTTTTTAACCGTTTCATAGGGTTATTCGGTCAAAAAATATGCAAATCCGGTCAAGTTAAAGGAGATCCTCGAAGGACCGGACGAAATATTGTCCGATCTCTTTCATCTTCGCCACGTCTTCGTCGCTCTGTCCGTCGTATACCGCGTAGGAGATCATTCCCGCCTTGGTGCAGTTGGTAAGGGCGGTCAGATTATCGTCAAAGAATTCCACGTCTCCGGTTTTGCAGCCGACGGTTTCGGCCACCTTGTAAAACAACTCCGTGCCGGATTTGGAAAGACCGAAATCCTCTACCGACCAGACCTTGTCAAACAGGTCGAAGACGCCGTTGTTCTTCAGACACACGTCGGTCACCAGATGCGGGCTTGCAGTCAGTACGTATAAGGATGCCCCTTCTGCCTTCCTCTTTTCCAGATAAGCTCTGACGCCGGGCTTCAGGGTGATGTTGTTGGAATATTCGTAGACCAGAATTTCCCCCATCTCCCGGACGATTTCTTCCACCGACTCGGTAAGGCCAAAATGATCCCGATAGTATTCTGCGGACTTGGTATATCCCAGCGGGGTTAAAATTTTGATGAGATCCGGTTCGTAGGAGATGTTCCGGCGATCCAGCACGGCGTACATTCCTGCGGTGTACCGGGGCATGGAATTGACCAGCGTTCCGTCCAGATCGAAAATACAGATCTTTTTCATAAATACCTCTTGAGTTCAATGTGATACTTCATTATAAATTATTTTCAATGAAATGTCAAGGAAAAAAAGAAAACTCCGCCGATAGACGAAGTTTTCTCTGTTTATTTTGTTGCAAGAAGGGCTTCCAGTTCTTTCATCCGATCTGCCGACGGGGTTTCGAAAGCCTCGAAGGGGAAGGGGATTCCCATTTTTTGATATTTCACCGTGCAGATCTTTTTGAAGGGGAGAAGCTCGATCTTGTCAATGCAGGGATACCGATTTTGAAGCTTCTTCAGAAATATCATGGACTCTTCCGTGTCGTTCAGCGACGGGACGATCACCTGCCGCAGAGTTACGGGAATCTTTTTCCTGTCCAAATATTGCAGGAAATTCAGCGGTTTTTCCAACGAGCATCCTACGTGAGCCCGGTATAATTCCTCGGTGGGGTATTTGATATCCAGCAATACCCGGTCGGTCAGGTTCAGCAACGCCGTAACGGCGTCGTTCAGAATGCTTCCGGAGGTGTCGAGGCAGGTGTTGATGCCCCGCTTTTTGCATTCCGCAAAGATCTCCGCCGCAAACCCGGCCTGGAGAAGCGGTTCTCCGCCCGAGAGAGTGATTCCTCCCTCTTGACCAAAATAGGATTTGAACCGTTCCGCTTTTTCTGCAAGCTCCTTGGCTGTGATTTCCGTGCCGCCGGTCCTTGACCAGGTGTCCGGGTTGTGACAACATCCGCACCGGAGATTGCACCCCTGAAGAAAAACCACGAACCGAACCCCGGGGCCGTCCAGCGTCCCCATGGATTGAATGGAATGGACCAATCCCACGGTTACAGCGCCTCGTGGAAGGTTCTGCTGATCACTTCTCGCTGCTGCTCTTTGGACAGCTTATGGAAGTTGACCGCATATCCGGAGACACGGATCGTAAGGTTGGGGAAGGCTTCCGGATCTTCATAGGCCTTCATCAAGGTTTCCCGATGAAGGACGTTGACGTTGATATGATGCGCGTTTTTGGCAAAATAACCGTCCAGAATGGAAACCAGGTTCTGAATCCGCTCCTCTTCCGATCTGCCCAGCGCGTCGGGGGTGATGGAGAAGGTGTTGGAAATGCCGTCCCGGCAATCGTCGTAGCTGATTTTTGCCACCGAGTTCAAGGATGCCAACGCACCGTTCTCCTCCCGGTTGTGCATGGGATTTGCACCGGGCGCAAAGGCGGCGCCTGCGGCTCTTCCGTCGGGGGTAGCTCCGGTGTTCTTTCCGTACATAACGTTCGAGGTAATGGTCAGCACCGACAGCGTGTGGATCGCGTGACGGTAGGTAGGAGTCTTGCGCAGTTCGGTGATAACCTTGTGGGTCATCTCTTTTGCGATCATATCCACACGGTCGTCGTCGTTGCCGAATTTGGGGAAGTCTCCTTCGGTGACGAAGGAAACGATATGACCGGATTCGTCCTTCACGGGGATCACGTTGGCGTATTTGATGGCGCTCAGGGAGTCTGCCACCACGGAAAGGCCGGCAATGCCAAAGGCCATCAGCCGTTCTACGTCGGTATCGTGAAGCGCCATCTGGATCTTCTCGTAGGCGTATTTATCGTGCATGTAGTGGATGACGTTCATGGTATTGACGTAGAGGCGGGAGAGCCACTGAATATAAATGTCAAACCGCTTCATGACCTGTTCGTAATCCAGCTTTTCTCCGTCAAGCACCGACATCTGGGGGCCGATGGCCATTTTGCTGTCGGTATCGTAACCGCCGTTCAGAGCGATAAGGAGCAATTTTGCGAGATTGCACCGGGCGCCGAAGAACTGCATCTGCTTGCCCACCTTCATGGCGGAGACGCAGCAGGCAATGGCGTAATCGTCGCCGTACCGGGGACGCATCACGTCGTCGTTTTCATATTGGATCGAGTCGGTATCCGCAGAAACCTTTGCGCAGAACCGCTTGAAGCCTTCGGGAAGCTCCTGCGACCAGAGAATGGTGAGATTGGGCTCCGGAGAGGAACCGAGGGTGTAGAGCGTGTTCAGAATGCGGAAGCTGCTCTTGGAGACCAGGGTGCGGCCGTCTTCCCCCATTCCGCCTACCGCTTCGGTGATCCACATGGGGTCGCCGCCGAACAGCTCGTTGTATTCGGGGGTGCGAAGATGCCGGGCAAGGCGCAACTTCATAACGAAATCGTCGATGAGCTCCTGGGCCGATTCTTCGGTCAGCAACCCCTTCTCCAGATCCCGTTCAATATAAATATCAAAGAAGGTGCTGACCCGTCCGAGAGACATGGCGGCGCCGTTCTGCTCCTTGATCGCGGCAAGATAGGCAAAATAGGTCCACTGGATCGCTTCTCTTGCGTTCTTTGCGGGCTCGCTGATATCGTAGCCGTGCATGGCGGCCATTTCCTTCAGGTAACCGAGGAAGGTGATTTGCTGATGGACTTCTTCGCTCTTGCGGACCTGCTCGGTGGAAAAATCACCGACGGCAATATTGGCTTTGTCCTTCTTCTTTTCTTCAATCAAGCGATCCACGCCGTAAAGCGCAACTCTGCGGTAATCGCCGATAATGCGGCCCCGGCCGTAAGCGTCGGGAAGACCGGTAATGACGTGGCACTTCCGGGCCGCCCGCATTTCATCGGAATAGGCACGGAATACGCCGTCGTTGTGGGTGGTGCGGAATTTGAATTCATTCTGCACCTTGTCGCTCAATTGATAACCGTAGGCTTCGCAGGCGTTTTTGCACATCCGCATTCCGCCGAAGGGGTTCACGCCCCGCTTCAGCGGTTTATCGGTCTGTAAGCCTACGATCAGCTCGTTTTCTTTGTCAATATATCCCGGAGCGAAAGAGGTGAGAGAGGTGACGGTCTCGGTGTCAACGTCAAGAACCCCTCCCTTTTTGCGCTCCTGCGCAAAAAGATCCTGGATCTTGTCCATCAGCTTTCTCGTGCGCTTCGTGGGGCCGGCAAGAAACTTGTCGTCTCCGAAATATTCCTTGTAATTCGTCTGAATAAAATCCCGGACGTTGATCTCGTCTTGCCAAACGCCTTGTTTGAATCCGTTCCAATTCTTGTGTTCCATATCGTTCTCCTTTTTGCCTGATTGCCCCAAAAATAAAAAAAGGGACAATCCTTTTCCATGAAAGAATTGCCCAGACGGTCGGCGTATCATTCCTTTACACTCCCTTGCGGTACTCCGCATTCCGTCAGTCATGTAAAAGGGTGATTATATTATACACTACATTTTGCGGTTTGTCAATACGATATATGTTATTTTTTTGTGACAAACCACAATATGTAGTGTTTTTATGGTTTTTTTATTCTGTATTTAGTGTTTTTTGACGGGGTAAAATCATTCTCCGTCGGAAGGATTTTTATCCTCCGGCTTTTCTTCGTCTTCTTTATTGGCCCATTCGTCGGCCTTCTTGATGGCGGTTTTCCCGGTTTTTAGCAGGGTTTTGCCCAGATCACGGAAGGCGTGGCCCAACTCTTTTCCGGTATCCTTCCAGTTGTCCTTCAGATCTTTCGCCATGGTAAACACTCCTTATTTATAATGATGAGAATATTATACCACACATCCGGTGGAAAGTCAAGTGTGTTTGAAATTATTTTAGCGGCTTTGCAACCCGCAAACGGGCGGATTTTTGGCCTTTGCCGTTGTTGTACCAGTCTCCGCCCACCCCGGAGGTGATCATACGAAAACGATCGTTTTCCGTATCGAATTCGTAACTTCCTTCGTAGGAGGGGAGACCTCCGTTCAGGTTGAAAACCGCTTCGGTCAGGGGAATCCAGTGGCCGGTAATGGCTTCTTTATATTTTGCATTCCGCACTTCCATGGAACGCACCTCCCCCGCAAACCGGGAAAGATAGTTTTCCAGAAACAGGGACATGGAGTTTTTAAAGACTGCCCCCTTCACGCCGGTATCGTAACTGCAGAGCAGCGTTTCCCCGCCCGTCTCCACGTCGGTGACCCATTGCTCCACCGCCGTGTTTCCGGTGGCGACGGCGGTTCTGCACTTCAGGTGCATCCGGTACCAGCGGCCCTTTTGCCAGGGATAATCGACCGTGCAATGGGCACCGGTGCCCTCGCCCCAGAATTCGTCGCTGTATTGGGTAGACTTCGGATAGATCCGCTTTGCCCGGATCGTTTCCTGCCGCCCGTCCATGGTCTCGCAGAGGATATCCCAGAAGGAAAGAATGCTGACGGTAGTGCCGTCGTGAATTCTTTGAAATCCGCCGTAGGCCTGACAATGATCGGTTTCCGTGCGATAAGAGCGGTATTTTTTCAATAAAGAAGAATAGTCCATCGCCCAGCAACCGAGGCACCAATAGGATCCGTCGGGGGTGTGATCCGCTTTGAATTCCACGGAATATTCCGTATATTTTACGCCGTCCGGCATGGTGAAGGTTGCAAAAACGTAAGGAGATTGAGGCGAGTTTTCCCGGTTGCGCCGGCGGATCTCTTCCGAGGAGGGAAAGGGGAATTTCCCGATGCGGTTGATCCGGTCCGTAACGCAGAATTTATGGCAGTACGCTTCCCGTCCGTCAAAATACCAGCGAAGCATATAGTTTCCGGGTTTTTGGCACTTTTCCATGTTACATGGATAAATGGGGAAGCTGCATCCGGAAAATTCCGGAATCTCCCCGCCGGCCCAATGCCATTCCTCGCCCCCGTTTACCGTGACCCATGCGTCTTTCCAGCGGTAGGGGCGGGCAGTTTTATTTTCGACCTTCAAAACGAAGCTGAAAAATTCGTCTTCCCACAGCTGGGAAAGGTCACAAACCTCTCCGCAGGAGCGCAAAAATTGTCCGTTGCACTTGCGGTAAACGGTAATTTCGCCCGTCATGGAAAGCCCGTTTCCCGGCCGGGGATGAAGAAAGGAAAGAGACATAAAAAGACCTCGGTTTCGTCAGGATATTATAAGCCAGACAGCTTTTTTGCGTTGTTACGCAGAAATAAGATTGGAAGGGGGATGATCAGCCGGCTTTTCTTTTTCACAAAAACAGCTTAACCTTGCATTTCGTAAATTTTTTCCCATAAAAGATCCGCATAGTTATAATGCCCTCCTTGACCCCAAACCAAAGCGCAGGAGTCGGAAGCGTCGGCATACTTGTATATCTTTTGTATCGCCTCAAAGGTTTTTTTCGTACCTTCCTCCGGGAAAATAGCATCCTCTCTACCGGCAGCAATAATCAATTTGCGAGGAGCGATAAGACCGGCAAGATCACTCATTTCAAAATATTTTCTAATTGATGGAATATAGTTGCACATACAATGAGGCATCGCGGCAATAGAATATTCATAGTTGCATATCGAACAGGAAGGTGCTGCAATCGTAATTCTGTCATCCAAACAAGCAAAATAATACGTTGCCGTTCCTCCACCCGAATTTCCGGTACACACAATATCTTTTTCATCGATCCTTTCAAATGTGTCAAGAACAACATCAAGAATCCGCATAGCATCCCACACACGCTCACCGATTACGGTTCTTCCGGATAAAATTGCAATTTTAGCTGCCTCGGTACAGCTGGTACCGTACCCTTTCAGACTGCTTTCCCCAAAATTTCTTGCCTCAATAACAAGCGCAGCCCGTCCTTCTCTTATCGACCGCGGTGCCATCGCTCTATGGGACCATTCTTCAAGACTTTTTCTATCATCTTCGGTTTTCGCAACGCCAAGGACAATATGCATACCTGCACCGTGTCCGCTAAGACAGACGGTCAGAGGGATCTTACCAATCTTGTTATTGGGAATCAGTAAATGACACGGAACATAATACCCCGGCTCGGTTTGCACGGTAAACCTATATTCCGTACAATCCTCTTTTTCCTTTGTATATTCAATTTTTAAGTCAGCCTCGCACATTCCAAGAGGAAGACCTAAAAGATCACATAATTTTTCTCGGGCACTATTTTGCCAATCAGAAAAAATTTGTGTAGAGTCATAAGAAAGCTTGGGTGTAGTAGCGCAAAACATTTTATACTCATACGAGTGGCTATCAAATAACTTGTTCATTTTTTCACCTCAGATCATGTTATAGGGCTTTTAGAGCATTTATATTATATCATGCCACCCAAAAATAGTCAAGTGTTACACCCATAATGCGAATTCTGAAAGACTCAATGTGAAACATTGTCGCAGATTCAACTCCCGAAAGCTCGCAAAGAGTTGTCACAAAATAAGTTCTTGAATTTTTGCCCTAAAAACCAAAAAAGTCCTTGTAAAACAAGGCTTTTTGGCATAGGTTACATTTTTTTGACCTATGAGGTTGGGTGTATACCACGAAAATGAACCCATTTAAAAAGCCTTAATTTTAGTGAAATATTTGCCTTACGGCAAATGTGAAATAATTTACTTTGTAAATTGTGAAATTTTCTGCTACGCATCAAGTGAAATAAAATAAATCCCCTCACGCCCGCAGGCATTTCACATTGCGAAGCAATATTTCACGCCCGAAGGGCATTTCACAAATCCCACAGGGATTTATTTCGTTGAAAACAAGAAGCACTGCTTTCGCAGTGCTTCTTGTTTTCTGGCTCCCCCTGTCGGACTCGAACCAACGACAACGCGGTTAACAGCCGCGGGCTCTACCAACTGAGCTAAGGAGGAATATTGCGTTTTGTTACGTGGATATTATAGCACGAAAAGAATCTATTGTCAAGGGGGTTTACAAAAATGTCACAAAGAATTTTTTACCCCCGGTTTTGCCCGTTTTTTTGTAACGTTTTTCGTCTTTTTCCTCGGAATTTCTTGACTTCAATACGTTGATGTGGTATAATAAATTCAACGAGAAAACTGTTTGACCGGAGATGAGCGTTTTTGGATTGGAAGACCGTCAATGAGCAGATCGGGGCTCTGGAAAAAGAATATATTGCCTTGTGGGAAAGGGTCTGTAATATCGAAAGCCCCACCGATTGCAAAGCCGGCGTGGACGCCGTCGGGATTTGTTTTACCGATCTTGCCCGGCAACGGGGTTGGAACGTGGAGATTCTGGAGGAGAAGGTTTCCGGCAATGCGGTCTGCATCACCATGAATCCCGATGCTCCCGGGCGTCCCGTTGCGCTGTCCGCCCATCTGGATACGGTGCACCCCATCGGTCTTTTCGGAAATCCTCCGGTCCGAATCGAGGGGGATAAGATCTACGGCCCCGGTGTGGAGGATTGCAAGGGCGGCGCCGTTGCCGCTTTTTTAGCAATGGATTCTCTTTCCCGTTGCGGATATGCCGACCGCCCCGTGCTTTTGCTGTTGCAGAGCGACGAGGAGATCAGCAGTATTACCAGCGAAAAACGCACGATTGATTTTATGGCCGAAAAGGCGAAAAACTGCGTTGCCTTCCTGAATGCGGAGGGGCATAACGGGAAACTTGTCGGAGTCCGTAAAGGCATTTTACGGTACGTTTTCGAGGTGACCGGCGTTGCGGCGCATTCCTCCCGTTGTCAGACCGGCGTTAACGCCATCGCTGAGGCTGCTCATAAGATTTTGGAACTGGAGAAGTGGAAGGATCCGGAAGGACTGACCTGCAACTGCGGCGTCATTGAGGGTGGCTCCGCCGCCAATTCCGTCCCCGCCTGTTGCACCTTCGTTGCAGATATCCGTTACGCCACCGACGAACAGATGCGACGCGCCGAAGCATTCGTCAAAGAGGTGGCTGCACGCGCCTATCTTCCCGGAAGCTCCTGTACCGTTACCGAAAAAAGTCGCAGGGTCGCCATGGAGGATTGCCCCCGGAATCGGGATCTCTTTGCTGAAATCGAGCGGATCTATGCGGAAATCGGTCTTCCTGCGGTGGAATGGGGATCTTCCACCGGTGGATCCGACGCTGCGTGGATGACCGTTGCCGGGATTCCTTGTCTGGATAATTTTGGCGTTCACGGCGGAAAGATTCACTCAAAAGACGAATACGCTTATCTCGATTCGCTGGCTGCCTCCGCCCGGATGATGGCCGCGGTGATTTTAAAGATCGATCTTTAAGAATGTTTTCCCTCCCTGCGGGATATCTTGTAAGGGAGGGATTTTTTTATGTCGTTTTTATCCTGGATCTCCGCCGTTTTCTCGTCGTGGCCTTTGGCGTTGCTGACCGTTTTAACTTTGGGCGTAATTTTCGTCAACGGATGGACCGATGCCCCCAACGCCATTGCTTCCTGTGTGGCGACGAGGGCCTTGTCTCCGGGGGCGGCGGTTTCGATGGCTGCAATTTTTAATTTCCTGGGGTTGATCGTCACCGTTTCGGTGAATCGGGCGGTAACCGACACCGTCTATTCCATGGTGGATTTCGGAGCCGACGCGCAAATTGCCCGTCTTGCCCTCTGTGCCGCTATGGTGGCGGTGGTTTTATGGGCGGGGGCTGCATGGTATTTCGGCATCCCCACCAGTGAAAGCCACGCCCTGATTGCCGGCATTACCGGAGCGGCGCTGGCGGTCGGCGGGGGAGAGGGCGTTCGTTTTTCGGTTTGGAGTCGGGTTCTATGGGGATTGGGGCTGTCCGTAGCTCTCGGCTTTTGTCTTGGTTGGATCACCGTCCGTCTGATCTTGCGATTGTTTCGTGACCGTCAAAGAGCCTCGTCGGAGCGGTTATTCCGCCGCCTTGAGATCGTGGGCGGCGCCTTGAACGCCTTTCTGCACGGATCGCAGGACGGGCAGAAATTTATCGGAGTTCTCCTTTTGTCCGTTGCCGCCGCAGAAAATACTGCGCCTCCGGAACAAATTCCGGTGTGGATGCTTCTGCTTTGTTCCGGAGTTTTATCCCTTGGGACCTGTCTTGGCGGGGGACGTATTATCCGCGCGGTTGGGATGAAAATGATCCGGACCGAGGGGTATCAAGGCGTCGGGGCCGATCTTGCCTCTGCCGTAAGCCTTGGCTTTTGCACACTGTACGGCCTCCCGGTCAGTACGACCCACGTAAAGACCACCGCCTTGATGGGGGCGGGCGCCGCCCGACGGGTCCGTTCGGTTCATTGGGGCGTTGCGGGACAGATGGTCGCGGCGTGGATCTTCACCTTTCCCGGATGCGGTCTTCTGGGATACTTATCCGTTAAATTTTTTCTGTTGTTTCTATAAAAATCCGGCCGGAGTAATCCGGCCGTTTTCTTTTATTGTGCGATAAAATCATCCAGTGTTCCGAAGGTATATCCCTGCTCCTTCCATTGGGTCAGAAGGGTGTCCAGGATTTCCGCATTGGTTTTGGAGGTGCTGTGAAGAAGAATAATTGCACCGTTATGAATGCGGGAATTCAGCTTTTGGATCGCTGCTTCCGGTTCCGGTTGCTTCGCATTGTCCCAATCAGCGTAAGCAAGGCTCCAGAATACGGTGGTGTATCCCAGCTCCTTTGCCTGCTTCAGGTTCGTTTCGCTGAATTTCCCCTGGGGCGGCCGGTAGATTTTTTTCATCTCACTTCCCGTGATTTCGTAATACAGACGTTCCACCGGTTCCAGCTCCGCTTTCAGTGCTTCCGCCGTGGTAATCTCCCGCATATCCGGATGGGAGGCCGTATGATTCGCGACGATGTGTCCCTCCTCCTCCATTCTGCGCACCAGGTGCGGTGCTGAGGTCATGTAGTGCTTTACCAAAAAGAACGCCGCACTCACCCCGTGCTTTTTCAGCACGTCCAGAATTTGCTCCGTGTATCCGTTTTCGTACCCCGCATCAAAGGTAAGATACAGGGTTTTATTTTCTGGATCTCCTACGTAATAGGCGTCGTACTGCTTTAATTCTGCGGCGCTGACGTTGCCTTGGGGCGTGCCTCCCGGAACGCCGAAGGAAAGTCCCCAATCAGAGGATGCAAAGGCCTCCACCGCCTGCGCCTGCCCCGCCGTGATCATGGCGATGATGATGCAGATGCAAACCGCCGCCAGGGCAACGGACTGCCAATGCCGCTCCAATCCGTGCAAAAGTTTTTCCCAATGATTCATCAGATCACTCCTTTTCCTGAATGATTTTATGACATACGCGGCTGATTTATCCATAAAATGAAAAGGAAGGGGTGAAGGGAATGATCGTTTTGATTGCTTTCCTGCTGATTCTTGCGGGGCTTATTTTCGGATGCTTTACGGGGAGTACGAATGCCGTTACCGGGGCAATTCTTGCCGCACCGGCGGATGCGGTGCAGTTGATTCTTAAGATGTGTGGCACGATCTGCCTGTTCTGCGGTCTGATGAGGGTTGCGGAGGGCTCCGGAATCGTCCGGGGGCTTTCTTCGTTATTACGCCGCCCCGTAGGCGTTCTCGTTCCCTCAAGCCGCAAGGATCCGGAGGTGCGGGAGCAGGTCACGATGAATCTTGCCTCCAATTTCTTCGGTCTCGGCAACGCAGCCACCCCTTACGGAATTCGTGCCTGCGGTCGGATGGGCAAGGGGGATGTTTCCCGATCTCTTGCATCGTTCGTGTTGCTGAATACCTGCTCCGTGCAGTTGATTCCCACCACGGTCTGTGCGCTTCGCCAGGCGGCCGGTGCCGAAAATGCGATGGATATTTTGCCGGCGGTGTGGATCGTGCAATTGATTTCCGTTTCGTTTGGCCTTTTGATGGCAAGAATTTTCTTCCGGGAGGAAGTATGACCTGGTTTTTGCCCGTTTTTATTCTGTTTATCCTCGGATTTGGAATGATCCGCAGAATCCCGGTGTTTTCCTTGTTTTGCGACGGCGTCCGGGAAGGACTGCAGGTGTGCCTTACGATTTTTCCGACGCTCTTGCTGATGATCTTGTCCGTTTCCCTATTCCGGGCGTCGGGTGCCATGGACCTGATGATCGGGCTGTTATCCCCGGTCTGTGATTGGCTTTCGGTTCCGTCCCAAATTTTACCCCTTGCCCTGGTTCGGCCTCTTTCCGGAGGCGGCGCGTTATCGGTCTGTGAGGATCTGATCGCATCATACGGCGCAGATTCCGCACTCGGCCGGATGGCCGCCGTTCTTTCCGCCTCTACCGAAACCACGTTCTATACGTTGGGGGTGTATCTTCCCGGGAAAACCGGCAAAGGAATGGGAAAATTGATCCTGATTGCCCTGCTGTGCGATCTCATGACTCTGGTTGCTACCGTTACAGTCGTCCGTTTTTTTGCGTAAAAAAGCGCCGGATTTTCCGGCGCTTTCAAGCGTTAATTTATTCTTTTTCCGCCAGCCGTCTTCCCATGAGAACCCCCATGACAGAGGCCATCATAAGGCCGCGGGTCCATCCGCTGGAGTCTCCGAGGCAGAACAGTCCGGGAACGTTGGTGTTGAACTCCTTGTCCATATCCACCCGGTTGCTGTAGAATTTCAGTTCCGGAGAATAGAGCAGGGTTTCCGTGGAGGCGAATCCCGGCACCACGTGATCCAACGCATGGATGAAATTGATGATATTCGTCATCGCACGGTAGGGGATGGCGGCGGTGATATCGCCTGCAACGGCATCGGGTAGGGTGGGCTTTAGGTTTGAATGGCTCAATTCCTTTTCCCACGTCCGTTTTCCGTCCAGAATATCGCCGAAGCGCTGGACGAGAATGTGACCGTTCGCCAGCATATTGGAAAGCTCACCCACCTTCTGGGCGTAGGCGATGGGCTGATTGAAGGGCACGCTGAAGTTGTGGGAGACCAGGATTGCCAGATTCGTATTATTGGATTTCAGTTCTTTATAAGAATGGCCGTTGACCACCGCAAGATCGTTGTCATAGTTTTCCTGGCTGACGAATCCGCCGGGATTCTGACAGAAGGTGCGGACCTTGTTTTTGAAGGGCTGAGGATAACCGATCAGCTTCGATTCGTAAAGAACCTTGTTGACCTGCTCCATGACCTCGTTGCGGACCTCGACGCGCACGCCGATATCCACGGTGCCGGGACGGTGCTGAATCCCGTGCTCGGTGCAGAGCTTTTCCAGCCATTCCGCACCTCTGCGACCGGTAGCAACCACCACGTTGTCGGCCTGAACGGTCACTTCCTCCGCACCCTTCTTCAGGAAGGCGCCCTTGCAGACGTGATCCTCGATGAGAAGATTGGTGCATTCGTATCCGAACATCATTTCAACGCCGTTGTTCAGAAGATACTGTTCGATGGCGTAGTAGATATCCTGGGCTTTTTCTGTGCCGAGATGGCGGATGGGACAATCGACCAGCTTCAGACCTGCCTGAATGGCACGCTTACGGATCTCCTTGACCTCTTCGGGGTTGCTGACCCCCTCCACGTGCTCATCGGCGCCGAATTCCAGATAAATGGAATCGGTATATTTGATGGTTTCTTCCGCCACGTCCTCGCCGATCAAGTCGGGCAAAGATCCTCCCACGTCGGGGGAGAGGGACAATTTTCCGTCGGAGAAGGCTCCGGCGCCGGAAAATCCGGTGGTGATATGGCAATAGGGCTTGCAGTTTACGCACTGCTTCGTTTTGGATTTAGGACAGCGGCGCTTCTCAATGGCCACGCCTTTTTCCACGATCAGAATGCTTTTTTTACTGCCTTTGCGGAGCATTTCCAGGGCGGTGAAGATGCCCGCCGGGCCGGCTCCGATGATAAGAACGTCTTTTTTCATAATATTATCTTTCTTCCCGGAAGTAGGGTAGCCCGAGATTTGCGGGAGGCTGATTCTCCCGTTTTTTACGAATGCTCGTCAGTATCAGCACCAGTATCGTTGCCAGATAGGGGAGCATCTTGAAGATGGACTGGAAGCTGCGGGAAAGGGTAAATCCGAACAGATCCGTATACAGATACATCCAGTAGAGCATTCCGAAGAGGTAGGAGCCCCAGATCGCGTTGAGGGGCTTCCAGGTAGTGAAGATAACCAGTGCAACTGCGAGCCAGCCAAGGGTTTCGATGGTGCCGTCGTTGGCCCAGGTTCCTTTGGTATAGTCTACGACGTAATAAAGCCCGCCCAGGCCGGCAATGCCGCAACCGATACAGGTGGACAGGTATTTGTAGGCCGTAACGTTAATCCCGGCGGCATCTGCGGTAGCGGGGTTTTCCCCTACGGCGCGGAGATTCAGACCTGCGTGGCTCTTCTTCAGGAAAAGGGCCATCAGAACGGCAATGACGATGGCCGCATAAGCCAAAAATCCGTAGGAGAGGAACGCCTTCCCAAAGAGTCCAAGCTTGTCGAGGAAGGGCACCGTGGTGCGGAAGGCTTCGCTGGTCGCGGAAATGGAGATCTGTCCGACACCGCCTGCCAGCTTGTTCAGAGATCCTCCAAAGAAGTTTGCGATCCCTGCGCCGAAGATGGTGAGGGTAAGGCCCGTCACGTTCTGGTTTGCGCGCAGAGTCGTGGTCAGGAAGCTGAAGATCAAGCCTCCGAAGGCCCCTGCCGCAAAAGCGCAGACTACGGCGATCAGGATGCACAGGAAGGGATTGGGGGTAATTCCTGCAGAGGCGCAGGCGTTTTCATAGAAAAATGCACCTGCAAGGCTTGCAATACCGCCCAAATACATAGTGCCGGGGATCCCAAGGTTCAGGTTGCCCGATTTTTCGGTCAATATTTCACCGCAGCAGCCGAACATAATAACCGTTCCGAAAAAGACCGAAGATTGGAACCACTGAATCAAAGAGTCGATATTCATAATTCAAATCTCCTTTCTTATTTCTTCCGGAAGATCAGCCGGTAGTTGATGAAAAATTCGCTGGCCAGAACGAAGAACAGGATGATACCTTTCATGATCTGGGAGGCCTGATCGTTCAATCCGTGATCCGATGCGATTTGGGATGCGCCCTTTTCGAGGAAGATCAAAAGCAGCGCTACGAAGATCATCACGAAGGAGTTGAATTTCGCAAGCCATGCGACGATAATTGCCGTAAACCCGTGACCGCCGGCAGTTCCGTCCGAGATGGTATGGCTGACGCCGGCAACGTTGATAAATCCTGCAATACCGCAGATTCCGCCGGAGATCAGCATCGTGCGAAGAACGATCTTCTTCACGTTCATCCCCGCATATTTTGCGGTGTTTTCACTGTCGCCGACGATGGAGATCTCGTAGCCGTGCTTGCTGTTGCGCAGATAGAAGAACATGAAGACCGTCAGCGCCAGAACGATAACGACGGGCAGGACGTAGGGGGATACCATGCGATTGTTTCCGATTTCCGGGAGCCAGCCGCCTTTCGTTTCGGGGTTGATAACACCGACGCTGTTGGAGCCGAAGGGGTTTTCCCATTTTGCTACGAAAAACCGGGTCAGTTGAATTGCGATGTAGTTCATCATCAGGGTGAACAGAGTTTCGTTCGTGTTCCATTTTGCCTTGAAAAGCGCCGGGATCAGTCCCCAGATTGCGCCTGCAAGGACGGAGGTTACCACCATCAGGAGGATGGTCAGCCAGAGGGGGAGGACGTCACCAAGATAGATCATGCAGGCTGCGGTGGTGATCCCTCCGACCAGAACCTGACCTTCCGCGCCGATGTTCCAGAATTTCATCTTAAACGCGGGAGCAAGACCGAGGGCAACGCACAGAAGAATTGCGGTATCCTGGAAGGTGATCCAGGTCCGGCGGGTGGTGCCGAAGGCGCCTTTTGCCATGGATTCGTATACTTCTATGGGGTTCAGATTCGTGATGGTGAAAACGAACAGCGCACAGAGCAGCAATGCCGCGATCAGGGCGATTCCGCGTATGATCCACGCCTTCCAGGCCTTCAGGCCGTCGCGTTTTGCAATGCGCAGGAAGGGTTCTTTGATTTTTGCAGTCACTTCGGTACTCATTTCGTCCCCTCCTCAATTTGTGTGTCCGGAGCAATTCCGGGCGTTTTTTCATCGGTAGTGCGTTCCTCCAGAAGATTGATTGCGCCGGTCATCATGAGCCCGAGCTCTTCCTTGGACGTGTTTTCCGCGTTGACGATACCCATGACTTTGCCGTGGCAAAGAACCATGATCTTGTCGCAGAGGGAAAGCATGACGTCCAGATCCTCGCCGATAAAGAGAATTCCGACGTCTTTCTTTTTCTGCTCGTTGAGAATATCGTAAATAAGATAAGAAGAATTGATGTCAAGCCCGCGGACGGGGTATGCCGTAACGATCACGTTGGGACCGTTTTTGATTTCTCTGCCCAGCAGAACCTTTTGCACGTTCCCGCCGGAAAGACGGCGGACGGGTGTTTCGGTCGAGGGAGTTACGACCCCCAGGTCGGCGATGACCTTCTCCGCTTCCTTTCTGCCTTTTTTCCGATCTACCATGGGAGAGCGACCTTCTGCATAGGTCTTCAGGATCATATTGTCGGTGATGGAGAGTGAAGGGGCAAGACCCATCCCAAGGCGGTCTTCGGGGATGAAGCTCATGGAGATCCCTTTTTGCAGGATCTGCTTGGGATTCATGGTGGAGATATCCTCGCCCCGATGAATCATCATTCCGTTTTCAATCTTCCGAAGTCCTGCAATGGCTTCGCACAGTTCCTTCTGTCCGCAGCCCGCAATCCCGGCAACGCCAAGAATTTCGCCGCCGCGAATGTAAAAGCTTACGTTGTCTATGGCAACGTGGCCTTCGTCGTTTTTAATGGAAAGATTGCGGATTTCCAAAAGAGGCTTCTTCTTTTCCACGATAGGACGGGAGATATCGAGGCTGACCTTTTTGCCTACCATCATTTCGGTCAGGGAAAGCTCAGTCGCGTCCTTGGTTTCGACGGTGCCGATATATTCGCCCCGCCGCAGGATGGATACACGGTCGGAGATCTCCAGCACCTCGTTCAGCTTGTGGGTGATGATAACGATGGCTTTGCCGGCTTCCTTCATGTTGCGGAGGACCTTAAACAGCTTTTGGGTTTCCTGCAGGGTAAGAACCGCCGTAGGCTCGTCGAGGATCAGAACCTCTGCGCCGTGATAAAGCACCTTGACGATCTCCAGCGTCTGTTTTTGGGAAACCGACATATTATATATTTTTTGATTTGGGTCTACGTCGAATCCATAGGTGTCGCAGATTTCGCGAATCCGTGCAGCAGCAGATTTCAGGCTTTCCTTCTTGCCGGAATTGACGCCGAGAACCACGTTCTCCGTGGCGGTAAAGATATCGACCAGCTTGAAGTGCTGATGGATCATGCCGATGTTGAGATCGTACGCGTCCTTGGGCGATCGAATCGAAACCTCCCGTTCGTTGGCGTAGATTTTGCCGGAATCGGGGAAATAGATTCCGGAAAGCATATTCATCAGCGTCGTTTTGCCGCTTCCGTTTTCTCCCAGCAGAGAAAGAATTTCACCGTAGCGGATGTCGAGACAGATGTCCTTGTTTGCAACGACAGAGCCGAAGGTCTTCGTTACGTTTTCCAGGCGGATGGCGCTGGACCGTTCCATTGGCAAATCTCCTTTGTTTTATGATTCCTGCGTTCCACAGGGGAGACGTTCGTTCTTTTTGCCGGATGAGACGGGGGCTCCGTCCGTTCCGACGTATATGAAAAAATCGGAATAAGGGAAGTCCCGGAGGGGACCTCCCTTATTCTTTACTGAATCAAAGATCAGTTTTCGGCGGTCATGTTTTCGATAATGCCGTTGATGCGCAGAGCGAAGTAGGGAGCGCTGCGGAATTCTTCAGCATTGGATTCGTCAACGTAGCCGTCCTTCACGACGTTGGTTTCGCCAACGAAGTCACCGTCGATATCCGCAAGGTACTCAGTAACCTTACCGTTCTCGTCCACGGTAACACCGTCAGCAGCGGGAGCGGTGAACTTAGAGGTATCGAACACCTTCAGGGTGCCGTTCTTCAGAGCGGCTTCCACGTCGGCGACCTTTTCGGCGGTGCCGGCGGCGCAGGCAGTACCGAGTGCGGTGATGCCTACGGCGTCATCGGAGTAGCCCTTGGACCAGTTGGTGGCAATGGCTTCGCCCTTCAGAGCCTGGCCGATGGCGTAGGTGTAGTAAACGGACCAGTCGTTGGTGGCAGAGGTCAGAGCAGAGTTGGGAGCGACGGACAGCATATCGATGTTGTAGCCGACGCAGTAAACTACGGTGCCTTCCTTGTTCTTGGCTTCCACGGCAGAGGGAGCGCCGGTGGAGTCAGCGTGCTGAGAAGTGACGACGCAGCCGTCAGCAACGAAGGCTTCGGCAGCGGCCGCTTCGGCAATGGGATCGAACCAGGAGTTGGTGTAGGAAACGTTCATTACGACCTTGTCGTAAACGGACTTAATGCCCAGATAGAAAGCGGTGTAACCGGAAACGACTTCGGCATAGGGGAAAGCGCCGACGTAACCGACTTTAACGTTGCCGTTAGCGTCCATGTTCTTGTCGGTCAGCTTGCCGCCGTCAACCAGTTCCTTAATCTTCATACCGGCAACCACACCGGAAACGTAACGGGACTGATAGGTGGCGTTGAAGGCGTTGGCGAAGTTTGGCAGGTTGTCCTTCTTCGCAGTGTCACCGGTAACGGCGACGAAGTTCACGTCGGGGTTCTCCTTCGCGGCGCGGAGCATATGGCTCTGATGACCGTAGGAGTTGGAGAAGATGTAGGTACAACCCTGTTCGACCAGGTCGGTAGCGGCGGGATAAGCAGCGTCAGTGTTGTCAGCAACGTTGTACTTCCAGATCACTTCGATCTTGTCCTCGCCCAGAGTCTTGACGGCATCCTGAATTCCTTTGATGTGAGCGTAGGTATAACCTTCGTTCTCATCGCCGATGAGGATGACGCCGATCTTCAGTTTGCCGGATTCTTCCGCAGGGCCGCAACCTACGAACAGGGCGGTAGCCATGCAGAGAACGAGCAGAAGCGCGAAAATCTTTTTCATGTTTTTTCCTCCTTGCTTGTTCAGCAAAAAAAATTTATATGTAAATTTTTACATATCGAAATCAGCGGGCCTGGGGACGGAAGACGATGTCGGTATCCGTCATATCGTCGATAATGGCCATGGATTCTACCCGGATGCCTCTGGCACGGAGGGCGTCTCCGCCACCCTGGAAGCCTTTTTCAATCGCCGTAGCAATCCCTACGGTTTCCGCACCGGCTTGTCCCACGATATCTATAAGGCCGTTCAGAGCGTTCCCTACGGCGAGGAAATCGTCCACGATCAGCACCTTTTCGCCCTTCTGCAGGAAATCGGCGCTGATATAGACCGTATAATCCATGTTGTGGGTGAAGGAGTGCACGATGGCGGAATAAAGGTCTGGCGGCAGATTGGAAGATTTGTGCTTTTTCGCATAGACCACGGGAACGCCGATGTGAGCGGCGGCGGCAAAGGCCACGGCAACCCCCGACGTTTCGATGGTGACCACCTTATCAATCTTTTCGTCTTTGTAAAGGTCTGCAATTTCTTTGCCCACTTCCATCAAGAAAGCGGTGTCCAGCTGGTGATTGAGAAAACTGCCGACCTTCAGAATGTGCCCGGGGAAGACCTTGCCTTCCTTCAGAATCTTTTCTTCCATTGCTTTCATGGGAAACACCTCGGATATCTTACAACAAAAAAACAGACCTTTGGGAAAGTCTGCAGATTCCGCACGCGGGGAAGGTGCGAAAATCCAATCAATCGTCATATCATGACGGCGTTACGGGAAAACGGCCGGAATGGGAAACGGGAATTGGAATATTTGTTTTGTCGAAAGAAAAAAATTTACATCAGTATTATATCATATTTAATATAGGAATGTCAACCGGAGGTATTTACAGTTCATAAATTTGTCGACAATTATGTGAAATAAGTATAAGAAGAATGCCCCCCGCAGGCGTAATTCTGCGGGGGATCCGGTTATTTGGTTATGCTTGTTAATTCCTCTCCGGGGAAGAATCCGAAGGATTCTGCTCCTGCTTCCGGGATGGGGTAGCGCAACGGATAATATCCGTCCTCGCCTCTGTGTTCCAGATTTTTAATCTCCGACCAGGTGAAGCGTATTTCTCTGCCATCGTCGGCGATACAGACGATGCCTTCTTCGTTTGCCTTGTATCGTCCCTGGATGACCGAATCGTATCCGCCGTCAATCAGAGGTCTTTTCCAGATCAGAAACGTGCCGCCAAGGTCTGTTGCGAGGCTGTTAAGCCACAGCTCCGTGGAAAATTTCTCTTCCGATGGGATGCGGTACATTTTATAAGAGTAATTGGAAGGCCAGAGCAGTTCCGCATATTCCGGTCCTTGATGCTGGAAGGAAAGAATTCTGCCGTTGAGACTATTTATGATCTCGTCCGGCATCGGATCCGAGTGGCGGGAAAGAAAGACAACGCGTCCGCTCGTTACGTGGAAGAAGAAGGTTTTTCCGGAATCGCAATTCAGCACCAGAAATCCCGGATGGCTGATTTTGTTCAGTACGCCTTCTTCCAGGATTCTGTCGTGATAGAGAAGGGAAAACCGTTTTGTAACTCCGTTGATATGAAGCCTTACGTATCCCTGTTCCAGGAAATGGGTATAATTTCGGATTTCGAGGTCTTCGTCGATCGTGAAATCAAAATACGCGGATTGGAAGCGTTCCACCAGTTGTTCGGTTTTTGCGTCCCAATTGTCAAACAGCTCAAAGATGAAAGCAATACGATATTTTCCCGGCGTGGAAACGTCTGCGGTTGCCCAGGAAATCTCCCGGACGGCACTGTCTCCCGGCTCCAGAAGATAGGTAGACGACGATTGTTCGTAGATTCCGTTGAACATCCAGGTCTTCCATTCGCTGTCCTGCCAGCGGAGTAATTGCATTTTATCATCGTAGGTGATCGGTTCGTCGTTGTCGTTCCGGATCCGCACCAGCATGGTGGAGGTTTTATCTCCCAGTTCTACCGAAAGAACCTTGACGGAAACGTCGGAGAAGGTCGTGGACGGCGTGACTTCTTCGGTGAGATTCCGTTTCGGGTCGGTGAGAAAGGCGACGGCCAGGGCGGCAGACAGCACGGCGGCCGCAATCAGAATCCAGAGAGTCGGCTTTTTATAGCTCAAAACCGATTTGACCCTCTGTTTCACCCCCACCTCGCCGAAGGCCAGGGGGCAGGCGGCTACGGTTTTCCGGGAAACGCTGCAATGGATCAGAGCGTTGGAATAATCTTTTTTGATCCCGGTGCCCAGCTCCTTCAGCACCTTTTCATCGCAGGCCAGCTCGATATCCCGGCACAACAGAAGATAAGCGACCCAGAGAAGGGGATGGAACCAATAAACCGTCAAAAGCAGGAATCCCAAGGGCTTCCACCAATGATCCAGCCGCTTCAGATGGGCTTTTTCGTGGGCGATTACGTATTCCGCGTCCGTCGCGTCGAGATCGGATGGAAGATAGATCTTCGGCCGGAAGAATCCGTAGATAAAAGGGGTTTCGATCCGGTCGCACCGGTAAATCCCCTTCGCCTCCGGCACCGCCTCTCGCACCCTTCGACGGATGCGAATACAACTGATTAAAGTATAGAGAAGCAGGGCGATCATTCCCGCCGCCCAGACGCCGGCGCCTACGTAGGTAAAAATCCGCAGAGGGTTCACGTAGTCGGTATCGGGGGCGGTAAATTCCGAAAAGGTAAGGCTTCCGTCTTTGACCGTCAGCTCGTAGGATACGGGATTATTCTCGATAAAATCCAACAATTCCGCGCCCTTCGGGTTTGCGGTGGAATGGGAATAGACCGTTTCCTCCGGTATAAATTCCTTGCTCGGAAGCAGGCTGAGATCGCTTTCAAAGGAAACGGGCAGGATCAACCGAAAGCCGACCAATGCCCATAGCGCCGCGGCGATGAATTTCGGCGCTCTTTTCAGAATCAGCCGAAGCACAACGATGCCTAGCACCAGCCAGCCGGCGGTGATGCTCATATTCAGGATCTTGAGAAATACGGCGTCCACGGTTATTCCTCCTCGTAATCATCAACGATGCGGCGCAATTGAGCCACTTCCTCCGGAGTCAGCTGTTGACGGGCGGTGAAGGCCGCAAGGAAGGCCGGCAGAGAGCCGTGGAAGGTGTCATCCACGAATTTCCGGCTTTGCAGAGCGTAAAATTCTTCCTTGGAAATCCGGGAAGTGACTGTGCCCTTCTCATTTTGGAAGATTCCCTTTTCACAGAGCCGCTTCAGCACGGTGTAGGTGGTGGATTTTTTCCAGGTCAGGACTTCTTCACATTTTTTCGCAAGCACGGTGGAGGAGATTGGCTCGTTTTCCCAGATGATCTCCGCAAAACGGGCCTCGATTTCGCCCAGATGATATTCCTGCATGGTTTTTTACCTCCCGAACAATATTCTACAGATTGTAGACCTATTTTAATTCTACACCATGTAGACCGATTTGTCAAGTGGGTTTACAAAAAGTTTGCAATTCGTCAGGGAAAGGCGTGCTTGTTTCGAAAATATGAAGCGTGTAGTTCTTTTTGTGTGGTGAATCCCTATTTCATAAGGCATAGCCTTGCTTCATTTTTCATGCGCTGTAAGGCGCACTTCATTGAAAAAAGCACTTGCTTTTCGCAAGTGCTTTTTTTCGAAAGGGTAACCAAACGGAGCAAAATCGAGGTAAAAGTAAGCAAAAGTAGTGTAGTAATCAAAAGTATTGCTTATACTCCGGTTCTGCTTTTAATTCATTAAGCAATTCGTCTATATTTTCAAAAATGGATTTTCCGACAATCCCTCTAAACGGTTCCCACATTGCAGGTAGCACATTGTCGTGTGAACAAATATATTTCCATTCGTCTTCATCGTACTGATAGATTGCTTCCAGTTGATAAGTAAAAAACTCCTTTTCGCCCTTCAGTACAACATATCTCCTCGAGCGATCTTTTGAATATCACCGTACTGAGGACCGTGCGGGGCATGATTGAGGATACATGTCGTTCATCATTTAATCAACAGTTTCCCATGAAGGCCATGGCGGTATTTCTACCACGGGTTTCTTCTTAAACAGTTTTGTTAAGAAGTTCATTTCGTGCTCTCCTTTGCGGTATTGATGGATGCAATCAAGATGCGGCGGATTGTTCCGCATTGATTATAGAGATCAACAGTTGTTTCTCTGTTCAGAATGTCGGATTTCACAAACAGCT